>JBFICW010000014.1:0-58665 GCA_041581635.1 Porticoccus sp. | reverse complement strand
GTGTCATGGGTCACGACACGGCGGTGATATGGCAGCTGCCTTGCTACAGTCTGGGCGTCATTGGCCATGGGGGCGAGCGGATGACTGGCCGCCGCGACTAGCAGCATGTCGGCAGGGGTGATCGGCAGGGCACGGAATCCTTTTTGTAAAGGGATCGGTGAGGTTGCTCCCATCAACAAATCAATGCTGTCCGTCTCCAGCGCTTCCCATCCCCCGTTTAGTACGCACTCCTGAATATCAATTTCCAGGTTTGGCTGTTCCTCCAGTAGCGTTCCCAGAGCTTGAAAAAAGGGTTCGCGTTCTGTGGTCGATTCCAGCCCTAGGCGTAGTCTCGGTTCCCAGCCGGTGGCCAGCTCTTTCACCTGGTCAGCCAAATAGGTCGTAGCGACAAGAATTTTGCGGCCCTCTTCGAGTAATAGTCTACCGCTGGGCGTGAGCAGCGAGCGCCGCCCCTGTCGCTGAAACAGCGTCACGCCCAGTTGTTCTTCCAGTTTTTGCACGGTATAGGAAAGCGCCGAGGTGGCCTTCTCAAGCTCTTCAGCGGCTTTGGCAAAGCTGCTGCGGCGGTCGATGGCATCCAGCACTTGTAGCGCGTCTAAGGTGATAGGAGAGTGGCCCATGATTGGCTCCTTGGGATCTGGAAACGTCATTATTATTGTTCAATTTAGTTGAACATTCCAGACAAAAAACCACACTTATTTGCACGATGATCAAGCTATAAACTGTCTCTATTAGTTCAAAAAATCTTTTAATTCTATCTGGAGGCTACTATGAAAATGTTATTGAAAAAGATCACCACTCCTGCAGCGGGCTTTGACACATTGCCGGTGCGGGTCGCTGCGGGCGTTATTTTTGTCGCTCATGGTGCACAAAAGCTGTTTGGCTGGTTTGGTGGTTATGGCTTGGAGGGTACTGGCGGCTGGATGGCGTCTATCGGTCTGGAGCCCGGCTTGCTGATGGCAGCTATGGCAGGCAGCGCTGAATTCTTTGGCGGGCTGGCCCTGATTTTAGGGTTGCTGGTGCGTCCGGCTGCTGCGGTATTAGCACTGACTATGGTGGTGGCGATTGTCATGGTCCATATGGCAAACGGACTTTTTATGGCGAACAACGGCTATGAATTTGGTCTGGCATTGCTGGCGGTGAGTGTCACGCTTGTGATTCGTGGTGCGGGCAGCGTGAGTGCGGACCAGCTGATCAGCGCAAAACTGAGCCAATAAAACTTACTCAAATCCAAGAGAGATACTTTATGAGCATATTGAGAATTGATTCTAGCGCCCGGATGGAAGGTGGCAATTCGCGCATCATTACCGATTTCCTGGTGCAACAACTGGGGCAGCCGGTCGTCGAGCGAGATCTGGTAAAGAACCCTCTGCCGCCGATGAGTCCGCAAGATCTTGTCGGTGTGCACGGTTCCCACGAAGACGGCCGGGCCAGCTTGCAGCGGCATTTGGCGATATCCAACGAATTGATTGCTGAGTTGCAGCAGGCCGATACCCTTGTGCTGGGGGTTGCGATGTACAACTTTAGTGTGCCTGCCTACCTGAAGCAGTGGATCGATTATGTCTGTCGCGCCGGGGTTTCATTCCGCTACACGGAAAATGGCCCGGAAGGACTGACCGGAGTAGAGCGGGCCTTCATTGTAACCGCGTCCGGCGGTACGCCCGTTGGCGGTGATTGGGATTTTGCCAGTCGCTATGTCGAACACATCTGTCGCTTTCTGGGTGTCAGGGATGTGGTACATATCGATGCCAGCGGATCCAAGGGAGCCCCGGAGGTGGTGATAGAAGCGGCAAGGCGGCAAATTGATGCATTGCTGGCGCAGGGTGAAGTCGAGGAGGTGTAGCGATGGGTTTATTACAGAACGGACAATGGGTAGATCAGTGGTATGACACTGACTCAAGCGACGGTGAATTCCACCGCCAGGAAACTCGCTTTCGCAACTGGGTGACCGCCGATGGTGCCCCCGGCCCGACAGGCAGGGCGGGATTTAAGGCGGAGCCGGGGCGCTATCATTTATACGTGTCGCTGGCTTGCCCCTGGGCTCATCGCACCCTGATTTTTCGTCAGCTCAAAGACCTGCAGGATCTGATTGGTGTCAGTGTGGTTGAACCACTGATGCTTGATCACGGCTGGGAGTTGAAAAAGGATCAATACAGTCTGAATTATCTATATGAGTTGTACTTAAAAGCCGACCCGGGTTACGGAGGCCGAGTTACCGTGCCCGTATTGTGGGACAAGCAAACGCAGTCCATTGTCAGCAATGAGTCGGCGGAGATTATTCGCATGTTCAACGGTGCCTTTAACGGTCTTACCGGTAACGATAAGGATTATTACCCTGGAGCTTTGCAGATGCAGATAGACACTATTAACGAGCGGGTTTACGACTCGATCAACAATGGTGTGTACCGGGCTGGATTCGCAACGACTCAACAGGCCTACGAAGAGGCCTACTACAAATTGTTTGATACGCTGGACTGGGTCGAGGCGACCCTGACTCGGCAACGCTATCTCGCGGGAAGCGTACTGACAGAAGCGGACTGGCGCCTGTTTACCACCCTGATTCGCTTTGATGCCGTTTACTACGGGCATTTTAAGACCAACCGCCAGCGCATCGCCGATTATCCTGCAATCAGTAATTATCTCCGCGAGTTGTACCAGCAACCGGGAGTGGCGCAGACGGTTAACTTTAAACACATCAAGCAACACTATTATGGCAGCCACGTCACCATCAATCCGACCCAGGTGGTGCCATTGGGTCCCGAGCAGGATTTCACCTTGCCCCATAACCGGGATCAGTTTGACTGAGAACAACAGGTTTGAGAAAGCAGGAGATTTACTATGAACAGAAAATTATTGCAGGTGTATCCGTCGCGGCCATCCCGCGATGGTGATGGCGTCAAGATCAATCGCATCGCCGGCGCGTCAATGCACAGGATACTGGACCCGTTCCTGATGATTGACGAGATTAACTCGGATGCGACAGCAGATTATATAGGCGGCTTTCCCGAGCATCCCCACAGAGGGTTTGAAACCATCACCTACATGAAGGCCGGTCGCATGCGCCACCGGGATCACATGGGTAGCGAAGGTGTAATCGGTCCTGGTGATGTGCAGTGGATGACAGCGGGGCGTGGGGTATTGCATTCTGAAATGCCCGAGCAGGATGGGGGCCTGATGCACGGCTTTCAGATTTGGTTGAATCTGCCCGCGACCGACAAGATCAAGCCCGCAGCCTATCGCGATATTCGCAGTGCCGAGATTGCCCGCTACCGGGATGACGCTGGCAGTGAGGTTCGGGTTATTGCCGGTGATATCACGATAGAGTACACCACTCTCAGTGGTTGTTTGCCGGCTATGCCGACTCGGCCACTACTGGTGGACGTTTCAGTAGCACCTGGCGCGGAAATTATTCTGGATGTTGGTGACTACGAAGGTGTATTGGTGTTGGTTTATACGGGCGTCAGTGCAGAGCTGAAGTCCCAGCACATGGGAGTTTATGGTAGTGGTGACGAGCTTTCCCTGCGGGCAAAAGAGCAGGGCTTTGAGGCCTTAGTGTTGTCCGGCAAGGCCCTGCGTGAACCCATTGCGCAGTACGGCCCGTTTGTGATGAATAAGCCTGAGGAAATTGAACAGGCCATTCGCGAGTTTCGGGAAGGACGACTTCTGGCGGCCACGCCCGGCCAGAGTACCATGGGTAAAACATGGTGACACCAGTGTTTTTAGAGGGGCACAGCCGAACAGCACAGGTCAAGGCGAAAAAGCGCTGGGCTAGATAGACGTTATATAGTGTCCTTGCTACCGGCTGTACTTTGCGATCCGTGAGGGCGAACTGATTATTTTACTATTGGGATATAATCCATCGGTTGATGTACGCTCTGGGTGTGTACCGTTCCGTTGCGGCTTAAGCGTTACATCGCTCTGGTAGTCGGGAACCAGATTTGGAAGGGCGATGAGTGTAGTCATTGTTTAGGGTTTTTTGAGCATGGTATTTTTCATGGTATTAGGCGTTTAGCTGTTTCCAACCACCTGAACATAAGAGAAATTAATTGCTCGTTTATATTCGAGTGGGAGTAGGCCTGTCATTCCAGTTGGTATCAAACATGTAGTCTCCAGGGTACAACCTAAGCACTAAATATGGATTTCTCCATTTTTCTTGTTCAATACCAATACGTTTCTTAACCGGCTTTGGCCACATCAGCTCAGCCCTCCAGGGCTGCCTCGCTGTGGAAGAGCAGCTATTGATGGCCAATCAGAATGGCTGAATCAGAACTTTGTCCTGTGTTTGAACAGGGGGGATCAGCAAACGCTAGCACTTGCTTCCCCCCCTATGCAGAACAACTCAATGCCACCTCCTGCTCGGCACCAGAAAATTCAGGGTTAAGCTTGTTTGTCTGCGCCTGAAAGCGCACCGCCCAGGCAGAACTGAACACACAGGCAACGCCAGTCTCCCAGCAGGGCACGCCAACATCCTGGCAAAGACAAACAGGCAAGGGGCTTTCACCCCTTGCCTTTATCTCCTGCCATTTGGCTTTCTTGATCAGCTGGCGAGAATAATTTCTGGCCACACATACCAACCGGCACGGATCTCCCTATGTTCAGCAGGAATCTGTCGGATCAAGTGGACAGGGATCTTCCTCATCGGGGGTGCCGTCCCCGTCGTCATCCGTGTCACAGATGTTATCGGTACCATCGAGGTCGGTATCAATACCCGAGTTGTAATCCACCGGACAACTGTCTACGTCGTCATTGATGCCATCGCCATCGGTGTCCGCGCGACAGGGGTTTGTGCGCACTTCATTGACACAGGCTTCAGCGTGATCCGCGAGGTTGTCGCCATCGTTGTCGGCATCGAAGCCAAACTCAGTGGGATTTTTCACCGCGGCGATACAGAGCTGATTGGACGTCAATGGGCCGAGTGGCTCTTCGCTATCCGGGTCTATGGCCGGTTCGCCGGTTGCTGGGTCGTACAAGTCAGCTACCGCTCCCTCGTTGAGGTAAAGGGCACCACAGGACGTGGGCGCAAAGGCCGGTTGTTTATGGCCGCCCCCCGGACTTTCCCTCATGGTGACTGTGACATCCAGTGTCTCCTGGTTACTGTCAGGAAGCCAGGTTATACCGGTGGAGCTGTGACAGTTCTTGCCAATTTTGCCGCCCCGATAGACATCCACCACACCGGAGTCATCGCCGAAGTCGGTTGCTTCACCGCAACCCAGTGGCAGGCTGGTTGGATCTGCGTTAATTGCCAGCACTACAGATTCTGCAGGTGCGACATCGGTGATCTCGGCATCCACACCGTCGGGACCGTTGTAGCTGATCCGCCAGGTATATTCCGTAGTCTGGGTTTGTTTAACTGCGATGATGGCGTCGACATCTCCATCCTGGTCTATATCCGGGCCGTCCACGATGGTTTTACTCAGCGGTTCGACCTCGTCCTCACAGGGCTCGAGTTTTACTTGCCGCATCATATCCAGGCCGATCGGCGATCCTGATGCCGGGGTCACCTGCCAGCTGTCGATGCCCGAGATAAAGTTTGGGTCAATGAGCATAGACCAGTTTCCCTCCAGCGTGCCGATCACGCCACCGTCTGTACAGCATTCGACCCAGTTGTGGCTTGCTGTGAAGGTGTTATCCGGGCTTTCCACAATTTCCCCGCCATCGTCCGAGAACAGTGCGTCGGCACTATCGCCGGTGAGCGACAGCAGTAAGTCAACCGTACCGCCACTGCCATCGTTGGGGGCATCGTGGACAACAAACAGTGAGGAGCCACCCTCGGAGGTGTTGACCATAAACAGTTGCGAGAGGTTGCTTATGGCATCGGGCGGCGTACCGGCATAGCTGGATCCGACATAGTTGTATGCCTGTGCTGCAGTCTCTGCCGAGTGATCGAATTCATCTACAGAGCCCAACAAGGCAAAATCACCTTCACCGAGCGTTTCCTCCTGGTAAACACACACGCCGCCGGACGGCTCTGTAACCTCACCCAGGAACGTCAGGCCATCGACGGTCGCCCCAAAGGCACCGAAGGGCTGCTCCGTGGCACCGAGTTGATTCCCGGCAAGGTCGAACGGGGTGATATTTCCTCCGGATGAACCGATCCAAAGCACCTGGCTGAAGGGATCCCAAGCCAGCGCACCGGCATTTCCCAGCCCAATAAGGTTAAACTTTAAAGTGAATGTATTGGTATCCGGGTCCCAGATGCCGACCTGTCTGGCGGACCAGTGGGTGATCCAGATATCCCCATTGACCAGCGCCATTCCCACGGTATCGGGTTGCGGGAAACTCGCGCCGATCTGTACACCGGTTTCCGGGTCAATCTCCCTGATCACATCCGAATAATGGGCATGGTAAAACTTCGCTGTGCCGTCTCCCTGGGGAACAAAGAGCATCTCTTCGTTACAACAGCCACCGTTGGGGATTCCCGGCGCAATGATTGAATCGAGTAGGACGCCATCGAAGCTCACCGTGTTCAGGGGGTTGGCATTGGGGGTCCCCGCCAGTAGCTTGCCATCGGCATCCGCCATCCCATTGAGCAGGAAGTCGGTGCAGATAATGTCGACATTGGTAACGGAAGGACCATCAGTGGTAATCACGCCCAGCCTGTCCACACCCGGTCCGCCTCCGGCAGAGGGAGAACAGGGCAAACCACCGGCAAAGTCTTCGGTATCCGCTGCCATAAACATGGTTCCAGCCGATGCCGGTGTTAGCGAGAGTAGAAATAGTGACGCCAGAATGCTTAACAGGCTTAAGTTGGATGACCATCCTTGTTTCAATTTCTTGTTCATTCTTCTGTCCTCTTCTTGCCATGCATGGAAAACTGAGTGTTTATTAATTAGCTTTTCTTGCCGTGTCTCCTTAACTTCATCCTGCACATCTCCTGTAAAAAAAACATAATCACATCCCTTGGGCACGACTTGCCATAACAGTTCTTTTAGTTTAGAAACTGACGAACAGCCGGTGAGACCGATTCAACATAATCAGGCTGACGTTAAATAACGATATTGGATAACGGTGGTTTTGTCGGCATCGTGACTCGCCGTGACGTGCGTTGTGAGGCCATGGATGACATGGGCAACATTCGCTTGGTGATTCAGTTGAACTGTTTTCTCCGAGAGGATCAATCCTGGTTTTGGATGGGTGAAACGCCGTGTTGGATTCAGTCTAGTGGGCTGGTTTTTGGACAAAAAAAGGAGGGGATACGTCCTATGCTCGCGGGGCAACGAATGGGCCGTGGCGAGAATCTGGAAAAGCAAATAAATAACTTTTTGAAAAGCCGCCAGTAACGTCAAACAAGATTTCTGGCTCTCTACTAAACAGGGCCACCTCTGGCCCTGTAGATTGATATTTCGTTGTCTGTGAAACGGTTATTTGGCGGGCTTTCCCTTGCCACCGCCTTTTCCTCCACCGCCTCCGTTACCGCCACCGGGACCACCTCCACCACCCGAGGTGTCACTGATATCAACTTCCTGGTAGTCACTCCAGATAATCGAGGTATCGGGCTGTTCTGCGCCTATACGGTAGTGGAATGTTCCTGCACCACTACTATCCTCATAGCTGGTTTTCCCGGTACCGTCATAGACAGTGGTAGAGGCTTTCCATTGGCCAGATTTTGCGTGCAGTTTCTCCCTTTCCAGCAGCACATGGCCGTTGTGATCCCAGGTGATAGTGACCGTACCATCACCATTGTCTGTCAGGCTCTGAATGGTCGCTGTCACCGGTTCCGGGTCTGGGGGAGGTGGCTCGGCCGCGCCGGAAAGTGCCGCTGCCACATTCAATTTCCCGTATCCTGAATAGACCAGCAGGTTTTGCCCCAGGGCTCCCGTGGTATCGGCGTTCTGTTCCAGTCGATCCCTGACGACCTGATTGCAGGCGGTGCCGTTATCCGAGCAGGTGTCCGGATCGCTCAACTGACCGGGAAATAGGTGCGCCCACACCAGGCCTGCGGCACCAGCCACATGGGGACTTGCCATGGAGGTGCCCGAATACCAGTCCAGGCAGGCGTCGGAATTCGGGTCATAGTACTCACCCAATATATCTGCATAAAAGATACAGAGTTCGTTGGGTACCGTGGAAATAATGTTTTCCCCCGGGGCCATCACTGAGACCCAGGAACCGTAGCTGGAAAAGGAAGCCCTGTCGTCCACTGCCGAGGTGGCGGCAACAGCGATAACTTTGTCATAGGCGGCGGGATAGTTCATGACGGAGTTACCGTCATTACCCGCGGCCGCCACCATCACTAGCCCCTTGTCCCAGGCGTAGTCAACCGCGGCGGCCTCGGTGGCGCTGTATCCTCCTAGCCCAGCCGGCTCGCCGGATTCGTCCACCTCATCGCTGGCGTAACTCATGTTGGCCGCGTGGTAGCCGTGATCGGCGGCATAGGTCAGCGCCGCCGCCGATGAAGACACCGGGCACACCCCCACGATCACGTAGTAACCCAGCGGGGGCAGTAAGTCGAGATAGTATTCAAAACAGGTTTTGAGGCTGCCAACGGAGCTATCCCAGCCCACCCCGGCGATACCGATGTCGTTATCGGTGGCCGCTGCGGCAATCCCGGCCACATGGGAACCATGAGCCGCCACATCGTCGAGGGTATTACTGTACGCCTGCACAAAACTGACCTCTTCAATGCACTTACCCGAAGCCGCCTCAAACTCCAGGCTGCCATCTGGCCGCGCGGACGTACGGCAATCGATACCGGTATCGAGAATGGCAATCTTTACCGCCGTTGAGCCGGTGGATATATCCCAGGCCTCGGGGGCGTCGATGTCTGCATCCGCCGCCCCGGACGAGTCAAATGCCCCAGTTTCCGGGTTGATCAGCAATTGTCCGGTATTGTTTAATCCCCACTGCTGTTCGAACCAGAGGTTGTTGGTTCCGGTAGGCTCCGGATCGTCGCCTTCGTTCGGCAATAACATAACGCGATAGGAGTCCGGTTCGGCAAATACGACATTGGGATTGTTGTTGAGCATGGCGACACTGCCGCCGACTGTTCCGATGGGCACCTCAACCACGTTTACTCCCAGCTGGGAAATGGTACTGACTGCGCGACCACTGACCGCCCCCAGAGCTTGTCCGACGCTGGCCATGCTGACACCGGGACTAAACTTCACGAGCACACGATCGGGCGCCTGGCTGGGAAGCGTATCGCCCACAAATGCGTTGGGTGGTGGTTGCACGGCAAGTGCGGGAACAGCAATACCGATCAAGAAACTGATACAAAATAAAATGTGGCGCATCCGAAATTCCCTCCTTACGATTCCGGGGGACATGGCGGCTGGAAGGCAAAACGAAAACAGCCGGACAACAATGCCCGTCACAAACAGGGATAAGACTGTTAAGACAAAGATTAGTCGCCGGGTGATACTTTGCAGGTGATACGCGACAGGTGAACCCTATGTTCGACCAACGGTAATAACGAAGCGTTGTTGCTAAACATGACACACCGGCGACTCCTGGTATCCCGGACATTCCTTTTTCTACGATGTATTGAGGAGAACCAGCTAAGTGGTCTTGTTATTCCACCTGACGCACCATCAATTTGCATAGATCGTGTAAAATCGTGCTGTCTCCGTCGTTTGCGTGATTATTTTTTATAACAGTCGACTGGGAGTGAGGGGAGTACTTTGTGCTTGGCGAGATACTTCCAGTGTTCTGCCTGGCGTTTAGGTTGCCTCTCTAGAGGTTGGCTTTAAAAGGAATGATATTATGAAATATTTGCTATTGGCCGTGGCGGTGCTTGGGCTGATTTACGTGGTGTTTATCGATAGTAAAAAAACACCGAATAACGATGAACGCCCCGAGGTTATTTACCAACGGGAAGTCGATAAAGCTGAGGCCATCGAAGGGTTTTTGCAGGATAGCGTCGATAAGCGACTCGAAGAAATGGACAAGCTTAACTAAACCTGCGGACTATATGTATGTGATAAAGCCGGTCGTGGTCAAACTGATGCCCCTTTATTACGTCTCTTTTACCCCCCTAATTTGACGGTTTATCTCACAATGACAGGAAAAGGTTATACCCCTATAGATAGAGATTGGATGAGTAAAGCGTTAGCGCTTGCTGAGCAGGCAGGGGTGGCGGGCGAAGTACCTGTCGGCGCTATATTAGTGAAGGATGGTCAAATAGTTGGCGAAGGTTGGAATCAACCCATAAGTGGCTGCGACCCCACGGCACATGCCGAAGTGATTGCGTTGCGCGATGCCGCCACCAAACTTGGTAACTATCGATTACCTGGTACAACACTTTATGTAACCATTGAGCCTTGCACCATGTGCGTAGGGGCACTCTTGCATGCGCGGGTTAGCCGTTTGGTTTTTGGTGCTACTGAGCCAAGGGCTGGTGCCATAGTGAGCCAATTACAGCTCACCGAATCTGCCCATTACAATCATAAAATAGAGGTTGTCGGTGGCATTCTATCCGATCAATGTAGTGAGTTAATGAGTAGTTTTTTTCGACAGCGTCGTTAAAACAGCGTATTTATAAAAAGGCGTTAATAGTCTGGCGCGTTACAGGGAGAGTAGGGAGTCCGGATTCCAATCACTGGAATTTGGTAATTCAGGGTTTTGCTGTCGTTCTTGGCGGCGCTGGGCTTCAAGTGAGTGCCACTTTAACATCGCCCTGTAGCGAAGAATGTTTTGAACATAGGCGACGGGCTCATGACCCCGAGCATAGCCATGCCGTACGGTGCTAAAATATTTTTTCTGTTGGAGCAAGGGGAGGTAGTTTTTTACATCCTTCCATAGGTCTGGATTTTTATGATCTCTATCCGCAAGCACCCTGGCATCCTCGAGGTGTCCCATTCCGACATTATAGGCAGCCAGAGCCAGTAAGGTTCTATCGGGATCAGTGATATCTTTGGGGATTCTCGATTTGGTCTTTAGAAAGTATTTAACGCCACCTTCCAGGCTTTGCCGCGGATCCAGCCGGTCGTTAACCTCCATTTCTTTAGCCGTTGGTAATGTCAGCATCATTAACCCGCGAACCCCAGTTGGGGATCTGGCCTTGGCGTTCCAGTGTGATTCCTGGTAGGCAATGGCGGCGAGCAGGTGCCAGTCTACATTGTAGGTTTTGGCCACTTCCTTAAATATCGCTTCGTATTTGGGGAGACGGGTATTGATTCTCCTGAGAAAGAGTTGTGAACCAGCCAGGTTAAACCCATCTTTCTGATCGAGGGACTGCTTTTTTAATCGTTTCAATTCGCCACTTTGATCAAATTCTTTAAAAAATATGTTGGCCGCATCAATTAATGAGTTGTCGCCGTGGAGAGGAAATGCCCAGGCTATAGGCTGTGGTTCTGATAAATCAAATGCGGCTCTGGCATTGGGGTAGATGCTTCTGTCAACCAGGTAGGAGGTGGAATCGACCACGGCATAATCTGCTTCAGCGGAATGCACCTGAGCCATCAGGTCCAGCATTTCCAGTCCTTCGACTTCCTCCCACTGCAGCTGGGGATACTCAAGTTTTAATTCGGCAAGCCTTTCTCTGTGAGAGCTGTTGGGGATCACCAGTAATCGCCCCCCATACAGGTCTTCAATTTTTCGGGGTCGTTTTGAACCATTTCGGTAAATCAGAGTTTGCTTGACCTGATAGTAGGGATTGCTAAACCTCATTTTCTTTTGGCGATCAGGGGTGACGGTCAGTCCGGCTGCAGCAAGGTGTCCTCGCGGGCCGCCTACCGAGAGAAGTACACCGCTGAGTGACTCCATAGCAGTGACTTTGAGTTCGACACCGAGTGCGTTGGCAAAGGCTTTGGCCAGCAGGTACTCAAAACCATCTTCACCCTTGGCATTTTTGAAATAGGTGGTTGACCCCATCAGGGTGATAATACGAAGTTCGTTATTACTGAGAACTTCCTCTAGCGTGGTGGGCGCTCGGCTAGTGGAAAGGGTCAGGGCTATAATAAAAAGAATCGTGCATAGCAGTATGCGCTTTGTCGTCTTCTTTAAATGGAAATAAAACCCGACCATATCTTCGTCCAACGATGAAGCCGCATTCTGAAAATAAAAAAGGTGATCATCGATGACGACCCCGTTATCGCCTTTCGGCTTCTTTCAGAAATTCATGAGCTTGCTTTGTAGGTTGTCTAGATTAGAGATAGATGTTCAGCGGTTCAACAGTTTTCTGATTAATGACTGCCGGGGTGGCAAGCCAGTTAATGGATGCTTAAATGGATCGTTTGAAACCATGACGTATTGAGGTCAATTCCAGTACAATAAGCGGCTTTAAATCCTGCCTGATGCGAGCTACTTCAAGATGCTGATTTTCCGTGGTGCCCCGGCGCTTTCTGAGTTTAGAAAACAAAAACTTCTCTCTTCACTGAAGGCTATAGAGCCCTGTATTGAAGGTGTATACGCCGAATTTGTTCATTTTGCAGAAGTAGAGGGTGATTTGTCCGATGCAGAATCGAGCACACTACAAGCACTGCTTACCTATGGGCCTCAGGTAACAGCGGAAGAACCTGAAGGTGAGATGTTATTGGTTGTTCCTCGCCCCGGTACTATTTCACCCTGGTCTAGCAAGGCGACAGATATTGCCCACAATACCGGGCTGCAATCATTGCGCCGTTTGGAGCGCGGTATTAGTTATTACCTGCGCGGGACTATCATTAAAGAGCATCGCCCACAGATCGAAGCACTGTTACATGATCGTATGGTGGAGGCTGTTTTTACTGATCTTTCTGAGGCTGCAACCTTGTTTGTACATCAGGAGCCGACGCCAATGACTCGGGTTCCTGTTCTCCAGGAGGGCAGGTCTGCTCTGGAGAAGGCCAATGTGGCTTTAGGCTTGGCCTTGGCAGACGATGAAATTGATTACTTGTTGAAGAGTTTTAACGATCTTGGGCGAGATCCCACCGATGTTGAGTTGATGATGTTTGCCCAGGCAAATTCTGAACACTGTCGTCATAAAATATTTAATGCGTCGTGGAATATTGATGGCGAAAGCCAGGATATTTCACTGTTTAGTATGATCAAGAATACCTACGAACTGGGTGGTGAGGATGTACTTTCTGCCTATGACGACAATGCCTCGGTCATTGCTGGTAGTGAAGCAGGTCGTTTTTTTCCTAATCCTGACAGCAAAGTTTATGGCTATACCCAAGAGCCCATTCACATTCTAATGAAGGTGGAAACGCATAATCACCCCACGGCCATTGCACCATTTCCAGGGGCTGGTACCGGATCTGGTGGAGAAATTCGAGATGAGGGAGCTGTTGGTCGAGGTTCCAAGCCAAAGGTAGGCCTCACGGGATTTTCTGTTTCTAACCTTAACCTTCCAGAGCTCACACAGCCATGGGAGCAGAATTATGGGAAACCCGACAGGATTGTGACGGCTCTGGATATTATGGTCGAAGCGCCCATTGGTGGCGCTGCGTTTAATAATGAATTCGGGCGTCCAAATCTCTGCGGTTATTTTCGTACCTTTGAGCAGGATTTTGATGGTGAGCGTCGCGGTTATCACAAGCCAATCATGATTGCCGGTGGCTATGGCAATATCCGTGAAGAACACATTGAACAGCATGAATTTGACCCCGGCTGTAAGTTGATCGTGTTGGGTGGGCCTGCCATGTTGATCGGTCTTGGGGGTGGTGCCGCATCGTCAATGGCATCGGGCAGCAGTGCGGAAGATTTGGATTTTGCCTCCGTACAGCGGCAAAACCCCGAGATAGAACGTCGCTGTCAGGAAGTCATTGATCAATGTTGGCAGCTAGGTAAGGAAAATCCCATAGCCTTTATTCACGATGTGGGCGCGGGAGGTTTATCCAATGCCTTTCCTGAATTAGTTAAAGATGGTGGTTGTGGCGGTAATTTTGAATTGCGTAACGTGAACAATGATGAGCCGGGTATGTCTCCCCTGGCCATCTGGTGTAATGAAGCCCAAGAACGTTATGTTATGGCCGTTGAGCCTGAAAACCTGGCCCAGTTCGAAGCGATTTGTAAACGCGAGCGCTGTCCGTACGCGGTGGTGGGAGAGTCCACAGCCGAAAATCACCTTCTGGTGAACGATCAACACTTCGATGCAAAACCGGTGGATTTACCCATGTCGGTATTGTTTGGTAAGCCGCCAAAAATGCATCGCGATGCAGAATCATTGAGCCCTCAAACCATGGCTTTTGACTGGTCGGGTATTGTTTTGGATGAAGCCATAGAGCGGGTTATCCAGCATCCATCTGTTAGTAGTAAAAGTTTTCTCATTACCATTGGCGATCGCAGCATCACCGGCACTGTGGCAAGGGATCAGATGGTGGGGCCCTGGCAAGTACCCGTAGCTGATTGTGCGGTGACCACGGCGAGTTTTGATAGTTATGCCGGTGAGGCGGTGTCTATGGGTGAGCGTACGCCCCTCGCTCTTTTGGATGGCCCCGCATCGGGGAGAATGGCCATTGGTGAAGCCATCACTAATATTGCAGGGACCAGTATAGCCAAGCTGTCCAATATCAAGCTTTCTGCTAACTGGATGTGCGCAGCGGGTCACCCAGGCGAAGATGAAAAACTCTTCCGTACAGTGGAAGCCGTGGCTATGGAGCTATGCCCGGCGTTGGGCCTCACCATTCCAGTGGGCAAAGACTCAATGTCCATGCGGACGGCCTGGGAACGTGATGGCGAGCAGAAATCGGTTACCTCACCGTTATCTCTGATTATTTCAGCATTCTCGCCTGTTGAGGATGTACGAAAAACACTGACGCCTCAGTTGCGGACGGATAAAGGCGACACGGTACTTCTGTATATTGACCTTGGTGACAATCAAAATCGTCTGGGTGGCTCAATCTTGGCTCAGGTATATAACCAAATGGGCGATACACCACCGGATGTTGTCAGTGCCGACAAACTGAAGTGCTTCTTCAATACCATTCAGGCGGCAAATAAGGCTGGTGAGCTCATTGCATACCACGACCGTGCCGATGGTGGTTTGTTTACCACTCTGGTTGAAATGGCGTTTGCCGGGCGCACGGGGCTTGATATCTGTCTGGATGAACAGCCTGGCGATGCTCTGTCGCTGCTGTTTAACGAGGAATTAGGTGCCGTTGTTCAGGTTGCAGCTGATATTGCAGATGCTGTAAAAATTCGCTTTGCTAAAGTCGATATTCCTGTCAGTACCGTTGCTACGCTCAACAACTCCGACAGCATTGAGATTCATCAGGATGGTGCGCGTTTATACAGCCACAGTTGTGTCGAATTGCTCCGTCGCTGGAGTGAAACCAGTTATCAAATCCAGGCGCAGCGCGATAATGAACAATGTGCGCGCCAGGAATTCGATGGCTTGTTCCTCGAAGATCCGGGCCTCAGTGTAGGTTTAACATTTGATATTAATGACAATGTTTCAGCACCGTATATTGATAGAGGTATTCGTCCTCGTATAGCGGTACTTCGCGAACAGGGTGTCAATGGTCAAGTTGAGATGGCCGCAGCTTTCGATCGTGCTGGCTTCGATTCTGTCGATGTTCATATGAGTGATATCTTAAGTGGTCGCATAGGTTTGGGCGACTTTAAGGGGTTGGTGGCCTGTGGCGGTTTTTCCTATGGCGATGTTTTGGGCGCTGGAGAGGGCTGGGCAAAGACAATTCTGTTTAATCCGCAGGCGAGAGACGCGTTTCAGCAGTTTTTTCACCGCAATGATTCCTTTACCCTGGGTGTTTGTAATGGTTGCCAAATGTTGTCCAATCTTAAGCCTCTAATTCCTGGCGCTGAACATTGGCCGCGTTTTGTCCGTAACTTGTCCGAACAGTTTGAGGCTCGTTTTTCACTCGTTCGTATTGAACCGACCCCCTCTGTGTTATTGAAAGGAATGGTCGGTTCTCATATCCCCATCGCTGTCGCCCATGGAGAGGGGCGGGCTGAATTTGCCAGTGACATCGATGCACAAGCCTATAGTGCGTCCGGTCAGGTGGCCCTTCGTTATTTGGATAATTTCCACGATACAACCGAGGTGTATCCAGCGAATCCCAATGGGTCACCCATGGGTATAACCGGGGTGACCAGTGCCGATGGTAGGGCGACGATTATGATGCCTCATCCTGAGCGAGTATTTCGCGCTGTGACGAACTCCTGGCACCCGGATGATTGGCAGGAAGATGGTGCTTGGATGCGGTTGTTCAGGAATGCCCGACTATTTGTAGATTAATCATTCCTCGCTTATATAAAAGCCCAGTGTCGCTACTGGGCTTTTTTTTATCTTTATTTCAGTGCTATTGATAGACATCAATTGTGTTTCAAAGCACTTATTCTAGTCTCTAGCACCCATAACCATAAGACACTGATAGCAGTGAGGATCTAGGTCTGCCTTAAGGGCAATTCCGAAGCAACTGGTATTGCCAGATGTGTGGTTATAGACTGAGAGGCAATATTATGGGAATGCTAAAAAAAGAAGATGCTATGCAGTTCCAGAAGATACACGGTCAATTACTAAGAAGACACCATCTTTTTTCTGCTCTATCGGATATGGAGTTGGAAAAATTAATGTGTGGTAGTCGGGTTATTAGTATCGGAAAAGGTGAGTTCCTGTTTCAGCAGAATGAGGAAGCTCGGCATTTTTATTTTGTTGTATCTGGCTGTATAAAACTCTTTCGTACGCTCCCCGATGGGACGGAAAAAATTATTGAGTTGGTTGCTACAAACCAGACTTTTGCGGAAGCATTGATGTTTGCCTCGCAGACGTTTTATCCTGTCTCTTCACAGGCGGTTGAGTCCGCTGAACTGTTCAGCTTTTCTAATCTAGATTATATGGCGCTGCTTAAAAGCAACCCAAATCTAAGCATGGTATTGATGGCGGACCTGAGTCGACGTTTAAGAATGAGACTCAACGAAATTGAAGTGTTATCACTTAAAAATTCTACCCACCGAGTTGTCCGTTATTTGATCACTCAATTTGTTGGATCTGATGCTGAGTATCCCCAGTTTGAGTTGCCGGTAGCCAAGCGTCTTATAGCAGGCCAGTTGGCGATTCAACCTGAAACTTTTTCAAGAATTATCCACCGACTAAAGGAAGAGGGGGTTATTGCCATGAAAGGCAAAGAGGTAACCATTCTTGATCGTAAGGCATTAGTTAATTACGAATAAGTCTAAAGCTCATCGATAAAAAAACCTGTTATTCATGCTTTTTGATGAGCTCAAATAACAGGCATTATCAAAGAATTAAGTCGCTTACTTTAAGCTGGAGTAATAGGCCGCCAGATTTTCTGCATCTTGATCAGAGAGCGATTTAACCATAGAAGACATCATCGGATCATTGCGTTGTCCATCTCGGAACGCTTTGATTTGCTTGGCGAGATACCCAGCTTTTTGACCTGCCAGACTAGGCCACAAATCGTTGCTGCTAATACCGTTAGCACCGTGGCACCCAGCGCAGGTTAAGGACTTGGCTTTTCCTGCTTCGGCATCACCCGCTGCCATTGCTTGGCTTCCAGCTGAAACCAGGGCTACTGCCATCGCTACTTTCATCGTAGTTCCGATCAGTTTTTTCATATCAATACTCCAACCATGGGATAAATGAATTGTGAAATGTAACCTGTATAACAGGCTATCTAGCGGTTTATCTTACCAGAAGGATAAGGGATAGACCGCAAAAATTGATTGATTACAGTCAAGGTGTACTTGTTTGTATATCCGGTAGTAAGGCGGTTGGTTTTCCCCTTAGAGCACTAATGACAATGACCAGAAACAGTAGGCCACCTAAGACGGCAATTATCCCGCCGATACCCATAAATACCATGCCAATAATTTCCTGCAGTCCTTCTAGCCCCTGGGCTTGTCCTGCGGCCTTGCGCTTAACCCCGTGCCCTCCGGACCAGGCCAGAGCGGTAATATGCATCAATTGCCCCCCACCATATAACCACGGCATCCAATAGGCCATTTTTAGGTGTTTTATCGGATGTCCCAGTCGGGGCAATAAGAGAAAGACGATGCCCATGATTGCCATGGTTACACCTACAATGGAGCCGTGGTAATGAGCGGGGATGACTGTGTTGGACCCCATAATCATAAAGCCGAGAATGCCTCCGCCAGCAAACAGTGTGATTGAACTGATTAACGCTGCTCGAAGAGGTTTTTGCTCATTGCTAAGTTTTGTAAAACGGAAGGTGCTTAAAAATATCAGCAGTCCAAGAGGGATGGAGGCCAGTCCACCCTTACGCATTAATTGGGTAAACCCCAAAATATGATCGCTAGACTCAATTTTGTAGCTGTATAACCAGGGGGTCATCACCAATGGAAGAACAACCAGTAGGAAAAGTACCGCTCCCAAGCGTGGACTCATACGTAAATCTTGGCCGCAGGCCGCGGCAAGCATCACCCAGGCGACAAGCAGTAAAAGGGTATTAACGAACTGGTGCACGTGACCACCACCCCAGAACAACAGGTCGTAATAGAACTCGCCGCCGATACTCTCCGGAATGCGAACATAGGAAATAGCAATACAGATTACAGCGATGAGCACCGACCATGCACCCAGGTAGAGGGCAAAGCGCAGGGTATCAGTACCCTCAGAACTATTTAATCGTAGGGGGTTAGTTACTATGAAGCCAAGAGCCTGGATTACAAGCCCCGCCGTGACCACAATGAGTCCGTAAAAAAACCAGGGTTGTAAGATCACAGGTACGTAGTTGTTCATCAGTGGTTGGCTGACCCCAAGGAAGGGTGAAATACTGATAAGCACTGTTCCTGTGACAGCCAGCCAAAATGCTGCTTTGCTCCACAGCGATTCACGGTGTATACCGAATACAGTCCAAAGAACACCGGCACCGGCAAGAAACCAGATGAGAACTGATAGATCCACATGAACAACAAGGGCAACTTTAAAGAAGTTACTGCCTGGCATCAGTTCTTTGATGGCAGGGGTTCTTGATAGGGCAAGTAGAATCGCAAGGACTCCAGCGGCAACCAGAGCATACACTCCCAGCCATATCCACCCAAGCGCCAGTTTTTTGGCGGCGGGATGAATGTCCTTAAGGTTGTATGTATCGCTATTCAAGGTCACGTCCTGGTTAGTCAACCTAAACAGATTAGAGCAGTGTTTTAATTTCTTCGATAATGGTGGTCATTTTTACCGAGCCTGAGTACATGGCTCGAACGCTGCCCTGTTGGTCGATGAGATAAATATGGTCGTTGTGTAAAAACCCATAGCCTAACTCAGAGTCTATATTTTCCTTTTGATAGAGCACTTTATATTGTTCGGCCACTTCGGCCAGCTGCCTTTCGTTACCGCGAAGGCCGATGATCGCTGGGTGGAAATAGGGTAGATAACTATTCAGCTTTTCGATTGAGTCCCTGTCTGGATCGATGGTGATAAACAGGGGCTGTATTGCACTACTATCTTTACCGAGTGTTTCCATAATGACTCGGATTTTACTCAGCACTGTCGGACAAACGTCAGGGCAGCTCGTAAAGCCAAAGTTGAGTAATACGACTTTCCCTTCAAACTCAGAAAGGCTTGCTATACCGCCCGCTGTGTTTGGTAGCGAAAAGTCACCGCCCAGCGATTCAATCACCGGCAGTGATGGTTTGAGTTTAGAGCGAAGATAATTGGAACCAGCTACAGCTGCCACTAATAGCCCAATGGAAACTATGACAACGAATAGTCTATTCAAGCAGATGCCCCGGCCATTGAGCTGTTTTCCGAATGATTACTGAGGTAGTGGCTGACAAATAGTGAGGCAGTAAACAAAGCAATAGCACCACCCTGATGTGCTGCGGCCAAGCTAACGGGAACGTGCAGTAGTAGTGTTGAAATACCTAGGGTGACCTGCATGAGCAATAATCCCATAAAACAGTGTATTCCCATTCGAAGTTTTCCCGGTATACCGCTTCTCAGGACTTTGAAAGAAAACGTCAGAATCAAAGTGAATAATAGGTAAGCAAAGATGCGATGGTTAAATTGAACGGTTGTTATATCTTCAAAAATAGCTAGCCAGCCGGGGTCGGTACTATATAAACCGGAGGGTATAAACGAGTCTCCCATGAGTGGGAAAGTTGGGTAGGCAAAACCTGCACGAGTGCCCGCTACGAGGCCACCCGAGAGGATCATTAAATAGAGTAACCCACTGAGTGTCAGGGCAAAGCGTTTTAAGCCTTTTTTCACCATATTATACGAATTACTTGCCAGTGAACCCACAGACATCAATCCAAAGGCAACCCACAGAATGTAAGCATAAATAATGACTGCAGCACCGAGATGAGCCGTCAGTCGGTATTGGCTGACTCGGGGGTTGTCAACAAGTCCACTTTTTACCATATACCAACCCAGTAAACCTTGAAGCCCTCCCAATATAAACATCACTATTAGTTTAGGCGTCAGGCCGGAGGGAATACGTTTGGAGAAGTAGAAAAATAGAAAAGGCAGTAGAAAAATGACACCAATCAACCGTCCTAGAACCCGATGAAGGTACTCGAACATAAATATCGACTTAAATTCACTGACAGTCATACCGTGATTTACCTTTTGGTACTCAGGAAACTGCTGGTATTTTTCGAAAGTTGACCGCCATTCCATATCAGTGAGGGGGGGAATAATTCCCATCAATGGTTTCCATTCAACCATGGATAACCCAGAGTGGGTGAGGCGAGTGACACCGCCAAGCAAAATCATGAAAAAAATGACACTCGCACAGACTAACAGCCATAGGGCAATTTGTCGGTTATAGGGGTGTGCATTGATTTGATGTGAATTATTACGCATGTTACTTAGCCTGAACGAGTTGATAGTTAAGGGCCATGACGGCCATCAATAGAAATGCAGCTATCAGGTTATGAGCCATGACGATAATCATGGGTAGTGATAACAAAACCCCACTTGTTCCCAGTAAACACTGTAACAGGACCAGTAGCGCGAGACCGATAGCCGTTTTTTTGCGGTATTGTAGAGAACTTAGTGCGCCAATCAACAAAATCAAACTACTTAACAGTGCCATCGCGCGATGCACTTGGTGAATGATGACACTACTGGTGTCGAAAAGAATCTTACCGTCGCTATCCAGTGTGAGCTGTCGAAAATACCAAAAGGTGTCTGAGCCTTCAGCACTGTAAGAGGTAGGGGCATGACAAGACAACAGCTCACTACAGGCAAGACCGGCATAATTGGCACTGACCCACGATCCAAGAAGAATTTGCAGCATCAGTAGCACCCAGCCTGCCATGGTAAGGCGTTTAGTCCAGGCTGGTACCACAGAGCGATGACTGCCATTACATTGGAGCCATAACCACCAACAGATGGCTAACAGGGTTAAGCCTCCAGCCAGGTTGATCACGGCTATGATGGGCATCGTTTTAAGATAGCTGGCAGGTCCAATAATGGAGAGCAGGAGTAATACGGCAAGTAATAAATAGGGTAGCGGGCGAGTCATCCCCTTCATGGCACCGGGTTTTCGGCTTTGGTTCACCAGTAGTAATACGCCAATCACTAACAACGTGGCTATCGTGCGATGCAGCTGTTTGGCAGCTTCAGTGGGAGCTAAAGCCTTTTGGGCGATTTCGGCTTCATTGCTGGGTGAGATAAATCTACCAATCTCGCCATAACAGATGGGCCAGTTTTCACAACCCAGTCCAGCTTCAATGTGCCTAATGTAGGCACTTAGACAATTGATAAGCAGTGTGGCTACCAGCACAATCATAATATAGCGGGCTAATAGTTTTTGATTGTGTTTGTGTGAGTATTGCTCGTTTCTCATCATTTATTGATCGTGGACATAGTTAACCGGGTAGTGGCAGAGTATATCTGTGACACATGTTTTTTGCTGGGAGTTTATTGTGGAAATTGTACTCTTCACGTTGGTCGCTATAGCTCTATATCTATTTTCTGACTGGTTATTACGTCAACTTGAGATGCGTCGTGGAGCGCCTTTCAAAAACCGTAGCATCATATACTTCATCATTATTTTTGTTTTAGCGCTGGGAACCTTTGAGTTACTCCAGCGGTTTCTTCAAGGTAGCGTAACTGGTTGACTTAAATAAAGAAAAATCACATATGGACACTTTATCGAATAGTAAAATTGCCCCTGCTTCCATCGAAATCAACTACCAATACTTGAGCAGGTGCCAACTGTAGGGTTTTTTCCAGTTGATAAGGGTAATCGTTCTGTTTGATATGATCCTTCATTCGCACTTTCAAATTAATTTCTCCAGATTTTACCGGTAATCGAAAGTAGACAGATGACAGGCCGTCCCCGTGTATACCCCTTGGGGGGAGCTGTTTGCTATACACCATTTCATCATTGATGAGTAAATCGAGCTGTAATGGTGAGCGCCCCCGTGGGCATAGTGTAGTAATGCGCATATTGGGTGGTAGTTGGGCCATCTCTGATGCACTTCGCTCTCGACATTCACCAAGAATTTTGCCGGCATGACGAAGGCTAAGCTTGATCATTCCCTGTTGATCAGGATACCGCTGGTATGCCGGGGCATTGGAAAAATATCCAATCAACCCAATAAAAAGGCTGTAGCAAAGCGCCTGACCTAGCCAGAATTTCCAGTTAATCAAAACCAGCTCCCTCTGTTTCTTCAGCCTTATGAAAAGCCAATTCCGCTCTATATTGAGTGAGCGCAATGTGCATTTGCTCCTGTTGGCGGGGGCCTGTCCAGAGTAGCTTCACTTTTTGTTTTCCCGCTTTTGTACGAAGGTGTGGCATTCGTTCGCGGTTAAAGCGTTGCTCTGTCCATTCAGTGCCTTTGCGAAAGTAGCAGTCCTCACTACAACAGCCGCTGACCATCACACCATCAACTTCCGATTGTCGCGAAATATAGTCGGCAAAGGACGGGGGGAGTAATCCAGCACAGGGCAGGCTAATAACAGCGGTTTGTTCATCTGCTAGTGTTTTCATGTCCAGTGCGTGATCACAGCCAAACACGACAAGGCGTTGATTACCGGTTAGTGCTTCCAGTTTCTTGTGAGTCTCTTTTCGTAGATGTTCGATTGAAAAATCCGGTATTTCTATACCCGAGATGAGTTCTTCGACATGTCTGAAAGGTGTTGCGGAGGGACAGGAACCGGCACAGATGCCACAGGCAGTGCACAAGTCCGGATCAACCTGGGCTTGCATTTGCCCTTTTTTATACTCATGATTGATCATGGTAATGGCTTCATAGGGACAGTCCTGGTAACACCAGCTGCAGCCATTACAATTATCTGGATTGACCTCAGCAGCACGTAGCGCTTTTTTCTTGTCGGGAGAAAGCCAGGGGAGAAGTGCCAGTACGGCGGAAATACCCACCAACAACACCCACACTGCGCCGTAGCCCCAACTATCGAATAGTGGGTAGACATTCATATAGAACCAGTCCAGATCAATACTTGCGACCGAAACGGACATGTCTGCCTTGTTCATACTGACCGCGGGTTTAATCAGCGCTAGCAGAATAAGTGCAGCGAGAGCACCGCGCGCTAACCCTTTGGGTGGACTCGTCTTTGCCAATTTTATCCGTTTAATATGAATAAACATTCCCACCAGTAGAAACAGGGGAATAGCAATGTGCATAAAAACCAGAAGTGAAAAAAAGCGGTCACTCAGCGTGTCATTTGAAACAAAATTTCGTGCCAGAGAGTCACCTATAAAGGGAAGCCAGCCAAACCACTCTGTTGTCGCTTCAGAAATATACTGCGCGAGCTGATCCCAAACCAGCCAGTAGCCTCCAATCGCTGCAGCAAAGAGCAACCAAAGTAATGGCACGCCACTAAACCATGAAAACCAGCGTGCTCCCCGGAATCGTCCAAGACTAAATTCACGGAGTAGGTGTAGTGTGACGGTAATTGCCATGGCATCTGATGCATAACGATGCAGACTCCGCATGATTCCGCCGGCAAACCACTGCTTATGGGTGACAGCCTCCATAGATTCGAAAGCACCATTGATGCTGGTATCGAAAAAGATAAACAGGTAGAGACCTGAGACAACAACTATCCAGAAAAAGTAAAAGGACAGTGCTCCGAGCTGATACCAGGGATTCCAGCGCTCACCAAAAATTTGGTTAAAGGTGCTTTCTATAAGCTGGAATAGGCTGAGCGATAGTCGCTCGAGAACTTTTATCACTGCGTTCTCTCCATAGATATTACCTATTGCGGGCGATTTTGCTGTAGCGCCACTCTCTGATGAATAGAAAAATCATCAATCCACCGAGGGTCAGTCCCATAAACAGTCCAACGAAAATCGAGTAATTAAACAGGTAAGAGTCTGAGTTTGGGTCATATACTGTGCAGAAGAGCCGTATTTTATTACTGATTTCCTGAAAAAGTGATTGATCTGCTTTTCCACCAAAAATGAGTTGCTTGAGCGGTTCGACCAGATGGGGTGTCTCAAACTGAATACCGTAAACTTGCCGAGTGACGGTACCATTTTTATCTAGCAGCGTTGTCTGAACCAAGTGGTCGAAACCTTGGGGTGAGGCAAAAAACTGGAAGCCAAGTTGTTTGGAGAACTGGAGAATGGTTTCTTTGTCGGCGGAGAGGAAATCCCAGTTGTCTTCGCTAACAGACTGCTGTTTGGCAAATATCCGCATTGCGTCAGCGGTATCATTGTCGGCATCAAATCCGATAGTGACAACATTGAAGGTGTCTTCTCCAAGCACAGATTGCGCTTTACCGACCACTTTGTCCAAATGCTTGGTGGTGGTGGGGCATATATGATAGCAGGAGGTATAGATGAGGCTGACAATCAGGGGCTTACCGCGGTAGTCACTGAGTTTCTTCGGTTGTCCTTGGCTCGTAAAAAAATGATATTCATCTAGCTGTCTGCCAATGGCCGCCTGGCTGATATCTAAGGCTGTTTTTCTATCGAAGCTGGGTGTAGGTTTATGCTGGTGTTCCTTCGCGCTCATTTCTTCGGCAATGGTGGCCGTTCCCAGTAGAGAAATCAGCAGGAGCGTTAATAGTCCAGAGAGCTTTTTCATCAATAGCTTATCCAATGATCAGTGGGTCAATCATTGCGGTAATCAATAACAGCGTCAATTGAATTAAGGAGGCGAGAAAGCAGCGAATAGCTGTTTTTGGGTTGGGATCCTGGACCAGATGAATACCCTTATAGATAAAGTAAGCACCACCGATTGTAGCACCACCCAGGTATACCCAGCCCATACCATAGATCCCGGGCAATAGTGATACGGCCACAAGCACAATAATGTTAAGAAGGATTATTTTGGCAGCTGCTTCGTCACCCTTTACCACCGGAAGCATGGGAACGCCGGCATTGGCATAATCCTTGTGAAGAGCGATGGCAAGTGCCCAGAAGTGGGGTGGCGTCCACAAGAAAAGTACAATGGCGAGTAATATTGACGGCGCACCTAAAGCGGGATCTGCGGCCGCGGCTCCGGCTAATACAGCAAAGCTACCCGCAGCGCCACCAATGACAATATTCCAGGCCGTACGGCGTTTTAGCCATAAAGTGTAGATAATCCCGTAGGTGAAGGCTCCCATAAATACATGAAACCCTACGGCGATATTAAAGACCCAGCTGGCAAGACCCACAGACAGTATGAGAAGACCGGCAATTAACCATAGCCAATTTTTATTGTGGGAGGCTTTTCCCGTGACGAATGGTCGCTTTTTGGTGCGCTCCATTCGTGCATCCAAGTCTTTTTCAGCGTATTGATTAAAGGCGCCCGCTGCGGCAGAGGCGCCTAAGACGGTAAGCGCTAACGCCAACATCTGTAGACTGGATAGTGACTCGCCGGGTGTGACAGCAAATCCCGCCAGGGCGGTGACAGCCATTAATACACCGATACGTAGTTTAAAAATGTCGACTATCTGTGCAAACACAAAGAATCCTTAACCATCGCGTTACTAAAAAAATGGGGGGCTAAGCCCCCCATTACTCGGTTGTAGGCCTTTTTACCAGGCTTCGGTTGGCTCTTTTTAGCTTAAACCCCAAGTCTGCGCTAAGTACTTCCAGTTGATGAAGTAGTAAAGGGCAAAGGCGACAAAGAAGACAGCCACCATTCCTAAGGTTCCAGGAATTGTCATTGAAGACTTATTGGTGGCGTACTCTTCATCGGTGACTGGAGCAACAATCATGGGTGTTCCAACCTTTTCATTTTCACCAATTTTCTTTCCAAACAGGAGTGAGCCAACGACAATGACACAGAAGGCGGCACCACCGAGGCAAGCAAGAATCACAGACATGCCATTCAGTCCCATCATGGTTATCGCGGCGGCTGAGAACTCATATCCACCATTAGAACCAGAGAAAAGAATGTCCCAGTGACGGCGAGGTACACCAAGTGTGCCCGCACCCATCAGGAATAGAGAAACACCCGTCATTCCCAGGCCAAATATCCAGGGTTGCAGGCTGGCCAGTTTCTTCATAATTAACTGACGCCGGAACAGGATAGGAACCAGCCAATAGGTGATGGCCATAAATGTCAGCGTTGTTCCTATGACGACGGTGGCATGAAAGTGACCAGGTACGTACAGCGTGTTGTGAATAAGCAGGTTGATCTGCTCGGTGCCCATGACGACACCAGTAATACCGCCTAGTACACCAAAGCCGACCAGTGACAGGAACATACCCGAGAAGACCGGGTTCCCCCAGGGCGCCTTGCGAAGCCATTCATACAATCCACTGCCAAATCCTCTAGCGCGCTGTGCATGCTCAATAGAACCAGGAACAGTCAGGCCGTGAACCATACTCGCCATAACGGCCAGGTACATAGCGTAACTCGTATTAAAAATCTTCCATTCCGAGCTAAGGCCCGGGTCTACTAGCAGGTGGTGAGCCGATGCAATTTGCAGTACCGCGATGTACAACAGGAAGGCAAAGCGGCTGACTTTTTCCGACAGGGGTTTGGCGCCGAATAAAATGGCAGCAATCGCGTACCAGATAGAGACTTGGGCTGCTACATTAATCTGTTGAGAGGAGTGACCAAATGCCCACCAAATCAAGCGGTAGAGACCAGCATCAATATTGCTGACAAAGCCAAGATTCCAAAGCAGTGTCGGGATAAGAATGACCGCACCGGATGCGATGGTAAATATTGCGATAATAGTGGCAGTCAATGCACCGAAGGTAACGAGTGGTATCGAACCTTCATAGGTTTTTTCATCCTTGGCGATAACCAGTGTGCCGAGAAATAGAAAACAGTTTATCAGGGCTCCGACGGCAAAGAGTATTAACCCTACATAGAATAATGTGTCTGCCGGCATGGGTACATAGGAGGTCATCATTACACTGGAATTGCCTTTGACCAGTACCGCGTAATTGTTGAGTAGCGCCCCCAGAACCATCAATATGAAAGCCCCAAAACCAACTTTTGGCATTGCCATACGACAACCCAGTAGTGTTGAGGAGGCAAAGTGAATTACTGCCATTTCAAAGAAAATAATCCAGAAAATCAGTACATTAATCCCATGCCCTGTGAGTACTTGATAGAACGTGTCGGGGCCAAGTAAGTGAACCTCTGGCCATCGAGTTAAGCCAACACCCAGGCCAAGTATGCCGCCAACCAGTAGAAATACGACGGCGGCAACAGCATTGAGCTTTATCAGTTTTTCGGCAGGACGGTGCCATTTGAGCCCCGTGTCGGGACAAATTCTAAAATCATTATTAGTTGTCATGTTGGCCCCCTAATCAACGACGTAAATCGTGCCCAGCATATTGTGATGCCCGATTCCGCAGTATTCGTTACAAACAATAGTGTGCTTACCTGTTTTGTTCGGGGTGACTGTTAAGACCATGTCATAACCCGGAAGGACTTGCACATTGAGGTTGGTTGGTTGCAGGGAAAATCCGTGCTGCCAATCAACTGAGGCGACATGAAGTCGGTAGGACTCACCTTTCTTCAGCTCAAAATAGGGCCACCATTCCCAGAGGCGACCCACGAGATAGATATCTTCGCCAGCGGGGGGCTTAACCACAGGCGTCTTATAGTCACCCTCTGTTCGTATGGTGTATTTATCAACCACCGCTTGAGCTTTACCTAGATAGGTTTCAGGTGTCGTTTTATATGCTTCGCTAGAAAGATTTTGCTCACCGTAAATATGCCAAAATGGCATCATTAGGGTGAGAATAATTCCCCAAACGACGACAACAGCGATCCAAATTAGCTCACCTTTCTCTATCGGTTCTTTCCACCAGACTTTTCTGGCTGGAGGTGAAATGCTTGTCATTGTTTATTCTCCGTAAAGCCATAAGCTTGTTATTGTGAAATGGGGACAGAAATCAGTTCCATCACTCCCCAGACAATGTAGGTAAGTGTGGGGACGGTAATCCCGATAAATAACAGAATAAACGGGTTGTCCAGCACCCTTTGCATCACCGGTATATCCTTGTCTTCTATATGCTTGTCATCGCTCATGGCAGCTCGTTCCTATTATTTTTGTGTGTAAAATATCTGAGCTTTTTACTCAGTTACCTGTTGAACTTTAACGCTGTAAGCGCCTTCGCGTGCTTGACCAAAGTCAATGGTTGAGAAGGGCTTCCCGGATTATGGTTATTTGAAAGGATAGTTGAAAAAATAAAGTCTGCTGATTTATGAGAAAGCTGGGCGAAAATAAAGACCAGAAAAAGCTCTGAATAACGTATTTATTCAGAGATTTTTAGGTTGTTTATTTTGTGCTGATGGTTAACCGGGTCGGCCATCGACCCTTGGTTGAGTGAGCACGGGCCAGTAGATAATGACAAAGGTGAGATAGGAAAACCCCCAGCAACTTATGCTGATTAAATACAGTGTGGAGGGATCATTTAATATGAGTGGTGCAACGACTCTGACGATGGCCGATATGGCCAGTGCTCCGTAACCCATCGTAATCCAAATACCAACCTGTAACATTCTGCCCGTATGGCCAAGCGAGACTCGACTGATCATGGCTAGCACCATCAGTCCGATACCACCAATGGTTAGTCCGTGGAGGGCTGTACTGAGTGGTATATTTAGACCCAAGTGAAATGCTCCGAGTAACCCTAAGCTAATGACGATTAATAAATAGGAAAGATGTAGGGACCAAAGCAATGGGTTGCCCAGAGTGAGTTTTCCTTGCCAGCGCCCCATTCTGAAAAGATTGGCAACTGCGGAGACTAAAAAGAGAATACCAATTCCTGGTTCGGGGGAAAGACTACCCGTGATCAAGCTGTACAGAGTGGCTACACCAAGAGTGACAATAGATAGTAGTTCCAGGGATAGCAGTGGATTAGGTTTTTGAGTACGAATCGCATTTGCAGTAAAAAAAGGAATGACTCGGCCACCCATGATGACAATGATCATAGTAATAATCAGGATGGTTCCCTGAGTATCTGGCAATGACAACATATCGCCATTCATCAACCGGTAATGGCTGTGACCATTAGTCCAGGCGAGTAGAAGTAGCAGTGGGATGAACATTAGATTACGCCATAATTTAGCTGCCACGATGGGTCGAGCCAGCATATAGGCGGCCAAAGGTAGAAACAAACTATCGATAATCGCAATCAAACTTGCTGGTGCTATGGGGAACAGCAACAATATTCGGCCTAGAACCCATAAACTAAATAATCCGGCCAGGGGCCAGCCGGAAAGCCCTGGAATTCCGCTCCAGTTCTGAATCGCAGTGAGTAGAAAACCAACAATAATCGCCGTGCTAAATCCGAATAGCATCTCGTGCCCATGCCACCAAAGCCAGTTTCCATAGGGTTGCCAGGGAAGGGCTGAGTTGGTTAGATAGATCGCCCATAACAGCAATGCTACGACAGAAAAAAGGCTGCCAAACAGGAAAAAGGGGCGAAAAGCCAATCGAAAGATTGGGGGCTTTTTTTGTTCCTGTTTCATGTCGGTGATATTTAGCATTATTGAGTTCCTGAATTTATTCTGCACCCTAATGGATCACCCCGTACATCACAACTATTACTCTACAGCGGCGGGTAGTCGGGGAGAGAACCATTGTCTATGAAGTCGCTAGAAACAGTATTGACGATGCTCAAAAATTACAAAGGTATGCGCTTCATTATAAGAAATAAAGAGTAAATGGGGGCATCCCGTCAGCAGATTACGAGCAAAAAAAAAGCCCCCGTTTCCGAGGGCTTTGGTTTTATGAGTATGTGATTAGTATATATCTTCCTTGGTATTGGTGGCGTTGAACTTACCGGTTGGTGTGATTAAACGCTTGTCTTTAATCACCGTTTTCAACTTTCGAGTTTTGTCATCTACTACCACGATGGCAGATTCAGCATCTGCACCATTCCAAACAGAGAACCAGACTTCGTCTCCGGCCTTATTGTACTCAGGCTGAACAACTCGAGCAGGCCCCTGGTCAGCAACACCTGCCCATTCAGCAATGGGGAGTACCTCGAAACCGGCGTCCAGATCATCAGCATTAAAGACTGCGATAGATTGGCTAATTTTGGTATCCGGATTCAGCGGTGCATCGACCCAAAGGTTTTTGGATTTTGGATGGGTTTTCACAAACAATGAGCCACCACCTTGACCTTTGAGGACTTTGGGTACTTTCCAGGCGTGTTGCTTGTGGTTTTCGGGGTCAGTACCAATCAGGGTGATTTCATCACTACCTAGAGCACTAGTTACCCAAACAGGACCATAGGCTTTGGTATTGAGGTTAGCACCACGACCTGGGTGTGGGATTTCCGTTACATCGATCAGCGCTACCATCTCACGTTCCTTGGAGTCTACAACGGCAATTTTGTTGGACTTGTTTGCCGCTGTCATAAAGTAGCGTTTAGTGGAATCCCAGCCACCATCATGGAGGAATCGGGCTGCCTCTAACTCAGTGACCTGCAATGCATTAATGTCTTCGTAGTTCACCAGAAGAATTTTACCCGTCTCTTTAACATTGACGATAAATTCAGGGTATTCATGTGATGCAACAATAGCCGCTACACGTGGTTCAGGGTGGTATTCCTGGGTGTCAACAGTGTAACCGCGTGTTGATACAATCTTGAGAGGCTCAAGCGTTTCACCGTCCATGATGGTGTACTGTGGGGGCCAGTAGGATCCCGCAATAGCGTACTTGTCTTCAAACCCTTTGTACTTGGAGGTTTCTACTGAACGAGCTTCAGAACCAATTTTAATTTCTGCCACAGTTTTTGGTACTTTCATGTACATGTCGATCATATTGATCTTGGCATCGCGGCCAATGACGAACATGTAACGACCAGAGCTGGATGGGCGAGAGATATGTACGGCATAACCCGTGTCGACAACCGAGACAATCTTTTTAGTATCGCCATCGATCAGTGCAACCTGACCACTATCACGCAAGGTAACAGAGAAAATATTTTCAATATCAAAACTGCCTTGTGGTTTTTTAGGCCGGTCTTTAGGTGCTACAACAAGCTTCCAGCTGGCCTTCATTTCCTTCATGCCAAATTCAGGCGGTTGGGAAGGATTGTGTTGTAGATAGCGAGCCATGGCGTCAATCTGCTCATCGGTCATGTCACCGGAGCTTCCCCAGTTTGGCATACCGCCTGGCGTACCAAAGGCAATGAGAGCCTTCAGGTAGTCAGTGCCCTTTGGCTGGGTAATGTCGGGGGTTAATGGTTTGCCTGTCGCACCTTTGCGGAGTACGCCGTGACAACCGGCACAACGTTCAAAATAGGTCTTGGTTGAACTTGCCCATTCTTCTGGAGTGATTTTTGGCCCATTAGGGTGGAGGGTCATGTCGACGTCTGATGCCATCGTAGGCGCACCCATATAGCGAACTTCTGACCCTGAAGTTCCTGGATGACCTGATTTTTCCGCAGCGACTATGTAGCCACTGGCAATCGTTGCCGCTAACGCCAGAATGGCCGTAGATAGTTTTTGTTGATATTTCACGGTGCCCTCCTTTAAAAGGCTGTTTCTCCTTAATCAGTGTGGTACTAAGTGGCTGAAAATCCATTGATTCTTGTCAAGAATCTGTAGAGCTTTCAACTATTTTTACTGTAGTCGGTCGATTTCGTGCCTGCTCACGTTTTTCTCGGCGTTTACGTTTTTCTACCAGGGGTGGACATATATGATCGTCCCAATAAGCGACTTGGCACTCCAGGCAAAAATGACATTCGGTATCAATAATTTCACCGGTAGGCTTAATGGCCCCATTTTGGCAGAGTGCTGCACAGGCCTGGCAGGGCTTGCCACATTCATTGCGTCTTCGCATCCAGTCAAAGATACGAAATCGACCAAGAATGCTCAGTCCCGCACCGAGTGCGCAGAGATACTTGCAGAAAAATTTACTGTTAAAAACGCCGATAAACAATAAGGATGAGGCGTAGGCCGCGTAGCCCCACTCTCGTGCAAACTTTAAGGTGATGACGGTCTTGAATGGCTCTACTTCTGCCATGGCTGCTGCCGTGGAGAAGGAGTCTAATGAAATGCCTACCAAGGCAATAAGAATAAAATACTTAATAGCCCAAAGGCGTTGATGAATGGTGCTTGGAAACTCAAAGGATGGGATCTTTAGTTTTCGGGCAAGGTCGTGAATCAGATCCTGTATCGCGCCAAAAGGACAAAGCCACCCACAAAAAACACCTCTACCCCAGAGTAGAATCGAGGTCGCAATAAAGCTCCAGAGCAGGAAAATTGCTGGATCGAGCATCAGCGTGTCCCAAGTGAAGCCATGGGCAAGTGTCTGTATAAACGCCAGCATATTGACGATAGAGAGCTGAGCTGAAAATACATAGCCAATAAATATCACGGTAAATAGGAGATAACCGGTACGAAGGATGCCGAATACTTTCGGTCTCCGAACCAGCCAGTCCTGAAAAAATAGAATAAAGAGCAATAACATCAATGCCAGGGTGATGGTGATAACCGTTGGCAGCCTGTCTAACCAGGGTTCCAGCCGCTCTTTCCAGCGATCCGCCTCGGTAGGGGACTTTGGTGGCGTTACTGCTAGATTTTCAATATGAGATGGCCAGCTTAATGCCTGTGCCACTTGTTTTGCCGAGGCCATGATGGATCGGTTAAGCACCATGGCTGTGATGGTGGCACTGGAAATACCGTCGATACCAACATAACCAGGCCTATTTTCGGCATCCACTCGAACTTTGTCCAATGCAAATAAGTGGATGTATTGAGCAGTAAATCGTTTTAGATCTTCTTCTTTAACACCGACGACAAGGATGGGCTCTTCATGTTGGACAATCTTTAGTCCGACAATACTTGCCCGAGTGTCTATAGCCATCAAGGTGGCAATGGGTTTTCCCGAGTAGGCAGGTATGGGGTTTATCTGATGGCTATAGAATACTGCACCCAGAACGTCTCCATTGCGATACACCAGACGGTAACCTGGAGAGCTAGCTTGAGTGTCGAGGGCAGTAACTCCCTCAAACCAGGGTTTAATTTGTTCTAGTCTCAGCGTTGAGATATCTGGAGCCTGTAGCGCCATTGCCGAACTAGCGGTCAACAGCAGTAGGGCACTCAGTAGCCACCTGAAAATCTCCATAAGTCTTCCGATCGTTGGATTTAACTCAGTAATAGGTACAAGAATGCTTTGATTAAGTATAAATACTATTGATAGACATCAAGAAAGTTAATAGATAGTCCTTATAGACTCTAATTAATGTTGAAATCTAGACTTTTTCTCTTAGCACCGGTGTTGTCACTGATCTTGTTCTGGCCCAACTGTGGACAGCTTGATAACTTGACGAATGATGCGGTTGCTAATGAGCGGCCACCGTTGACAGGGGATGAACTGGCAAAATATTGGGGGCTGGATTGCCAGCTGATTGCCTCCGAAACACAACGATGGTCTGAAAAAGACTGGACCCAAAAAGAAAGGTTCGATACACCATTAGAGCGATCGAGTATTGACTGGCGTGGTCTTGAATTATGTGCGGTCATTTATAATGTTCGGGATACCGGACGATATCAATCCTGTCCCGATTATGAACAAGCCCTGTTAGTGTTGAAGTCGATCTTCTCAGCGGGCAGCGCGAGTTTAAAAACGATAGAGCCCAAGCTGGAGTCCATTAAGAACTACTTACTGGGCTGTGAGCAACGCCAATAGGCTATTTGTTTCATCAATATCCGCCTAATGGCTGGTTCCCTCTTCATAGTGGGTTTTGTTATAGACGTTATATTTCCCTGAGGGCTTGCTCATTGGTAGTCTTGTTATTTCTTCGAGTGTCTTCGCGTCGTATACGATCAGCTCGCCATCCATATCCCATATACTGACGAGAGCATAGCGACCGTCTTTTGTGAACTCTACATGACCAGAGGTCTTTCCGGGCGCGGGTTGGAGTGTCTTTATGATTTTCAGGGTGCTTTTGTCGATAATATGCATCTTGTCTTTATTTGGGCCAAAGAATACGTCACTCCATGCATAGGGGCTGTTGGCATGGCTACGCATAAAGAAACCAGGCCCTTCGGTCTTGATGGTTTTTATTGTCTCCCAGCTGTCCATGTCAATCACACTGATTGCACCGGTACTGAAATTGGGGGAGGCTAATACCGTTTTACCCTGATAGTTCCAGGTGATACCAGAACCTAAATGTGGCATCCCCGGTAACGCCAGTTCGGCAATTTTTTTACCACTATCGAGGTCAATAACCAATCCACCCTTAATTTTTGATTTCTTGCTACCACTATCAGTAGGTCTCGCGGCACCGATCACCTGTGAGTAGCTTTGGTTAAAAAAGAAATCATCTAGATAATCATCTAAGGTAATACGTCGAGGCTCAAAATCTGGTTTTTTATCTTTATCGGCATAGGAGATTTCCCAGACTTCGGGAATATCTTTGAGCGCTGCAATAAAACTTGTTCTGTTGGGTGCTGTATAAACAGCACTGACACGGGAGGTCTTGCCATTGTTGCCCTCGGTGGGAAGTACCTTGACCAGAGAAAGGTCTGTTGCATCGAGAATTACCAGGTTGTGGGGCAGATAGTTGCCCACGGCGACATAGCGGCCATCATAGGACACAGCAACATTGCGTGTGTTAATTCCAGCGCGTACTTCGGCGACTGTTTTTAGGTTGTAGATGTCGAATTTTGAAATCCAGCCGTCACGTGAGGCAAAGAAAACGTATCGGCCGTCTCGGGTATACTTTGGACCACCGTGTACGGCAAAGCGGGTTTTAAAGCGGTGAATCGTTTCGAATTTGTCGCCATCTAGCAGGGTGGCGTGATGATCGCCGAGCTCGACAACGATAAACAGGTTTTGCAGATCAGCCTCAAAGACCGGTTTATTGCCAAGCTGATCAGACTTGTAGTGGATGACGTGGGACTTATTAATCGCTTGGATTCCCCAGCCTGGTCTGATCGAAGGCTCTTTGTAGATATATTCAACCAGTGCACTTATTTCTGCCGAAGACAACTTCTCTGCAAATCCTGGCATTTGTGTTGCAACTCGCCCATTAGTGATCACATCCATTGCGGCCGGTTTTTTTAACCGGCTTAAATTTTGTGGCAGTAAAGCTGGCCCCATGGCACCTAATCGTTCGGCGCCATGGCATTGGGCACAATGTTGTTGGAATGTGAGGGTGCCATCAACCGTTGTTTTTGCACTCACATGATTGGCCGTCAGACTGATAAAAACCACAATTGATAAAAGTATAAAATACATAATAATCAACTTGTTAGGATGGAAATGTAATGTCTTTTGTAGGAATGTTTTGTTTGCTATAAGGTGTTACCAGTAACCGGTTGTGTTCTTCTGTTAAGCCAATTTCAGTATCAGACAGGTAGCAGGCTGGATCTTCCTGCCAAGGGTCGCCGGTTAATTGGTAAGCCCTGACTCGAGTGTTGCCGCCACAGATTTTTTTGTATTCACATGCACCACAACGCCCCTTTAATTGTCTTGGCTGTTGTTTTAATCCAGCCATGAGCGGGTCAGATCGATCTTCCCATATTTCTGAGAAGGGGCGGTCTTTGACATTACCCAGATGATAATCCCACCAAAAGGTGTCTGGGTGGACATTGCCCAAGTTATCGATATTTGCCACATGGAGCCCTGAGGCATTCCCCCCCCAGTGTTCAAGTCTTTGACGGGCGAACTCTTCCATTTCAGGTAAGTGTTTTCGTACCCAATACAGTAGATAAACGCCGTCGGCATCGTTGTTTCCAGTGACGTACTCCTTGACCTCGCCCTGTTGAATTTCGTTCCAGCAGCGTTCAAATAGTAGATCCATTGCGGAGCGTGTCATTTGATGTACGACATCATCTTTGCGGTTACGGTTGCCACGCCCGGCATAGTTGAGGTGGGAGAGATAAAACTTGTCGATACCTTCGTTATCGACAAGTTTGAGTAGTTCGGGCAGTTCGTGCGCATTATCCTGAGTCAAAGTGAATCGCAAACCAACTCTGATTCCATTGTCCTGACAAAGTCGTACGGCCCGCATTGAAGCATCAAATGCACCATCCATTTGTCGGAACCTGTCGTGTGTCTCGCCGATACCATCAATGCTAATGCCAACATAGTCAAAGCCCGTTGCTAACAGGGGTTCAATATGGCTTTCATCAATTAAGGTGCCATTGGTTGATAGGCCTGTATAGAAGCCATGCTCCTTGGCATAACGCCCTATACGGTAAATATCCGGGCGCAATAATGGTTCGCCGCCAGAGAGAATCAGGGCTGGAACATGGAAGTCTTTTAAGTCATCCATCACCGTTTGGATTTGATCGGTGGAGAGCTCACCAGGGAAATCCGTATCGGCACTGATGGAATAGCAGTGTTTGCAACATAGATTACAGCGGCGAATTAAGTTCCAGATAACCACTGGGCCGCGAGGTTTGCGTAGGGGAGGAGACTGCTCGGGGTTAGCGAGTGCCTGCATGAACTGTGTTACACGAAACATATCACCGTCCTTTGTTACACGGGTTCTAATCGTTACGGATTCTTAAACCCGTTTTCTTTAAAATTTTCACACTGTTGAGTTGGGCACTGTTACTACAGGCAGAGCCCAGCAGCTGCTGTATGGTCTCCACCTGTTGGTTAACCTCGCCTTCACTTCGGCCATGAACCATGGCAAATAGGTTGAAATTCCAATCGGGAGACTTGCGTGGGCGCTGGTAACAGTGGCTGACAAAGCTGAGTTGTCCCACTTGCCTGCCCAACGTCTGTATCTCACTGTCGTCAATATCCCAGACCGTCATCAGATTAAATCGGTAGCCCAAGGCGTAGTGGTTGGGAACCAGTCCAATACGCCTGATAAGTCCTTGGGATATCATGTTGTTCATAGCATCCAACAGTTCTTTCTCCGTGATACCCAGTTGCTCTGCAATGACCTGATAGGGGTGGTCACACACCGGCAGTCCATTTTGTGTTGCGGCCATTATTTTCCTAGCCAGAGCGTCATTCATAAGGTGTATCGTTCATAACGGGGTTACGCTTCCAATTCCTATGCTTCAAATCGAAGTCCAACAAAAAATTCAGTTTGTTTGGGGAGGTTTAAACTTGGGCATCCCGTTTCCCTGGAGATCTGGTTAAATGCTTTAATAATGGCTTGCTCAGTCTCATCTGCTAAAACAAACCACATATTCCACTCGTGATCTCGTTGATAGTTATGCGCTACCTCGGGGTAGCTATTTACCAGCTCTGCTATTTCATCAAACCGTTCGGTGGGAACTTTGAGTGCGCAAAGAGAAAATGCGCCATCAACCTTTTCAATGTTATAGAGGGGACCAAAACGAGTGAGCACCCCATTGTCCAACAGGTTTTTCAGAGTTCTTTGCACTTCCTGGCTGGTTGAGTTCAATTCGTCTGCAATAACCTGAAATGGCTCTGAGGCCAGAGGAAAGCCACCTTGATAGCAATTGATAAGTTGTTTTTCGAAATCAGTAAGCTCGATTTTCTGTTGTTGGAGGGTACGAGAACTACACATAACGAGCGCCTCGTTGCTTGAATTGGCGGGTGCTAAATAGCAGTTCGTATGGATAGTCCAACTGATGTTTCTTAATCAGAGCCTCTATTTGTTGTTGTACTTGGGTTCGCTCTTTACCGTGAATCATACAAAATAAATTAAACGGCCAGTTGGCGCGACGAGGTCGTTGATAGCACAGAGTGACAGGCGGTTCTTGTGAAAGTTGTTGGGCGATTTGTTCGATATTTTGATCCGGAATATCCCATACCACCATGCAATTTGCGGTATAGCCCAGCTCGTGATGGTGTAATACCAAGCCAAACCGTTTGATCAATCCCCGCTGTTTTAATTCGGCAATCTTTTCTATAACAGCGTGTTCTGTGGTGGATAATTGTTGGGCGATATGCAGGTAAGGTCGAGCAACTAAGGGAAGGCCTTCCTGCAATACTTGTCTTAATTCTTGTTCGTTTACTTCGTTTTGACCGTAATGATCTACCATAATGGGAACCCCAGATCTATGTGGTAGTTCTTTACCATGGGCAGGTCGAGAATAGGGTAGTCAAATTTTTCGGTAATCTCCTTTAATACATGGTCGACAATTTCTTGATCCGATGCGTTAACGACAAACCATAGATTAAACCTGTGTTCCCGTTGATAGTTGTGATTGACTTCATCAAGAGCGGTTATGGCTTCAGCTACAGCGTCGATGTCTTGTTCTGGAACGGCTAGTGCTACCAGCGTGCTTGCACCAGCACGCTGGTGATCGAATACAGCGCCTAACCTCGATATGGCCTTGTTTTGTTTGAGCATGTCGAGGCGTTCAATAATTTCTTGTTCGGGTATACCCAGTTGATCCGACAATACCTTGAATGGTTGAGGGTGCAGTGGAAAATTCTTCTGCGCAGCATTTAGTAATTGCCTGTCCAGATGGGATAATTCCATTACAGACCTATCTTTCCTGCACGGTTGCTGAAAAAGATCCCACTGGGTTTTTCCGCATTTAGGGTTTTAATCAAAGACATAGTTTGCGTGTCGAAGATTTTTACCTGGTCTTCGTCCCGGATCGAGATCCAGACTTTCTCTCCTCGAGGTGTAAACTCCATATGAAGCGCCCCTTTCCCCACGTCGAGTGTTTTGACAACGCTCAGAGAGGGAACATCAATGACTTGTATCCAGTTGTTATCGGGGTAGGCAAAATTCACCCAGACTTGGCGCCCATCGGGACGGGCCATGGCGAATACAGGCTGACCTTTTAGCTCTATGCGTGAAGCCTCCTTCCATGTGTTTTTATTGACAACCAGTACTTGGTGTAATCCCATCGCCGGGAGAAAGACCAAATCTCCGGCCACTGCCCAACCTTCCAGGTGAGGCATTTTATAAACGGGTAATTTCTTGAGGCCCCGGCCGTATGTCGGCAGAATGCGTTTAACGCCTTTTTCGGGTTGCCAAAGGTCCAGCATTGTCAGTCCATCTTCCCCGAACAATCCTGCAATGTAATAACGGCCATCACCAGAAATAAGCGCATCGTATGGTTGCTTGCCTATTTGGTTGAATTTGGTGAGTTGTGGTTGGCCTGGTTTTGATAGGTCTGCAATCCAGGTCGCATCACCATCAAACAATGAATAGATAAACCTTTGCCCTGGTGCGTCGACTAAACCAACCGTTTTTGATTGAGCATTTGCTGAGTCGTCTTCGCCATGTCGGATGGTTGCGGGAATGTCAGCGATCAAGGATAAATCGGTGCTGTTAAATATTTTTACACCACCCGGGACATAGTTTGACACGGCAATCAGTGATCCATCCTGAGAGATAGCGCCGCCGATCGAGTTTCCTCCCTGGATTACTCGTTTAACAATCTCTCCAGTGAGAATGTCTACTTTGGTTAATCCGCCGTCACGCCCAAAAATATAGGTATACCGAGCATCTCTTGAATATACAGCGGAGGCATGAGATAGATCCCCGAGTCCTTCTACCCGGCATAGAAGGCTGTCTGAGCTGTGTTCAACAATCAGTAAGCTGCCACTCGCTCGCTCAATAACAACGCCGAGATCTCCCGTACCACGCAACCCAATATCACAGGTTTGGCTCCATGCAGGCGAGGTGAAAAAAACCAGCAAGCAAGCTGACAATAATGCTGTGTTCAATGCATACCAAGGTTTCATTTCAGTCATGTTCACTCAGTAGGTTTGATTCGGGATTCTTTAAAAGGTAAACCAGATAGTCGATCTCGTCGACAGATAGCAGGTTTTCCCATGGTGGCATAGCTGATTCAGGAATCCCTTTACTAATGACCTGAGTAATATAGGCGGCGGGCTTATCCTTTAGAGCATTTGGTAATAGAGGAGGGCCTAGCCCACCTTTGAGGCGCATGCCGTGGCAGGATCCACAATCTTGCTTAAGGAGGTACAGAAGCTCCTCTTGACGTACTGAATCAAGTTCATTGGCAAACAGCCAAGTTGACGGTGTGCCGCTGAGGCTCAGGCACAGGAATCCTGCGAGAAGTGGGGCTGATGGTTTATAGGCCGTACGCTTTTCCATGCTTGAATGATTCACCATAACGTATGAGAGCGACTATGACATGTATCAGGTAAGCGAAAGATGGTTTCGCTTTCATCCTAGTATTGTTCGAGTTCCCGTGTATTCAAATGCCGTTTATTTTAATCATTTTTATAACATTGCGATAAATCAACCAAATGCGGCGATTACAAGATAGAATTTACTGAACTGAGATTTGAGATAGCAGCACATGGACTACTTGCCCATATTTACAAAAGTATCGGATAAACACTGTCTGTTGATTGGTGGCGGTGATGTTGCAGAACGAAAGTTATTTCTTTTACTTGAAGCCGGTGCTCAGGTGACGCTGGTTGCCCCCTCTATTAACGAGTCCATCAAAAAAATTAATCAGTCATCCCTCCGCATAATTGAAGAGTATTACCATAGTAGCTTGATGGATGGCATGGATTTGGCGATCGCCGCGACGAATGATCATGAGGTCAACAAGACGGTTTCCTGCGATGCCGCAGAACGGCATATTTTTGTCAATGTGGTCGATAGCCCAAGTCTTTGTACCTTTGTTATGCCGGCCATTATCGATCGGTCGCCCGTCACTATTGCAATTGGTACTGGCGGAACGGCACCTGTGTTGGCACGCTTGCTACGAGGAAAAATTGAGGCGCTTATACCCCATCGTTTTGGGGCCCTGGCGGGACTGGCGGCAAAATATCGAGATAAAGTGAAAGCGGCTTTACCTAAGGGCTCCAGTAGAAAGGCATTCTGGGAAGAAGTCTTCGAAGGTCAGATTGCCGAGCAAGTTCTTTCGGGAAATCAGGACGGCGCTGAACAGCAACTTCTGGCTCGTATCGAAGAGGGTGCTGAACCCTCACGCGGTGAAGTCTACTTGGTCGGTGCCGGTCCTGGTGATCCTGATTTACTCAGTTTCCGTGCACTAAGACTTATGCAGAAAGCAGATATTGTTATTTACGATCGACTTGTTTCAAAAGAAATTTTAAATCTTGTTCGCCGTGATGCGAATCGTCTTTATGTCGGAAAGGAAGCCAGCAATCACTGTGTTCCTCAGAATCAGATTAATGAACTACTTTATAAATTGGCTAAGGAAGGCAAGCGAGTATTGAGGCTGAAGGGTGGAGACCCCTATATTTTCGGTCGCGGTGGAGAAGAGGCAGAGAAATTATTTGCCGAAGGTATTCCATTTCAAGTGGTCCCCGGGATTACCGCAGCATCAGGGGCATCAACCTATTGTGGTATTCCCCTAACCCATCGCGATTATGCGCAATCGGTTACCTTTGCAACTGGCCATCTTAAGAATGATGCTGTAGACCTCGATTGGCCTTGTCTTGCTCGTGAGAACCAGACTCTGGTTATTTATATGGGGTTGGGCGGGTTGAGTGTTATATCCAAGCAACTTGTTGCACACGGATTGTCTGCTGATACGCCTGTCGCCGTCATACATAAGGCCACTCAGGCTGAGCAACGAATCTTGATTAGTGATTTAACCCAAGTGGTTCAGAAAGTGAAGGATGAAAATATGAGGCCGCCAAGCCTTTTAATTATTGGACGAGTCGTTGGGCTTTACGATCATCTGAATGCCAAATAACTTTTTTAATTAAAATCAATTTTTTTCTCATTACGGCTGTCGTAACCGCGTCGTTATTTAGCGAGCCTTGTCATTTTCGGGCTATGATGGTTGTCTTGTTCGTGGGTCAAATAAAGTAAGTGCACGGGGGGTGTATGCCGACAATAGCTGTCAACGAAGTAGATATTTCCTATTACGACGAGGGGCAGGGTGAACCCATTTTGTTCTTGCACGGTCTGGGGGTGAGCCGAAAAGATTGGCAGCCTCAGATTGAGTACTTTAGCCGTAAGTTCAGAGTGATTGCACCTGATTTCCGTGGCCATGGCGACTCTGCAGCACCAGATACAAATTATAGTATTCCCATTCATGCTGCCGATATGCTGGCATTGATGAGCGCGTTGGGTATCGACTCTGCCCACGTGGTGGGTCTTTCCATGGGTGGAATGGTGGCCTTCCAGCTTGCCGCAGATGTGCCTGAGCGGTTGAAAACAATGACTATTGTTAATTCGGGCCCCGCATTACCCAACGATACACTGGCTGCAAAGAAAATGTTGTGGACACGGGTGTTGATGATCCGGTTATTTGGGATGAAGGCCTTTGGTCGAAAAGTCGCTGAAAATATGTTCCCTGGTGAGGGGCGAGAGAGGTTGATTGACACCGTGGCTGCTCAGATTGCCAGTAATCCCAAGAAGGTCTATTTACGCAATTTAAAGTCATTATTTGGTTGGGGGGTGCTTGGCCAGCTTGCTGCTATAGCGACGCCTACATTGATGCTGACTGGTGATAATGACTATTCGCCCGTGGCTATTAAGCAGGCGGTAGTTGATGCTATGCAAAATGCTACATTGGTTGTTGTGCCAGATTCAGGACATGGCACACCCATCGAAAAGCCCGAAGAAACGAATATTGCGATTGAATCATTTATCAGTTCGCATTAAGTGCTGCTTGATGAGTCGCTTTAGTTTTCGTTTTGTTGCATCTCCATGTTTGAAAAGCTCATTGGCTTTGTAAAATTCTAGCACCCTAAGTTCGACGACATTGGGCTCAAAATAAATGTCTGGAGTCATGGTAATCAGCTTCTCTCGGATAATACTTTTTTGCATAACTTGGTAGGTGTTGAATACCGCCTCTGATAATGAGGGAAGCTTTTTGGAGACAGTCCTCTCGCCAATAACATCTACCGCAATGGTTAAATCACAGTCTTTTGGAAGTAGGTCGAAGGGAACTGGGTTGACAGCACCCCCATCAATGAGCACTCGATTCCTTATTTTTACTGGTTCGAATAACCCAGGTAGGGACATGCTGGCACGAATCGCTGGAATCAAGGTCCCTTTGTCCAGAATAACTTGTTGCCGGCTCCAAAAGTCAGAGGCTACTACTTTTAGGGGAATGCTCAGTTCGGAAAATCGGGTCGCGTGAACAGACTCAAAAAGGTAGGTAAGCAAATTTTCTACTCTCAGTAATCCGCGGCCGCGAAACTGAGGACCAATAAAATCCAGCCACTTGAAAATATGCTTTCGGGTAACAATGTGTTTGAGTGATTCATTTTCCTTTAAGCTGAACTCAAGAAAAATAGCCCTCATTTCAGCAGTAGACATACCAGCACAATACATAGCACCAATTAATGCTCCTATACTTGTGCCCGCTATAAAACAGGGTTGTAGATCCAACTCTTCCAGAACTTCAAGTATCAGTACATGACTGATGCCTTTTGCTCCACCGCCACCAAGGGCTAATCCCACTTTTTTCTTCATAGTCTTTGTATGATTCCAGAATTTCATCGATTGTCAGTTGATTTACTTCATTAATTCCGGTTTATTGCTGCGTACTAAAATAATAGCTGGGAATTTCCTGTGGCCGTTAACAACGCGATGATTAAGCTTCACCCTTCATGGTTGAGCGCTTTAAGTAATGAATTTGAAAAACCTTATATGGTGGAGCTGAAGCAATTTCTGTCAGAGGAAAAGGCCAACGGTAAGATAATTTATCCCGCTGGTTCAAATTGGTTTTCAGCATTCAATGACACGCCTTTTGATCAAGTGAAGGTTGTTATCCTGGGGCAAGATCCCTACCACGGTCCACAACAAGCTCATGGGTTATGTTTTTCCGTCCTTCCTGGTGTTGCGATCCCCCCTTCATTAAAAAATATTTACAAAGAACTCCAGAGCGACCTTGGAATATCACCCCCAGCTCATGGTTGTCTTACACATTGGGCTCGCCAAGGGGTGTTGTTGCTCAATGCGACATTAACGGTGGAGCAGGGGAATGCTGGTGCTCATCAGGGCCAGGGATGGGAGCGGTTTACCGATCACGCGGTAGCGCTTCTGAATGAGCAGCGTCAGGGATTAGTCTTTATGCTTTGGGGAAGTTATGCCCAAAAGAAAGGGGCTTTTATTGATAAAAGTAAACATCTTGTTTTGACGGCACCACATCCTTCTCCGCTATCTGCGCATAGGGGGTTTCTGGGCTGTAAACATTTTTCACAAGCCAATCACTATTTGGAGAAAGCTGGAAGTAAGCCCATTGATTGGCAATTGCCTCCGATTGAGCAAGTCGCTGCAGAGATAAAGGCTAGCTTAAGTTGAATGAGGAAAGCGGTTCCTGGTTAGTGATGGTCAACCTTGAGCGGAGGATGGCTGGCTTTTGCTCTGAGCCAATTAAGCCCTTTTAAAATTGAGGGTTGAGCAACTATCCGCCTTTCTATTACATATTTTCCTGGGTAGTCCAATAATAAGAGTCCTACCGCAGCAGTGAGCAACCCTTGTCCCGGCAAAAATAGCATGAGTATTCCGCCAAAGAGCAACAATAAGCCAAGCAGGTTTTTTCCAACTAACAGTGAAAACCGTATGATTGGGTGTTGTTGTTTCATGTCGGTTGGATTGCGGCGATGGTGCAAAAAGTAATCTTCGGGAATTCGCGATACTAGCCAAGGCAGGGCCAGAAGGCTGACTATAAAAGTCACCAATGAAATTATGCTAAGCCAGGTGAGCAGTATTTGGTGTTCTGTGATCCAGTCAATCATTTGAGATTCAATGTGTTGTGAATGATAGATGCCGTATTGTTTTTAGTTTTCGGGGTCCAAATATAATATGAGTTAACTTTAACTAACCACTATAACTAATTAATATTATTGGTCTAATTCGTAAGGCATTGATTGCTTTTCTACCGCTTTCGGTTGTCCTTCTCCGATGATTAATGTGTCTGATGAGGATGCCTCATCTGTCAGCACAACTAATATCTCCATATGGCCACCATCGGCGTTTGCTGCTTGCACAATGTTTCCGATACTTTGTTTTTGGTCTGCCAGATAACAGGGTGTTCCGGGTGTAGGCAATGCCATTGTTTTTGTTGTTAGCCGGTACATTCTACGTTTAAGTTTGCCCAGGTATTTCATCCGAGCTACGACTTCCTGGCCCGTGTAACAACCTTTTTTAAAGCTGATGCCGCCAATCGCTTGTAAGTTAAGCATTTGGGGAATGAACATTGTTGAGGTTTCAGCTTGCAGCAGACCGAGTCCGGCTCTGATGTCCTCTAATAACCAGAGTTCAGTGCCTGTGGGTGTTGCTGCACTGGCGAGTTGTTCCCACGCAGCTTGAGCTGTTTCGGTGGGAACTACTAACAACTGACGACCATCGCTATATGAATGCTTATGGGTAGCAGAAACACTGCTTGCCAGCGTTTCTGCATTGGGGCCACTAACACCGATACATTGATACTGATCAGTATTATTAACTAACTCCGTTTTGAAAAATGCTGCAAATTTTGATAGTTCACCCACGCTTGGTTGAACCAGTGAGCGGTTCATCAGCATAACTAATTGGTTTTCATCAAGCTGGCACAGAATAAAGTTGGTCAGCATTCTTCCTTTGGGATTACACCGAGCACCGTACTGATTATGGTGGGTATCCAGTTGCTGAACATCACATGTTATTTGCCCCTGAAGGAATCGGGCTGAGTCCGATCCTGATATTGACAGCAGTCCCATATGGATAAGAGGGGTGATGGTTGTTTGGCCTAGAAGGGCGGGGAAATCCCTAGGGTGCTCTCCAAAAGAGATGGTCTCTTCCCCAAGAAAAGAAGCACCTTGCTGGTGCAAAAATGAATGCCAGTTATTCATGTTAAACCCAATTGAGATAAGCCCAACATCTTAGTGGGTAAACCTAGCTAGTTCCACTATAATGGCCGTCCCTTTTAATCTGAGATATATAGGTAGCGTCGATGGATAGAAACCGACTTTTTTGGGCGAGCCGGCGGGGTATGCTTGAATTGGATCTGGTATTGCTACCTTTTCTTGAAAAAATTTACCCCACTTTGGAACAGGAAGATAAAGAGCGCTACTGGCGCCTTCTCGATTCAGAGGATCAGGATCTGTTTGGCTGGTTTCTGCGGCGTGAAGATCCTGACGATGATGATTTACAAAGGATTGTAGAAATTATTCGTGAGACTCGATCACAAACCCGTTGAGATTTCCCTTCGGCAATCAAGACTTCTTTTGTATTGGATAATCGTTGTTCACAGTGCCGCAACAGTTGTTCTTGTTTTTCTAAAGCTGTCTTTCATGCTCCTTGTTTCGTTGCTAATGATTATTTTGGCAGGCTTTTGCTTGTCATATGCACAATGGTGTAGGACAGTCTGGATAAAAATCACATGTAACAAAGATGGCTGGACTCTGGTGACTGTTGAGGCTGTTCAACCTGTTCGGCTCCATTGGCACTATCGATTTGGAGAACTATTAATCATAGGGTTTTGTGGTGAGAGGCTGGGGAAAGTCGCTATCCCATTGATGCCAGATAGTGCTAGTTCTGAACAATTAAGGCAGCTTAGGCAGGTCTTATTGTTAGCCTCGAGAGCTGACGCCCGTTAAGCTTTATTAACGATGATGTTCTGTCCAGCATAGTTGATCGGGACCATGATGGTGTCTTTGGCAATGGGGGATGTATTGGGATAGTCGAGCGTGTAGTGTAGACCCCGGCTTTCCTTCCGCTGTTTTGCACATCGAATGATCAATTCTGCCACCAGCACCAAGTTACGCAACTCAAGCAGATCCCTGCTGATTTTGTAATTGCTGTAATAATCCTGGATTTCCTTTTGCAGTAGTTCCACCCGGTGTTTAGCTCGCTCTAGGCGTTTTTGAGTTCGAACAATACCAACATAGTCCCACATAAAACGACGTAATTCGTCCCAGTTATGAGATATCACAACATCTTCATCGGAGTGTGTGACGCGACTTTCATCCCAAGGTCTCGCTGGTTCGGGCGTAGGTATACTGGAAATGGTCTGATTAATAGCCTTCGCTGCCGCTCTCCCATAGACAACACATTCCACCAGTGAATTACTCGCCATACGGTTTGCGCCATGCAAGCCAGTAAATGCTGTTTCTCCAATGGCATAGAGGTTCCACAAGTCAGTTTGCCCCATTTTGTTGACCATGATTCCACCGCAGGTGTAGTGGGCGGCAGGTACTACGGGAATGGGTTCTTTGGTGATGTCAATGCCATAGGCCAAACATTGGGCTTTGACAGTGGGAAAGTGGCTTTCAATAAATTCCGCAGGTTTGTGGGTGATATCCAGATACACGCAGTCACTACCCAGGCGCTTCATTTCATGGTCAATGGCACGAGCTACGATGTCTCTTGGTGCGAGCTCGGCCTTTTTGTGGAACCGCGACATAAAGCGCTCGCCGTTAGGCAACCTTAAATAGGCCCCTTCACCGCGCAGTGCTTCCGTCATTAGGAAAGCTTTAGCGCTAGGGTGGTAGAGACAGGTTGGATGGAATTGGTTAAATTCCATATTGGCCACTCTGCAGCCACGACGCCAAGCCACGGCGATACCATCTCCCGTCGCGCCATCTGGGTTGCTGGTGTAAAGATACGCTTTGCTAGCGCCGCCAGTAGCCAGGATGACAACTTTTGCCTGGAAGACGCAAACCCGGTCATTTTCAGTATCCAGCACATAGGCACCAGTACATCTGATGCGACTGGAATCTTTGTCAGCCTGAGTAATCAGGTCGACAATGACGTGGTGTTCAAATAATTCTATGTTATTACTGTTGAGGACGCTGTCTGCGAGTGAACCCGAGACTTCTTTGCCTGTGGCATCAGCGGTATGAAGAATTCGGCGATGGCTGTGACCACCTTCCTGGGTTAAGTGGTATTCAGTACTGTTTTCATTCTGTGTAAATTTGACGCCTTGCTCTATCAGCCAGTGGATTGCATCTGGGCCATGTTCAACCGTGTATTTAACGGAGTCTTCGTGGCAGAGCCCGGCGCCCGCAATCAAAGTGTCTTGAATATGGGCCTCGGTTGAATCCTCGTTGTCAAAAACAGCAGCAATGCCTCCTTGGGCAAACCATGTGGAGCCAGAGTTAATTGCGCTCTTGCTAAGTAGGGCAACTCGGTGGTGGTCAGCCAGCTGAAGCGCGACTGTCATTCCTGCAGCACCGCTTCCGATGACAAGGACATCATGGTTGTGGGATTTGTTCATTTACGGCCTGGGCACCTCAAAATCCGTCGATCGCATGATAGTATAGCGGGACAAAAATAAACACTGGCATCATTTCAGTTAACTGAGAGTGAGAACTATTTGCAGATCAAGTGGTCTAGCAACCTGCCAGAAGTTATAGCAGGGGATTATTGGAGCAGCTATGGAAGCCGAGAAGGCAAAAGATACAGATAAGCAGTTAGTTGCTCGGGTTCAAAAAGGGGACAAGAGAGCGTTTGATTTACTGGTATTGAAGTATCAGTACAAGGTGCATGCTATTGTCAGTCGATACATTAAGGACTTCGACGAAGTTAATGATGTGGTTCAAGAGGCGTTTATCAAGGCCTATCGCGCGTTGGCAAAATTTCGTGGAGAAAGTGCTTTTTATACATGGCTGTACCGTATCGCGGTTAATACCGCTAAAAACTACCTTGTTGCTAGAAATCGTAGACCGCCAGCAAGTGATGTCGATGCGGGGGATGCGGATTATTATGAGGGCAGTGACCGGCTTCGGGATATTGATACCCCTGAGAACTTGCTTTATCGCGATGAGTTAGAGGCGATTGTCGATCAGTCTATAAGAGATTTGCCAGAAGATCTTCGTACCGCTGTAACTTTGCGTGAATTTGAAGGTCTCAGTTATGAGGAAATTGCTGAGGTGATGGATTGCCCTGTTGGGACGGTAAGATCGAGAATTTTCCGAGCAAGGGAAGCAATTGATGAAAGAGTTCGATCATTGGGAAATTAACCCCTGTTGTTGAACCTTTTGTTGAGACCTCGGTCTTACAGCTAGTTTTTCGATAAACTGCCAGGTAGCGTGAAGATTGTTTGGTCGATAATGGCGAGGCTAATCTTTTTAAGGCGCGACGTAGCGTTGAGTTAATAGTAACCCGAGGTAAATGCAGGCATGAGTGACAATAATATTCAAATAAAAGAATCTCTGTCAGCGCTTATGGATGGCCAAGCCGATGAACTGGAAGTTCGCCGAGTACTTAAGAATGTTTCCGAAAACGATGAGCTCCGTGATACATGGCGTCGCCATCAAATGGCTGCGGCTGCTATGCGCCGTGAGTTACCAGAACAAGTCGTTGATTATTCTGTAGCCATTCGCAATGCCGTTGACGAAGAACCAAATCTTAATGAAAAAGTGGGTTTAGAACGTCTTATTAAGCCATTTGGGCGTTTTGCTGTGGCGGCATCGGTTGCGGCTATTGCCGTTGTTGGCGTGCAACAATATGGCCAGCCCACTAATCATGAGGCGGCACCATTAGCGGCTGTGAACGAGGTGAAAGTAGATTTGGTTTCACCCCAACTACGTACAGCATCTGAGTTCGGAATTCCCCCCGTGACTGCACGTACTGTAAGTGTTACCAGCAACGAAGGTCAGCAGGGCTACTCGGCGCCGCGTTCGGTTGTTCAAGTAACCTCTGTCGCTCCCGATCAGGTGACCCGAGAACAGGTTCAGGCTTATTTAAATGATTTAATGTTGCGGCACACGGAGCATGCAGCGATGAATACCAATCAAGGGATGTTGCCCTTTGCTCGCATGCCAGCTGACCAGGATTAGTGAATATATCTTACTGAAACCTAAGTCGTTGAAATATTATTTATCCAAACTCTTCTTGAGGTGCTGTTTGGCGGTCATAGTGACTATGGCCGCTGCATCACCGTCTTATGCACTTGATGACTTTTCTTCTGTTTCTGACCTGCTAAAGCGTATGGCTGAAGCTAACCGGCAGTTGACCTACCAGGGTATTTTCTCCTATGAGCATGGTGGTACGTTAAAAACTGTTAAGGTACTACATACGGTTCGTGAGGGTCAGGAATTTGAACGTATTATTCACCTAAGTGGACCCAAGCGAGAAGTTATCAGGCGAGGCAATGACTTGAATTGTCAGCGTTTGGGTGATGCTATGTTGCGAGGGGCTGCACCTGGATTGGCGAATATTTCTCGTGGACACCTGGAAGATTATTATAGTCTTTATGAAAAAGGTGAGGATCGGGTAGCCGGCCGTGATGTAACAGTTGTGCATGTAGTACCAAAAGACAACTATCGCTATGGTTATGCGTTAGGTGTTGATCAAGAAACAGGGCTTTTACTACAGTCTATGTTGATTGGAAATAATAAGCGTGTTCTGGAGCGCTTTCAGTTTGTAGATGTGTCCATTGGCATCATGATTGATGATATGGCGCTTGAGCCGACCCTCGCAGATCACCATTCTGCGTCGTTAGAGATATCGACGTGCCTGGATAAAGATGTGGATGAGACAGCAACTCCAAAACAGTGGCAGATGTCATGGTTGCCTCCAGGATTTGCTTTGTCAGGCTCTAAAGTCTCTCCTGTTACCCAGAGAGAGACCTTTGTCTTCACGGATGGACTTGCGGTATTTTCTGTATTTATCGATGCTGATGAGTCTATCGATTTGCCGAAGATACAGGCGCAAAGAGGTGCAACAGTAGCATTCTTGAATCACCTTGAGATTAACAAGCATAATTATGCAATTTGCGTTGTGGGTGAGGTGCCAATTGGGACTGCTAAAAAAGTAGCAGAATCTGTTAAATATATTCCATAGCGTAGGTTTCCCAATCGGTTGGGTGACTGTGTTTTAACGTGGGAATAGCTTTTCTAGTCTTATGGTGAAAGCAGGATTTATACTAGCTTTAGTTCAGAGTAAATTTTTTGATAAAAGAAACAGGCAGGGTCATAGCAGTTGAAGGCGGCGGAGTATGGGTTGAAACCATACAGCAGTCCGCCTGTGAGTCATGTTCTGCTCAAAAAGGTTGCGGACAGAGCCTGCTTGCAAAGGCTACGGGTAAAACCACGGCGATTCGTGTATTGCCTGGCGATTGTAATCTTCAGGAAGTACGCGTGGGCGATGAGGTCGATATTGGTATTCCAGAGCAAGTGATCGTTAACGGTACTTTGTTGGTCTACTTGTTACCATTGTTAATGATGGTCGTAGGAGCAGTCGTTGTCGGCAGTGCTTATGAAGGCGACATCAGCACAGCAATAGGCGGAGTGCTTGGGTTGTCTGGAGGAAGCCTGCTTGTGAGGCTTCATTCTTACTACAATAAAAATAACAATGAGGTGCACCCGACCCTGCTAGGGTGACTTTACATGGCAAATGACTTTTAGCTTCTAACCTTTCGAGCTTTTAGTTGTCTGAGGAATTAACGTCTAAGCCTGGTTAGGAGACATTATTCTGAAGCAGTTTCTGACTCTTTTTTTGTTCTTTGGTATCTTTTGGAGCGGGCAGGGTGGAAGCCATGGACTCCCCAGCTTTACGGGCTTGATTGAGCGGGCATCCCCCGCGGTTGTCAAAATTGATACAGTTCAGGCAGAAACACATCAAATAACCCCTTCAGTATCACCACCTGAAACACCGGAAACTTTCCAAGACTTATTTGAACACCGGAGAAATCAGCCAGATTTAGCACGATCAACAGGTTCTGGTTTTATTATTTCTAGTGATGGCCATGTTCTGACCAATTATCATGTTGTTGCAGGGGCTAGAGAAATTGTTGTTCGCTTAATTGACCGTCGTGAATTTGATGCTGAAGTTATTGGTGTTGATTCACGTTCGGACCTGGCACTTCTTAAAATTGATTCAACTGAGCTTCCGTCTTTGAAATTCGCCATGCCGGGTAAATTGAAAGTGGGTGAATGGGTGTTGGCGATTGGGTCTCCATTTGATCTGGATTATTCAGCAAGCGTCGGTATTGTGAGTGCTATTGGGCGAAGTATTCCAACCGCTAAAGGTGAAAACTACGTACCTTTTGTCCAGAGTGATGTTGCGATTAACCCAGGTAATTCAGGAGGGCCGCTTCTCAATCTGGATGGCGAGGTGATTGGGGTTAATTCTCAGATATTTACACGCTCTGGTGGCTCTATGGGCGTCTCATTTTCAATACCATCAAGTGTTGCTCTGGAGGTGGTAGGGCAGCTTATGGCTAAGGGAAGTGTTGACCGGGGATGGCTTGGTGTATTTATCCAGAACGTGGATAAAGATTTGGCAAGGTCATTGGGTTTGGTCGACCCATCTGGAGCTTTGGTTGCTCAGGTGGAGCCAGGTAGCCCAGCAGATGAGGCCGGAATATTAGCGGGAGATGTGATTATCAGTTTCGATGGCCAAAATATCCTGCATTCAACAGATCTTCCCCATATTGTAGGGTTGCTTGCTCCGGATAAAAAAGTGATCGCCACCATCATCCGCGAAGGCGAGGCTATGAATATTGGTATAGTCATTGGTACATTGCCAAGCGCCAAGGCTATGACCAACGCCATTATAGAAAATGGCGTGGATAAACTTGGCCTTGAAGTTTCTGCTGTAGATAGTTCTGTGGCGGATCGGTGGCAGAGAGGCGTCATTGTAGAAACAGTATCTTCGGATTCGGCTGCTTTCTATGCAGGCGTTAAAGTGGGAGATATCATCATCCAGATTGGTTACAGCGGTATTGATAACTTAGCTGAGTATCGCGAGTCCTTGGCAGGCATACCTGTTGGTGTGTCAGTGCCTATTCGATTAATACGTGAAGGACAATCACTTAATACGAGTATAAAGATTGAGAATTAAGCCGCTTTCGATAATTATGTTATTTAATAAGTGGTTAGATTGAGAGCCAGTCCATTTGATTCCTATTTCAATCCGTGGCTTCGGCATGACAAATAGGCTAGACTGCACGCCCAAAATCAATCCACATGCCATTACTGGCAACAACCTATATAGAAGCGCTGTGTCAGATCTTAGTCATATTAGAAACTTTTCCATTATTGCTCATATTGATCATGGTAAATCCACGATTGCTGATCGTTTTATTCAAGTATGCGGTGGTCTTTCTGAGCGAGAAATGGCCGAGCAAGTGCTTGATTCAATGGATATCGAGCGCGAACGAGGCATTACCATCAAAGCCCAAAGTGTAACGCTCGATTACACGGCAAAAGATGGAAAAACCTATCAGCTCAATTTTATTGATACCCCCGGGCATGTGGATTTTTCCTATGAGGTTTCACGTTCTCTAGCTGCCTGTGAGGGCGCTCTTTTGGTGGTGGATGCAGGGCAGGGTGTCGAAGCTCAATCAGTAGCAAACTGCTATACGGCCATTGCACAAGGGCTTGAAGTTCTTCCCGTTCTGAACAAGATGGATTTACCTCAGGCTGAACCAGAAAAAGTCATCGAGGAAATTGAGGACATTATCGGCATCGATGCTCAGGACGCTGTTCGCTGTAGCGCTAAAACCGGGATTGGTATCGATGACATTCTTGAGCAGCTTGTGTCAAAAATTCCTCCTCCCGTTGGTGATGTAGATGCACCATTACAAGCACTTATTATTGACTCCTGGTTTGATAATTACCTAGGTGTAGTTTCCCTGGTGAGAGTCACTCAAGGTACCCTAAGTGTTAAGGATAAGATCGTAACCAAGTCGATTGGAAAGGCCCATATCGTAGATGACGTTGGTGTTTTTACACCGAAACGAAAGAGCACGGGGGTACTGAGAGCAGGTGAGGTCGGATTTTTAGTTGCTGGTATCAAGGATATTCACGGTGCACCGGTCGGCGATACCTTTACCCATGTAAATATGCCCGATGTGCCCGCCTTGCCAGGGTTTCAGAAAGTAAAACCTCAGGTTTATGCAGGCATGTTCCCCATTAGTTCTGATGACTTTGAAGATTTCCGCGAGGCACTTTCAAAACTCACCTTAAATGATGCGTCACTGTTTTATGAGCCAGAAAGTTCAGATGCTTTGGGGTTTGGTTTCCGTTGTGGCTTTCTTGGTATGCTTCATATGGAAATCATCCAAGAGCGACTCGAGCGTGAGTATGATCTCGACCTAATCACCACGGCCCCTACAGTGGTTTATGAGGTCTTGAAAACTGATGGCAGCATTATTCATATTTCTAATCCTTCCGATTTACCTGACCCGGTTTATATCGACGAAATGAGAGAACCTCTCTGTGAGGCCAATATTCTTGTGCCTAAAGATTATGTCGGTAACGTGATGACGCTTTGCATAGAAAAGCGCGGTATTCAAAAGGACATGCAGTTTGTGGGCGGTCAGGTTTCGCTCACCTATGAGCTGCCAATGAGTGAAGTGGTGATGGACTTTTTTGATCGGCTCAAGTCAGTCAGCCGTGGTTTTGCATCATTGGATTATAGTTTTACCCGGTTTCAGGATGCCCCACTTGTTAGGCTGGATGTATTAATCAATGGCGATAAAGTCGATGCTCTGGCGGTGATCATCCACCGTGGCAATTCACAGTATAAGGGGCGTCAGCTAACAGAAAAAATGAAAGAATTGATACCCCGTCAAATGTTTGATGTGGCCATTCAAGCAGCCATTGGTGGGCACGTTATTGCTCGCACATCTGTGAAAGCATTGCGAAAAAACGTCACTGCAAAATGTTATGGTGGCGATGTATCAAGGAAGAAAAAATTGTTAGAGAAGCAGAAAGAAGGCAAAAAACGCATGAAACAGGTGGGTAGTGTTGAAATTCCACAAGAAGCCTTCCTGGCTGTTTTAAAGACCGACAGTTGAGGCATTTGAATGGATATTAATTTTCCTCTGATTCTCATGATTTTGGTTATCGTGACCGGTATCGTGTGGTGTTTAGATCGATTGGTTTTAGCCAAAAAACGTGGCGATCAAGCAACCCCGACATGGATTGAGTATAGCGGTTCATTTTTCCCTGTGTTGCTAGTGGTTTTCGTGCTGCGATCGTTCTTATTTGAACCCTTTCAGATTCCCTCTGGTTCAATGATTCCTACGCTGAAAGTAGGTGATTTTATTCTGGTAAATAAGTTTACCTACGGTCTCAGGTTGCCTGTAACAGGAACTAAAGTACTTGCTGTTAATGAACCGAAACGTGGAGATGTCATGGTGTTTTTTCCACCTAATGATGAACGGTATTTCATTAAGCGTGTTTTAGGTTTACCTGGTGATCAAGTAAAAATCGTCAATAATAATGTATATATCAATGGTGAGCTGGCTCAACAAAAACCTCGTGCTGAGATTTCGGAAGATCCTCGGTTTGTAGTCATGGATGAACAGTTGGGCGATGTGCTTCATCGAATGCAGAAAAGTGAGGTGGCCGGGCGCCTTGGGCGAGACTTTACTATTGTTGTACCTGATGGCCATTATTTCATGGTGGGTGATAATCGTGATAATAGCAGCGATAGTCGTGTATGGGGGCCTGTTCCAGAAAAGAATATAGTGGGGAAGGCTGTGGCGGTATGGATGCACTGGGAGTCCTTTACCCATTTGCCTAGCTTTAGCCGAGTGGGAAAAATTCAGTAACAATAGCTTGAAACGATCAATGGAGATAAGAGCATGAGACATAACAAACAAAAAGGAATGACTCTTCTTGGTGGACTTACAGCATTACTTATAGTGGGTTTTATTCTCACAGCAGCATTTAAGGTAGGCCCTCTCTACCTGGATAACTCTTTTGTTCGGGCGGCGATTGATTCTCTGGCTCAGGAAAATATCCATACTATGGCTGATAAAGATGTCAGGAAAAAACTCAATGCTTTTTTTGATATCAATAACGTACGTGATATAGATACCAAACAGATTAAAATTATTCGTGAGAAGACCAAGACGCTGGTTACTCTGAACTATGAAAAACGTATTAACTTCATGGGCAATGTCGACGTTGTAGTGCGTTTTGAAAATACATATGACAGTTCCAAGCAATAGATGAGTCGATTATAGAGAGTGCATATTTCTAAACAACGATTATTGGGGCGTATAGGTTATCAATTTAAAGATCCCGCTTTATTGGACCTTGCTTTGACCCATCGAAGCTACGGCCCCAAGAACAATGAGCGACTTGAATTCCTTGGTGATGCGGCCCTGAACTTTATTATTGGACACGCTATCTATCAGCGGCTACCCGATGTCAAAGAGGGCGAGTTAAGTCGCTATCGGGCAAATCTTGTAAAAGGCGTGACGCTTACTGAAATTGCCAACGAGCTAAAACTGGGTAATCACCTACGTCTTGGTGCTGGGGAGATGAAATCAGGCGGGCACCGTCGGGCTTCTATTCTCGCAGATAGTGTCGAGGCAATTATTGGGGCTATTTACCTTGATGGTGGAATGCCGTCCTGTGAAAGGTCAGTACTTCAATGGTATGAAGCTCGGCTTAATAACCTGGCGGATGAAGGCCTAAAAGACCCCAAGACACAACTTCAGGAATTTATGCAAGCTCGAGGGTACCCCCTGCCTGTGTATGAGGTGGTGGAAGTCTCTGGAGAGGAGCATAACCAACAATTTACCGTACATTGTCTGATCGACGTGCTAAAAAAACCGACAATTGGTTATGGTAGCAGTCGTCGCAATGCCGAAAAACAGGCTGCTGCAACAGCTCTTAAAGGATTGATTAAATGATGTTGACTGAACCCACTCAACACTGTGGTTATGTGGCTATTGTTGGACGCCCGAATGTGGGTAAATCAACATTGCTGAATCACCTATTGGGGCAAAAAATCAGCATTACATCACGTAAGCCTCAAACTACCCGCCATAATACCCTCGGTATCAAGACAGAGGGCGGCACTCAACTTATTTTTGTCGATACTCCGGGCCTTCATTCAAATCAACAGAAAGCGATCAACCGCTATATGAACCGTGCCGCAGAGAGCGCAATACGCGATGTGGATGTGGTCGTTTTTGTCGTTGATCGCAACGTTTGGACTGAGGCGGATGAAAAGGTGGCCGAGGAGATTGGCAAGTCCAAAGCTCCCGTGATTATTGCCATAAACAAACTGGATCGACTTGAAAGTAAGGCCGACTTGCTGCCACACTTACAAATTCTTTCTCAGCGCTTTCCCGACGCCAAATTGATCCCCGTTTCTGCATTGCTTGGACAACAATTGGAGCAGTTGGAAGAAGCCATACAGAAGCATATTCCCGAAGCAACCCATTATTTTCCAGAAGATCAAATTACTGACCGTAGCCAGCGTTTCCTTACCGCAGAACTGGTTAGAGAAAAGATCACTCGTCAGCTTGGCGCTGAAGTGCCCTACGAGGTTACTGTTGAAATTGAAGCATTTAAATACGAAGGAAATATCTGTCATATCAATGCCCTGATTCTTGTAGAGAGGGACGGCCAGAAGAAAATTATTATTGGTGAGAAGGGCAGCCGTTTGAAAAAAATAGGTCAGCAGGCAAGGCTAGATATGGAAAAATTGTTGGATTGCAAGGTCATGCTAAATCTGTGGGTTAAGGTTCGCCGAGGCTGGTCTGATGATGACCGTGCATTGCGTAGTCTTGGGTATGATGAATAGTCGGCTTTCAATCAGTTGTATGGCCAGCTATGTACTATTTGTTCATCGCTTTTAGCGAAGGGTTACTTCCCTAGGAGTGGATCGATATGCGAATTGATAGTGAACCAGCATTTGTACTTCATACTAGACCTTACCGCGAGACAAGTCAGCTGGTTGATGTGTTCACTCGTCATCATGGGCGCTTTCGAACTGTAGCAAAAGGCTTTCGTCGCGCAAAAGCTGCTTCAAGACATCTCTCGCCTTTTGCCCCATTGTTAGTTGGTTGGACGGGTAAAGGTGATCTAAAAAATCTAATAAATACCGAGCAGACTGGAGCATCGTTTATGCTTTCAGGTGATCGTCTTTATAGTGGGCTATATCTCAATGAGTTGCTGCTGAGGTTGTTAGCCGAAAATGACCCTCATCTTCGGCTTTTTGATCACTACCTTGAAGTATTGCAGAAGCTTGCCAGTGATGAACCGATAGAACCACCTTTGCGTAAGTTTGAATTCTGTTTGCTCGATGAAATTGGCTATGGCCTTGCTGTGGATGTTGATGCCACGACCGGGGAGCCAATTTCTCCAGAGAGCTGGTATTGGTTTGACCCATCCATGGGGTTTGTAGCGGGACACAAGTCAAGCGATAACCACCATTCTTCCAATTGGTTTCACGGCGCTGAGCTACTTTCGCTTAATGAAGATCAAGATCAGAGTGCAGCTGTTGGTCGGACAAAAAAACGACTAATGCGGCTTGCTATTCAATCTCATATTGGTGATAAGCCTCTAAGAAGTCGAGAATTATTTGCGGGTGTAGACAGTGTAAGTAGTGCATTGCCCAGGGTGGAACAGTGATTATTGGTATTGGTACAGACATTGTTCAAATAGATCGTATTAAAAGGGCGCTTGAGCGTCGTGGGCGATCCTTTGCAGAAAGAATTTTATGTGCAGATGAGCTGACCATTTTCGATAAAAGAAATGCATCGGAAGCTTATCTGGCAAAACGTTATGCCGCTAAAGAGGCCGCCAGCAAAGCCCTGGGGACAGGTATTGGGCTAATATCCTGGCAGGATATGGAGGTCAGTAACGATAGTCGCGGGGGGCCGGTACTTACCCTTAAAGGCGCGGCATTGCAGCGTATGCTGAAAATGGGGGTT
>JBFICW010000013.1:0-59293 GCA_041581635.1 Porticoccus sp. | reverse complement strand
TCTGGTGTCGAGGCCCATGCCATGGAGCATCATGGTGATCAAGATGTCGAAGAACCATCGAAAGCTCCGTGCCATAAAAATGCTACTGATGATGCTTCATCAGAATCCTGTGACCATTGCAATAATGATTGTATGAATGGGATATGTGCATCTTCCTGTGTGATTAGTGGGGCAGCAGCATTCCAGCAATCATCAGTCAATCTCGACCTGCTAAGCAGCACCTCCGTAGCTGCTTCCTCTGGAGCACGTGCCTACGGGCTCCCTTCTCGTATTTTTCATCCTCCCAAGCACGCCTGATGTTCCGATAGGCGTCACTGCGCCTGCTATTTCGGAATTCCTCAACGTTGACCTATTGACCTAGGTGTTACACCCAGGTTGTACGATCAATTCCTTGGCCGGGTGCGTCTAACTTCAGCGCTCCAACAGTAACTGGAAAGTATTTGCGAAACCAATAGCTGATTGCGAACACACGTCAGGATAAAAGGTGTTATGAAAACGGTAACTGAAATCGCCAGACGATTTAATGTGAGTGCTGACACGATCCGGCATTACACCAAGCTGGGTTTGCTCTCCCCGGAAAGGGATACAGCCAACGGCTATCGACGCTACGGAGTACAGCAAGAACGTCGCTTGCGCTTTCTGTTGTCGGCCAAAAGGCTGGGATTCAGCTTGAAAGATATTCGAGCAACCCTGGATATGGCGGCGTCCGGTGATACCCCATGCCCGTTAGTTCGAAAACTCATCGACCAGCGACTGGAGGCCATTCGTGAAGAGATGCTTGATGCGCAAAAGCTGATGGCACGTATGGAATCGGCATCCAGTGATTGGCGTGATTTACCTGACCGTGCTCCTTCAGGGGAGAGTATTTGCCACCTTATCGAAACCTGGGATAGCGCCAACAGTACTGGTGATCATGCTCTATCATTTGATTGAAGGCTTAATGCAAAATGTACAAGGGAGTTATTCTGTGAGTAATCATGCACAAACTGGTGAACTGAAGACACATTATCAGAATGCGGCACAGTTCACGGTACCGGGTATGGGAAGCAATCATTGTGCGGGGTTGATAAGCACCTCTTTGCAGCGATTGCCTGGAATTTCGGCTGTACAAACGAACATTGCTAACCACCATGTCAATGTTGAGTACGATGGCTCCAAACTAACAGAAACTCAAATACGTAAAGCAATTGAAAATGCCGGCTATGAAGTGGATGCACCAGTATCTGATAAGCCTAAAGCCTCAGGACAGGTAGTTCTTACGGTACCGGGCATGGGCAGCAATCATTGTGCAGGCCTTATCACTTCGTCTCTCAAACGCCTGGAGAGTGTAAAGGAAATAAAGACTAATATCGCAAATCATCATGTAACTGTATTTTTTGACGAGAGAAGTACAGACCCTGATGTTATACGCAGTATTGTTGAGCAGGCAGGTTATGACGTTGCATCAGTAGAAACCATTAGTGATCTTGCTCCTCAACAGGATGATGTGGAAGAACGCTACCTGGCTATAGCGTGGAAGCGCGTCTGGTTTACTGCTATTCCTGCCACAATCGTCATGCTGCTGATGATGCAACATATGCTTGTTAGTCCGATCCCTGGCTACCTTCTCATCATTGCACTGTTGGGTTTTCCTGTCATTTTTTTGAAGGGTGGTTTTGCAACCCACCGCTCAGCCTGGCGTTCACTGAAGAATCGCACTGCCAATATGGATGTTCTGATATCAATGGGTAGTTTACCCCCTTATCTTATCGGTCTTGTTGGTTTCATCTATCCGATGACCTCATTTATTGAAATGGCGGTCACCATCATGACGTTCCATATGATAGGCCGCTATCTCGAAACACGTGCTAAAGGGCGTGCCTCGCAAGCCATCAAACGATTGCTCACTCTAGGAGCAAAATCGGCCACTGTGCTGCGCGACGGTCAAGAAGTTGAAGTACCTATCGCTGATTTAGAGTTGGGGGACTTGATGCTGGTTCGTCCTGGTTCAAAAATCCCTACTGATGGAGAAATCGTTGAAGGTAACAGCCATCTGGACGAGTCGATCGCCACGGGTGAATCCGTCCCGGTCGAAAAAGGGCCTGAGGATGATGTTATTGGAGCAACGATCAATAAAGAGGGCTTGTTAAAAGTACGTGCCACAAAGATTGGTGCCGATACCTTTTTATCCCAGGTGATTCGGCTGGTTGAAGAGGCCCAGGGGTCCAAGGTACCTATTCAGGAATTGGCAGATCGGGTTACGGCAAAATTTGTCCCCGGTGTGATTGGAATCGCATCTGTCAGCTTTATTGTATGGCTGTTATTCGCAGATTCCTTGCGGCCCATTCTGGAGTGGGGAGCTACCATTTTTCCTTGGGTTGACCCGACATTGACTCCTTTAATGGCGGCCCTGCTTGCAGCCATAGCCGTGCTGGTTATTGCATGTCCTTGCGCCTTAGGTTTGGCGACACCCACTGCAATTATGGTGGGTTCCGGAATGGGTGCTGAGAGAGGGGTTCTGATCCGCTCTGGTGAAGCTATACAGACACTTAAAGACATCAAGGTGGTTGTTCTTGATAAAACAGGAACAATCACCGCTGGGCAACCTGCTTTAACGGATGTTATTCCAACGGGTGACTTTGACGAAGCCCGCTTATTGTGTGCGACAGCATCAGTTGAAGCCGGATCAGAACATCCTTTAGGTCAAGCTATAGTTCAAGGTGCCCAAGAAAAAGGATTACAGATTCCCGCTGTAGAATCATTCAAAGCGATCACTGCGCGAGGCGTAGAAGGATCTGTTAATAGTCAGATAGTACACGTTGGGAGCAGACGGCTTTTTGATGAGTTGGGCATTGCGTTAGGTGATCTAGATTCAGCACTAACAAAATTGGAGAACGAGGGCAAAACAGCCATGCTAGTTGCCATTGATAATCGCGCTGCAGGTGTTGTCGCTGTGGCTGATACGATTAAACCTGATTCACGGGATGCTGTAGCCGCGTTGCATGAATTAAATATACATACTGTGATGGTGACGGGTGATAACGAGCGTACGGCGAATCACGTGGCCAAGCAGGTTGGTATTGACCAGGTCATGGCCGGAGTTTTACCGGAGGGTAAAGTTGATGCCATCCGAGAATTACAGTCCAAATATGGCGACAGCGTAGTCATGGTCGGTGATGGCATTAACGATGCGCCAGCTTTAAAGCAAGCCAATGTGGGGGTTGCCATTGGAGCAGGTGCTGATGTCGCCATTGAAGCCGCAGATGTCACCCTGGTTAAAGGCGAGCTCAGCAAATTTGTCGAAGCCATTCGATTATCCCGTGCGACCTTCCGAAAAATCGTCCAGAACCTCTATTGGGCCTGGTTCTATAACCTTGCAGCCATACCCATAGCAGCACTGGGGCTTTTACATCCCATGATTGGTGTAGTGGCTATGACCACCAGTTCACTGTCAGTCATTGGTAATTCAATTTTGTTGAAGCGTGCAAAACTCAAGGTCAAAACACAGTAGAAATGCTACAGGCCAATATGTAACACACTCAGGAGAATGCGTTATGTCACAAAGAACTTCATTTTGGTTTAGTGCTAAAGGTCTTGCCGCCGTAGGGTTTATTGGCGCCGTAAGCTATTTTCTGCTGGTTGAGCACAGGGAGCATTTATATCAATGGTTGCCGTATTTGATCTTAGCATTATGCCCGCTTATGCACCTTTTCATGCATAGAGGGCATGGGGGGCACGGCGCTCATAAATCCAAGGAGCCTGAGACCGAGGCTTACCGACGTGGTTATGAAGAAGGCAAAAAGCAATCTGATCAACATCGCCATTAAGGAGAACCAGTATGCATGGTGAATCAGCTTATGGGCTTTGGACGCTAGTCGTTTTGAATTCTGCCATTTTTATTTTCTTTGCCTTCAGTTTTGTTAAGCCTCAAACAAAATCTGATTGGCGCAGCTTGGGTGCTTTTTCAGCATTTATTGTGGCCTTGTTTACGGAGATGTATGGCTTTCCGCTGACAATTTACTTTTTGTCCGGTTGGCTGGTGGAGCAATACCCAGATATTGATTTTCTTACGCACGATAGTGGGCATCTTCTCCATACCTTGCTGGGTTTTGAAGGGAATCCACATTGGGACCCGCTCCATATCGCCAGTAATGCCACCATCATTCTTGGTTTTTTCCTGCTGGCTTCAGCGTGGAAAGTTTTACATCAAGCTCAACAAACACGATCACTGGCAATAAATGGCTGGTACGCGCGTTGCCGTCATCCCCAATACCTTGCCTTTATCATGATTATGTTTGGCTTTCTTTTGCAATGGCCAACCATACCGACACTGGTCATGTTCCCAATCCTGATAGTTGTTTATGTGCGACTTGCAAAACGAGAGGAACAATTGGCACTGAAAGAATTTGGTGATGAATACCGCCAATATATGGAAAGAACACCTGCCTGGATACCCAGGTTCAATAAGCAAATACCCACAACTGGCTGAGGAAAAATCATGAAAACATTTGTTTCAGCAATTGCCCTGGCAGCAGCACTCTCAACTCCCGTGTTTGCTGGCAGTGACCATCAGCATGGTAATGATATACAAGGAGCCGACATGCAGGGCGGAATGATGATGGGCATGATGGATAAAGAGCACATGAAGAAAATGCATGAGCATATGCAGGAAATGCAAAAACTGATGGGTGAGATTAAAGCGGAAGAGGACCCTGGGAAAAGTCATCAATTAATGCAAAAACACATGGAGAGTATGCAGAAAGGTATGAACATGATGATGGGCAAGATGATGGGCAAGATGAAGGGCAAGCACGGAATGAAAGATCAAATGGATATGTCATCTACGCAAATTAAAGACCGGATGGGCATGATGGAAAAACGTATGAATATGATGCAAATGATGATGGATCAGATGATGCAGCATAAGGCCGAAGAGAAAAAACAGCAGAAACATGATAAGCACTAATGGAGCAGGAGCTGCTGTGAAGTTACAGGAATAGAGCGATGAAAAAGAAAGAGCACAGGCCAGGTGTATCAGAAGTTAACCTGGTCAAAAGACACCTGAAACTGGAAAGCGCGCCGTTGGAAAAAATCCATATCGCCATCGAAGAAATCGACAAACTGTTTGGTATGGACTCGACTTCATTTGATGAAAAGTCTCGGGTTTTGAATATGGCATACGATGCGACATTGCTGTGTGTTGACGGCCTCGAAGAGGTGCTCAAAAAGCACGATGTGGAACTGGATCATGGCTGGTGGACACATTTCAAGGAAGAGCATTACCGTTTTGTGGACGCCAATGTAAAAGACAATGCCAAGCGGGATCCCTGGAGCTGCCACAAATAGTAATGTAACTCTTATTTTTCTGTTAGGTAAATCTCGGGCATTAGCTATTGGTAAATTTTTGTAAGCCTTAATTTCAGGAATTAGTCATGGCGTCTATATATAGCCTCAAAGCAATTGACATGGGAATTGATACTCATCAGGAGCCCGTTGTCTACATGCGCGAAGACTGTCATATCTGCCGTGCTGAGGGTTTCAACGCTAACACACGCTTGTTGATAAAGACTGAAAGCAATGATTTGATTGCGACCCTTTACGTGGTCAAAAGTGGCAAGCTACAGCATGATCAGATTGGATTTTCAAAAATTGCACGGCAACGTTTGAAGGTCAGTCAAGGTCAACCAGTGAGTGTGAGCCACGCGCCCTTAGTCGAGTCTTTAAGTGCGGTGCGTAAAAAGATTTACGGACATGCGCTTAGTGACAGTGAGATTGACTCAATCGTAAGCGATATCAGTAAACACAAATATACCGATATTGAAATTACCAGTTTCCTCAGTATCTGTGCGGGTAGTCGTTTAAATACTGATGAGATTATTGGTCTGACCCGAGCAATGGTGGAAAGCGGCAAGCGTTTGACTTGGCCGGATAGTGAAAGAGTCTTCGATAAACATTGTATTGGTGGTCTGCCAGGTAACCGTACAACTCCTCTGGTTGTTGCTATTGTCAGTGCGGCAGGCTTGACCATTCCCAAAACCTCTTCTCGTGCCATTACATCGCCAGCTGGAACGGCGGACACCTTGGAAACGCTGATTAATGTCAATCTCCAATTAGCAGATATTCGGCAGGTAGTCGCAGATACTGGGGCGTGCCTGGCATGGGGTGGCGCCGTGAATTTAAGCCCTGCAGACGACCTGTTAATTCGTATTGAACGGGCGCTTGATCTGGATGGAGAAGGCCAGTTGATTGCCTCAGTTCTGTCCAAAAAAATCGCAGCCGGTTCTACTCATACGATCATCGATATCCCGGTGGGTGATACTGCCAAAGTCCGAACACAAGCAGAAGCCGACCGTTTGGCAGGCTTGTTTACCCAGGTGGGAAATGCCTGTGGCATCCATGCACGCTGTATCATCACCGATGGCAGCAGACCAATCGGATCCGGAATAGGCCCTGTTGAAGAGGCGCGCGATTTGTTGGCTGTTCTGCAATGCGCTCCAGATGGTGCTGAAGATCTTCGTACACGCGCATTATTGTTGTCTGCACACCTGCTGGATCTTGCTCAGCAATGCGGTCTGGAAAATGCTTTACAACAAGCCACAGAATTTCTCGATAGTGGTAGAGCCTGGGCGCAATTCCAGCGGATTGCAGAGGCGCAGGGCGGGTTGAAGTCATTACCCGATGCTACTCATCAGGTTGTGGAAAAATCGCATCAGTCTGGCGTTATTCAAGCCATTGATAACCGTAAATTGTCCCGCTTGGCCAAATTGGCCGGAGCGCCTGTCGACCCAACCGCAGGCCTTAGATTACACGCTAACATCGGCACACGGGTGTTAGTTGGCGACCCATTATTTACTTTGTTTAGCGAAAGCACCGGTGAGAGCGATTACGCCTTGGCCTATTACCATGATAATCCGGATATCTTTCAAATCGGAGAACCAGTATGACTGCTTCTCAACCGATTATTTTTGGCCTTGGACCGCACACTTTATTCAATACCTTGTGCCAGAAGTTAAGTGCAATTGCTGGGCAGGCTGATACACGACATTTTCCCGACGGGGAGTCTTACTTACGAATTGAAACTCCAGTTGAAGACAGTAACTGCATTATTCTGGCGAACTTATCCCACCCTGACTGCAAATTTTTACCGCTTGTTTTTCTTGCGGCTACTTTGTGTGAACTTGGTGCCTCAAGTGTAGGGTTGGTTGCCCCTTACTTGAGTTATATGCGTCAGGATAGGCGTTTTATTGATGGTGAAGCGGTCACTTCCCGTATTTTTGCCAAGCAATTATCCCAACAAGTTGATTGGCTAGTGACTGTCGATCCACACTTGCATCGGTACCACTCACTGGATGAAATCTACGATATTCCCTGCCGAGTAGTGCAAGGGGCGCCAGTGCTGGCTGAGTGGTTAAAAGGGCAGGAAAAAGTGTTTCTGGTGGGGCCTGATGCCGAAAGTGAGCAATGGGTCTCGCAGATGGCGTCTTTTAGTGGCCATAGTTTCATTGTGGGTGATAAACAACGCTATGGCGATCGGGATGTGGTGGTGACCTTGCCTGATTTGGCGCGTTTTCAGGACTATACCGCCATGATCATTGACGATGTTATATCGAGTGGTCAAACCCTTCTTAAGTGTATTGAAGCACTAAAAAAACAGAGTATTAATAGTATCCAATGCGCAGCTGTACACGGTATTTTTGCAAACGATAGTGACCAGGTGTTGTTACAGAGTGGTTTGTCGAAATTAATTACAACCAACACTATTCCCCATAGCTCCAATAGAGTGGAGATTGCCGATCTTCTAATAGCACCTGTGCAGGAGTGTTTACACGGTGCGAGGGAGAGTGCGTCATGAAAATTACCTTTTTGGGGGGTACAGAAACCGTTACCGGATCCAAATACTTGGTAGAAACCCAAACCACACGAGTACTTGTGGATTGCGGCCTTTACCAAGGTTACAAGTGGTTGCGTAAACGCAACTGGCAACCATTACCACTGGATATCGATAAACTTGATGCCGTGCTATTGACTCATGCTCACCTGGATCATTCCGGTTATATACCTGTGCTGTATAAACAAGGCTTTCGTGGACCGGTCTTTACTCATCATGCTACTAAAGATTTATGCGCTATTTTGTTGGCTGATAGCGGGCATATTCAGGAAGAAGACGCTAAGTTTTATGCCAAACATAAACTTAGCAAACATGAAAACCCACTGCCACTTTATGACCGTGACACAGCTGAAAAAAGCATGGAACTCTTTGAGTCAGTGGATTTCGGTGAATGTTTTTCCATAGGTGATATCGAGGCTCGCCTGCAAAGTGCCGGGCATATTTTAGGTGCCGCCAGCATTATTATTGAAGCCGAAGGTAAGCGTGTTGGGTTTTCCGGAGATGTCGGTCGCCCCGATGATATTTTTATGCAAGCCCCCAAGCCATTGCCTGAAGTAGATTTTCTGTTACTTGAATCCACTTATGGTAATCGCCGCCACGATAAAACCGATGTTTTTGAACAGCTGGCGAATGTAGTGAACAAAATGGCGAAAAAAGGAGGTGTTTTGCTAATTCCCAGTTTTGCAGTGAGTCGTGCACAGACCCTTCAGCATATGCTCGCAACGTTGATAGAGCAGGGCCGTATTCCCAGGATGCCCGTTTATCTGGATAGCCCGATGGCGATTGACGTATCCAAAATCTATTGTCGCTATGCTGACGAGCATCGATTAACGCCTGCTCAATGTCATATGATGTGCAGCGCAGTCACCTATACAGCCAGTGTCGATGACTCCAAAGCGTTAAGCGAACAACGCTTTCCACACATCATTATCGCCGGCAGTGGTATGGCTTCTGGCGGCAGGATTCTGCATCACTTCAAACGCCTTTTGGGTGACCATAGTACGACCGTTTTATTCACCGGTTATCAAGCCGGAGGAACACGCGGAGCAAAAATGGTGCAGGGTGCCAGTAGCGTTAAAATTCACGGCCAGTGGTTACCTGTCCGGGCGCAGGTCGAAGTGATACATGGTTTGTCTGGCCATGGTGATTATCTGGATATTGAGCGATGGCTTAAAGAATCAGGCCTGCGAAAAAATATGCCAATTCAACTGGTTCATGGAGATCCGGATGCCTTGGAAGGCATGCGTGATCATTTACGTCGCAATACGACCTTTGATGTGGATGTTGCTGGCTATCGCAGCATCCTAACAATCTAGAGGGTAAGACTATGCAAATAGAAACCTTGAGAGATGTCCTGAATTGGACACGTGGATTTCACCAGCACTTGGCTAGCTGCATGCGGCATTGCGCTGGAGAAAATGAGAGTGAAAGAGCAAAACTTTTGCTCGATTATCTTTCAGCTCATGAGCAAAAACTTGTGGAAGTGCTCGATGGCTTTCGGGAAACGGCAGATGTCAAAGCGTTGAATACTTGGTGTTTGGAATATCTCGATAAGAACCCCATTGTTCGCCATGAACTGTGTGACAAACCCTTCGCAGAGATGAATGCTGACGAAATTATTACCGAAATAATTCATCAACATGGACAGGTGATAGAACTCTACCGTTATTTACGTGGCCGGGATGCTGCACCTTCATGTTGGGAATTGCTGGATCAACTGCTGTCCCTAGAAGAGCATGAGGCGATGCGTATGGCGCAAGCAGCAAACCGCTTACATGATTTGTAATTGGAAACTATTGTCGCTTGGTGCACGTAAAAGCGTGTGAGAATGTGGTGCTTAACAGAGGTGTTAGTGTGAGTCGTGTACATGTGTTTAAAAAGTGCCCTGTCTGTGAGATGGACGTTAGAGAGGGTGTATTTACGCTTGAATATCTAGGGATAGATTACCTTTTTTGCTCAGAGCAATGTCAAAGCAAATTTGAGCATAGACCGAATTTATTTGTAGGTAACCCAAAATATGGGAAATCAGAAAAGCAAAAAGGGCGCGAAGTTATAAAAGCGCATAAGTTAAAGCTTTATTTTCCACTGGATGAGTCGAAAGAGAAAGCAGTTAGTAATGAGATAAGAGGGCTCATGGGAATTCAAGGTGTGGAAGTAAATGGTGATGAGATATGTGTTGTTTATGACTTATTACAGGTCTCGCTCAAGGATATAGAAGGTGCAATCATTCGATCCTTCGGTTACTTGAATGAATCAATAACTCAGAAGCTTCGCCGCGGTATCATTCATTATTCTGAGGAATGTGAGTTGGATAATCTCGCACACCTTTCAAAAGGTAGTGGTTGCCATTAATTACTAATATGGTTAGGAGCAATGCGTTGTTTCAATTTGATATTTTATCTGAGATGGAAAGATTTAATCACTGATTAAAATAAGTAGAGGAACAGGCCCTTGACTGAGCATAGGGTTGAAGTCGTTGGCGCTGAACTGCTGGATTAAGCGCCGCTCTAGCCGCACATGCCCAAGCTGAGATAGTGACGGTCTATGAAAAACGTCCAGATGTAGGGGCTCGTTTTCATGGCGATTTCCAAGGCCTTGGGAACTGGACATCAAAAATAGATGTATTAGCCGAGCTCAAGCGTTTTGGTATTGAACACATACCAGTTTACGAAAGCACCTGCTTTGATCCAACATGTGCACCACATAAGGTTTATTCATCCGAACCAATCTTTTATTTAGTCCGCAAGGGATGTAGTCCGGATACCCTGGATTACAGCTTGTTTCGGTGGAAAGAGACGGATGACCGAGCAGCCTGACTGTCAAAGTATATAATAAAAATTAAAAGTCTAGGAGAGTGGCACTTTGCTCTGGTTTTCCGCCACAGCTGTAGGCCTTAGAAGATTAACAATGGTTTGAGAGCAAACACCCTATTGTTAGCGAGGCAATAATATATACCTGTGAAGGGTTGGCTCCGTGATTAAGTTAGCATGGCGGCAGTTACAACTTGATCGATTACGCACATTCATAACGGCATTCGCGTTAGGCTCGGTTATTGCGGTCATTCTTGTGCTGGAAGGGTTTGAGCAAGGCCAATATTACCAGCTGGAACGAATTGTTCTTAACCGACAGGCCGACCTGGTCGCTACACAATCAGGGGTCACAAATTTTATTGCGGTCCGTTCATCTATTCCTCAGTTATCGCGTGCCGAAGTCGAATCCGTTGATGGCGTGGTAAATGCCTATCCGCTTACCGCTGTTCCTATTATTTACACAAAAAACACCAGAAGTACGCCCGTCTATGTGTTGGTTTACGATGTAAAGGGTGGCCCATCGTCTATTGTTCATGGTCATGAAATCAGTGATGGCAGGGACATTGTTATCGATGAATCCCTGGCGAAAAAATATGACATCAAACTTGGCGACAGTTTTTATGTGACGGATTTTGAATTTAAAGTGTCGGGCATTACCCGCGAATCCGCCTTCATGATGCCGTTTGCCTTTATCAATTATGACGGCATGATTGATTTGTTTCTTGAGTCAGAAATTGCGCCGGATTTAAGCACTTTTCCTTTATTGAGTTACATGCTCATCGAGCTTAAGCCATTGACAGATCGGGCTAAAGTTGCCCGGCAAATAGAAATACAAGTCCCCTCAGTCGACATCATCACATCAAAACAGTTGGCGCAGAATGATATTAGCATGGGCAAGGTGTTTTTTGCCCCGATCATGGGCTTGCTCGTCACGATAGGCTATATCATCGGGATGCTGGTTGTTGGCTTGATTATGTATGCAGACATTCGCAGCCGTATTAGAAGTTTTGCTGTATTAAAGGCCCTGGGATTCCGTTTTTATCAGCTTTTTCTGGCTGTATTAATGCAGTCCATTTTATTGCTTGTCTTTGCCATACCCATAGGTGTTTTGCTTGCTCTTGGGCTTGCTTTATTTATAGAAACAGCTGCACCGGTTTATTTGATTCGTATCTTTGAACCGGTGGTGTTTTCGCAAACGCTGATCGCAAGCTTGGGGTTTGCAATTTTAGGTGCAGTAACTCCATTACGTGCAATTCATCACTCTGACCCTATGGTCGCCTTTCAAGGTACCTAAGATATGATGAGATGGGCTCTGAAATCGTTATTTGGCCAGCGTGACAGTTTGATAGGCAGTGCCCTGGGTATCGCCAGTGCCTTTATTCTGGTCATTTTCTTTGATGCCGTTTGGCGGGGCGAATCAGAGCAAATTGTTGCTTACCCGAATAATATGAAACCCGATGTGTGGGTCATGCAAAATGGCGTAGGTAATATGCACATGGCGATGTCATTTGTTTGGGACTGGAAGGCGGACAAAATTGCAGAAATGCCCGAGGTCAAACGTGTCACACCTATTTTGTACCTTAACAGCGTTATTGTTGCCGGTGACACTAAAATGTTTGCCTTTATTGTGGGGTTGCTGCCAGATGCGGAGCGCGCGGGGCCTTGGGCAATGAGTGCGGGCCGAATGATTGAAAACCCAAGGGAAGCCATTATCCCCGATATCTTATCGTCGCTTACGGGCGTTAAGCTTGGTGATCAACTGGGCATCACAGATAAATCATTCACCGTTGTCGGTCTGTCCAGTGGAACCTATTCTTCGGCTAATGCCGTATTATTTGTTCCCTTTGCAGACCTTCAGGACATATTGTCATCTAGTGGTACCTACAGTTATTTACTGGTGGATGCAGAGGAGGGCATCGATGCCGGGGTGCTCGCAGAAAAAATCCGGTTTGAGATCAATAAAGTCAACGCACTGCCACATGAAGCCTTTATAAAAAACGATTTTTCGATGGCAAAACAAATGGGCGTTGAGATTATCGTGATGATGACAGCTATATGCTCAGTACTTGCCGCACTGATCGTCGGCTTTACCTCCTATTCATTGGTAATACGTAAACGCCGGGAAATTGCCATCATCAAGGCATTAGGTGTCAACAATAGCGCTATTTTCTACAGTGTTATCCTTCAATCAGGATTTGTGACACTACTGGGTTTCCTATTTTCAGCCGCCTTTGCTTTGGTCGTAATTCCCGTTATTCCTTTGTTGGTGCCGCAGCTCACACTCATGGTTTCTGTCAGTTCGTTAGTGCAACTGGGTGTCATTGCATTGGTTGTCGCAATACTTGGTGCATTGATTCCAACCTACATGGTGCTGCGCCTTGACCCGGCGACAGCTTTTCATATCTAGGGAGGGCAGAGTGTCTTCAACAATACTAAGTGCTAAGCACATCTCAAAATACTTCGGCAGTGGGCATACCGAAGTGCGTGCTGTTGATGATGTATCGATAGAGATCTTCCCCGGTGAGCTGGTTTTGATAATGGGGCCCTCTGGCTCCGGGAAAACAACCTTGCTGTCAATGCTGGGCGGCCTGTTACGGCCCACACAAGGCACCATTGAAATTGAAGGTGTGAAAATTACCGCCTTGAAAGAGTCACAATTACCCAATATTCGTGCCTTGAAAATAGGCTTTGTGTTCCAGACATTTAACCTGCTTGATGCGTTAACCGTTGAAGAGAACATATTGTTTCCTACTCAATTGAAGCCTGGTGATAAACATCAATTACTGCAGCGAGCCAACTATTTAATCGAACAACTGGGGCTTAATAATAGGCGTAATTCGTTACCTCAAACTCTTTCCGGAGGTGAAAAACAGCGTGTTGCCATTGCACGTGCACTGATTAATGATCCCCAAATTATCCTTGCAGACGAGCCTACGGGTAATCTTGATTCACAGAACGGGCAGGAAGTGATGATGATTCTGCACGATATTGCACGAGATAAAGGGTATGCCGTTGTGATGGTCACTCATGACCCACGTGTTGAAGAGATCGCTGATCGAATTTTTTGGCTGGAGGACGGTAAATTACAAGATCGTAAAACCGAACAGCATTCATGGGTGCACGACCTTGTATGCGGCATGCCCGTAGATGAGTGGACGGCAAATAATTTCAGCGAATACCTTGGGAAGCGTTATGTCTTTTGCTCAAAACGATGCAAAGAGCGTTTCGACAGTGATGTGGAGCAATATGTGAGTTAGAAAATATTAATATTTGCTTCTAAAAACGATAGCCAAGGCTGTAATACAGATAAACATTCTGAGTAAGGGCAATAACACAAAGTCTAGGTAACTAACTAAAGGTGATAGGCCCTATAGCCCCAAGAAGTATGACAAGAACAGGAGTGAAGCAACAATACTGCAGCTATTACTTTTCCTATGTAGCCTGTCTTTAGGAGAGTGAGAGGTTTTTTCATTCTCATTCTGTTGAGGTGCAGCTCATTCCCATCTGTAATGGACACGCAAGGGTAGATTTTAAAATAACACGGTTACTCATGACTGCCTCTTTTAGTTAGAGGGAATATGACATGGTTGGTTCGGAGGTGGTGGCTAAATACCCTAAGCCAATAATAAAAACTGAAAACAGTAAAAAGGAAATGAATACCAGGCGAGTAAGGAGTTTTCGTTCTGACTCGCTTAATTGTGGAGCAGTTCCCTTGTTCATGCCCACCACTCCTTTAAGGGCCAATACTCTAAAAAAGGATTCAGCCTAAAAGCATTTAGAGCATGGGATGAATACTTATTTTTGACGTGAAACTTTGTGATACAAGATGCTGAACTGTTTGTCCTGTAGGTTGGGAGTCAACCAAAAGGGCGATGGCAATGACGACATTCGCTATAATTCAACTAATCAGGATGGGCAAAGATGATGATGAGGGTTTTCATAGCATCGTGGTTGGCCCAGGCCTAATCCATTGAGAGGACTGGATGTGGGGGCCTTTTTTAAAATTGCGGTGATAGCATCCTACATATTTTGTGCAGGAGTCTTTGCCGCCATGAAACCGGTTGAGGATAAAACGGCCCTTGCCGAGGCCTTCCCTCCTCCTCTTTCCGTTGAAAAGAAACTGAAGGTTGCAACATCGAACCAGCTGGCGCGAGTAGAGAAAGCAACCGGCCTTAAACAGAAATTATCATTATTTTTTTATTACGAAGCAGCCAGAGATGGGAAGGTTCTGGGCAGGGCACTCATAAGCAGCTCAAAAGGAAAACATGGTTTGATCAGGTTTATGGTTGTTTTCGAACCTGACCATACTGTGCGCTATGTTCGTGTGCTCGCTCATCGTGATATGGGTAAGGGCATCGAGAAAAAGAAGTTTCTGGACCAGTATATCGGCAAGGGAAGCCAGGACAAAATTCATCTTAAAGCGGATATACAGGGGATGACGGGAGCAACCATCACCAGTCGAGCTTTGAATAAGGGTATAAGGAATGCGGTCCACAAAATCAGCATTATCCTTCAAGAAAAAGAACTTGAGTGATGCTCCTGGTGGAATAAATGATAAAAGCAAAAGTGTTTTAGAATTAAACGGCCGGCACTGATGCTTAAAACAGTTCAGTCTGTAAGAAATGTTTAACGCTTGAGGGTGAAATATGAGGGTTTCGGTAAAGAAATTAACAGAGTACCCCTGGCTTTTAAGACCTTTCTTTTGGCGTCAGAAAAGAAAATATGGCGTGATACTTCAGCCCGGCTTACTTTGGGCAAGAGTTCCCAAATTGTTCGCTGCTGTGGCTATGCTTTATGGTGTGTTGGACCGAAGAAGCTCTCCATTGGATCCCGTGCTGCGTTCATTAGTTACGGTAAGAGTATCGCAAATCAATTGGTGTAGCTTCTGTGTTGACATCAATTCTGCCACGCTGGCCAAACGCGCTGGCTCTATGGAAAAAGTTGAGGGGCTTGCTGATTGGAAAGAAACTGATCTCTTCGACGAGAAGGAGAAGGTGGTTCTTGAATACACGGAAGCTGTTACTTATTCAGATCAACAGGTGACAGAGCAATTGATAAAGCGATTAAAATGTTTCTTTGACGACGACAGCATTGTGGAGTTAACAGGGCTTATCGCGTTCCAGAATCTATCCAGCAAATTCAATAGCGCTCTGGATGTGCCGTCTCAGGGGTTTTGTAAACTTCCGGATGAAACTGCCAATAATAGACAGAGCTAACAACCCTGCAACAATTGCGGAATATTTGGGGACAGAGTCAAACTCTAGGTTTCAATATTTGCATTGATAAGTTTAATTATGGCCTCTGGTGCAAAGCTGGCGGTCACGCCGCATCAAAACATTCTGTCAAAAATATCAGATCAAATTCCAGTTAATACAATTAAATTAGTTAGCAAATTTAGAGTTACAGAAGGTTTGACCATATAAGACTTTGCAATAAAAACTACAATTTTCGATACATCCCAAACTCACGTCAACAACTGTATTAAATACAGTAATAATATCTTGTCTCATACTTCATAGGGCTTATGATTTCATGTCGATTGTCTACTTCTGGGGTTAAGTGGGTGAATAGGGCAGAAAAGCCGCGCCAAGATTCTAACCAAAAATTACTAGAAAACCCTCTGCTGTTAAGCTTGTGGCTACCTATCTTGCCTGGGAGGGGCTGGGAGTTCATGGTCAGACGCCGAAATTTTCAGCTGAAGGTGCTCTTTCAATCGATTGTAAGGCTTGAATACACTATCAAGATTTTAACAAGTGTATTCCCTTTTCCCTCCATACAGTGAGGTGAATCAATCAGAGTCTAAGTCCTTAGTTGATTTTTCTGGCTCCAACATGTCATTGGGTCTACCTATAATTACTCTGAAAGCAATCTTTGGGGGTAGGGGGTAGGGTGTATTCGCTGATTCGTTATTGTGGTGGTTTTTAATTAAAATGTATCTAATAGCTCGTTGGGTGCAACTTGAAAATTACATTTGTTGGTACCTACGTTGGTATCGAGTAGTATTGAATTTATAAAATATAACAAAATCAGTATGTTGTTCATTTTATTCAAGTCCGGCTCCGGCACCACTCTACAATTATAGTCAGTCTTATCATTCTACAGAACGGGCATCTAGCTGGTTCATTCACTTATACTCCTCACCATTGATCAACGAATAATCGTTACGACCCCTTTAACTTCTGATGGCTATTATTAGAATTAATTGTGCTGTACCCCTGTCAAAGCTATATCGGTCAACTTATAAAAATCAGTTATTAATACCCAGTTGGAATGCCGGAGGTCATATAACGATTTGGCTAGAGAGATACCCGTTCCGAAAAATAGAGCAAGCCGTTTGCTACTGCTCGGCCGCCTGGTCGGAGGTATTGCCGGTCAGGTACTCAGCGATGGCGTATCGACTTTAGTAGCAGGAAAACCGCTGAGGGCAACCGATTTGCTGCTGACACCGGCCAATGCCATGCGCTTGGCGGAACGGTTGTCAGAGATGCGCGGTGCGGCGATGAAGGTCGGCCAATTGCTTTCGATGGAGGCCGGCGATTATCTTCCTCCGGTACTGACCGAGATTCTTGCCACCCTACGTGAGAACGCGCACCCAATGCCGTTGGGGCAGGTTGAGAAGGTGCTGGAAGGCGCCTGGGGTAAGGGCTGGGATAATGCATTTATGCAGTTTTCATTCACACCTCTTGCCGCCGCTTCCATCGGGCAGGTGCACGAAGCCACAACCAGGGATGGGCGGCATCTTGCTATCAAGGTGCAGTATCCCGGGGTTCGAAAAAGCATCGATAGCGACGTCGACAATGTCGCAGCCCTGTTCAACCTTTTGCACCTGGTTCCCAGGGACTACGACATTACGACACTGCTCAAAGAAGCCAAGCATCAACTTCACCGGGAAGCCGATTATTGCGTCGAGGCAGAAAATATTGCTGAATACAGCCGTTTCATCGACAGCGATTCCGATTTCGAGCTTCCCACTGTGGATAGATCACTCACCACTTCTGACGTGCTCACAATGTCCTTCGTCCCCGGTGTCCCCATTGAAACCCTCTCTGAAGCACCGCAATGCGTAAGGAATCATGTAGCGGCACGGCTTCTGGCCCTGGCTCTGAAGGAGGTGTTCGAGTGGGGCCTGGTCCAGACCGACGCCAATTTTGGTAACTACCGGTACCAATCCGAGCATGATCGTATCGGGCTCCTCGATTTCGGGGCAACACGACACTACTCCAATGATGTGGTTGATGATTTCCGTCGTTTGATGAGTGCGGCTCAAGATGGAAATGTTTCTGCCATTGAGACCCATGCTGTAGAGTTGGGTTATCTACGAAAAGACGAGCCTGCGCCATCTCGTCAGGGGTTGTGCGAAATGATCAGTGCGGTTGCCGAGCCAGTGCGATACCAGGGCTTATTTGATTTCGGCACCTCCGACCTGTCACGGCGGGTCGCGGAGCTAGCCATATCCCTGAGACTGAATCAGCGTTACATGCACCTGCCACCAACCGACATACTGTTTCTGCACCGAAAGCTCGCAGGTACTTACCTGCTTTGCGCCCGTTTGCGTGCACAGGTCGACGTGAATAGGTTGGCCGCGCCTTATATTCAATAAGCTTCCATCCAATAAGCTTCTCGCCTATCTATGTCCCAATAGATGCGGTTTCAATGGCTATTATCCGAGAACCAGAATGCAGCCGACCGCTCCGCTCTCGCCAGAAGAACCAGAAGTCGGGAATGGGTTTGGGACTGTTGTGAGCTTTCATCTTGGCACCAGGCTCGCAAGGTCGCTAAAAAAATCCCCGTAAGGACGATTTCCTCAATCTGTCTGCGCTGGCCGTCTGCATACAGTCCGGCCGCCTCACGCCAAAATTGGACCAGACGCGATAAATCAAAGGCCATGGGTACCCAATGGTGGATGTGCGGTAGATGAAGCTTGGCTCCCAGTATCTGAGTGGTTACCCGATGGTATGGCGCGAGTGCTTCGAACCAGCGCCAAATAATAAACTCCAGGCGCTCTTTGACGGGCAAGGCCTCAATACTCTCCAACTCCGCAGAAAGCATGGCCTCTAGTGCGCGTGAAAACCAAGCGTTAGCGATGGCATTGGTATCCGAGTAGTAGTGACGTATGTTGTTAACGGATGTACCGCAGTATTTCGCCAGCTCTACAAGGTTGAGGTCATACCAGTTATCCCGCTTGCACGCCATCTCCAGCGCCGCATCGAGTATGCTATCAGCGTCCACAGCTGGTGGAATCTTTCCTCCATTTTGCGAACTTTTATCCATCACTCCGCCCTCGATCGGGGTGTTTTATGCCCGAGACTCCTATAACAATACTCCTATAACCGCCACGCTCTATGCCGGAGTAGCGCCCGCCGATTGCGGAAAGATTCGTTTATTATTGCCCCGGTATACGATCTCCTAGCACTCGAGTATCGCTTGTAAACAAGTATAGGGCACGTTTGAGATTCATCTTAATCGTTAATATTAGAATTAATTGTGCTCTGACCCGGTTTTTCCTCCATTATAAAAAACCACTTTAACTCATGCTGTCAGCCGAGCCGGGTATATATTGATTCCCTTCAGGCACATATCTAACAATGACGTATCTAATAAATAATTGATGAGCTTCAAAGTTTGCGCTTGACTAGAATTAGAGTACGTGTTTTCTGAGTGCAGGCTTAGTTACTACAATTTAACTTCTATACTGGGTTTATCCTGCTTAGGAGGAGGTCCATGAGAGTTCAACTACTTGTCACCAAAACCGACTTTAATTTACCGAACCTGGAAAACGAATTTAAGGATTTGGGTATTGAGTACGAGGTTGAATACGTAGAAGAGCACCCTGAATTGGTTTCAGCACTGAATATTCGTCACTCCCCCAATATTATCGTGGATGGGAAGTTAGTTTTTCAGCGGCAACCTTCTGAGGGTGAGCTAAAAGCGTATTTTTCTGAAAATTAATAAAACCTGCTGGGGCAGAGTGCCAGCTGAAAGACAGCGGTATTGTTTCAGCATAAATGCTAAATTGATGACGAAATTATCGGGAAGAGAGGATTCACATAGCCTGCCTGTTTCGGGAGAGGCCAGTATTAGATACTGGCTGTGGCGCTCCTCTGAACAACCTCGCCCCGTTATCGTTCTACTTCATGGTGTTGCCAGTAATATCTCCAGATGGTCCGAGTTTGCTGAAGAAACTACCTTGAAAGATCGCTGGGATATTTTACGAATTGATCTGCGGGGCCATGGCGAGTCTTTCTGGCGGGGAAAACTTAACCTCGATATGTGGAGCCAAGACCTACAACAGGTATTGGCGCACGAGGACTATTCACAAGTACTACTTATCGGTCACAGTTTGGGCGCACAGATCGCTATTCATTTTGCCAGTCGTTATCCGTCAAGGGTCATTGGCCTCGTGCTGATTGATCCGATACTGGGGAAAACGCTAGTGGGCCACCTCAGGTTGGCAAGTCGATTTATACCGTTGTTTCGGCTCGTTGTCCCGATCATTAGGGTGCTTAACCGTATGGGTATTTACCGCCGCCATATTCCTCAACGAGATCTTCGGGTATGGGATCAGAGAGTACGGGAGACCTTGTTGAAAACCGGCAAGTTGGAGCAAATGGTCAATCAATATTCATCACCGTGGGTGGATCTTCAATATTTTCCTACGGCGAATCTCTTACAGGAAATCATGGAAATGGCACGTCCACTTCCAGCACTTTCAAGTATTGTTGTACCGGTGCTTGTGATACTTTCCAAAGTCGCAACCTATACCGATCCGAAAGTGAGTGCTGGATTGATTACAGAGTTCAGGGATGCCACTACGGCGGTGATTGATTCCTCTCACTGGCCGCTGACAGAAAAGCCGGTGGAGGTTCGACAGGCGATTGAAGCCTGGTGTGAACGTCTAATATAAGGGTTTTGGGTTTAGCTACAGTAATATTTAGTCTTTAAGTGGCCCTATAGTTATAACCACTCTCACCTTACCATCTATAGCCACTCTCACATTACAACCACTCCTGATTGATCGTTGTAATCACAACCTCCGAGGCCTCCTGGCAAAGGGTATTAATCTGATCGGTATCCGCCGTCAATAGTCGCTTATCGTTGCCCACCAGACAGACTGCGAGCAGGGCACGTTGCCATTTGTCCTGATAGCCCACTTCTGCCACCGAGGCGTTAAATTTATTGCGGATACGATCCTTTAGCCCCCGTACTTCTCGACGTTTATCTTTGAGTGATTGGGCATGTGGAATCAGTAGTTCGATAGTCAGCAGTGTGATGAAGTAAGATTGATCGCTCATAAGGGATCACCAATCAACTTTGTTGTAACCTGTTAAATACTCTTTAACCAGGTTCATTCGCTTTAAGTGTGTCGCACGACTTCGATCCATAAATGGATCGAAGTCGTTACCCACATAAACAGTTGCCCCTCTTTTTTGAGCCTCCCTGCGTAGCTCCTGCGTCATATTATTGTTCACCACTTGATCCTGTGCGCCTGTAATAATCAGATGGCGGTGGTCGGTATCTCCTCATTAATAAGAATGGCACGAAGTGTTGGCGATCACTATACGCCCCGCATCAGCGGCAGAAGGCACGCGTACCCCTGCTAAAGATTCTTGTCAGTCACCGCTCCTTCTGAGGCTGAGCTCACAAGCTTGGCGTATTTAGCCAGCACGCCGCGTGTTTCTGTGGCGGGTGCCTGCCAGTTGGCTTTACGCTGTGCCAGCTCTGCTTCGCTGAGATCCACATCAATGATATTGTTTTCCGCATTGATGGTGATTTTGTCACCATCTTCTAGCAGGGCGATTGGGCCACCCACGGAGGCTTCCGGTGTAATGTGGCCGATTACAAAACCATGGCTGCCACCAGAGAAACGGCCGTCGGTAATCAGAGCAACATCATTACCCAAGCCTTTGCCCATAATAGCGGCAGTTGGGCTGAGCATTTCGCGCATACCCGGGCCTCCTTTCGGGCCTTCGTAGCGAATTACCAATACGTCTCCTGCAACTACGGTACCGTTCATAATGGCTTCCATCGCGGCTTCTTCGCTGTTGTAACAACGTGCGGAGCCTGAGAATTTCAGACCCTCTTTACCGGAAATCTTCGCTACTGAGCCAGTGGGCGCCAGGTTGCCATAGAGAATGCGAAGGTGGCTGTCCGCTTTAACCGGGTTGTTAAAATTACGGATAATGTCCTGGCCTTCAGGGTAAGGTGCAACATCCGCCAGATTTTCCGCCAGAGTCTTACCAGTTACTGTCATACAGTCACCGTGTAATAAGCCACGGTCGAGCAACATTTTTATCAGTGGCTGGATGCCGCCGATTTCAATCAGTTCGGACATCAGGTACTTGCCGGACGGTTTTACATCTGCCAGAACAGGGACGTTCTTGCCGATGCGTGTAAAGTCATCTAGGTTCAACTCGACATTGGCCGCATGAGCCATGGCCAGCATGTGCAACACCGCGTTGGTTGAACCACCCAGGGCAATAATCACGGAGATCGCATTTTCAAAGGATTCCTTGGTCAGGATGTCAGAGGGTTTGATGTCCTTCTCGATCAGGTTCAGGACGGCTGTACCAGCACGGCGAGCGTCTTCTGCCTTGTGGTCAGATACCGCATCCTGAGCAGAGCTGTTGGGCAGGCTGAGGCCCAGCGCTTCAATCGCAGAGGCCATCGTGTTAGCCGTATACATGCCGCCGCAGGAACCCGGCCCCGGTATTGAGGTCTTTTCCACGTCCAGCAGTTCGATGTCAGAGACGGTGCCTTTGGCATGTCCACCAACCGCTTCAAAGACAGATACGATGTCGCGGCGTTCTTTACCCGGGCGTATGGTGCCGCCGTAAACAAAAACGGAGGGGCGGTTCAGGCGGGCCATGGCAATGACGCAGCCAGGCATGTTTTTGTCGCAACCACCGATGGTCACAATACCGTCAAATCCTTCCCCTCCGGTGACGGTTTCAATGGAGTCAGCGATTACTTCGCGGGAAACCAGTGAATAGCGCATGCCGGGGGTGCCCATGGAAATGCCATCGGAAACAGTAATGGTGTTAAAAATAACGCCTTTGCCGCCGGCTTCATTAATTCCCGCTTCGGCGTGTTCGGCCAGTTTGTTGATATGCATGTTACAGGGCGTGACCATGCTCCAGGTAGATGCAACGCCCACTTGGGGTTTGTTGAAGTCATCATCTTTGAAACCCACAGCACGCAGCATGGCTCGGCTGGGTGCCTGTTCGACACCGTCAACAACGACGGAGGAATATTCACGCCCTTTTTTGTCTGCCATCTTGCTAACCCCTATTGGTTGAAATGCCCGTTTTCATTGACAGAAAAGCGGGATATGAAGCGAAAGATTTCTCGCACTGATATCTTCGAAGCTTTGTTTGGCCGTGACTAAGAAGCAAAGAAAATGGCCCACAAGGTTTTTGATCTACCCTATCATAATTATTTTGGTGAGGCGCGCCCTGTAGTGGCATAGTTAGTTTGGCCACCTAATTAGAGGTGCCTCTACAATACGAATTTCACGAACGTCTCTTGTGGGTTAAAAGTAGCCTAAGAGTTGCATCGAAAATAGAGAAAAAATCTGAGTACCTTTTCAATATAGAGCGGCGCTAGAATGCCCCGTATAATCCCTCTTTAACACTCAAAGGTTTGGTTTTCACCCGATTTGTTGGACACCTAGTTAAGAGTGGATGGACTTTCCCCATACCCGTGGACACTCAGCTCAGTAATGCCATTTGTATTTCATACGCCTCAGGGCTGATATTTCCTAGGTAGGGTTTCGCTTGACTATCCTCAGACAAAAGCACCTGTCGATTACAGCCCAGAGGCCGACCCCATGCCACATAGCCACAAACTGATACTTTATGTCACTCTCGGATTCCTGTGTATAAGCCTTATAGTACCCGGCCTGTGGGAAGTTTTTAGAAGCGCCCCCGGTCACCCGGATCTGGTCGCCCAGCATGTGGATGCCCTCAATCAGTTGCGGGCCTATAACGGGATGGTGGCAGCGGTAGGCTTTATGTCAGGAATTGCCACTTTTAAGATAGAGCATAATCGTACCCTTATTCTCACTCTCGCAATTATTATGCTTTTTCTCGCGACATCACGAATTATATCGTTATTAATTGATGGTATACCGGGATTGTTAACACTAACTTATATTTTTATGGAGAGCCTGATATCAGTGATACTTTTTGTCTTCTTACCACCCAAAAGGGTCTGACTTTAACGCTCAGTGCCATTTGCAGGAGTGAGTTAAGCCTAGTAACGTGGGATGGCTGTAGTGGTCAAGTAAAACTGGCGAGGAATGCCATCGAGCCGCTCAACAGCGTCATTCGTAAGGCTGTCAAAAAACGGAAGCTGCTTCCGATCGACGACTCAGCAATGAAAGTCATCTACTTGGCGATTCGGGAGGCGTCGAAAAAGTGGACCATGCCGATCCGCAATTGGAAACCGACAATGAATAGATTTACGATTGAGTTTGAAGACCGCTTGGCGGATTATATTTAACACTGATAGCTACACAGAATTATTTACAGGGTCGATATTGAGTTAACAAAGTATAGTAAATTCAACGAATTAATTATTTTATTTGATTCCGGCTCCGGCTCCGGCACCATTATCTGATCTTACTAAGCCTTAAACATCTAAAAGCACGTAATTTGCGTCCTGCATTACCTTTTTTTAATTTGCTGCTATATTCCTTAGGTACTCGGAAAATATAAGGAATGTAGGGTTATGAAGCGGTTCTTTAATAGTAGTTCACGTGGGTTGCTGGCGACATTGGTGGCGGTGTTGTTACTGGTTCCATCCGTTAGTTTTGCGGCAACGTCTGATCAAGCACCGAGCGCCGGGGAAATGGTTGCCGATGCGCTGGTCGTTCGCCCGCTGATGCTTGTGCTGACGGTCGCTGGGACGGGTTTGTATCTGGTTACGTTGCCACTTTCCTTCGCGGGCGGTAATGCGGATGAAGCCGCCAGTGCGCTGGTTGTTGGACCGGCAAAAACGACCTTTGTTCGTTGTCTGGGTTGTCGTCAACCGGTCAATCCAGAGTAGCGCGACAATTTATATGCCAAAGGGCCTGTGACGACATTGGCGCTTTTTGTATTTTTTTGCCTGTTAAATAGGGCAGAGGGTGTAACGATTGTCTTTTGATCGGTTACCCTACGGAGGGGCGTTGTTCTCAATAAAAAGGGATCACTTAGTGTGATCCCTTTTTATTTTATTCACAGCAGGCAATTCTGTTGAATATAAGGCCATTAGTACAGCCCTGAAAACCCTAAGTCTGAGTTAGGGTAGTTCGACATTATGGTAAACCTGTTGTACGTCATCCAGATCATCCAGCATGGCTAAAAACTTCTCGAACAATTCGATATCGTCGCCGCTCAACGGGGTAAAGTTGTGGGCAATAAACTGTATTTCATCGACCTCGAAATCGAGTTCGCCGCAGCTGTCTAGTAGTGCTTGTTTTGCCTTGAAGTAGTCGGTATGTGGCGCGAACACGGTAATTTTACCGGCTTCATTTTCAATGTCGGTGACATCAACGTCTGCCTCCATCAAGGCTTCCAGCACTGCATCTTCGTCATCGTGGTTAAAAACGAAGATAGCCGAATGATCGAACATGTGGCTAACGCTGCCCTGAGTACCAATTTTACATTTGGTTTTGGTAAACGCCTGACGAACATCACCAAAGGTACGGTTGGGGTTGTCGGTTAAGCAGTCGATGATGGCCATGCTTCCACCGGGGCCATAGCCTTCATAACGTGCTGGAGAATAATCTTCACCGCCGCCGCCTTTCGCTTTATCAATGGCTTTGTCGATGACATGACCCGGCACCTGATCCTTTTTAGCTCGGTCGATCAAGCTGCGCAGTGCCAGATTGCCGGAGGGGTCAACACCGCCTGATTTGGCGCTAACGTAGATTTCACGGCCATAGCGGCTATATACCTTGGCCTTCATGTCAGAGGTTTTTGCCATTGATTCTTTGCGGTTCTGATAGGCTCTGCCCATGCGGCTAATGCTCCGTTGTGATAATAAAAAACGCGATTTTACTGATAACAGTGCGGTTTAGGAAACAGGAATGACCATTGATCGCGAATCGAACCGATTATTTACCCTGTTACAAACCGAAGATCGGGTCAGATAACGCTAAGCTCATTACTAACGTCGTGTCTTTGCGTGGTGCTCGAGGTGCTGATAATTATCGAGATGGATGCTGTTTTGTGGCTGGAGAGCAGGTTGTTGATCGCATGGTTATACGGAAAAGGGACTACCTGTGTAGCCCCTTGTTGAACTCACTTAGCTGATATAGAGCGGGATTTACTAGATGTCGTCGTAAAGTTTTTCTTCTGGCATTGAATCGAGCATGGCCTTGAAATAGGTCGTGGGAATGTTAATTTGATCCACGCGATTACCCGAGATGGTCAGGTCTAGCCCCATGGTTGCACCATCAAAGAAAAATAGAAAGCTGAGCGGAATAGCAAGTCGCTCTTCATAGCGACAGGCTGCATTTCCTTCACAGACATTTTCATTTTTTGACAGTGTCACAAGCGGTAGTTTATTGCCCTGTTTGTTGACGGCATCGACATAGGAACGCCAATCGGTGTCGTCGTATTGGGCGGTGATATACAGGGCGTAATGGTCTGCCCCTTTGTGGTCGATGAGCCTGGTCAGGTAGATTTCAGAAAAGTTGTCTGACAGGGATTTTGCAGAACCCGCAAAGTTGGGGCCGTAGGTGACTTCACCATGTTCTTGATCCAGCTTATATTCAATTTGCTTTGAGATTTCTTCAACCGAGCTCCAGTTGATGTCTGGCTTTGCCGGAGAGTCAGCCCAGGCTTGAAGTGAGCCGAAGGTAATAAGAATAAGGGCCTTGATAGCAAGTTTCATTAGATCACTCCATTATTATGGATCATTTATTAGGGCCTGGTGGCAGGGCTTACCTAGACATGCCAGCGCTGCAATATCTGATATTGCAAATGATAATAGGTTCCCTGAGGCAGGCGCACTTTACGTTGAAAGCAAGCTATGTTGCAAACTTAACAGTAGCAGGCCATGGCTAATAATTACGGTGAAGATAATCTATTAATACCGCGCGGGCGATTTCCGGTAATTTTAGGTAAACACCCCAGGATAGGCTGATTTACAGGCTTCACGGTTTTTTAGGATAGCGGTCACAGGTTATAAGCTGTGCTAAAATGCCCGGCTTATTTTGTAGCTAAAAGCAGGGCGATATAACAGAGGGTTGTATGACTGAAGATGTTTTAGAAACGAATGAATATATCGTCCGGACGTTTCCAGTGGGGCCGTTACAGTGTAATTGCACCATTATTGGTGACCCTGTCAGTAAGAAGGCATTGGTAGTGGACCCCGGTGGTAATGCCGAGGTTATCCTGGCGCTGCTGGCTGAGCTGGAATTAAAGGTTATCGCCATTATTCATACCCATGCACATCTCGATCATATTCTCGCCGCTGGTGAAATTAAAAGTGCAACCGGGGCACCTATTTATCTGCATGAAAGTGATATGTTCCTGTGGAGTGGCATTGAGGAGCAGTGCATGATGTTTGGAGTTCCAAATACGTCCCTGCCAGATCCCGATCACTATCTCAATGACGATCACGACTTGGGTTGCTGTGGCGGGGTGGCGATTCATACGCCCGGTCATACCCCGGGTTCTACCAGCTTTTGGTTTGAAGAGAGTAAAACGCTGATTGCCGGTGATACCTTGTTCAGGGGCGGTATTGGCCGTACGGATTTACCTGGTGGTAATCACCAGCAGATCATTTCGTCGATTCGAGAGCGGATCTATTCTCTGGATGAGAATGCCACCGTTATTACGGGGCATGGGCCAGCAACAACGATTATCAGCGAAAAGCAAAGTAATAGGTTTGTCCGTGCCTGATTCCGCTGTCTGTGAGCGCGGTGCAGAAGGGGTTAGCCAAGCAATTTTAGTGGGTGGGGAGCAAGTATGAAGCAACAAATTTTAACCATGCTGGATCTACAGGACGCCATGAACAGCAAGGTCAATGATAATTGGGCCAAGATGGGTTTTTCATGGTATCGGGCCATCTGGATCGAGTGCGCTGAGTTGCTTGATCACTATGGGTGGAAATGGTGGAAGAAACAGACTGCTGATGAAGATCAGATCAAACTTGAGTTGGTCGATATCTGGCATTTTGGCCTGAGTATTTTATTGCTTGAATCTGATAGTCGCGACGACATCGCCACTGCAGTAGAGCAGGGGCTTGCCAAGGCTCGGCCCTCGGGTGATTTTCCCGCAGATTTGGAGGGGTTTACACTCGCCACCTTGGAGACCAGAGGGTTTGATGTTTCAGGTTTTTCCACATTAATGGCGGGTATCGATCTTTCCTTTGATGAGCTCTATACCCGCTATGTGGGTAAGAATGTACTGAATTTTTTCCGCCAGGATCATGGCTATCAGGACGGCAGCTACAGAAAACAATGGAATGGAATGGAAGATAATGAGCACCTTGTCGAGGCTGTGGCAGCGCTGGATCACAGTAGTGTTAGCTTTAAAGATGACTTGTATCAAGTCCTAGAGCAACGTTATGCCATGGGCTGATTGACGGGCTTCCTTCCTTTTGGCTGGGCCGGGGCTGTTAAAGCCCGGCTGTCAAAGTCTTGGGCGGGCGATTTAAACGCCTTACAATGGCCCACCCCGGCCCCACTAACCACTTGTATCGATAGCCAGTAACGACACTATGACCGATTTATCTCGTAAAGAACGACTTGAGTTTAATAAGCTGCACAAGCGCCTGCGTCGTAATGTAGGCACCGCTATAGCCGACTACAACATGATCGAAGAGGGTGACAAGGTCATGGTCTGCCTGTCTGGTGGCAAGGATTCCTACTGTATGTTGGATATTCTACTGAATTTGCAAAAAACAGCACCGATTTCCTTTGAAATAGTCGCGGTTAACCTCGATCAAAAGCAGCCGGGGTTTCCCCCCGAGGTGTTGCCCGAGTATCTGAACGGAATAGGTGTGCCTTTCCATATTCTGGAGAAGGATACCTACAGTGTCGTAACTGAGCTGATTCCAGAGGGGAAGACATACTGTAGTTTGTGCTCGCGGTTGCGTCGCGGTTCTCTGTATGGCTTTGCCCAGCAAATAGGTGCGACCAAAATTGCTTTGGGTCACCACCGCGACGATATTATCGAAACGTTATTTTTAAACATGTTCTACGGTGGCAAGTTAAAAGCCATGCCGCCCAAATTACTGAGTGATGATAAAAAGAATATCGTCATCAGGCCGCTGGCTTACTGTAAAGAAGAAGATTTGGTCAGCTATGCTGAGCGCATGGAGTTTCCCATCATTCCCTGTAACCTCTGCGGCTCTCAGGATGGCCTGCAGAGGCAAGTGATCAAGGATATGTTGGTTCACTGGGAGAAAGAGTATCCCGGGCGTATGGAAACCATTTTTGCTTCGATTAAAGGTGTTGCGCCCTCGCAACTGGCTGATACTGATCTGTTCGATTTCGCTGGCCTGAAGATTGAGCGAGAGGAGCGTATTGGTATGGTCAATCTGTGGGATGCTGGCGCAGAGACTGTGCGTGAGTCTGTATGAGCCTTCTCAGTTGTCGCTTTCGATACCTTGTGGATGACCTTATAATGAATTTTCTCCAGCCGGATATTACCCAATGAGTTATCAGGTTCTTGCCCGTAAGTGGCGTCCTCGCAATTTCAACGAAATGGTTGGTCAAGAGCATGTTCTGCGCGCATTGGTTAATGCCTTGGACCATGATCGTCTCCACCATGCGTACTTGTTTACGGGTACTCGAGGGGTCGGTAAAACAACGATTGCACGAATTCTTGCTAAATGCCTGAATTGCGAAGAGGGCGTTAGCTCGGTGCCCTGTGGTGTTTGCAGTGCTTGTACATCTATTGCTGAAGGTCGATTTGTCGATTTGATCGAGGTAGATGCAGCTTCTCGTACCAAGGTGGAAGATACCCGCGAGCTTCTGGAGAATGTCCAGTACGCACCCACTGTAGGCCGTTTTAAGGTGTACCTTATCGATGAGGTGCATATGCTCTCCACCCACAGTTTTAATGCATTACTAAAAACGCTGGAGGAGCCGCCGCCCCACGTTAAATTTTTGTTGGCTACAACCGATCCTCAGAAATTACCGGTGACGATCCTGTCCCGCTGCCTGCAGTTCAACCTTAAAAATTTAAGCCCGGAACGTATTGTGGAACATTTACAGTATGTGTTGGGCGAAGAGCAGGTTCCATCCGATGAAGCTGGGCTCTGGGCTTTGGCCCGGGCTGCCGATGGCAGTATGCGCGATGCACTGAGTCTGACGGATCAAGCTATTGCCCATGGTGGGGGTAAGTTAACTGAAATCGAAGTCGGCGCGATGTTGGGGTCTATCGACCTGACCGCTATTGCCGATATCGCCAGAGCGCTGGTCAATCGCGATGGTACGGAAGCATTAGCGGTAGTTCAGCGAATGGCCGAGCATGCACCGGATTACTCAGCGGCCCTTGGTGACTTGTTGTCTGTCTGGCACCGCGTTGCTATCGCCCAGACAGTACCGGATGCCCTCGATAATCGTCACGGGGATTATCAGTTGATTCTGGAGCTGTCTAAAGCATTGACCCGTGAAGATGTTCAGTTGTTCTACCAGATCACTTTGTTGGGTCGTCGCGATATTTCTCTGGCTCCAGATCAACGGGTTGGTTTTGAAATGGCATTGCTGAGAATGCTCGCCTTTCAACCCGTTCAAGAGGGCCGTGTCGACCCGCCCGTAGTTGAAGCCACTACTCAGGGTTTCGCCGATAGACCTGTAGAGGAGGCGCCTGAACTCGTAAAAAAGTCTGAACCTGCCCAGGATTTGGGTAGTGACGTCCCCCCTGAGCCATTGAGTGCATTGCCCGAAAAACCACAGGTGTCGCTGCCACAGCAATCCGTGGTTGGTGGTGTTGCTCCGAGAGCGTCTCAGGTATCGGAGATGTCCGCGTTTAACGATTATCCTGAAATGGCACAGGAAGAACCGTTGTCCACTGAGGCTTTTCAGACTCTTTCCCACGAGATACATCGTCATGAGAAACAGGAGAGCGCAGTAGAACAGACCTGTGATGCAGAGCTTGTCGAACCGCACGAAACGGCAACAGTTGAGGGTGCAGATACACCACCAACATCCAAGATAAGTAAAATACCCCTTCAGATGGCCGACCCCAGTCGTTGGATTGATATTTACCAGGGGCTTTCTATCGGTGGTATTTTGCAAAATACTGCGGCTAATCTGGTACTACTTGAAGTCGCTGGACACACGTTTCGATTCGAACTGGATATTAATAACAGTTCACTGTACGAAGATAGCCATCAGCATCGGCTTGCTGATGTGCTGTCAGAATATTTTAACCAGGCCGTTGTCGTAGAGATTGAAGTAGGCACAGTTGCGTCAGAAACGCCGATGGCGCATCGGGAGAGAACGCGTGAAGAACGTCAGTGTGCCGCAGTGGACAGCTTAAAAGATGATATTAATGTCCGCCAGATTATCGATGTTTTTGGTGGCGTTCTATTAGAAAATACAGTTAAACCTATAGATTAAATATATTTGGTAACTTTATGGATATTAACGATTTAATGAAACAAGCCCAAGGCATGCAACAGCAGATGCAGCAAATGCAAGAAGCCGCTGCCAAGTCTGAAGTGACGGGTGAGTCTGGTGCTGGCATGGTTAAGGTTTTGATGAACGGTCGGCATGATGTGAAAAAAGTAACTCTCGATCCTAGCCTGCTTTCTGAAGACAAAGAGTTTCTTGAAGATTTACTTGCAGCAGCCGTGAATGATGCGGTCAGAAAAGTTGAAGAGGCTCAACGCAAGCAAATGGAAAAACTCACTGGTGGGATGCAAATGCCGCCCGGTTTTCAGATGCCTTTTTAATGGTGGTGTTACAAGGCGTTGTCAAGACGTGTGTTGTCACGTTGCCTGTTGCTCTAACCAATGATGTTTACAACCTAAGAAGGTAGCGCTGTGTTCGGCCCACTAATTGATGAACTGATCGACAGCCTTCGCTGTCTTCCCGGTGTTGGTCCCAAGTCTGCTCAACGTATGGCTCTGCATCTGCTGGAAAGGCAGAGGGATGGTGCCTTTCGCTTGTCCCATTCTCTCGCTCAAGCTGCCGAGAATGTGGGCCGCTGCCAAAAATGCAGAACACTTACTGAATCTGATATTTGCGTGGTTTGTGCTAACCCTCGCCGTGAAGCACATCAACTTTGTGTGGTGGAGACGCCAGCAGATCTGCTCGCTATTGAACAGAGTGGCACTTACCGGGGTTGTTACTTCGTTCTATTGGGCCATCTTTCTCCTATTGATGGTATTGGCCCCGATGCCATCGGCATCGATCAACTGATGACGAGGTTAACCGACGAAGATATCACAGAGCTCATTTTGGCCACCAACCTCACCGTAGAGGGGGAGGCGACAGCGCACTATATTAGTGAACGTGCAAAATTACTGAATGTAACGGTTAGCCGGATTGCCCACGGAGTTCCCATGGGTGGTGAGTTGGAATATGTCGATGGTGGAACCTTGTCTCACGCCTTTACCAGTAGGAAACAACTGTAAACGACTATGAATATATCCACTCCCATTCTTGTTACCACTAATGATGAACTCCAGACATGTGTGGACCAGTTGATTCAATCCGATGCGGTTGCCATCGATACTGAATTTATGCGGACAGACACATTCTTTCCAATCTTAGGCTTGGTTCAGCTGTACGACGGCAAATCTTGTTGGTTGATTGATCCACTTGCGATAGAAGATCTTACTCCGCTAGGTGATTTGTTAACGGCACCTGAGGTTATCAAGGTATTCCATTCATCATCGGAAGATCTCGAAGTATTACAGCATGTGCTTGGTTGTGTGCCTGAACCCCTGTTTGATACTCAGATAGCCGCTGCAATGGTTGGATATGGATTTTCGAAAGGCTATGCAGCACTGGTAGAGGTCATGCTCGGCATTCATGTGCCTAAGGGGGAAACCCGGTCAGACTGGTTGCAGCGTCCACTCCGTGAGGCCCAATTGGGTTATGCCGCATCGGATGTCTATCACTTATTACCCGTCTATCGTCGCCTGTCAGAGAGCCTGGAGCAGTTGGGTCGTGGCTCATGGCTTGAAGAGGAGATGGCGGCTCTGGTTGCCAAGGCTCATGACCGGGATGATGTCGATAATTACTATCTGAAAGTCAAAGGTGCCTGGCAACTGGATCCACACGGATTGGCTGCTTTGCAGTTATTCTGTGTCTGGCGGGAAAACGAAGCCAGAGCGCGTAACCGACCACGCAACCGGTTGCTCAGTGACAAGACTCTACTAGAAATTGCTCTTGTTAAGCCCAAGGGAAACCACGCTTTATCCAAAATTGAGGGTATGCACCCAGGCATTATGCGTCGCTATGCCGACAGGTTGTTTGAGTTAATGGACCAAGCACTGAATACCAGCAATAATGCTTGTCCACAGGCTTTACCACAGCCACTACCCCGGCAGGCCGGGGATATGATCAAGCGCTATAAAAAAGTGGTCGTTAAACAGGCCGAAATATTAGACCTCCCCGTAGAGATTCTAGCTCGCAAACGTGACCTTGAAGCGTTGGTAAGAAGTTTGATCGAACAAAAACATGCGGTATTGCCAGCGTCTCTTGCCAGTGGTTGGCGATATGAAGAAATTGGCAAATTACTACTGGCAGCGGCGAATACAGCTCAATAACACCTGCGAATGGTTTGTCTGAGTTGCAGAACTGGAAGTGATATTAGTATGGTAAAAATACTTTGTAATATTTATCGAAGCCCCAAAGAAGAGGGGATGTACCTGTATGTCGACAGGAAAACTGACTTGGAACCTGTTCCCGAAGAACTGCTTAGGCGCTTTGGTAAGCCAGAACTCGCTATGGCCATGGCATTAACCCCGGAAAAAAAGCTGGCTCGAGCTGATGCCGGTCGTGTTCTGGAGATGATCGATGAACAGGGTTTTTATCTGCAAATGCCTCCGCGTCCTGAGGAGTGCATGCAGGAAATAAGAAATAAAAATACCTTTTTGTAATGCCTGACCACTCAAGCCAACCATCATGGCTGTCTAAACCACTGGATGCCATGTCTCAAGTAGAGTGGGAAATGCTTTGTGATGGTTGCGCCAAATGCTGCCTACATAAGCTTGAAGATCAGGATACCGATGAAGTTTTTTATACCAATGTGGCTTGCCGGCTGCTCGACGAGAATCGTTGCCAGTGCAGTGATTACGACAATCGGTTTAGCCATGTTCCGGATTGCTTCAAGTTGACGCCCGATAATGTACGCCAGCAGGGTTGGCTGCCCAGTACCTGTAGTTATCGGTTGCTGGCTGCAGGTCTGCCCCTACCTGAGTGGCATCCATTGATCACTGGCGATACTGAATCCATTCACAATAACGGCGCTTCGGTCAGAGGGCGGGTGTTATCTGAGAGTGAAGTAGACCTCGAGGATATGGAAGATCACATTGTTCATTGGGTCGAGTAGGTTAAGTCTTTGGCGTTATGGGGCCTGGTAAGCGGGCCATTAATATGAGTAGGGAGACAATAAATGTATACCGCGGAAAACTACCACTGGGGTTTGGTGGGGTACTATTTTGGTTGTTTACTGATTCTGCTCTATCTCTGGCGTTTTAGGGGACTCATTCCTGGGCGGCATTTTCGTAGCCTACTGCTCTTACTGATCGCCTCAGTGATATTGGTGCCCATTAGAGCCTACACAGAGGGTTCTTACCTTGCGCCAGCCTGGTTTGTCAGCGTGTTTGAGGGCTTCACAGAAGCTACAGAGGAAGGCTATTTACGTGCAGCGCTACCTATCGCAATAGTTTACGCTGGCTCTGTGATTCTCTATGTTATTTGGACTATTTTGGGTTTTCGCCCTAGTAAACCTCTTGCCGAGGATTCAGCTACAGAAAAGCTGACTGAAGAATGATGTCACTCGGCAGCTTTTTTTTGTGCTTTCAATCATGATTGTTTAAGTGTTGCCATTGAGCAATTCAACGGGCACGTGTTCTTTGAATTTTTGTTTCCACCAGCGGATGGTTAGCGGTACGGATATATTCAGTAAAAAGGCGGTAAACATCAGCGTATAGAATGACTCTATATTGTACGTAGGCGATATCCATCACCACAAAAGCCAGCTCCGCTCTTCCTAACATTCCAAAGCCAATCAAAATTACCGGTGTATCTTGCAGCGAGTGATGCTGAAAGAATCTGTCCGACAAACAAGCCTACAAACAGCAGCAGTGCATAGGGTAATACCGAAATAAAAATCTCCAGATCAAAGACCAGTTTTGTCCCCAGGGTGACAAAAAATACCGGGCCAATCCAGGAAAAGGCAACGTTATCAATAATTTGTTTTGCCTGATCGTGGAAATCAATTTGTCTGTGCTGATGAAACTCGAAATACTCGCGCTTAATAACTAACCCAGCCATATAGGCGCCCACTGCTGGGTGGAATCCGAAGTGATGGGCGAGTATGGCAACGATTACAGCAACTAACAGCAATGCCAAAACCGTATATTCACCACGAGCCATGGCGAGTACTTGGCGCAGATTAAAGTGACCAATAATTGGGATTCTGGCGACCCAACCTTCGCTTGCAGGGAATAGCCAACCACCAATGAGGGTAATTAGCATAAAAAATAGAACGGCTTTGCCCATAACCAAGGCAATACCGCCAATTGATACGGTCGCTTCGCCAGCGGCTAGCAGCACCATGATGGCGACTAATGCCAGTGAGGCAATATCGTCTAATACTGCCGAGGTCATAATTCCTGTGGCTGCAGGTGTATTACTCAAGCCTTCGGTTTTCAGGGAAACCATGGTGAGTGAAACCGCTGTGGCAGTCATGGCTAAGCCACAAAGCAGGGCCATATTCTCGTCGCCCCAGAAGTAAAGGGTGCCGAAATAGGCAACAATAAAGGGGATTAACGCGCCAAAAAAGGCAATGCCCCAACTTCGTTTTATACTGCTCAGGAAGTTTTCCGTGTTTTCTTCAAAACCCAAAGCAAAGATGATGACAATGATGCCGAGCTCGGAGAAATCAACGATAAATTCAGGCATATGCATCGGTAATAAACCCAGATTGACCATTGCAGCACCAAAGAACAGGTACCAGAGTACAGGCGTCAAACGGGTATGGTGTGCAGCATAGGAAGCCGCGAAGACTCCAAGCCAGATAATCGCTAATAAAGTCAGGTCATGCATAGTAATTTAGTCTTAGTTTTCGGTGCACATTCTAAACGTTCAGTTGCTTGGGTTGATAGCGATCCATATCAGTGAATACCGTGCATATGTTTTTTTAGGTAAGGGCTTAAAAGCAGGAGAACAATACCGGCGAAACAACCCACCAGGAATAACTTGCCAAATAGATCGGTATATCGGGTTAGTGCCATGGTCGTATCAATCAGCTCTGTTGTAGACACCTCAATGGCTGCGAGTTTTGCTATCTGGGCAGCCACAAATTCTGAATAGGCGGTGGCCAGAAACCACGTTCCCATCATTAACCCGACAATTCGCGGGACTGATAATTTTGTCACAGCAGAGAGACCCACCGGTGAGAGACATAACTCTCCGGAAGTGTGTAATAAATAGGCAAGAAATAACCAGATGGCCGCTACCTTGCTCGACTCATCTGGAAAGTTTGCACCGATGACCAGTGCGCCGAATCCCAGGCCTGCTTGAAAAATACCCATAGCAAATTTCACTGGCGTTGAGGGTTCCAGCTGGCGTTTAGCCAAGGCAGTCCAAAGTACCGCAAATACAGGTGCTAGCAACATAATAAAGAATGGGTTGAGCGCACCAAATTGCGAGGCTTTAATCTCAATACCGTAGAGCTGGCGATCTACTACACGGTCTGCATAAAGCGTCATTGACGCTGCTGTTTGTTCAAACAGCGCCCAAAATACGACGGTGGAGAAAGTCAGAGCGATGAGTACGAACATTCGACCGCGTTCTACTGAGTCACAACGAGCCAGAATAAACCAGGTCAGGCCAATGGCGACAACGACAGCGAGTCCATTAAGTGCATGTTCGACGATATAAGAAGCCTGAACCAGTTGCCAAAAGCCGAACAGTGAAATTATGGCGCAAATATAGATTAGCCACTCCCTGTTTAATCCCGGCAGTATGCGTTCCTTTAACCGTAGGGGATTGTGGGGTTCTGCAGCTCCTCGTAAATAGCGTTGTCCGTATAGAAAAATGGCCAGCCCGATGATCATGCCGATTCCGGCTGCACCAAACCCGTAGCGCCATCCCCATGTCTCACCCAGATAACCACAGAGTAGTGTTGCCACAAAGGCACCGATATTAATGCCCATATAAAAAATGGTGAACCCGCTGTCGCGACGTGGGTCATTGGCCTCGTAGAGCTTCCCTACAATGGTCGAGATATTGGGCTTTAAGAAACCAACCCCTACAATAATGAGCGAGATGGAAAAGTAAAAAACCTGAAGGCTGGGCTCATCACGCGTTATATTCCCCTGCAGTTGTTGAGCTGGGGTGCCCTCAAAGGCCATGCCGAGGTGGCCCAGTGCCAAAAGGCAGCCACCAAAAATAACGGCTTTTCGCATGCCTAAATACCGATCTGCCAAGAGCCCACCTATTACGGGCGTAGAATAGACGAGAGCCGCATAGCTTCCGAGGACATCAAGCCCCATTGCATCGGTGAATAAGTGGTATTTGGTCAGGTACAGCAGCAGTAAATACTTCATGCCATAGAAGGAAAATCGCTCCCACATTTCCGTGGCAAAGCAGACGTAGAGGCCTTTTGGGTGGCCTAGTAATTGGTCGTGTTGATATGAGGACATACAACGAGTCACTTTTCTTTTATTTCTGGGTTGCAACGCTTTACTTTGCTTTCCCTACTACCTACTACTAGTAGAACAGTAAATTTACGATTCTTACAGCCCTGAAAATTATTACTTAATAGGTGTAGATTCGCCTTCACAGTGGTTGCGTTACAAGCAATCACTCCGATAGCATGAGAAATACTGTATAAGTGGTAGGGAATTATCATTATGGCATTAGATGAGGCAGTTATGTCTGTAGATGAAGCGGTACGCAAGGCCAAGAAAAACTATGCTGTTTCAGAAACACTGGAGCCATCGGAATTGAACACGCTTCAGGATATTTTACAACAGGCTGTCAGGCTCTACCCCAATCAGCCCGCGGTTACTTCATTGGGTAATACGCTTAATTACTCAGAACTGGATCAATTGTCTTCGGCCTATGCGGCCTACATTCAACAAGCTACAAACCTTAAACCTGGCGATCGAATGGCCATTCAAATGCCAAGCCTGGCCCAGTATCTGGTTGTTGCCTACGGCGCTTTTAAAGCTGGTCTTGTTGCGGTGAACATCAACCCGCTCTATACCGAGGTGGAGCTTGAGTATCAATTTAACCATGCCGATGTAAAAGCCGTCGTGGTGTTTGATAAGTTTTTGCCGGTGGTCGAAGCGGTGCGAGAGAAAACATCGCTTGAATATATTTTTGTCACCTCGCCATTCGATTTACACCCTCCGGTTAAGCGCGCGCTGATGTCTGTCCTGCTCAAGCTGTTGGGGAAAGCTGTACCCTATGGCTCTGCCATCCCACTGCGCACAGCATTGGAGGCGGATCCGCAACAGCTTATACCTGCCACGTTAGCCCCCGAAGATATGGCGTTGTTACAATATACGGGTGGCACGACGGGTGTGTCCAAGCCGGCAATTATTACTCACAGCAATATGGTCAGTGTCACCCGCCAGGGTTGGGAGATGTTGCACTTAGCCTCGGCAAAAGCAGGAGAAGAACGAATTGTTTCGCCCTTGCCGCTGTATCATATTTATGCCTTTGCCCTGTCAGTGACCACGGGCGTTTATATGGGGGCACACACATTATTAATTCCAAACCCGCGGGATATTAATGGCTTTGTTAAGTTGCTTAGGAAATGGCCCGGAACGATTTTCTCCGGTTTAAATACCTTGTTTGTGGCGTTAATAGAACATAAAGATTTCGATAAAGTAGATTTCTCACCCTTGAAAATCACTCTTTCTGGTGGCTCTGCGTTGGCCGAGGCTACAGCGGGATATTGGAAAAAAGTGACGGGTTGTGAGATTTGTAATGCCTATGGCCTCACCGAAGCTTCCCCGGTCGTTTCATTTAGTCCTCCTGGCGCTGAGAAGCCTGGTTCGGTTGGAATTGCTGTACCCAATACCGAGCTGCGTATTGTTGATGAGAATGGTCAGGCGCTTGCTGTTGATGAGCATGGTGAAATTTGGGTTAGGGGGCCGCAAGTGATGCAGGGCTACCTTCACTTTCCTGAAGAGACGGCAAAAACTATTACCGAAGATGGCTGGTTGAAAACGGGGGATGTCGGTTCTGTAGATAGCGATGGATTTCTTTTTATTCACGACCGCCAAAAGGATTTGATTATTGTTTCCGGCTTTAATGTATATCCCAATGAGGTTGAAAGCGTGATCTCAAACCACCCGGATATAACCTACAGCGCTGTTGTTGGCGTGCCTGATGAGCACTCTGGAGAAGCCGTTAAACTATTTCTTGTGACTAATAATCCTAACTTGACCAAAGAAGACGTGCGTGCCTTTTACCGTGATAAATTGGCACGTTATAAATGGCCAAAATACATTGAGTTTAGGGATGAGCTACCCCTTTCGAACGTGGGTAAGGTGTTGCGCCGGGAGTTGCGTGACAGCTAATCCATGGAGAATGAAATCAACCAGTGGCGAGATAAAATTGCCCAATGTCTCAGTGCGGATCATTATCGACTTCACCAGCAACTGAATAAAATCAGTCGCCGAGCCAAAGAGGAAAAACCATTTGATCAGGACTTAAAACAGTTTACTGATAAGCTGGAAACCTCACGTCAAAAGGTCGTCGCGCGTCGTGAAAGTGTCCCCGTTATTCAATTTCCAGAAAACCTCCCGATTGCAGAGCGTCGCGATGAAATTAGCGAGGCCATTGCCAGCCATCAAGTAGTGGTTGTTGCGGGAGAAACCGGGTCGGGGAAAACCACACAACTGCCTAAAATCTGCCTAACGCTAGGGCGTGGTGCGACAGGAATGATTGGGCATACCCAGCCGAGACGTATCGCTGCAAGAACGGTTGCTAATCGTATTGCCGAGGAGTTGCATCAGCCACTGGGTGAGACTGTCGGTTATCAGGTTCGATTTAATGAAACCAGTAGCGAGAATACGCTGGTTAAATTAATGACCGACGGTATTTTACTGGCTGAAATTCAACATGATCGTTATCTGAATAAATACGACACCATTATTATTGACGAGGCCCATGAGCGTAGCCTTAATATTGATTTTCTTTTAGGATATTTAAAAAATATCCTGCCAAAACGTCCAGACCTGAAACTGATTATTACTTCTGCCACCATCGATGTGGAAAGGTTTTCAAAGCATTTTAATGATGCGCCGGTGATAGAGGTTTCTGGGCGAACCTATCCCGTCGACGTTGAATATCATCCACAGGAAGAAGAACGAGATCTGAGTTTGTCAGTTCTGGATACGGTTGAACATATTCTTAGTTTGCCGAAACGCGGTGATATTTTGGTGTTTCACAGTGGTGAGAGAGAGATACGAGAAACAGCGAATGTACTTCGCAAGGCACAGCTGCCTCATTTAGAAGTGGTTCCTCTCTACGCTCGACTAAGTCTCGCAGAACAGACCAAAGTGTTTAAACCCCATAAGGGTGTTAGAGTCGTGCTGGCCACTAATGTGGCAGAAACCTCGCTAACAGTGCCGGGTATTCGCTATGTGATCGATCCGGGTACCGCGCGAATTAGCCGCTACAGTTATCGCACGAAAGTTCAGCGCTTGCCAATCGAAGCAATTTCACAAGCGAGCGCCAACCAAAGAACGGGGCGTTGTGGCCGGATCAGCGAAGGCGTTTGTTTTCGCCTTTATAGTGAAGCTGACTTTAATAGCCGACCTGCATTCACGGATCCGGAAATTATTCGAACCAATCTGGCTTCCGTTATTTTAAAAATGTTGCATTTGCGCATTGGAGATATTCGCGACTTCTCCTTTGTGGATGCACCGGATAATCGGTTAATTAATGATGGCTTCAACCTTCTAAAAGAGTTGCAGGCGGTAAATACCCGAGGTGAATTAACCGCCATTGGTCGGCAGCAATCACGACTTCCTGTGGATCCTCGAATGGGTAGGATGCTATTGGCTGCGACCAGGGAAGGGGCTTTGCAAGAAGTCATGGTTATTGTTTCGGCTCTGAGTGTTCAGGATCCAAGAGAACGTCCAGCAGACAAGCAGCAAGCAGCCGATGAAAAACATCGTCAGTGGCAGGATAAGGAATCTGACTTCGTTGCATGGTTGAATATGTGGCGACACTTCGAAGAACAGCGCCAGGAATTAAGTCGTAATCAATTTGATAAATATTGTCGGCGGCAATTTGTGTCGCCTCAGCGGATGCGAGAGTGGAGAGACTTGCACCACCAACTGCATACCGCCTGCCGAGAATTAAAACTAAAAGAAAACCACCAACCAGCAAGCTATCAATCCATTCATTCTGCGCTGTTAACCGGGCTTTTAGGGCACATTGGCTACCGCCATGAAAATAGAGAGTATCTGGGCGCACGAAATCGTAAATTTCATTTATTTCCGGGCTCCGGTATACAAAAAAAACCACCTAAATGGGTTATGTCTGCCGAAATGATAGAGACCTCCCGGCTGTTTGGTCATCACAACGCGGCTATTGAGCCAGAATGGTTAACCAAACTAGCCGCTCATTTGGTGAAAAAGAATTATAGCGAACCCCATTATAGCGCCCGTAATGGCCAGGTAATGGCTTGTGAAAAACAGACGCTCTATGGCCTGCCGATCGTTGAAAAACGTCGTTGTTCCTATGGCGAAATTGACCCCAAATTATGTCGAGAAATTTTTATTCGAGCAGCATTGGTGGAAGGTGAATATAAGGGAAAGGGGCCTTTTTTCAAACATAATAAAGAGCTGCAGCAGAGCATAGAAGATATCGAATCGCGTATTCGCCGTAGAGATATTCTTGTTGATGACCAGGCATTGTTTGAATTTTATAACGAGATTATCCCGTCGGATATTATTAATCTGGCAGGCTTTGAGCATTGGCGTAAGCGGGCAGAAAAAAGTCAGCCCCGACTGTTGTACATGTCTAACGAGCAGTTGGCGCAGCGTCAATTAAACGAAGGTACAGAAGCCCAGTTTCCCAATCATATTGAATGGCAGGGAGTCCGCTACCCGCTAAGTTATCATTTTGAACCTGGGCACCCGGAAGACGGCGTAAGTGTTACCGTGCCTGTCAGCATTATTCACCAGGTGCCGACCCATCGTTTTGACTGGTTGGTTCCCGGGATGTTGCGAGATAAATGTATCGCTTTGGTTAAAGGGTTGCCCAAATCGCTCAGGCGATATTTTGTTCCTGTGCCCACCTTCGTCGACAAGGCGATGCCCTCATTAAAGCCCTCTGATATACCGCTGACAGAAGCGCTTGGGCATCAGCTGAAGCGGCATGCAAATATCGATATTACGCTTGAAAACTGGCAGCAGGTTGATATCGATGATATTTATAAGTTGAATATTAAACTCGTGGATGAGAATAATCAGGTATTGAGCATGAGTCGGGACTTGGCGGTATTAAAAGCCCAGTACCGGGGTCAGGTCACTAAGACTGTGAATCAATCTGCTGACAATACAATTGAGCGAGAGAACCTAGTGGACTGGGATTTTGGCGAGCTGCCAGAAGCCTTTTTAATTGAGCAGCACGATTTAACTATTCGTACCTATCCAGCATTGGTTATTAACAATCAATGCGTTGATTTGAAGTTATTGGACAGCCCGACGGTGGCTGCTAATAAAAGTGTTGATGGATTGCTGAGGTTATATCAATTGGTATTACCTGAACCTGCTAAATATCTTCGTAAGCAATTGTTAAAAGGTAAGGATCTTCAGTTAAAGGCGGCGGGGCTCCCGGGTAAAGATACGCTAATAGAAAGCATTACCAAAGCGGCGTATTTTCAAGCGCTTCTCGACGGTAAGCCGCTACCTCGTTCACAGGCTGCGTTCGAGGCTTTGCTGATGGAAGGGAAGGGTCAGATTGTAGCGTGCGCCAATGAACTGGAGCGGTTACTGGCCACCTGGTTACCCCTGCTGGCCGAGATCCGTAAGTCGATAAAAAAACAGGGAATATCTGCTGTTCATACGGTGAGTGATATCAATCATCAGTTAAGTTTACTGTTTAAAGATACGTTTCTTTCTCTCGTTCCTTTGTACTGGTTGCAGCAGTATCACCGGTATTTAAAAGCTATTTTAATGAGGTTAGAGAAGCTTCCCTCTCAACCTCAGAAAGATCGAGAGTTGGTTTTGATTCTGGAAAAGCTGGAGGAGAGGTTGACTAACTATGATCCTCATTGGGATGAACTCTCTGCAGAGCAACGATCTGAAATTTGGCTGCATCGGTTTATGTTACAGGAGTATCGAGTGTCTTTATTTGCCCAGCAACTAAAGACAGTATTTCCAATTTCAGATAAACGCATTGAGGCACATTGGCAGGCGCTGAAATCAGAATTGTCAGGGTTATAACGAGCTTTGTTTCACTACCTTTGCAAGAGGTTTTTAAAATTTATTATTGGCTGAAACTTAATTTGGAACGCTCGGTCATAGTATTCACCTTCGTCTGGATGGACGATTCAACAATATATAGAACGATCATTTATGGAGATTCATTATGTCAAAGCATAACCTCAAACCACTGGCGGCAGCAGTTGGTGCTGCATTTATGGCATCCGTTGCAATTGCACCAATGGCATCTGCTGCAGAAAATCCTTTTCAGGCTAATGAGCTAAGTTCAGGTTACAACCTGGCTGATTCTCATGGAGAAGGAAAATGTGGTGCAACCAAATCAGAGGGCGAAGGCCGTTGCGGTGAAAGCAAAAAAGCCGCCAAGGAAGGTAAGTGTGGTGAGGGTAAATGTGGAGAAAACAAGGCCAAATCTTCTAAAGAAGGGAGTTGCGGTGAAGGCAAGTCTTCCAAAGAAGGAAGTTGTGGAGAGGGCAAGTCGTCTAAAGAGGGGAGTTGTGGTGAGGGCAAGTCTTCTAAAGAAGGTAGCTGTGGTGGAAAAGGCTAATACATATTTTTGAGGTTCCCCATGGATAACAACCAATTCCCTGTGCACGGCGCGGGAATGGGGTTGAGACGGGCCCTGATGGGCCCGTTGTCTTCTGTGTCCACTGACCAAGTGGGTTTTATGGAAGTGGCTCCTGAAAACTGGATCAATGTAGGTGGACGTTTTGGCAAGCAGTTTCGTCAGTACACTGAACGGTTTCCATTTCTTTGTCACGGTTTGTCGCTATCAATTGGTTCTCCAGCCCCATTAGATTTTGATTTGTTGGCACAAATAAAGCAGTTTATAGCTGAGCATCAAATCCGTTGTTACTCAGAACATTTGAGTTTTTGCAGTGATACGGGGCATCTCTATGATTTGATGCCAATACCTTTTACTGAAGAAGCCGTTCACTACACTGCTGATCGAATTCGGCAAGTTCAGGACTTTTTGGGGCAACGAATTGCCATAGAAAATGTTTCTTATTACGCAGCACCTCAACAGGAAATGGCTGAAATTGATTTTATCAATGCGGTGTTAAAGGAGTCAGACTGCGATTTTCTACTGGATATAAATAATATATACGTGAACAGCGTCAATCACCGCTACGATGCTGAGCAATTTCTACAAGGGTTGCCGGGTAATCGTGTGGCTTATGTCCATATGGCTGGTCATTATGTTGAAGCTGAAGATCTATTGGTCGACACCCATGGTGCAGACATTATCGACCCGGTTTGGGCATTGCTTGGTAAAGCGTACGAACTGTTCGGCGTTATGCCTACCTTGCTTGAGAGAGACTTTAATCTCCCCCCAGTAGATGAGTTATTAGCTGAGGTTGCTCAGATTAAAATCGTTCAGTCTGAATATGGATTTGAGACAGCCGATAAAGCGATTGGAGCTTGATGTGTCAGCCAAGAGTTTCCAGCAAAGTCAATTTGAATTCGCCGCCCACCTTCGTGATCCATCGGTCAACCCTGCGCCGATAGATATTGAAGATCGCCGGATGAATATCTATAGAGATCTTATTTACAATAATATCGAGTCGTTTCTGAGTACAGGGTTTCCCGTTCTACGAAGTATTCTTGACGATTCACATTGGCATCAAATGGTCAGAGACTTTGTCAGTCGGCATCGCAGTCATACACCGTACTTTCTGGAAATAAGTCAGGAGTTTCTGCGTTACCTGCAGGAGGAGCGGGAAGCTAACGCCGATGATCCTCCGTTTATGCTCGAGTTGGCCCATTATGAATGGGTAGAGTTAGCCATGGATGTACTGCCAGAAGACTTTCCTGAGAACCAAAGGGTTGTCGATGACGTGCTTGATACCGTGCCAATGGTTTCACCTCTCGCCTGGAAGTTGTCCTACCAATATCCGGTACACAGGATAGGGGAGGGTTTTCAGCCCGATCACCCGCCAGCTGAACCAACCTTTCTGGTGGTGTACCGAAATCGTGATCAAGCAGTGAAATTTTTGGAAGTCAATGCGGTCACCATTCAGTTACTACAGTTGTTTGAAAGCCAGGCCATGACGGGGCGTGATGCGCTGATACAAATTGCGAATGAGCTTCAGCATAACAGCCCTGAATCGGTAGTTGGCAATGGTGCCGCTATTCTCGCCCAGTTATATTCACTCGATATATTGATTTAGCGGCCTTTTCTAAAGACATAAAAAACGGCCCAGATGGGCCGTTTTTCATATATTGCTAACGTCGACTTTTATTAGAACTTGGTTTGCAGATCGAGTTGTAGTCGGTCGTAATCGATCTCATTACCTTCGGTAAAGTCACCGTATTCGTTGTTAAAGTAGGTGAGACCAATTTTGGTGTTTTTGGTGATGCCTAGGCCAAACTTAAATTTGTGACCTTTAACATCAGTGCCGCCACCACCGAAGTCTGAGTCTGAGAGCGTGCCATATACGGCGTCAGCTTCCAGATCTTCATACATATAACCCACTTCCCAGTCCCAGACATTTTTCACTTTGCCTAGCGATGCGCCAATAGTGTAGCCGCTGTCTTCATCTGCATCACTGTCAGTATTGGTGACATAGTCGGCAAACAATGTAGTGGGTAGGCCAGCCAACTTGGTTTTCAGCTCAACAAACACCTGTGCCATATCGTAGTCGTACAAGTGGTTACCACTAATATCGAGACTGTTTCCAAAGTTCTCACCGGCACCCAGAATGGGGGCGAGACCTTCCGTTGGGATATGGTAGTAACTTGCACCAGTAATAATGTTCAGGTTATCACTCAGTTTGCCACGGAAACCCAGCTGTGCACCAAACATTGATGTGTCATCTTTACTGTTGCCGGCCGACCCTTTACTGTTTGGTTTTTGTTCGCTATTCAGGAAGTGGTAGGAACCTATAGCCCAAATAGTACCGTTGTCGTAGGCAATGTGTGCACCCTCTGGACGGTAATCACCATCCCAGACCAAACCGTCTTTAGCTGGTTGGTAGAATGGGTTTTTGGTTTTACCCGCAACCAGGTGCGTGTCTTCGGCAAAATTCCAGTCGATATAGGCCATATCTAAGTTGATGCCTTTAGATGAGCCTGCGCCCCCGAGTGTTTGGTTGCTCGAAACGGGGTCATCACTACCACTTGCCAGAGCAACACCCGCTTTGATGTCATCAGTCACCTGTGCTGTCAGGCCGATACGGGCGCGAACACGGTTGCGACGGCGATCATCATTTTTGGCATCGTTATCCATTTCTTCATAACGGTAACGGACATCACCACTCCACTGAATTTTTTCTGCCCATGAGGCGGCAGACTTGGCGGCTACAGCCGTAGCTGTGGTTTCAGTTTTTACTTCCATTTCATTCAGGCGCTCGGTCAAGGCAGCGATCTGACTTCTTAATTCATTAAGGGTAGCCTGGTCTGTGTCAGCGAACACAGCAGGGCTGGCTGATAATGCAGTAATAGCTAAGCAAAGTGCGGTACGTTTCATTATTAACTCCAATCCTTATTCGTGGGGTTGTGAGTAAGTTTTTAGCCGTGGGGTGGCTGTTAAAAAGGCTCAATATGGGCCGTCCCATCAGAACCATGTGGGCATTCTCTGTTATCTATATGTCAGTTTTATGACGAAATACTTTTCAGGTAATTGCTCAAAGAGCCAAAGTTAAACAGCTAAACCTGGAAATAATCATCAATACCTGTACTGCGGAGGGGATTTCCTGCTGATCTGGCGGTATACCTTAAAAACAGGAACGTGTAGAATCACGAAAATTTGTAGTAACTATACCTATAACCATAAAAGCTATAATCAGAGACTTAATGAGGGAGTAACCCAATGAAGTGGACCATGTTGTTGCTGGCTGGCGCATTGATGTCAGGTCAAGCCTTTGCAGACTCAACTGAGAATGCTCAAGATCCATGGGAAGGTTTTAACCGTAAGGTGTTTGTTTTTAACGATACCCTGGATACCTACGCGCTAAAGCCCGTAGCTAAAGGTTACCGTGCCGTTACACCAGATCCTGTTGAAGATGGCATTAGCAGGATGTTCTCCAATTTGGGCGAAATCGTGAATGTGCTGAATGATGTACTGCAAGGCAAATTTAGCCAAGCCGGAAATGACACGGGCCGTTTTCTGGTCAACACAACCGTTGGTCTGGTGGGCTTCTTTGATGTAGCTAAAGACTTCGGGATGCCTAAGAGCGATGGTGAAGACTTCGGGCAAACGTTGGGTGTTTGGGGAGTAAATGATGGCCCTTATGTGGTTCTGCCTCTGCTTGGCCCATCAACGCTTCGTGATGCTCCAGCCAGATTTGTGGATCACCTGGTGAACCCGGTCAATGAAATTGATGACATACCAACCCGTAATACCATTTATGGTGTAGATATCGTCTCTACTCGCGCTGATTTGCTGAAAGCTGAAGAGCTTATCAAAGGTGATAAGTACAGCTTTATTCGGGACGTTTATTTACAACGTCGTGAATATTTGTTGAATGATGGCGAAGTCGAGGATGACTTTGGCGAATATGGCGAATGATTAACCACCCATTATTCATAATCGGGGGTTGAGATAGAGCGTAAACTGGACATGGGGACAATCTCTAGTCTATTGGGGCTCAATCCCGGATAACCTATGGAAAAGAACGGCAAACTGTTTATTGTTACCGACAGTTTAGAAAATTGTCGAATGTTGGAAGGCCACTTAGAAGGTACTGAGTGGCATGTTTCAAAGTTTGACGATCCAGACAAGGCGCTGGAAAAAATTGTGATTGACCGCCCCGAGGTGGTGGTGGTCGATCTTCCTCTCGAGTTCATGCAGGAAAAGTTTGACCCCCTTTTTTCTCAGGATAACGATACAGCCTATGTGGCAATATTACCTGAGGTTGATCCTAGGGAAGTCGCCAAGTTTTTCCACAACAATGCATCTGATGTTCTGATAAAACCCTTTTCTGCTGAACGCTTTCGTCAAGCGATAGATCGCGCGTCACACTTTAAAAGTTTGATGGTGCAGAATCGCGAATATCGAAAACAATTAGAAAAGGCCAATCGTAATCTTCATGAAAGCCTGCGGATTTTAGAGCTGGATCAGATGGCTGGACGCCAGGTTCAGAATAGCTTGTTACCGGCAACACCGCTTGTTCACGATCAATACGAAATAGCACACCATATTGAACCATCGCTGTACCTAAGCGGTGACTTTGTCGGCTACCACGTTATATTCGATAGATACATGGTGTTATATGTGGCCGATGTATCTGGCCATGGTGCTTCTTCTGCTTTTCTTACCGTACTCCTGAAATTCATTCTTAACAGTATTCTTCGCCGCCACGTTACCCGCAATGATCTTAAAGCTATGGCCAAGGCTCCTGAGGGTTTCATTGAACATATCAATAAGCAGGTGTTGGCGCTCGGGCTAGATAAACATCTGACGCTATTTTCTGCCTGTATTGATATGGAGCGCAATCTTCTTCGTTACTCCGTTGCTGCACATATGCCCATGCCTGTTTTTGTGACGAATGGTGACGTGCGAATATTGCCAGGGAAGGGTAAGCCTGTAGGTATTTTTAGTGACTGCACATGGGAAGTGGAAGAGATTGCATTGCCAGAAAAATTTGCGATGGTTATTGTTTCCGATGGTGTTCTTGAGATTTTGCCCGGTAATACACTGAAGGAAAAAGAGCGGTTTATTTCGAGTACCATTGCTCAGTCTGATACTTCTATTGAAGATATCTGTGAGAGGCTGGGTATTAATCAGATCAAGGATGCACCAGACGATATAACTGTTTTGACATTACGTAGGGGGTATTGAGTGGAATCCGGTAAGATTCTGGTCTCTGAGCACGACGGTGTTAATGTAATCAAACTTGTGGGCGATGTGCGAGTGACACTTTGCACCTCACTGAATAACTATATAGAGACTATATTTAGCTCCGCCGGTGTTTCTGAGGTGGTCATTGATATGATCGATACCGATGGAGTTGACAGTACAACACTGGGTTTATTGGCAAAACTCGCTATCTATTGCAATACCAACTTTCATATTAAGCCGGTGCTTTTTTGTCCTGATGAGAGCTTATTTCACACTCTGGATATTATGGGGCTGGATGATGTATTTAATATTGTTCAGAGCGCAGCAGAAAGCATTGATGATTTTAAAGAGTTGCCGGTTACTTCTGTCGATGAAAACGAAGCCAGAGAGAGAGTTCTCGAGGCACACAGGCTCTTGTCTGAATTAAGCGAGAGAAACAAACAAGAGTTTATAGATTTAATTCGCACCTTGGAGGAGAACGGCTAGCTTAAACTTGGCTGTTCCCGGCGAGGTGTTTGGTGCGGACAAAATCAGAATGTGAGACATAGATAAGCTCTGCAATTCGCCTGATCATTGCCTCTTCATGTTTATCAAGTTCATTGTCTGCATAGGCAACTCGCCACAGATTTTCAATGAGCCCTACTTTTTTTTGTTTATCAAAGTGATCATTGATTAGCCGGGTAAATTGATAGAGCGAGGTTGATTCAGCAACTTCTTGATGTGCCAGTTTCACCAGTTGGTCGATGTCTTCCTTGCTCAATTCAAATTGTTTTTCCAGTAACCGTCTGATGACTTCTCTTTCGGTGTTGTCTAGCTGACGATCAATCACCATGATCTCAACCATTAGGGAAGCGGCAGCCAATCTTTGCTGGTGCTCTATGTCTCCACCTTGCTTGACGATCTCGGCAGTGAAAAACTGTTTAATGCGATCAATCAATTCGCTAGCTCCCTGAGCATGTTCTCAAGTTTGACCTGGTCTGCCACAAAGTTCCGAATACCCTCCGATAATTTCTCTGTAGCCATCGCATTTGAGTTCATCTGATAGCGGAACTCCGGTTCGCCAACAACAGGGCTACTTATATCTTCGCCCGTTCTCTCTGAGCTTAGACTGAGGGGTAGCTCACCGTAGTCGTTGCTGAGTTGTTCTAGAAGTTGAGGGCTAATGGTTAGACGGTCGCAGCCTGCTAGTGCTTCAATTTCACCGGTGTTACGGAAGCTGGCGCCCATTACTATGGTTTCGTAGCCTTTTTGGCGGTAAAAATTATAAATGGTTTTAACAGAGACAACGCCGGGGTCTTCTTGGGGTAAATACGCGGAAGCGCCACCATTGTTCTTATGCCAGTCGAGAATGCGACCAACAAAAGGGGAGATTAAAAACGCACCGGCATCAGCGGCGGCGGCGGCTTGTTCAAAACTAAACAGTAGCGTTAAATTACATTGAATACCGTCTTTCTCGAGCTGTTCTGCGGCGCGAATGCCTTCCCAGGTCGATGCTATTTTCAGTAATATTCGATCGGTGTCGATACCAGCTTGCCGATAACGTTCAACCAGTCGCTTGCCACGCTCTACCGTTGCTGCCGTATCGAAAGAGAGACGTGCATCAATTTCTGTAGACACCCTGCCCGGAACAACCTGTAGGATTTCTCTGCCAATTCTGACCGAGAGTTCATCCATACTGTCAGACATCAAATTGCTACTGCCTGTTTGTCTGGCAGTTTTAATGCTTTCTGTTAAAAGCGGTTGATACTGGGGTAGTTGAGCGGCCTTTAATAACAGCGAGGGGTTCGTGGTAGCATCAATAGGTTGATATTGGCGTATCGCTTCAATATCACCGGTATCGGCAACGACGACGGTCATCTCTCTAAGTTGGTCTAATTTACTTGGTTTCATATGGCTTCTGTCTTTGAATTACGTATTACTCATACTGCCTAATGCTCGATGTAGAACATCGGTATCAGCATTGGGGAGATGCGCATGTTCACTGATATAACGCCTGAATTTTCGTGCGCCAGGGACACCCTGATATAACCCTAATATATGACGAGTCATATGGCTTAGCTTGATGCCTGACTCTATTTCATTCCCAACAAAGTCTGAAAACAGCTCCAATACCTGTAAGCGACTTGGGGGCGGATCTTCACTATGGTATAGGGTTCTGTCCACATCAGCTAGCAGGTAAGGGTTGTGGTAGGCCTCTCGGCCGATCATCACGCCATCTACGTGCTCAAGATGGATCATTGTATCGTCGAGTGTCTTTATTCCGCCATTGATAATAATTTCCAGTTCTGGGAAGTCCCGCTTAAGTTGGTAGACTCGATCATAGTCGAGCGGTGGAATCTCTCTGTTTTGTTTTGGGCTCAGGCCCTTAAGCCATGCTTTGCGGGCATGTACGATGAAGGTTTGGCATCCAGCATTGGCCACTGTGCCAGTAAAATCACAAAGAAATTGGTAGCTATCCTGTTCATCTATACCTATACGTTGCTTTATGGTGACAGGGGTATCAGTGGCTTCCTGCATTGCGGAAAAGCAATCTGCGACAAGTTTGGCATCACTCATGAGGATTGCGCCAAATTTGCCCGATTGAACACGGTCGCTGGGGCATCCACAATTTAAATTTATTTCGTCATAACTGTATTTACTGGCAAGGCGGGCACTTGTTGCCAGATCTTTGGGGTCGCTGCCTCCCAGTTGAAGGGCGATAGGGTGCTGGTTTTCATCGTAGTAAAGGTGGCGATGGCTGTCGCCATGTATTAATGCACCGGTAGTCACCATCTCGGTATAGAGTAATGTTTCCTTGCTGAGCAAGCGGTGAAAATGCCGACAAAAACGGTCTGTCCAGTCCATCATTGGCGCGACTGAAAAGCGGCGGCTTATTTTTTGGGGAGCCAATCTTGGTAAAGCGGACATAGGATGAATGAAGATGCTTGCCTGTAAAGCTCGCCATTATATCGGTAAATTATATAATATTGCTGTATTGGGTATATAAACCCCGCGTGATAGCATGGCGCGCGAGTTGTCACAATAATTTTAATCAAGAAGCATCAATGAATAAGCCCGAAATAGAAGTAAAACTTCAAGGAAACTCTGGCGCTGTTGCGGCCCATGGTTTAATGGAGTGTCTGTTGTTGGTTGCCAGCCTTGAGGGTCGGCCAACATCTACTGCCGCAATTTCTTCCGGCCTGCCTCTGGATGACGGAAAGTTATCCCCATCGCTGTTTAATCGCGCTGCCAATCGGGCAGGCCTTGCTTCTATTCTTCTGACACGGGATCTGGAGAAAATCCCGAAAGAAGTATTGCCTGTCATCTTGATCCTTAAAAGCGGCGATGCCGTCGTTTTGTCAGAGGTCGATGCCAAGCTAGGGCTTGCAGTCATCATAGACCCGGAGACTCATGAGCCTGTCCAGGTTAACTATCAGGAGTTACTCGGCAATTATAGTGGCCATGTGTTTTATTTGAGGCCCATGCAACAATTTGATTCCCGCACGCCTAAGATCTACAAAGATGGCCACGAGCACTGGTTTTGGGGTGTATTAAAAAGCTCCTGGAAAATTTATCGCGATGTTCTTATCGCTTCTTTTTTGATTAATTTATTTGTGTTAGCTCAACCCTTGTTTGTCATGAATGTGTACGACAGGGTGGTGCCTAATAATGCCGTCGAAACACTGTGGGCGCTCGCTATTGGCGTAGTAATTGTCTATCTCTTCGACTTGGCTTTGAAGTTATTGCGTGCCTACCTGGTCGAACTTGCGGCCAAACGAACGGATGTTGTCTTATCTGCCCAGTTATTTGAGAAGGTCTTGAACCTTAAAATGCTGGCGCGCCCAAATTCAACGGGTGCCTTTGCCTCAAGACTTCACGATTTCGATACGCTGCGTAATTTCGTGACCTCCTCAACCATGCTCACACTGATCGACTTGCCCTTTGTCGTGTTATTTCTTGCCTTTATCTTTTATCTCGGCAGTTGGCTGGTCTTAGTCCCTATCGTGATTTTTCCACTGGCATTGTTTGTTGCCTATCGAGCACAACAAAAGCTTCGTCCAACCATTGAAAATGTAATGCGTGGCAGTGCCAAGAAAAATGCCACCTTAATTGAAAGTTTGGTTGGCGTAGAAACCATAAAAACAATGGGTGCCGAGAGTCAGGTACAGCGTGTTTGGGAACAATCAGTCGGATACGTCTCTCAATGGAGCTTGCAATCTCGTGTTACATCGAATGGTGCTTTGCAAACGGTGCAGTTCCTTCAACAAATAGCGATGGTGGCTATCGTTGTATTGGGCGTTTACTTAATCTCTGATCAGAGTCTAACGCTGGGTGGATTAATCGCTTGCGTGATACTGAATGGGCGAGCCTTGGCTCCGTTGAGTCAGGTGGCCAGTCTTCTGGTGAGTTATGACCATGCCGAAGCTACCTTGAAGTCGCTTGATGAGGTCATGAAGCTACCCGTTGAGCGTGAGCACGACAAACGCTATCTACACCGCCCAATCTTTGATGGGAATATTCAATTTAAGAACGTTACCTTTTCTTATCCCGAGCAGCCAGCCCCAGCGCTTGAGAATATCAGTGTTTCTATTAAGGCGGGTGAAAAGGTAGGGATCATTGGTCGCATCGGCTCGGGAAAATCAACCTTGGCTAAGATGTTGATACGTCTCTATGATCCGTCAAATGGCGCTGTATTAGTAGATGGGTTTGACGCTCAACAATTGGATCCAGCCGACCTCCGTTCAAATGTTGGATATGTGGCACAAGATGCCAAGTTGTTTTTTGGTACTGTTAGAGAAAATATAACCTTTGGCTTAAATGCTATCTCTGATCAGGAAGTGGTGGAAGCTGCGACTAAGGCTGGAATTCTTGAGTTGGTTAATAGCCATCCCCTCGGTTTTGAAATGCCTGTTGGTGAGCGGGGTGAGACATTGTCTGGAGGGCAGCGAAGCGCTATTGCCTTATCCAGGGTCTTTTTGAGAAGCCCTCGGGTGCTTTTGATGGATGAGCCCACAGCGGCCATGGATCAGGGTACTGAAGTAAAAATGCTCCAGCAAATCAAGTCTGAATTTGAAGATAGCACTGTCATATTAATTACTCATAAAATGAATATGCTCGACTTGGTCGACCGACTGATTGTCATGGATAAGGGTGCAATCGTTGCGGATGGCCCCAAAGAAAAGGTTCTCGAAGCATTGAAGACGGGTTCTGTAAGGGGTAAGGCCTGATGTTAGATGAGCAGCTGGACAAACTACGTCGTCAGTTTAATCAAACCCCCTCAACTGATTTAAAATACATGTCGTACTCTTCGGAGGCCGTGTTAAAACAGTCTCCGTTTATTGCTCAATCACTTCTTTGGATAATTGCTGCACTCATCATCATTATGTTGACCTGGGCAAGCCTTGCCGTTGTCGATGAATTTACTCGCGGTGAAGGGAAGATTGTGCCGTCCAGTGATCTACAGGTTGTACAAAATCTCGAAGGAGGGATTTTGGCAAAAACCTTCGTCTCTGTTGGCGATGTTGTTGAGCGAGGTCAACCGTTACTGCAAATAGACGACACCATTTTTTCATCCACATATAAAGAGCGCACACTTCAGGCCGAGCAGTTTATTGTTAAAGCCGCTAGATTAAGAGCAGAGGCTAATAATACCGATTTTGATGCAGAATTGGCCAAGCTACAGGGTGTTCGTGATTCCTCCTTGGTGATTAGTGAGCGGGCACTCTATAACTCACGGAAAGAAGAGCATTTGTCAGAATTAGAAATTCTGAATCAAAAGGCGTCTCAAGCATATCAGGAACTATCTTCAGCTAAGGTGAATAAACAGAGCCTTTCAGATAGTTATGACCTACTCAAACGTGAATTAAATTTCACTCGCCCCCTCGTTGCAGAGGGTGCCGTATCCCATGTAGAGCTTCTTCGTTTAGAGCGCCAGGTTAATGACCTAAAAGGTGAGCTTGGGAGAGCTGCTATTGCAATTTATCAGCTTGAGTCTGCATACAGCGAAGTAAAAAAGAATGTTGAAACTCGTGCTCAAAGTTTTGCCAGTGAATCACGGGGCGAGCTGAATGAAATTATGTCCGAGCTGGGTCGTATTCAGCAAAGTAATGAGGCACTGGAGGACAGAGTAGATAGAACGGTTGTACGTTCACCAATGAAAGGCACCGTGAAGCAGCTTAAAGTAAGCACCATCGGCGGTATTATTCAGCCAGGTATGGATATTGTTGAGATAGTACCTTTTGATGATTCATTGCTGGTTGATGCAAGGGTTCGGCCTTCAGACATTGCATTTATACACCCAGAACAACAGGCTACGGTGAAGTTTACAGCCTATGATTTTTCTATTCACGGTAGCCTGCCAGCAAAAGTTGTTCATATTAGCCCTGACACCATCGTTGACGAGGAGGGGGTTAGTTACTATCAGGTTCGGTTGCAGACACTAGATAATCACCTTGGCAATGCAGAAGATCCACTACCCATTATCCCGGGCATGACAGTTCAAGTGGATATTTTGACCGGCAAGAAGACTATTCTAGATTACTTGCTTAAGCCAATTCTTAAGACAAAAGAGCTGGCTTTTCGAGAGCGCTAAAAATTTTCAATTTTGTGCGTTTTATATCCATAACTATTGGATAACGTTGAATTATATGTATAAATGACCTAAACGGTATTTTGTCGCACCTAAACGGTAACTAGTTCCTATTTGGTTTGTGATACAAATCATATTAGAGAATTCGTTTAAATTTAGGGGCATAAGGCTCGTACATTTTTCGTTAACCGAAGAGTATGTAAAAGCCAAAGTTATGCTCCATAAACCTACTACAGAGGTAGTCTAGAGTTTGTGGGGTTTGTGTAAAACCAAGTCCTACAGTGAAGGAAAACTATTATGTTGCAGCGCCATTTTTTAACAGTCTTATTAGCAGGTATTGCGGGGTTTTCATTTAATTTGAATGCCGATACCCTCGATTTGCGTGACGCTATTGCCCAAACCATTCAAACAAACCCAGAAGTTCTTACGCAGCTGAGAGAAGTTGATGCTCGTGAGCGTCAAATTCGCGAGGCGCTAGGCGGCTACTATCCCACCGTTGATGTTACTGCAGGTATTGGCTTTCAGGAACGTGATCCCACATCTCGTACTTTCTCAGACCCTGACCGTACTCGAAATGAACTGGAACGCCACGAAGCACAGTTAAATGTTCGACAGCTGGTATTTGATGGTTTCAGTACACCAAACGAACATAAAAACCAGATTTCACGTCACGAAAGTGCGACTCACCGTGCAGACTCGGTTGGCGAAGATATCGCTCTAGAGGTCGTTAGAAATTACCTGGAGGTTATGAAGCAGCAAGAAATACTAGATCTTGCTAAACAAACCTTAGGTACACACCAAGAAATATATGACCGCATGAAAAAGCGTTTTGATTCAGGTGTAGGTAGTCATGCTGACCTGGATCAAATTTCTGGCCGTCTAGCACTGGCTAAAACGAATGTAATTAATCAAACCGCCAATCTGCTGGATTCAAAAACAAATTTCCAGCGTGTGGTTGGTCGGTACCCAGCTGAGGGTGAGCTTACAAATCCGGGTTCTTATCGCAAATATCTACCACCCTCTGTAGAAGGCGCAGTAGAAAAAGCGGTAGACAACCACCCACTGTTAAAATCGTCTGGTTCTGATATAGATGCCGTAACCTATCAGTACGAGCAAACAAAAAGCGCCTTTTACCCACACTTCCACGTAGAGCTGGAAAGAGACCTTAACGACAATATCGATGGTGTGGATGAACAGGTTGATGATCTCAAAGTGATGTTGCGGATGCGTTACAACCTGTTCCGTGGTCGCTCTGATGAAGCGCGTAAACAACAGTTCGCTCATTTGGTAGAAAAAGCCAAAGAAATTCGCAATAACACACATCGCCAGGTTGAACAGGAAACTCGTCTAGCTTGGGTTGCCTATGAAGCTGTTCGCGATCAGATTCCATCATTGGAAGATTACGTACAAGATTCTCAAGCTACTAAAGATGCCTATGTTAAGCAGTTTGATTTGGGTCGTAGAACACTGCTCGACCTACTAAATACCGAAAATGAAATGATCACGGCAAGGCAGTCACTTGCTGCGGCACAACACAACTTACTAGCTAACGAATATCGTTTGTTCCATGCAATGGGTGAGCTGCTCTATACCGTTGGTGTGGAACTGTAAACAACAGCTAGTTAACACAGCTAAGTTAGATAAGGACCGGGTTAAACCGAGAGGGTAAAGAAATGGACAATCAAGTGAATGAAGAAACTGTTACTGAGTCGAATGTGAACACTCAAGCGGTAGGGTTCGTAACCTCAACAGAGGGCGCAACTGTCGTCGTAGTCTCAGCCGATGGATCCCTTCGTGAACTCAACCCTGGCGACCCTGTACATGAGGGCGATGTCCTGCAAGTGACTGATGGCTCACATGTTGTCCTGACATTTGCAGATGGCTCGGTTCGTCAATTATCTAGCGGTGGTACTTTTGAAGTTAATCAAGGTAACTACCATCAACTCTCTTTGGTTGAAGGCTACGAAGAAGAAAACCCTGAATTCCAGGGCTTGCTTGCAGCCCTAGAAGCTGGCGAAGATATTTCTGACGAACAGGAAGCACCGGCTGCAGGTGAAGCTGGTGGTAGTGGTGATGAAATTGGCCAGGGATTACAGTTTTTGCTCAATGGTGGTGAAGTAACGCCTACTGCGGGCATTGACCCTAACTATATCCCGCCTCCTCTTGTTGATCCTACCGCAGACTCGGATGTAGCTGATTCGCTACCGCTGGTCAGTGTTTCCGTTCAAGTTGAAATTGATGTTCAAGAGCCGCCAACTGGTGGTGAACCACCCACGACTCCAACGCCTGACTACCCAGTAATCGTTAGTGGCAATTCAGCGAGTATCCTCGAGGGTACTAGTGAAGGTGGCAAGCAAATCACGTTTTTGCTGCAGTTGGATCAACCCTTTAATCAGGACGTGACGGTAACTTATCAGTTGGTAGAAGGAACTGCTAAGAACCCTAGTGATTGGCAAGATGGGCCCAGTCCAGATTTGACATACACAGTGACTATTCCTGCGGGAGAAACAACGTTTCCCGTAACTGTGACCATCATTGAGGATCATTTTGACGAGGGTAATGAAAATTTCTCCATTGAAATCCTTTCGGCCTCGAATGCGACGGTAAATCCTGCGTCGAATAGTGCGACTGTCACCATTTTTGACGATGACACAACGCCAGAAGCTAATCCTGATACAAACTGGTTGCAAGCAGAAGCTGGCGAAGAAGTCCAAGATTTTCCCTCTACTTCTGGGAGTGTGTTGGTGTCGTTCGATCACTCTGGTGATCCATCAGATGTATTGGATTTTGCAGATCAAGCCGATACTGATGTGGATGGTGACACACTTAAAATCATTAATATTCAAGATGCTGATGAAAACCTTGCAGTAGCCGAAGGCACAACATCCGCAAATGGAACCGTGATAAATGGTCTTTACGGTACCCTGACGATTGGTGCGGATGGTACTTATGACTATGTGGCAGGTCCGTTAACAGCTGAGCTGACGTCTGGTGAGCAAGTTGAGGATCAGTTTACTTATACTGTCAGTGATGGGTACAACACCCCTCAAACAACCACATTGACAATCACTATTTTTGGTGGCGATAGTGGTGTTGTTATCAATGGAATTAATGGTGAAGGTGCAGACCTTGTTGTCGATGAAGACGACCTCAGCCCTAACGGCTCAGATCAGAGCGGTAATACCTACGATAGCAATACATTTACTGTCGTAGCACCTGATGGCGTTGGTGATGTAACCATCGATGGTCACTTGATAATCAGTGGTGGTGCGCTCGTTGCCGACCCGAGTTTTACCACACCTTTGGGTAACACCTTCGAAATTACCGACTACAATGCCGGCACAGGCGTTATTACCTATAAATATACCTTAGAGGCAAATGAAGCTCACACATCAGGTAATGGTGAAAACACGTTAACGGAAAGTTTTGACGTTATCCTGACTGATACAGATGGAGATTCATCAGCCACTGATGGTGTTCAGTCCTCAGAAGTTATTACGGTCAGCATTACTGATGACGTACCCCTTGCAGTGCTTGATTCAGGCAATGTCACCGAAGGCGATACGCTGAATGTCGATGCGGCCAGCGGCGTGTTGTCCAACGACACCTCTGGTGCCGATGGTTGGGATGCTGGCGGTGCGGTGGTCGGTGTCGTGACGGGCTCCAAT
>JBFICW010000012.1:0-60481 GCA_041581635.1 Porticoccus sp. | reverse complement strand
TCTGCCTCGCCATCCAGCAGGGCATTAAAATCATCGCCGACCTCTCGCCATAGGTTTATCAGCACATAGGGAGCGGGGTAATGCTCTCGGCGGGCTTTTTTGGCGACCTCGCGTTCCATCACTTTCGCCAGGCTATGACGTATGCCAGGGCTGCTGGTCAGTCGCTCTAATTTACTGGCGCGATGGCCCTTTCGATGCTTAACAATGGCCTTGCGAGCCGCCCAGCGGAGGCTGCGGTGCTCGGCGACGACCTGATCAACCAGACCAAAGGTTCTTGCCGCCCGTGCCCTCAACATCCGTGCGCTCAGAATAACTTCAAGTGCCTTGCGGCCTCCCAGCAGGCGTATGCTTCTGGCGGTTCCACCAAAACCGGGGAAAATACCCAGTTGAATTTCAGGGAAGCCGATGCGAGTGCTGTCTGTATCCAGTACAACCCGGTAGTTACAGGCCAGCGCCAGTTCCAATCCTCCACCCAGGCAGAAACCATGAATTGAGGCAACGGTGGGGCAGCGTAGGCTCTCCAGACGGTCAAACAGGTTTTGAGCTTGCAGGATGCCGTCTTTGGCTTGCTGTTGATCCGTCTGTGTTTCAAACTCACGGATATCGGCTCCCGCAATAAATCCCGTGGCTTTCTTTGAGTAGATGGCCAGTCCCAGAGGTAGATCAGCTTCCAGGTCTGCCAGTATTGCATCGAGTTCGAGCATGACTTTGGTGCTGAGAGAATTGAGCTTTTCACCCAGGCGATCGAGACCGAGCCAGACAATGTCTTCGGCATCCCTTTCCAGATGCCAGTGGGTGTAGATTTTATTTTTGCTCATAGCGGCCTTCAAATTCTCACAAAGTTAAGGTGGCTGTTATTGCGCATTCTAGTGATGCGTAAAGTTATCTTCGGACATGGCCATCAGCGATTTAGAACCAGATTTAATGGTCGCTTCCAGTGTTGCTGTACGGGGCAGAATCTTCGCAAAGTAGAATTCGGCGGTTTGGATTTTAGCCTGGTAAAAGGCTTCGTCCATCTTGGTGTCTGAAGACAGTTTTTGCTGTGCCACATAGGCACTCTTGGCCCAAATAAACCCGAGCAGTACATAGCCCGAGTACATGAGATAATCCACCGAGGCTGCACCCACTTGATCTTTATTCCGCAGGGCCGAAAAACCAATTCTTCGAGTCAGGCTTTTCCAGCGTTTTACGCTTTTCCACAGGGGAATGACAAAGGGTCGCATTTCGCGATTCCAGCGATGCTGTTTACAGAAGGCAATAATTTGTGCAGTGACGGGCTTTAATAGCTTGCCCCGGCTGCCGAGTACTTTACGGCCCAGTAAATCCAGAGATTGAATGCCGGTAGTGCCTTCATAAAGCGTGGCAATCCTTGCGTCGCGCGCATTTTGTTCCATGCCCCACTCATTGATATACCCGTGGCCGCCAAAGCATTGCATGCCCAGATTGGCACTTTCGGAACCGGTTTCGGTGAGAAATGCTTTTATAATGGGGGTTAAAAAGCCCAGCAGATTTTCTGCCTCTTCCCGTTTTGCCGGGTCGGTCGATTTGTCCACGGTATCCACGAGAGTGCCGGCAAAATAAATCAGCACTCTGCCGCCCTCGGCAAAGGCCTTTTGTGTGAGCAGCATGCGCCGCACATCGGGGTGAACAATAATGGGATCGGCTGGGCCATCGGTATTTTTGGGGCCGGTTAACGAGCGCATGGCGAGTCGATCTTTGGCATAGATCAGCGAGTTCTGGAAAGCCAGTTCCGTGTGGGCAAGCCCCTGGATGCCTGTGCCCAGTCGGGCCACATTCATAAAGGTGAACATCGAGCGTAGCCCTTTATTGGGTTCACCCAGCATATAGCCGGTAGCATCGTCGAAGTTAAGTACACAGGTCGCATTGCCGTGAATGCCCATTTTGTGTTCCAGAGACCCACAACTTACCCCGTTGCGTTCACCGACAGAGCCGTCATCGCCGGGAACAAACTTCGGGACGATAAACAGGGATATGCCTTTGGTGCCCTCCGGCGCATTGGGTAGTCGTGCCAGTACAATATGAACGATATTTTCAGCCAGGTCGTGTTCGCCTGCGGAGATAAAAATTTTAGAGCCGCTGATGCGATAGCTCCCATCATCGTTGGGTTCTGCTTTGGTTTTCAGCAAGCCAAGGTCAGTGCCACACTGAGCTTCAGTGAGGCACATAGTGCCGGTCCATTTACCATTGATAAGTGGTTTCAGATAAGTTTCTTTCTGTTGATCGGTGCCGTGATCAAAAATAGTCACTGTGGCCCCATGAGATAGACCGGGATACATGCCCCAGGCCCAATTAGCCGTGCCAATCATCTCCCGAATGACCAAGCCAATGGAAAGTGGTAGACCCTGGCCGCCAAACTCAACGGGCTGTTCCATCGTTGGCCAGCCTCCGGCGACAAACGTTTGGTAAGCCTCTTTGAAGCCGGAGGGTGTTTTAACTTCACCGTCAATAAGTTGGCAGCCCTCTGTATCACCTACCGCATTGAGCGGGGTGAGGACTTCTTCAGAGAATTTGGCGGCTTCTTCAAACACAGCGTTGACGAGGTCGGGGGTGGTCTCCTCAAACCCCGGTAGCTTTTTATAGCGGGAATAGACATCGAGCAAGTCTTCCAATACAAACTGAATATCGCGTAGCGGTGCCTTGTAGTGAGCCATATGAATTCCTGTTCATCTGCTGTTTTTATTCTCGACCCAAGGTCGGATTATTAATGACTGGAGCGCATCTTGCCGAGCGTGCATCATGCAACTATACGACATGAAAATAGAAACACGGTTCACCCGTAAGCCTTTTTTACAATGTGGATCTGTTAACGCTCAGCGAGCAATCATAGCGCATTGCAGCCGTATTGAAATGATGGGCATTCTAAAACTCGACAAATGCCCGGGCTAACTAATCCTGTTAGTCGTGAGCGTTATACAATGTGCGGACGGGAACCCCGGTGGAAAAGGAACATAGTTGATGCAGCCCAAGATTACCCAACGCGTGATAGACCTGAGGCTCAGTGAGTTCAGCGACAATATTTCACCGCTGCTACAGCGCATTTATCTAGGGCGTGGCATTACCTCCGATGAGCAGGTGGAACGCACCGTGGCAAGGCTGCCCAGGCCGGATGCTTTAAGAGGATTGGCCGATGGGATTGCGTTGCTGGAGCAGGCATTAAGGCAACAGCAGTCTGTTCTGGTAGTGGGTGATTTTGATGCGGATGGTGCTACGAGTACGGCGCTTACCCTATTAGCATTGCGCGCCATGGGCATGCAACATGTCGATTTTATCGTGCCCAATCGCTTTGAGTATGGCTATGGCCTCACGCCAGAAATTGTCACTTTGGCGCAACAGTATCACCCCGAACTGATTATCACGGTAGATAACGGTATCTCCAGTGTGAGCGGCGTGAAAGCGGCCAGACAGGCAGGTATTAAAGTATTGATAACCGACCATCACCTGCCCGGCGCGGTACTGCCCGAGGCCAATGCCATTCTCAACCCCAATCAACACGGTTGTGATTTTCCCAGTAAAAACCTCGCTGGAGTGGGGGTGGTATTTTATCTGTTAAGTGCACTGCGAAGTCGGTTGCGTGAGACCGGTTGGTTTGCCGAAAACAATCTGGCAGAACCTAATATGGCCGAATGGCTAGACCTGGTGGCATTGGGCACGGTGGCGGATGTGGTGCCGTTGGACCAAACCAATCGGGTCTTAATTCATCAAGGGCTACAGCGTATTCGTGCCGGAAAAACCCGGCCCGGCATTCAGGCGTTGCTCGATTTGGCGGGGAAAGACCGACAGCGATTAGTGGCCACCGATCTGGGCTTTACCGTAGGGCCGCGGTTGAATGCGGCGGGTCGCCTGGACGACATGAGTATTGGCATTGAATGTCTGCTAGAAACCGATCCCTACCTGGCCCGTGAATATGCCGCGCAACTCGATGAGCTAAATCGAGACCGCCGAGTGATTGAAGCGGATATGCAGCGCGAAGGGTTGCAGATGCTGGATAAACTGGATCTCAATGAACAGGCGCTTCCTTGGGGTTTGTGCCTGTTTGATGCCGACTGGCACCAAGGCGTGGTGGGGTTGCTGGCCTCCAGAATTAAAGACCGTACACACCGCCCAGTCATTGCCTTTGCCGATGCCAGTGGTGATGGTGAAGTCAAAGAATATAAAGGTTCTGCGCGATCTATTCCGGGATTACATATTCGCGATGCGCTGGACGCCATTGCCACAGCTCATCCCGAGTTGATCAGTAAATTTGGTGGCCACGCCATGGCCGCAGGATTGAGTCTCGATGCAAAACATTATCCGGCATTTGCCAAAGCCTTTGATGAAGAGGTAAAGCGCCGACTCACACCCGCAGACTTGGAAGCAGAAATCGTGACGGATGGCGAACTCAGCTCCGCTGAGTTAAGTCTGGAAACCGGCCATTTACTGAGAGCGTCTGGCCCCTGGGGGCAGCATTTTCCCGAGCCACTGTTTCAGGGCGAATTTTATATCGTTCAGCAACGCATCGTAGGTGAGAAACACCTCAAGCTATTGCTCGCAGTGGATGAACAAAAACAACAACTAGTCGATGCCATAGCCTTTAATGTAGATACCGATAGTTGGCCAAATCATCAGGCAGAAAAAGTACAGCTGGTTTACAAGCTGGATATCAATGTATGGCAGGGGAGAGAGTCGGTACAGTTGCTGGTGGAGAGTTTGCAGTGTTAATGGCTCACCATATTCAGGTCTTTGGGTGGTTTTTTCAGCGATGATTTTTTGATTTGAGATGTTTGAATGTGGGTGCCCAAAAAAGGTTGAGCATCCCAGAGAAGAGCACTTATTGCCACTGCATGTCTGTTATGGTTTGGTGGGTACAGCTTGTTCCGAGTCTTTTGAATATTACATTTTGGGCAAGAAGTTGAGTACGTATCTTTGGTAATCCGTATGCTTACAATCTGTTGGTAGCAGCAAACGTTATACTGCGCATTGGGTTACCTCGGTGCGCAGTTTTATTCATATTAAGGGTTAAGTCACAATGATTCAGGCCAGTGAAGCCATTCAACGTTTAAAAGAGGGCAATCAGCGCTTTGCATCTGGAGTGCGCAGTATCGATACGTTGGTGAAACAAACGCAACGCGCTGATTTTGTCGACGGCCAGGCACCGTTTGCGGTTATTCTCGGTTGTTCTGATTCGCGAGTGCCTGCTGAAATAATATTTGATCAGGGCTTGGGAGATTTATTCGTCATTAGGGTGGCTGGCAATATTGTTGCGCCGTCTCAGGTTGGCAGTGTTGAATTCGCCGTCGAGCGATTTGGTACGCCATTGGTGGTGGTTCTTGGCCACTCCATGTGTGGAGCCGTCACGGCGACGATTGATGAGTTGGAAAGGCCATCGAAGGACAAGTCATCCAATGTATTATCCATTGTTAATCGCATACGACCATCCGTAGAACCATTGTACAATACCAATCTCCGTGATGATCCGGTTCAATTATTAGATGCCGCGATTAGGGCTAATATTCTTGCGGCAACAAACCATTTACGACACGGCTCACAAGTGCTGGAGCAGTTGATCTTAAATAATGAAATAACGGTCGTTGGTGCAGAATACTCTCTTGAAACTGGTATCGTAGAGTTCTTTGAAACGATGTAGCTATGGCTAGTCTAGATGCTCCATCGCCGCCGGTGTGAATGGTCATCAGGGTGCGGATGTAGAGTGGAAGTGATGAACGTAGAAAAAATAATGAGTAAAACCGTTGTCACGGTCGAGATGGACGATTCACTGGGCGTGGTGAAAGACATATTTGATAATGCTCGTTTCCATCATTTACTCGTCGTTGAATCTGGAAAGTTGTTTGGTGTGATCTCGGATCGAGACCTTCTGAAGGCTTTGAGTCCCTACATTGGAACCGTGAGCGAAACAGAAAGAGATGCCGCGACGCTTAATAAAAGAGCCCATCAAATCATGACAAGGAAGCCTGTTGTCGTAGGGCAGAACGCAGGAATCTACGATGCCATTGAAATTTTCAACAATCACAATATTTCTTGTATCCCCGTTGTCGATGACGAGTTCAAACCAGTAGGGATTATTAGTTGGCGGGATATACTCAAAAAATTTGAGGCGACGCGAGACAATTAGCTAATCGACGAAAATTAACTCGGGTACAGGTAACACCGCCTTCTGCTGTTTGTCATGTGACTAGAATCACCTTTTCTTAGACACGCTTAAAATCTCTTATCCTCCGGTATCAATATTGTCTATCTCGGCCATTTTTTTCGTCAGGTCTTGTATATTCGAAAAACCATATATAATATTGGTGGCATCTATTTAATGGCTGAGACTGATGAACCCCGTTCAATTTTATAAATGTCTGGCAGATGAAACCCGGCTTCGCTGCTTGATGCTGATCGAGAGTGAAGAAGAGTTGTGTGTGTGTGAACTCACCGAGGCCTTGGATGTGAGTCAGCCAAAGATTTCCAGGCACTTGGCCCAGTTGCGTCAGTGCGAGTTGCTTCTTGACCGCAAGCAGGGGCAGTGGGTTTACTATCGGATAAACCCGGCATTACCCGGTTGGGCAAAATCAGTGCTGCAACAGACGGGTGATGCGAATAAAGCGTTTCTAAAAGAAAATTTGGCCAATTTGGCCCGTATGGGTGATAGACCTAATCGTGTAGCAAGTTGTTGCTAAAAATTTAATTTTATATATGTGTTTTTCCATATATCTTGGCGGGCTGTCGCATCATATATGGAATAACTCTGTGCAATTGAGGAATTATTAATGGGGCTGTTTGAACGTTATCTTTCGATTTGGGTGGCATTGTGTATTGCTGCAGGTGTTTTTCTTGGGAATGTCATTCCCGGGACGTTTGCACTGATTGCCGGGATTGAATTTGCCCATGTGAATTTAGTGGTGGCCCTCTTAATCTGGGTCATGATTTACCCCATGATGGTACAGGTTGATTTCGCGTCCATTAAGGATGTGGGGAAACGCCCCAAGGGTTTGATTCTGACGCTGGTGATCAACTGGCTGATTAAGCCCTTCACAATGGCGGCACTGGGTTGGTTGTTCTTTAAAGGTTTTTTTGCCGGCTGGGTTGATCCGCAGTCTGCCAATGAGTACATCGCCGGGATGATTTTACTTGGCGTTGCGCCCTGTACTGCGATGGTGTTTGTCTGGAGTCAACTGACCAAAGGTGATCCAAATTACACGCTAGTGCAGGTCTCGGTAAACGACATCATTATGGTGTTTGCCTTTGCGCCGATCACAGCATTTTTATTAGGTGTCAGTGATATTCATGTCCCTTGGGGGACGTTGCTGTTATCCGTGGTGTTGTATGTCGTGTTGCCCTTGATAGCCGGTGCTGTCACGCGGCATAAACTCGAAACTAAGGGCGGTGGTCATGGGTTGTCTGATTTTGTTCACCGATTGAAGCCGTGGTCCATCGTCGGGTTGTTGGCAACTGTGGTGCTGTTGTTTGGTTTTCAGGCCGAGACCATCATCAGCCAGCCACAAACGATTGTGTTGATCGCAATTCCTTTATTGATGCAAACCTACGGTATTTTTGTACTTGCCTATGGCGCAGCAACGGTGATGAAGTTGCCACACAATATCGCCGGGCCAGCCAGCCTTATTGGCACCTCTAATTTTTTTGAATTGGCTGTCGCTGTCGCGATTTCGCTGTTTGGCCTACATTCTGGTGCCGCTCTGGCCACGGTTGTGGGTGTACTGGTCGAAGTGCCGGTTATGCTTTCACTGGTTGCCATTGTGAATAGGACCCAGCATTGGTTTGTTCCTGTTTTAGGTGTCGGGTTCAGAGAGGGTTAAAAAAGGGGAAGGCGTAGATAGGTTGAATTTTGACCTATACTTTTTATTAGCTTTTTGGTGGCTTGCGTTAGGGTTCGGCTGATCGCCTTATGTGAATGTGCAAGGTTATCTGCCCTGCCGCCACTGGGTATCTATCTTTGAGGTCGAAGATCGGTTTTTTGATGTAACCATTAGCAATAATGTGGAGGCAATAATATGCAAAAAACGCATCTGAATATCGGCAGTTATGGTCTTGCGCCGGGACAACCATTGAGTAGCTATGAAGATGAATGTGTCGGCAGTACCCCTCACGCGCTAGGCGGTATTGTTGTTACTCAAATTGAGGGCGACAAGGTGTTCGTCAGCGACTGGCATATTAAGTCACATTTTGAAGGTGAGCATACCTTGGAGCAGTTTGAAGAGGCGAAGCACAATCAGGACTTCGATGCTGTTTTTTCAAATGAGCATGAACTGAGAGAGGATGAATGCCTTGATGGGACTGACCCTATACTGAAGGAACAGCTTCGCAAGAAGCTAGAGTCGATCAAGGGCCAGTAGCAATTTGTAGATTTTCGCTCACCATTGCCAAAATTAAAGGGGTTGCATGAAAGAGGTGCGCGTCATTCAGCGTTGATCACAGTTTTTTACCCCTTCATTTCCTCCAGCGCTACCCATCGTTCTGCCGCCGTATCCAAAGCCTGCTGTTTTTCGGCGATCTCATCTAATACGGGTTGGGTTTCCGTAAAGGGTTTGTTGTAGAAATCCGGGTTGGCAGTTAGTTCTTGTAGGACGGCTAGCTCCATTTCCAGTTTGTCGATAAGCCCAGGCAGCATGTCGAGTTCCCGCTGAAACTTGTAGCTGAGCTTGCCGGGGGGTGCCTTTTTTGCGTGTGCAGTGGTGTCGTGATCAACAATATGGCCTGACGGATGATCCTGAGTATCGGCAATTTTTAGTGCTTTGCCTCGATTGGCCCAGTCGCTGTAACCACCGACGTATTCCTGAATTTGTCCATCTTCCTCAAACACCAGTACGCTGGTCACCACGTTATCGAGAAATGCCCGGTCGTGGCTGACGATAATCAGCGTGCCTTGATACTCCATCAGCTGTTCCTCGAGGACTTCGAGCATTTCTACATCGAGGTCATTGGTGGGTTCGTCGAGGATTAACAGATTGCTAGGTTGAGAGAATAACTTGGCCAGAAGTACTCGGTTTCGCTCACCACCGGAGAGCGCACTGACGGGGGTCATGGCGCGTTTGGGGGCGAACAGGAAGTTGCGAAGGTAGCCAATAATATGACGATCTTTGCCATTGATCTTTATGTATTCTTTGCCGTTTCCGACGTTTTCGGCAATGGTTTTATCTGTTTCGAGTTCTCGATGAATTTGGTCGAAGTAGCCAATTTCCAGATTGGTGCCCAGCTTGACGGAACCTTCGTCTGGTTCAATTTGGCCTAACAGAATTTTCAATAGGGTGGACTTTCCTACCCCGTTATTGCCAATAAGACCGATGCGATCACCGCGCCTGATTTTAATTTTGATGTTGTTGATCAGTTGTTCGCCGCCATAACCATGGGAAATGCTGCGTGCTTCGATGACCTTGCGGCCAGACTGCTCGGAGGTTTCGACGCTGATCTTTGCCTTGCCCTGTCGCTTGGCGCGCTGTTCTCGCTGCTCTCGCATGGCTTCCAGTGCGCGTACCCGGCCCTCATTGCGGGTGCGGCGGGCTTTAATGCCCTGACGAATCCACACCTCTTCCTCCGCCAGCCGTTTATCAAACAGCGCATGACGGGTCTCTTCTTCCTCGATCGCCTTTTCTTTAAGAACGAGGTAGTTCTGGAAGCTGCCGGGCCAACTGATCAGATTGCCCAGATCAATTTCGACAATACGAGTGGCCAGTTTTTGCAGGAAGTTCCGGTCGTGGGTAATAAAAATAACACTGCCCTGATAACCGCGAACCTTGTGCTCTAGCCACTCGATGGTGCTGATATCCAGATGGTTGGTTGGCTCATCTAACAGCAGTACATCGGGGTTGGAGACCAGCGCTTTACCCAGGGCCACTCGGCGACGCCAACCACCAGAAAGTTGTGCCAGGGTTTTGTCGGCGGGTAGATCCAGCTGGCTGATAATGGTTTCAACCTGCTGTTCTATTTGCCATCCGCCGCCTGCATCAATTTGAGCCTGCAATTCTTCCAGCTTTTTCAGCCCCTGCTTATCCATGGCTTGTTCAGAGAGCTGGTTGTATTGATCGATCAAGGCTTGCTGATCGGACAGCCCATCTCTCACCACATCGGAGACTTTTCGGTCGATTGCGGTGGGTAAGGTTTGCTCCAGTTGGCTGATGCGCAAGTGTTGGCGATAGTGTATTTCGCCGTGATCGGGTTTGATTTGCCCGGTGATGATTTTGAGTAACGTGGATTTTCCTGCGCCATTGCGACCGATCAGACAGATGTGCTCCCCGGGCTCAACGGTAAAGTTGGCGTGGGTGAGCAGTGGTACATCGCCAAATTCAATGGATATGTCGTCGAGGCGGATCAGGCTCATGGTGATGTGTTCTCGTGAGTGCGCTTGAGGGCGCCGAAAAATAATAAGGTCGCGGATTCTACCAGAGTTTCATTGGTGCGTATGAACCGGATCTATGGCTGTGCAGAATGAACATGCTTGACTAGACTCTAGGGTGAGGGTTTATAGTGACGACTGTGAAGAAAATCATGGCTAAAAATCGTTCTCTGGTCGCCTTTCTGTTAGTCGGGTGGCTATTGCTCTGTGCCCTGATGCCGTTGTTGATGGTTGATATGGAAATGGGCGCAGGCATGGAGCTGGGCATAGAAGAAGCCTCCCTGATCCATAGTCACCATGCTGTTTCAAATAATGCTATTTCAAACGATGGCATGGACAGCCATGGTGCGGCAAATAGCGCAGGCTTGATGACCATGGGTAGTACGTCAGGTGTCGACCAGCATTGTTGCGATGTTCTGGATGGCGATGTGTTGGTAACCCCAAACCCTTTCATCGACTTGTTTACAGATTTACTTCTTCTTGCCGCGGTGTGTAGTTTCTTCCTTCTATGGGGAAGGGCGATAAAGCGTACCAATACTCACTTCTATTTCTTTATTCCCCCTCCCGGCCCTCCTCTCCACCAACGGCTTTGTGTCTGGCTGGATTAAATAACCTGTAGTTTCTCACCGTAACTGATCTGCAAGCAGATCACGTTTCTCAAATGTTAATTGTGAGTGAGATATGTACAGGTTAATTGTCGTATTAGGATTTTATATATCCGTCAGTAGCATACAGATGTTCTTTCCTGCGATGGTCTCGGCTGGTGGGATGACTTTGTCTCAAGCAGAGAATATCGCCTTGGCCGAAGACTTGTCTTTGCTGGCCAGACGTGAACAGTCACTGGCTCTCAGGGAGGAGGCAACCTTTGCTGCCCAGTTGCCGGATCCCACATTGTTTTTGGCCGGTGCCAACCTTCCCGTAGACAGCTGGGAGTTGGATCAGGAACCTATGACCCAGCTTAAACTGGGAGTTCGGCAAACGTTCCCTGCTGGCGAAACCCGCTCGTTGCGCAGCAAAAAGATTACTGAACAATCATGGCAGGTTGATGCAGAGAGGCAGGATACTTCTCTAAGGCTTCGTCAGCAGTTAAGACAACATTGGCTTTCTCTTTCGGGATGGTCTCAGCAAGCGCAATCATTGCGTCACTACAGGCCGGTTTTTGAGGAATTGGTGGACGTCACCCTGTCCTACTACAAGGTGGGAAAAAAGCATCAGCAGGATTATTTGCGTGCCCAGTTATTGCTGGGGCAATTGGATAATCGGTTGATTAATGCAGAGCGGATGATGAATGAAGAGCGATCCATGCTCTCCAAGTGGTTGGGAGAGGACGCTTATGGTGAGTTGATACTTTCATGGCCCGAAACCTGGTCTGTCCCTGGTGGTGAACAACTCGATCTTAATCACCCTCGATTGGTGTCAAGTCACTATCAGGTTGAGCAACAGTCTACAGCCGTTGACCTGGCGGCAGAACGTTATAAGCCAAACTGGGGTTTGGAAATGAGTTACGGGCATCGCGAGGCAGATGATTTTGGCGGGGACCGGTTGTCAGACTTCTTTTCCGCCATGGTTACCGTTGATTTGCCGCTGTTTACAGCCAACCGACAGGATCGCCAGTTCAGCGCCGAAAAGCACCGGTTGGAGGCCGCTCGGGTTACCCGGGCTGATTTGATTGTGCAAATGAATACGTTGTTGGCCGCCAATTTAGCGGACATTAGGCATTTAGATCGTAGTGTGCAGTTTTATCGACAGCAGCTTTTGCTGCTGGGTGAGCAGCAGGCGGAGGCTTCGCTGCAGGCTTACCAGTCAGATGTCGCCGATTTTTCCGATGTTCTTCAGGCTTCCAGTCTCAGGTTGGAACTTGAACTTGACTATCAGAAAACACTACAGCGTTATTACCAGTCACTGGCTGACGTTTATTACCTGTTGCCGGGTGAGGACTACTCTCATGAATAAAGTTTCTTCGGTTATTTTATTGGGTTTGTTGCTGCTGGCGGTTAGTTCGGCCAGTTATTGGCTGGGTGGCGGTTTCGAAAAAAATAGCATGTCAAAAATATCACAGGAGGAAAAACAACCCAGCTATTGGGTGGCGCCGATGGATCCAAATTATCGTCGTGACCAACCGGGAACGTCTCCGATGGGTATGGCGTTGGTCCCGGTTTATGAATCCAGCGAGGGTGAAGTCCGAATATCACCGTCTGTAGAGCATAATCTGGGGGTGCGCACTGGCGAGGTCACACTGGGCCCAATGGTTCAGCATATTGATACCGTGGGCTATGTTCAGCTGGATGAAGAGAAGCTGAGCCATATTCACACTCGGGTTGATGGCTGGATTGAAACCTTGTCGGTGTCCAGTGTGGGTGATTCGGTAAAGCAGGGCGAGATGATTTTTGAGCTGTATTCACCCGCATTGGTGAATGCACAGGAAGAGTATCTGCTTGCGCTGCGCAGTAAAAATACTTTGATGATGGGTGCATCGCGACAACGGCTTGCAGCACTGGGCATGGATGAATCAGTGGTGTCTTCCTTGCGGTCGACCAACAAAGTGTCACAGCGTGTTGCATTTCTAGCCCCCAGCGATGGCATTCTTACGAGTCTGAATGTGCGTGAGGGTATGTTTGTTAATCCGTCTCTCGAGGTCGTGGCCATCGGCCAGCTGGATAGCATTTGGGTGATTGCAGAGGTTTTCGAACGTCAGGCGGGATGGCTGGCCCCTGGCCAAAAAGTCACTATGTCAGTGGCAAGTTATCCGGGCGAAGTGTGGCATGGGACGGTGGAGTATATCTATCCCGAGCTTGATGCCATGACCAGAACTTCTCAGGTGCGGATTCGCTTTGACAATGCCGACGAGAGGTTAAAGCCCAATATGTACGCACAACTTAGAATTGAGGCGGGAAATGCGGAGCCGCACCTATCTGTTCCTGCAGAAGCAGTTATTAGAGGTGCATCTGTTGGCGGTGAGTCCCGAGATCGCGTGGTCGTGCGTATTAACGAGGGTACTTATCGATCCGTCGGGGTTAAAACCGGCATGGAAAGTGCCGGGAGAATCGAAGTGATCGAAGGCCTTAATGAGCGTGATGTTGTGGTTGTTTCCGGTCAGTTTTTAATCGACTCTGAGTCAAACATTGAAGCAGAAGCGAAACGTATGAGTGATCCTGCCAATGATTAATCGAATTATTCACTGGTCATTAGAAAACCCGGTATTAGTGCTGTTGTTGTCGCTGGTGTTGACGGTGGCCGGGGTGTATTCCCTGCGGCTGACTCCCGTGGATGCCATTCCTGATTTGTCCGATGTCCAAGTCATTATCAAAACACAATTCCCCGGGCAGTCCCCCCAAGTGGTGCAGGATCAGGTGACCTACCCTTTAACCACGGCAATGTTATCTGTGCCCAAAGCGGTAACCGTGAGGGGCTATTCTTTTTTTGGCGATTCCTACGTTTATGTAATTTTTGAAGATGGTACGGATCTTTATTGGGCCCGGTCGAGAGTGCTTGAGTATTTGAGTCAGGTGGCGGGGGATATGCCCGCTGGTACCAAACCACAATTGGGCCCGGATGCCACCGGTGTTGGTTGGATTTATTCCTATGCGTTGGTAGACCGGAGCGGCAGGCATGATCTGGCTCAGTTGCGAAGCTTGCAGGACTGGTTTCTCAAATATGAGTTGCAGACAGTGCCCGGGGTTTCTGAGATAGCCACGGTGGGTGGCATGGTTAAGCAGTATCAGGTGGTCGTCGACCCCAGTAAGTTACAGGCTTATGGTATACCGCTGGTGCATATTCAAAATGCCATACGCCGTGCGAATCAGGAGGTGGGGGCCTCGGTGGTTGAATTGGCCGAAGCGGAATATATGGTTCGGGCCAGCGGGTATTTGCAGGGTGTTGACGATCTTTCAAACATCCCGTTGGGTCTCAACGACAGCGGGACACCCTTAATGTTGGCGGATGTGGCCGACATTACCGTTGGCCCTCAATTACGGCGTGGAATCGCTGAACTCAACGGTGAAGGTGAAGTGGTTGGCGGTATTGTGGTGATGCGTCATGGCGAGAGCGCCCAAAAGACCATTGAAGGGATCAAGCGAAAACTTGAGACTCTGAAGTCTAGCCTGCCCGGAGGGGTCGAAGTGGTTACCACCTACGATCGCTCTTCGCTCATCAACAGGGCGACGACTAACCTGTACGAAAAACTGATTGAAGAATTTATTGCAGTGACGCTCATCTGCGCGCTGTTTTTGTTTCATTTTCGCTCGGCATTGGTCGTCATTGTCAGTTTGCCGGTGGGGATGCTGGCAGCGTTCGTGGTGATGTATCAGCAGGGGTTGAACGCCAATATTATGTCTCTCGGTGGCATTGCGATCGCCATTGGCGCCATGGTCGATGGTGCCATTGTGATGATCGAAAATGTGCACAAGCATTTTGAAGCGGATGGGGATAAGGGTACTGATCGATGGTCGTTGGTTCGGGCTGCGGCAACGGAGGTGGGCAAGCCGCTCTTTTTCTCGTTGCTGATTATTACCATGAGTTTTCTGCCCGTCTTTGCTCTGGAGGCACAGGAAGGTAAATTATTTGCTCCTTTGGCATTTACCAAAACCTATGCAATGGCCGCCGCAGCGGGGTTGTCAGTGTCTCTGGTGCCGGTATTGATGGGGTATTTTATTCGTGGCCGAGTGATGCCTGAGCAGCGCAATCCATTAAACCGCGTATTGGCTAATATCTATCGGCCAATTATTGAACTGGTGTTGACTCATCCCAAACGGGTGCTTTTAGGTGCATTTATTTTACTGGTACTGGGGGTTTGGCCAGCCTCTCAATTGGGTAGCGAATTTATGCCGCCACTGGACGAGGGTGACTTGATGTATATGCCAACGACTTATGCGGGGATATCCATTGGTAAGGCGCGGCAGTTACTACAACAAACAGACAAGCTTATCCGCACTGTCCCCGAGGTTGAAACGGTGTTTGGTAAGGTGGGGCGTGCTGAAACAGCTACGGATCCCGCGCCTTTGACCATGATAGAAACCGTTGTTCAGCTAAAACCCCTCGATCAATGGCGACCCGGGTTGACCAGAGCTGAACTGCGCCGGGAATTGGATAGCCTGATTCAATTTCCCGGCCTGACGAATGCCTGGGTGATGCCTATCAAGACCCGTATTGATATGTTGGCTACGGGGATTAAAACGCCCGTAGGTATTAAGGTGTCAGGGGCAGACTTGGCCATTATCGAGCGCATAGGAAAGCAATTAGAGTCTGTTTTGCCCCAAGTTAAGGGGACGGCTTCCGTTTATTCAGAACGTGTGGCTGGTGGTCGTTATATTAAGATCGACATCGATCGAAAGTTGGCGGCTCGGTATGGTTTGAATATTGACGATGTGCAGGCGGTCGTGCGAACGGCGATTGGTGGAATGAATGTGACGGAAACCGTTGAGGGCCTGGAGCGCTATCCTGTGAATTTGCGTTACCCCCAGAGCTATCGTGATTCAGTCGGTCAGCTTCAGGTCTTGCCCTTGGTGACCAAGAGTAACCAGCGTATTGCCTTGGCCGACGTTGCAAAGGTTTATGTTGCCGACGGACCTCCGGCAATCAAGAGTGAAAATGCCCGGCTTAACGGGTGGACCTTTGTGGATATTAGCGGCCGGGATTTAGGTTCCTATGTGAAAGAAGGGCAGCGTGTTGTACGAGAACAGGTCACCCTTCCCGCAGGCTATTCAATTAATTGGTCGGGGCAGTATGAATACTTGCAGAGAGCTCAGAAGCGGATGGCGACAGTTATTCCGCTAACACTGATCATTATTGCGATGCTCCTCTATCTCAATTTTAGACGTATCTTCGAAGTGATCGTTATTATGGGTACCGTCCCTTTTGCGCTGATTGGCGGTTTTTGGCTCATGTTTTTGTTAGATTACGATCTATCCATTGCCTCGGGCGTTGGATTTATTGCTCTTGCCGGGGTTGCGGTAGAAATTGCCGTGTTGATGCTGGTTTATCTCAATCAATCTCACATGGCAATGACTCATCGATTGGGGTCAGCGGGCCGGGTTGCCTGCTATCAGGATATAAAACAGGCCGTGTTTGATGGCGCGAGGCAGCGCGTTAGACCGATTATGATGACGTTTTCTGCCATTGTTGCCGGGTTGGTGCCGATTATGCTGGGAACCGGAACGGGCTCAGAAGTGATGCAGCGTATTGCCGGGCCAATGATCGGTGGGATGCTTTCAATGTTGGTGTTAACACTACTCGTCATTCCGGCCATTTACCTTGTTTGGAATACTCGAGGGTTGGCCAATAGGTGAGTGTGCAACTTGAATCTCATACACTGTAATTATAGTTGATGCCATGCTGAGTCATTGTCTAATTGAAGCGCCAGATGCTGGTCTTTTGATGCATGGCAGGTCCAGCTTGATAAGAACTGTCTAACGCTTGACCCTCTAGCTACTGTAAGGCGTACATTATAGGTATCCCAGAGAAAAAGAGGTGCCGAATGAAAATAGGTGATGTTGCCAAGCAGGCAGGATTGGATGTCAAAACCATTCGCTATTATGAAAATATTGGATTGGTTGATTCTCCCCCCAGAAGCAAAAATGGCTATCGTGATTATTCTGATCGCGGGGTTAGACAGCTTACCTTTTTGCGCCATGCCAGACAGTTTGGTTTTTCTATCAATGAGTGCCGGGAATTATTAGCACTGTGGGCAAACCCTCGTCGTAGGAGTTCTGAACTCTGTCATTTAGTTGCAGAAAAAGTCAGGGATATAGATGTCCACATCGGTGAATTAAAATCAATGAAAAAAGTACTCACTGAATTATTAATAGAGTGTCCAAATGATAATGATCCCGACTGTGCCATAATCACCAAGTGGGCAACTAAGTCGGAGCGGTAAGATGGGTGATTGCTGTAATAAAACCCCAAAAACCAAGCCTGAAAAGGAGGCCGGCACCAAGCTGGTTTCTGGGTGCTGTGCACCAAAGACCGATGAACCGGCATGTCATTCACACAAGCAGCGGCCCGATTATCTTTTATGGATATCTGGGCTCATTGTGTTGTTTTGTTACGTGCTCTACTGGCTGGTTGATGGACATCCAGATTTACCTCAGTGGTTGGTGGTGATGACATCGGGTGTTTTTGAACTCATTAATCGGATGTGGTGGGGCCTGCTGGCCGCGGTAATTTTTGTTGGATTGCTGGAGCGAATTCCTCGCGATCTGGTGATGTCGGCGCTGGGGCAGGGAGGGACTTTTAAAGGTATCCTTCGAGCAACGTTTGCCGGTGTGTTGTTAGATTTATGTAGTCACGGAATTTTGATGGTAGGTACCAAGCTCTATGAGCGAGGTGCGAGTCTGGGGCAGCTGATGGCTTTTCTGATTGCCAGTCCATGGAATTCGCTGTCTCTGACGATTATTTTAGTCGCGTTAATTGGCTTTGGCTGGACGCTGGCCTTTGTATTGTTGTCCATGTCTGTGGGCGTCGTGACCGGGCTGATTTTTGATTATTTGGTATCGAAGGGGCGGTTGCCATCAAACCCCCATCAATCAGATTCGGTGAATGGCGATGGCATGGCTCGTCAGCTTGGGCAGATAGTTAAAACCATTAGAATAACGCCAGCGGGTATCCTGGCGTTATTAAACGATGGTCTTCGGGATTCCAAAATGGTATTTCGCTGGTTGTTTTTTGGCATTGTGTTGGCTACGGTTATTCGTGCCTTCGTACCAATGGATACCTACCAGACTTTGTTTGGGCCGACGGTGGCAGGGTTGTTACTTACGCTGTTGGCTGCAACGTTGATCGAAGTCTGTTCAGAGGGCTCTACACCCATAGCCGCAGATATTGTGACTCGTGCAGCAGCACCGGGTAATGGCTTTACCTTTTTGATGGCAGGTATTGCCACGGACTACACAGAAATGATGGTGATTCGTGATATGACCAAGTCCTGGAAAATCGCCTTGTTTTTACCTCTGATCACTGTGCCGCAAATCCTTGTTATTGGGTTGATTTTGAACCAGTTGGGATAAATGCTCTAAAGATAAGTAGGTAGAGAAGGACGGCGGATTCCGCTAGAATTCCGCCCCTGTTCTGGTCTTGGTATAAGTAGTAAATGGAAATCAACCCAATTAGGAATTCCCTCGACGACCTTCAGGCACGTACCGATGTGCTTAGGGGGTATCTTTGACTACCTTAACAAGAAAGATCGATTAGCCGAAGTCGAGCTTGAGTTGGGTGATTCCGAGGTGTGGAATGACCCCGACCGTGCTCAGGAGCTAGGTCGCGAACGTGCCTCTCTTGAGATGGTGGTCGAAACCATTGAAACACTGGATGCCGGTATTTCCGATACCCGTGAACTGTTGGAGATGGCTGCCGAGGAAGAGGATGTCGAAACTGTCGCTGACATTGAGATTGAAATTGCTCAGTTAACTGCACATCTGGAAAAGCTTGAGTTTCGCCGGATGTTCTCTGGTGATATGGATCCCAATAACGCATACCTCGATATTCAGGCTGGCTCTGGTGGTACCGAAGCTCAGGACTGGGCAGAAATGATTTTGCGTATGTATTTGCGCTGGGGTGAGGCCAAGGGGTTTAAAACTACCTTGGAGGAAGCCTCGGCTGGCGATGTAGCGGGTATCAAGAGTGCCACCATCCGCTTTGAGGGCGAGTACGCTTTTGGTTGGTTGAGAACGGAAACCGGGGTTCACCGACTGGTGCGAAAATCACCTTTCGATTCCGGTAACCGACGCCATACTTCATTTAGCTCGGTATTTGTTTCACCCGAGATCGATGACAATATTGTTATTGATATTAATCCTGCCGATGTGAGAACGGATACTTACCGAGCCAGTGGTGCCGGTGGTCAGCACGTCAACAAAACCGATTCAGCGGTGCGATTGACCCACGAGCCTACGGGTATTGTTGCCGAGTGCCAAAGCCAGCGTTCACAGCATAAAAACCGTGATCAGGCCTGGAAGATGCTGAGGGCCAAGCTTTATGAGCAGGAAATGCTCAAGCGCTCCGAAGAGGCTCAGGCAGTAGAGGACACTAAATCGGATATTGGCTGGGGTAGTCAGATTCGCTCTTATGTTCTGGATGATCAGCGGATTAAGGATTTACGCACCAGTGTTCAGACCAGTAATTGTCAGGCAGTACTGGATGGCGATTTGGATCAGTTTATTGTGGCGTCTTTAAAGGCCGGAGTGTAACGATAAAGTTCATCGGTGATTGATGTCGTTGTGCATAATCATCGTTATAAATGTCACTGTTAATAGTCCGGAACAACCGCCGGAACGAATTGAATACATTGGGAAGGCCCTTGAGTAAAGAAATGAGTAACGATCAACAGCAAGATGAAAATAAGTTAATTGCCGAGCGTAGAGCTAAACTGGCAATGATTCGCGAGCAGGCTGGTGCCAATAACCATAGTGCCTTTCCCAATGACTTCCGTCGAAAGAACCTGGCTGCGGATTTGCAGGCTGGGTATGGCGAGCAAGCAAAAGAAGAGCTTGAAGCCCTTGATTATCAGGTGAGTGTTGCAGGGCGGGTCATCCGTAACCGTGGCGCTTTTATGGTGATTCAAGACATGTCTGGCTCGATCCAATTATATGTGGCCAAAGAGGCGCGACCCTTTGCCAAGAGCTTGGATCTTGGCGATATTGTGGGTGTGAGTGGTGCCCTGCATAAATCTGGTAAGGGTGATCTATATGTCAACATGGAGAGTTACCAACTACTGACTAAATCTCTTCGTCCGCTGCCTGATAAATATCACGGTCTTGCTGACCAAGAGATGCGTTATAGGCAGCGCTATGTAGATTTAATTGTGAACCCGGAAGTTCGCGATCTCTTTAAAGTTCGATCTCAGGTGATCGACTTTATCCGACGCTATCTCAATGGCAATGATTTTATGGAAGTGGAAACACCGATGTTGCAGGTGATTCCCGGGGGTGCCGCGGCGAAACCGTTTGTCACTTACCACAATGCACTGGATCTCGATATGTATCTGCGTATCGCTCCGGAGTTGTACTTGAAACGTCTGGTGGTGGGCGGTTTTGAGCGGGTGTATGAAATCAACCGCAACTTCCGGAATGAAGGGTTGTCGACTCGTCACAATCCCGAATTCACTATGCTGGAATTCTATCAGGCTTATGCCGACTATAATGACCTGATGGATCTCACCGAGGATATGTTGCGTAAGCTCGCTACTGAGGTGTTGGGCAGCAGTAAAGTGCGAAGTACCGTCAAGAATGATGAAGGTGAGGTGGTTCAGGAAAAAGTTTACGATTTTGCCCAGCCATTCACTAGGATGTCCGTATTTGATTCGATCCTGCATTTTAACCCCGACATCTCGGCATCGGCGCTTGCTGACGAAAGTGCGGCAAGACAAATTGCCGAGCACCTGGATATTCCTTTAAAGGATATTTGGGGCTTGGGTAAGGTTCAAATTGAGATCTTTGAAAAGACCGTTGAGCATCGATTGGACGACCCCACATTTATCACTCAATATCCGACGGAAGTTTCACCATTGGCGCGACGCAGTGACAGCGATCCATTTGTGACAGACCGCTTTGAGTTCTTTGTGGGTGGGCGAGAAATCGCCAATGGTTTTTCTGAGCTTAATGATGCAGAAGATCAGGCCGAACGCTTTCAGCGACAGGTGGCAGAGAAGGATGCTGGCGATGATGAGGCAATGCACTATGACGCCGATTATATTCGCGCACTGGAGTATGGCCTCCCCCCCACGGCAGGTGAAGGTATTGGCATTGACCGACTGGTGATGTTGTTAACCGATTCGCCATCGATAAGAGATGTTCTGCTGTTTCCCCATATGAGGCCCGAATAATTTAAAATAACGCATTGGGGTTTGTGGGCAAAAAAGCAGCAGGTGCCAGTTTCTGTTGATTAGGAGTAAGATACCTTTTTTCAAAATCTGAAATGGGTTGCTGTCGTGTCGTCAATCGACAGCTGAGACCTGTTTTCGGTACTAGGGATGGATCAGGGGTACAGCAGGGATGCGCTTGAAATTCACGTCGGAAATACTACAAAAGATTAGCCATATCCCACTTGATGCCGGGGCTGAGGACGCAGCTCGTCGGCAGGATGTGATGATTGCGATATTAATGCTCACGGGGTCTGTTGCGATAACGAGTTTATCAATATGGGACTTGCTTGTGGGTGCAGGGCTTTTCTGGGTTAATCTCGTCACGCTAACAGTGGGCGTGCTCGCTTCCATTGTCTATATCAAATTGTTGAAGTGCGGTAAAACCAACATAGCGTTGACGCTGGTTGCCATGGTTTTTTTGCATTTCTTCTGGCTGATTGCCGGCGATGTTGAGTGGGCGGGGATGCTTTGGTGTTTGGTTATGATGCCACTCTTTTTCCAGCTGCTAGGGTACAAGTCGGGTGCTAAGCTGGTGTGCAGTATTGCCTTGATCAGTACTGTTGTTCTTTTATGGCCCGAATCTGAATTTCTTATCTCTCAATACACAGCCGATATGCGCTACCGTTTTCTTCTGGCTTATCTCGTGTTGGCATGGATTTCATTTATGGTGGAATACGTCCGCGTCCAAACACGTGAGCGATTGCAGGAAATGAGGGCCCGTCTTGATTTTCAGGCGCGAACGGATGAGCTAACAGGGTTGGCCAATCGCCGAGGTTTTAAAGAATTTGTAGGAGCCTCGGAACAGCGTGGTAAGCAAGGAAAAGGGCTTTTTGCCGTCATTATTGGTGACCTTGATGACTTTAAGGAAATTAATGATATCTATGGTCATGACGTCGGAGATTCCGTGCTTCAGGAAATCGGCTCAATTCTCAAAGGGTTGGTGAGAGCGGAGGATTTGGTCGTTCGTTGGGGGGGCGAGGAGTTTTTGATTTTATTGCAAGATACGGGTTTAAACGGGGCTAAGGTTCTCGCGGATAAAATTCGACGACAAATTGCCTCAACGGATATAGTCGTTCAGGACAAGCGTGTTTCTGTGACGATGAGCCTTGGAGTTGATGCGCAGCAGCAGAATGGCAATCTTTATACAACACTGGGTTCCGCCGACAAGGCAATGTATGAGGCAAAACACAGGGGTAAAAACTGTGTTGTGGTTGCTGGGTTAGAGGCGACGCCCATCAAGCAAGCCGATTCTGAACATCGTTCACCAATATATTAATCGAGAAAAAAGCCACAATCATTCGTCGTTGATTGTGGCTGGGTTTTCTCGAGGAGTTACAACTGGCTGATGCTGTGTTGTTGTTCCGCCAGTTTTCCCAGGGCTGTTTCCATATCAATCATTCGGGCCTTTTCTTTGGCAACAACGTCCTCGGGTGCCTTGCTGATGAATTTCTCATTATCCAGCTTGGCCTGCACACGTTGTAATTCCTTCTGTAGTTTTTCAACTTCTTTGGTGAGGCGTGCAAGTTCGGCGTCTTTGTCGATAAGGCCCGCCATGGGCACCAGTATTTCCATATTGCCGACCAGGGCTGTGGCGGACATCGGGGCATCGTCACCCTGGTTAAGCCAGGTGACAGATTCCAAGTTTGCTAGCTTGGCCAGGAATTGGAGGTTGGCATCCAGTCGGTTTTGATCTTCACTGCTACCATTCTTTAAGTAAATAGGAAGCGGTTTTCCGGGAGATATGTTCATTTCACCACGAATGTTACGAATGCCAATAATGACGCTTTTAAGCCATTCTATGTCGGCAGTGGCGGTCTCGTCGATACAGCGTTGATTCGCCTCAGGGTAGGGCTGAAGCATGATGGTGTCACCTTCTGTCCCCGCCAGGGTCTTTACCTGTTGCCATATTTCCTCTGTGATAAATGGCATCAGCGGATGGGCCATTCGCAAGGTGGTTTCCAGTACTCGGATTAAAGTGCGGCGGGTACCTTTTTGAACGGCAGGCGATGAGTTTTCATCCCAGAGAACCGGCTTTGATAACTCCAGGTACCAGTCGCAGTATTCATTCCAGATGAATTCATAAATGGCCTGAGATGCCAAGTCAAAGCGGTAGATAGCAATGGCTTCTGCGACAGTTTTTTCTGCATGTTGCAAGCGGCTGATAATCCAGCGGTCTGCCAGACTGAGTTCGTAGTCTTCGCTGCCATCCTGGCCACAATCGTGTTCTTCCGTATTCATCAGAACATAACGTGCGGCATTCCATATTTTATTACAGAAGTTACGAAAACCTTCAATGCGGCCAACGTCAAAATTAATGTCGCGTCCGGTGGATGCCAGTGAGTAATAGGTATAGCGAAGGGCATCTGTTCCGTAGGGTTCAATGCCGTTAGCAAATTCTTTGCGGGTTTGTTTTTCGATCTTGGCAGCATCTTTGGGCCGCATGAGTCCAGCTGTGCGTTTCTTCACCAGAGACTCAAGGTCGATTCCATCAATCAGGTCGATAGGGTCGAGAACATTACCTTTGGATTTGGACATTTTCTGACCGTGGCTGTCTCGCACCAGACCGTGTACATACACAGTGCTAAAGGGTACTTCGTTGGTGAAATACAGGGTCATCATGATCATCCGGGCAACCCAGAAGAAAATAATATCAAATCCGGTAACCAGTACACTGGTGGGATGGAACGATTTTAAGAAATCTGTGGGCTCGGGCCAGCCAAGGGTGCCAAATGTCCATAAGCCTGAAGAGAACCAGGTGTCTAATACATCGTTGTCTTGCTTAAGGTTGATGTCGCCCAGGTTGTGTTTTTCGCGGACCTCTTCTTCCGAGCGCCCTACATAGACGTTGCCTTGATCGTCATACCAAGCAGGGATACGGTGGCCCCACCAAAGTTGACGAGAAATACACCAATCCTGAATGTCTCGCATCCAGGAGAAGTACATATTTTCATACTGCTTGGGTACAAATTGGATGCTGCCGCTTTCCACTGCCTCAATGGCTTTTTCTGCAAGTGGTGCAGTTTTGACGTACCACTGGTCGGTTAAGTAGGGTTCGATTACGACACCTGAGCGATCGCCACGTGGTACCTTCAATTTGTGGTCATCTATTTTGTCCAGCAGGCCTAGTTCTTCAAGGTCTGAAACGACTTGTTTTCGTGCTTCGAATCTGTCCATGCCCTGATAGCACTCAGGTGCATTAGTGTTTATCTGGGCATCATCATTAAATAGATTGATCATCGGCAGATTGTGCCGCTGGCCCATTTCGTAGTCATTGAAATCGTGTGCTGGCGTAATCTTTACGCAACCAGTACCAAATTCACGATCCACATAGTCATCGGCAATAATCGGGATCTCGCGATTGGCCAATGGCAAAGTGACTGTTTTACCAATCAGGTGTTTATAACGCTCATCTTCCGGATGAACGGCGACGGCAGTATCCCCGAGCATGGTTTCGGGGCGAGTAGTGGCTACCACTAGATGTCCGCTGCCGTCTGTAAGCGGATATTTGAAATGCCAGAGGCTACCGTTTTCTTCCTCAGAAATAACTTCGAGGTCAGAGATGGCCGTGTGTAATTTTGGGTCCCAGTTGACCAATCGTTTACCGCGGTAAATGAGGTCATCGTTATAGAGACGGATAAAGACTTCCTGTACTGCCGTATAGAAGCCGTCGTCCATAGTGAAACGTTCGCGAGTCCAGTCAGGGGAAGCTCCCAAGCGTCGTAGTTGACGAGTGATTGTGCCGCCCGACTCTTCTTTCCACTCCCAGACTTTTTCTATGAATTTTTCTCGACCAAGGTCATGCCGGGAAATACCATCGGCATCGAGCAGACGCTCCACAACCATTTGGGTGGCGATACCTGCGTGGTCGGTTCCCACTTGCCAAAGAGTATTGTTGCCTTTCATCCTGTGGTAGCGAATCAGCGCATCCATGATGGCTTCCTGAAATCCATGCCCCATATGCAGGCTGCCAGTGACATTTGGCGGCGGAATCATTATGCAATAAGGGTCGGCTTCTGGGTTGTTGCTTGGCTTGAAGTAGCCTTGCTCTTCCCAGGTTTGGTACCACTGGCTTTCAATGTCTTGGGGACGGTAAGTCTTTTCCATGTTCGCTCATTTGGTTTTAGGCAACGGTGTCTGTAGCGCCATCGGTATTAGGATGACTCTGTGCATGACAGATAAGGCCGGGAATTATAAAGGTCTAGTTAGTTTTCGTCGATGGAGTTGTTTGTCGGTGATGACTCACCGGGTTTAGCGTCTAGATTGTGATCTGCGACTCTTGTTTGATTGAAATTTGACGGGGTATTTGTGTCGCGGGTTGATTGGAAAGGTTTATTCTTCGCGCTTAAAGAACACAGGGATTCTGGGTTGTTCTGTTCTTGGTCCGGGCGATAGGGACTGTCGATGTCGGACCGCCGCGTGGTTGGGTGATCGTTAGCCACATTAGCAATGGGTATGTCATGTTGGAATTCTGGACCATCGGTCAAGGTGTGACGCAATGAATCAAGTTCCTCAATAAGTATTTCTCTCGTACTTGAGGGCTTATCGCTCATGTCTATAACCCGTTGGAAACATCGAGTGAAGCTACGCTGGGTATAACTAATGTCATGTGTAAATACATCGTGGTCAGGGTTGTAACATTATGGCTTGGTTAGGTCGTAATAGTTAAGAGGGTACCCCCGACTTTTATAAAAACTAAAACGTTCGCGTTTCTTTGCGACTATGTCTTGATCATCGTAAACAATTTCTACTGCTTTCTCAAAACGACTAAACCAACCGGGTGTGTCAGTGTCGAGGTTGATCAGCAATCCATGGTGCTCGCCAGGTTCATCATGGCTAATAGATATGACATCCTGGGTAGATTGTTCCCGCTGGTGGGGAAGGAATGATGTTGACTTGAACGACCATAGCAGGCTATCGAGTCGATGGGATATGCCCTCGTCTTTTGTATGTAGTAACACGGTATGCCCCTGCTGAAAGGCTTTCTCCGTGAGTTGGCAGGCCAGCTTAAGAGCCGCATCAAAACCGCCGTGAACACGGTAAAAATTAATGCCGGTCATTGCTTGGCCTGCGCCAGTAAATACTCAGTCAGTAGCGGCACTGGTCGGCCTGTCGCGCCTTTGTTATTGCCGCTATTCCAGGCGGTACCCGCGATATCAATATGCGCCCATTGATAGTCTTTGGTGAAGCGGCCGAGGAAGCAGGCGGCAGTAATAGTGCCGGCAGGCCTTCCACCGATATTCGCCATGTCTGCAAAGTTGCTTTTTAATTGTTTGTCGTAATCGTCCCAAAGGGGTAGTCGCCAGAGCCTGTCACCACTGGTTTTTCCTGCCGTTTCAAGTTGTTCGGCCAGTGGGTCGTTATTGCTCAACATACCGGAGGCATGGCTTCCCAGAGCCATAACGCAAGCTCCGGTCAGTGTGGCGATATCGATAACAGACTTCGGTTTATAGCGGCCCGCATAGGTGAGGGCATCACAAAGAATCAGTCGGCCTTCTGCATCTGTATTAAGGATTTCGATGGTTTGTCCCGACATGCTCTTAACAATATCTCCCGGTTTGGTGGCGTTCCCACTGGGCATATTTTCCACTGTTGGAATGATGCCAACGACATTGATGGGGAGTTCTGTATCTACGAGTGCGGAAAAGGTGCCGAGCACGCTGGCAGCGCCACACATGTCGTACTTCATTTCATCCATGGCAGCACCAGGCTTGAGGCTAATTCCTCCGGAATCAAAGGTTACCCCTTTCCCCACCAGCACTATGGGCTGATCTGAGGTTTTTCCACCGCGATATTCAAGTATCACAAGTTTTGCGGGCTCTACCGAGCCAGCGGCGACGGATAGTAGTGAGCCCATTCCCAGGGCCTGCATCTGTTTCTCGCTAAGTACTTTGCAGGTAAGTTTTGGGTGTTTCTTGGCCAGCTTTCTCGCTTCGCTGGCAAGGTAGGATGGCGTGCAGATGTTGCCTGGTAGATCGCCAAGCTCTCGGGCCAGGTTGACGCCATTGGCAATCGCTTTACCTTGTTTCACTGCTTGTTTTACTCTCTCCAACCCTTTTCTGGATGAAGCTGCCAGGGTGATTTTGGTTAGCGAGGGCTTTTTCTTATCCTTCGATTTAAATGGGTTGAACAGGTAGGTGCCCTCTGTCAGCTTGCGAGCCAATTGTTGGGCCACCCAGGACTGATCGCGCCCCTCTGCCCTAAGGGCGTCCAGAGCTAGGCAGGCAGATTTGATCGGCAGCTTGGTGATTGTTTCGGCAAGAGTCTCGGTAAGCTTAAGAAAAGATTGTTCATCGGCTTCAGTTTTGCCATAGCCAATAATTAATAGGCGCTGGGCTGCCAGTCCCGAGGGTTCATTAATCAGCAGGGAGCTGCCAATGGTATTTTTAATGTCACCACTTTTCTGTAGTCTGGATACCAATCCGCCTGTTGCCTTATCGATGGCTGTTAGTGAAAGATTTTCACTTCCTTCTTGTCCAAGGGCGATAATGAGGCAGTCAGTTTTTTTGGTCAGTAGATCGCAGGTGAGGGTTGTAAATTCCATTGTGTCTCCGATTGTTAACAGGGGTCACGCATAACAAGACAAGCTCAGTATAAATCTGGATAATTGCCTGAATACAATTTTAATAATTAATGAAGCATAACAGGAATCCTCCATTGCTGATATTTCGCTACATAGCTCGTGATCTTCTGTCCTCTACCTTTGCTGTCTGTGCGGTTTTGTTGATGGTGATTGTCAGTGGTCGCTTCGTCAAATATCTGGCCCAGGCTGCGGCAGGAGAATTGGATGCCGGTATTCTGTTGGCAATTATTGGCTATCGCCTGCCAGGGTTTCTGGAGCTAATACTGCCTCTGGCCTTCTTTCTTGGTATTTTGCTGAGCTATGGTCGCTTCTATGTTCAGAGTGAAATGACCGTCATGATGGCCTGTGGAATGAGTCCGCGCCAATTGGTGGCCTACACCATGATCCCGGCTGTGTTTGTTGCAATCCTTGTGGGGTGGCTAAGTCTGGATGTGGGGCCCACGGGGTTGCGTAAGGCCGAGGCGCTGTTGACCGCTCAAAAAGAGCGAGGTGAGCTGGATGATATGGCGGCAACCCATTTCTATACTCTTCAGGGGGGGAAAGCCGTTACCTATGCTGAAGAAGTCAGTGATGAAGGTGAAATGCGAGACGTCTTTCTTGCAGAAAACAACCCCGATGCCGCAGAAGGTCGGCAGCTGGTCCTGGTGGTCGCAGAAAAGGGGCGTCAGCACCGTTCCGATCCAGATAAACCGGGCTATTTGGTCTTGGAAAATGGATATCGCATCCAAGGCGTGCCCGGTCAGGCTGATTACCAAATTACTCAATTTGAAGAGTATGGACAGCGTTTAAGTAAACCCAAAAAGCAGCGTCGCCGCGATAAAGCGGACACTCTACCCACTGGAGAATTAATGGCATCGGATAAAATGGCTCATGTGGCCGCTCTCCAATGGCGTTTCTCGGTGCCTATTCTGGTTTTAGTCGTGACCTTAATCGCGATACCGCTAAGTAAAACCAATCCTCGTCAGGGTCGATTTGCAAGAATGTTGCCAGCGGTATTGCTCTATATTGTTTATCTGGTGATGCTTAACGGTGCCAGAGGGGCTGTGGAGGATGGCAAACTTCATTCATTGTTAGGATTGTGGGGCGTGCATCTATTGTTTCTGCTGATCGCGCTCATTTTGTTGGGGTGGCCAATGATTATCCAGCAGCTCGAACAGCGTGGGTACGCTGAGCTTGGTATGGTAAAAACCATTATTCGGCTTTTAGGGAAGAACAAAGGATGAGGCGTCTTTCTCGATATATATCCACATCGGTTCTTGGTGCGATTGCATTAGTTTTATTGGTTATCGTTGCTTTGGATGCCATTGGTGCCCTTATTGATGGCGCTGGCGATGTTGCCAATGAATATACCTTTAACCAGGTCATGATCTATGTCGCACTGACCTTGCCCGCAAGGATTTATGAAAATATTCCGATGGCCAGTTTGACCGGCTGTCTAATAGGGCTCGGTGTTTTAGCGAATAACTCTGAACTAGTGGTGATGCGTTCTGCAGGTATTTCAGTATTGCGAATTGTATGGCTGGTATTGCGACCTATTTTAGTGCTGATTCTGGTGGGCGTGTTGTTTGGTGAGCTGGTTGTACCTTACACCGATCAATATGCAGAAAGTCGGCGGATGTTATTAAAAGGCGGTAAAACGGCTCAAGAATCCATGAGTGGTTTTTGGAACAAGGAAGGCAATGAATTTATGCATTTTAATGCCGTGTATCCAGGGGGTGTGCTATTTGGTGTGACGCGTTATCGGTTTGATGACAATCATGCGATTCAGGAATCCAGCTTTGCCGTTAGAGCCACCTATCAGGGTGACAGTTGGGTGGAAGAACGCGGAACGATTACACGCTTTCTCGGCGATCACACAGAGATTGATACCTTTGTTCTTCGCGACTGGGACACAGACTTGTCGCCAGAGCTGCTTAGCCTCGTGGTGTTGCCTGCTGAGTCGCTGGCCATGAGGAGCCTCTATGGTTATAGCAAGTATTTGAAAGAGCAGGGGCAGGATGCGTCTAATTATAAGTTGGTGTTCTGGGGTAAGGCCTTGCAGCCGCTGACCATTGTGAGCTTGGTGTTAATTGCGATTTCTTTTGTCTTCGGTCCGCTCAGGCAGGTCACCATGGGTTATCGGATTTTTGCCGGTGTGGTGGTGGGGCTTGCATTTCGCACCAGTCAGGATCTTTTAGGGCCTGCTAGCCTGGTCTTCGGGTTTCCGCCTTTTTTAGCGGTTGTTATTCCAGCCGCTGTTTGTTGCCTAATCGGTTTTGTCTTACTGCGTCGTGCGTCGTGATGGCGGTGAACCCGCTGTTTCAAGAACCCTGGGGGTTCATCATCGCTGCCAGTCAGCAATAATCTATGAAGTATGAACAGTTTAGAATGTCTCATAACAACCCAAAGCAAACATTCAGCAAAGCAGAAAAAGTGTTACAAAGTACGGTTATCTCCCAGGAGTTTGAAATCGATAGTAGTTCTGCTCCTGTATGACGGTACTTCCGCAAAAATCAAAGTTGATCAAAGCTGGCGGAGTATTCGAGGGTAATTGCGAAGAAGCCCAAGGAGAGCAGGTTCGATAGTTATCCTGAGAAAAGCATGCCCTAAAACTCCAGAAATACTTGTATCTCCGTTTAAGTGGTTTTTGTACCTTATGTTTTGGCTTGTCGAGAGATAGCTGCTCATAAACTAGACCATATTTCTTATCCTTAAAGGACTCCCATATCCTCAGGTCGTAAGTAACTTTTCGATCGGGCTCCGCTCTTTCATCTGATAAATTTTGTTTTAACCGTTTCTCTGCAGCCTCCCATTCGAGCAAGGGGGTCAAAGAATCCATAACGGGGTATTTCAAGCTCAGCGTGGAGAAATTAAATTCATAGGGCGGAGAAATTGGGCAGAGCCAACAACAACCATAACCTTCTGTTCCCGGAAAACGCCACATCCCAGGCGAGATTGGTGTTTCTGCCTGTAGAAACAACTTGTCAGTGATCTCTGATGCTAGGGCATCAATATTTCTCTGCAGTAGATCCTTAAAGGTTTTTGAATCACTAGAAGTCCACTGTGAAAATCTTTTCTTTTCGCTGACGTGGGAAAAAACCTCCTCAAAAGCTTTTTTCGCATTTTCGAGATCAACGAGCGTAACCTGAACGCCGAGATGAAAAAATATCTCAGGATCACGGCCCTCTCCGCCAATAAACTCAAAATGAGTAATTTGAGTTTCAAGCAAGAAGCTATAGCCCTTGCCTCTTAGGTCTCTCCAGAGGTCATTCTCCTTCTGAGTTCTTGTATTCGTTAATGCAGTGTCATGAATCAAATCAAGATTGGTCCGGCCATGCTGAGCAAGACCTTCTAATATCTTATGGGATAGGCCCAACTGTACAGCAATAGATGAGACCCCCTTGTTAACGGCGGCTTCCATATCTTTGGCTCTTTCCTTGGGGGTTGCTACAACTGCGCCGTAGATACCACCTGCGATAAAGCCTAAAGCTAGCGTGGATAAAAGAAAAACCCCACATAACTCGCCAGTGCAACTACTTCTAGATATTGCCCGAATTGCACCTAGACCACCTTTTTTGAGGAACCCTTCCGTTCGGCTTTTGGTTTCCAAATCCAGATTGACGGGAATTTTAGGTTCCAATGATATATATGCAATCGACTGTTTCTGCAGCCGTTTGTGTATATCTGGAGAGGGCGGATGCATGGCGCAGCCTGATTGCGCAATGATCAATAACCAGGCTAGCAGGCGAAACATCTTTGATGAGGAGTTCTCAGACAACATCCAGATCTCCACAAAGAGGGTTGCAGAAGTAAAACGTTTGTTAATTGTAGTACTTTAACCAATAGCCACCAAAGACTCTTCATCACCTTCCACCAGACAGCGATGATGAAACATTAGACCTTTTTCTTGCGTGCATTTTTGGGGAGTAGAACCACGCGGGTATGACTGAAATTGTCATGCAGGCAGGCCCCATTTTTATCGAACAGGCACCAAAGGTAACCTATGCCTAAAACCCCAAGGGATAGTGGTGCGAGTATTGAGCGCAGCCAGCATTCTTTCCAGCTGGGAGTCTTCTGGTTACAGCCCTGTAATTGAATTCGCCATGATTTCATGCCTAGTGTCTGGCCCGTTCGTCGCCAGCACCAGACATAAAACAGTGCGTAGAAAAACCACAAACCTATCACGATAACAACCTGCAACCCGGGATTGGGCGCCTGCATCGTGTCGTCACCAAACAGCAAGCGTAAGAGCAGCACCACGATGCCGTAGGCAAAGCTAATACCTAGTAACAGAAAAGCGTCGTAGACCATGGCCATTAGGCGGCGGATCAGGTTGGCGGGTGGAAGTGTTTGTTGTAGTTCAGTATTCAAACCTAGAGGTCTCGTTTTAGGGGGCCGTGTTAAAGATCGTTAGCTTAGGCTGGAAATTACGATGGCTAGCGGGCAGGTGGGAATACTATCAAAAATATGACCAATTCAGAATTCGTATGTCAGACCAATTTTTAATTCATCCGAGCTAAGCCGAAGATCGTAATCAACTTCCCCCGATACCCGGCCCCTTCCTTCTAGATTGGGAATATGTTCACTTTTGAAATGCTCTTTGCGTTTACGATCCCAGTACTCTTTGAAGCCACGTTTAAAGAAAGCTTTATAGGCTTTGCTACCGCTAGTAAATTCTTTATTGCGCTGGTTCTCAAGCCACTGATAGTTAAGTGCCCTCTGGTTTGCATCGAGTTCCTGAGATCGAAGTGATTCAGCGCGATCTTTGAGCTGGGTGTTATTCAGGCTGCTGAAATTAGAATATTGCCTATTGTCGCCCTGTACGAGCGTGTTCGGTAAAAAGAACTCCTCCCCTGCGAGTGCGAACGGGGAGTTGAGCACCAACACCGCCACCGTAACAATGGTTAAAATAAACACATCATCTCCGCATGGCACCATGTCGCACAGCCTTTTAATCATCTGAACCCTCCGTTAGGGCTAGCCGCTACTGATAGTTTAGGATTGCCGGTACGGTTTTTTCCACTTTGCGATGAATTTAGCCGGTATCTTTTCTGGTTATGGCTCGATTTGTGAACGGGGGATAGGTGTTAGTGGGGTATTCAAAGACAAAAAAAAGCCACCTGGTTAGGTGGCTTGTAGCACTTAGGCCTCTGGGAATGCGGCCTGTAGCTTGAATTGCTCATCTTGAGCAGAGGGGGTATAAACTTTTAGTTACGCAGCATCACTCTTTTTTTCAGCAGCTTTACGAGCAGGTGCTTTCTTTTTGGGTGCTGGTGCTTCTTCAGTTTTTACTGCTTCAGCTGTAACAGGTGTTTCTGAGGCTTCTGAAAGCTTGGCGACAACACTGATAAGTTCTTCCAATTTAGCGTTTACCTCGGCTAATTTGTCATCATTTGTAAAAGAAGGTACTGATGGTATTGTCAGCTTTGAAGCTACCTTTTCACGGATTTCTTCTACTCGTGCGCTAACATTTAGGTTGATGCCTTCTTCTCTAAGGTTTTTACCCTGTGCTTTGAGCTTTTCACCTTTATCTTTCAGTTTTTGGCCTTGGGCTTTCAGTTTGTCGCCGGTTTTATCTAGCGTGCTTTTTGCTTCGGCTTCAATTTTGGTGCCGCGATCAACCAGGTCATCAAAATACTTGCGAGTCTGGTCGTTCATTTTGTCATAACCGTCTTGCAGGCTGTTTAGACCGTGGCCATAAGCGCCGAGTCCTGCTAGCCAAATTTTTCGAGCTAGTTCCTCTGTCTTGTCAATAGCATTCTTTACATCAGCCATAGTAGTATCTCCCTGAGCGGTTGGTTTGGAGTGTTGAGTTCCGAATGTGGTACCTACCATAAGTAAAACTTTTAGAAAAGGCATACTAATAAAAGATCTTTTTGGTATAACGTGAGTTTTTTGTCATCAAATGGAATAGTTATGAAGCGGCGTGATTTGATTCTGGAAGTTAGCCTGAAACTATTCAATGAAGAGGGGGAAGCGAGTCTCTCTGCAGTAGATATAGCAAATGAGCTAGATATCAGCCCTGGGAATCTCTACTACCACTTTAAGGGAAAGGAAGAGATTGTTGGATCTCTCTATGAGCAATTTGAGAGTGGTATCATGACATTGTTGCAGGATACCAAAGAAGCTGATAACGAGTTGGAAGAACAGTGGCTTCGCTTGTATGTACTTTTAGAGTGCATTTATCGTTACCGATTTTTCTTTAGAAATATCACTGACCTGCTGCAAAAATATAATGGCATTGAAAGCCGCTTTCGGCGTCTTTTTGAAAAACAGTATCAGTCAATTCAGGCTATGCTGAGTGATTTGTTGGATGAAGGCTCACTGGGTAGTGGGAGTTCTGAAGCAATCAGGGTTGATCAGCTGGCAGATAATATTATGTTGATTTATACCCATTGGTTTGAGTTTCAGAATTTACGGAAACAGAAATTTAATCAGCATGAGTTTATTCAAAGTGCCATACGTCAGATTATGACATTGTTGGCACCCTATATGGGGAGGCAGCAGATGAATTTTATGGTGGAGTGTGATCTGCTTTATCAGAGAGAAAAACAAGTCTAGTGTTTTGATAGATACAAATCGTTTGTCTAATTAAAGTTGCCCTGTCAGCCATTAAAATAAGGCTGTCTTTTAGTAAATCGGGCTTTAGAGAGTAGTTTTGGGTTATTGGGCGTTGAGCATAAATTACCTAATAAATAACCATAATGAGAAGGGGTAAGTTAATGAGCCATATTCAAATTCAAAGAAGTCATAATATGGATACGGTGCATTTGCGATCAATGACGGAAGAATTGGGGCAGAAGTTAAAAGCTAGGTTCGGCGGCGACTACCGTCTGGAAGGAGATTTGGTTCACTATAAGTATCACAGTGTCGATGCTAAGGTCAGCTTTGATGAATCTATCGTTAATGTTGATGTGAAGTTGGGGCTGTTAATGATTGCGCTTAAAGGAATGATCGAGTCAGAGGTAAACCGATATCTGGACGAACACATTGAATAACCATCTGGTTCTGAAACAAAAAATGCCCGCTGTGATAGCGGGCATTTTGCGTTTGGTACCAGAGGCCGGACTCGAACCGGCACGCTTTTAAGGGCGGGGGATTTTGAATCCCCTGTGTCTACCAATTTCACCACTCTGGCATTAGTCACTTTTGTACAGGAGCGCGATTATAGCAGTGGTCTTTGCATAATCAAGGGATCTGTTAAGAGAGTCTTGTTTAAGAGGGCTGGTTCTAGTGGTTTATTTCAATTACTCTTGCGGCCTTTTTGTACAGTAGCCAACTATATTAAGTCCAAAATGCGTCGAGAACAGTTTAATTATCACCTTCCGGATGAATTGATCGCGCGTCAACCAGCGGCTGATCGGCGGGGAAGCCGAATGCTTATGCTCGATGGCCAAGAGGGGCGAGTTGAACACTTGAACTTCCCCGACATCTGCTCGCTGATCCATCCTGGTGACCTGATGGTTTTTAATAATACCAAGGTAATCCCAGCGCGGTTGTTCGGCCAAAAAGAGACGGGTGGCAAGGTCGAAATGCTGGTTGAGCGGTTGCTGGATGATCACAGGGTTCTGGCGCATCTTCGAGCCAGCAAATCACCTAAACCCGGGTCGAAATTATGGTTTGATGGCGGTGTTGAAGCTGAAGTTGAAGGGCGCGATGGAGATCTGTTCCTGGTGAATTTTGGCGGGGAGCAGACAGTTCTTGAGGTGTTGGAGTCATGTGGTCACATGCCCCTGCCGCCATATATCGACCGTGCTGATGATGCGGCCGACCGTGAACGTTACCAAACCGTCTATGCCGAAAGGCCCGGTGCTGTGGCCGCGCCAACAGCCGGGCTTCATTTTGACCAGCCATTACTGGATCAGCTTAAACATGCTGGTGTGGATATGGCCTACGTGACACTCCATGTGGGGGCTGGAACCTTTCAGCCTGTTCGTGCTGACAATATCCATGACCATGTGATGCACTCTGAAGTGATTGAGGTCTCAGCGGCTGTTTGCGAGAAAGTTGCAGAGACGCAGCGGCGAGGCGGCAGAGTCATTGCGATTGGTACAACCAGCGTGCGTTGTTTGGAAAGTGCTGCCGCCAGTGGTCAGATTAAGCCGGTAAATCAGGATACGGATATTTTTATTTACCCCGGTTATAAGTTTAAGGTAGTAGATGCCTTGCTAACTAATTTCCATTTGCCTGAGTCTACACTGCTGATGTTGGTCAGCGCCTTTTGCGGTTATTCCCGTATTATGGGCGCTTATCGCGAGGCCGTGGAACAGCGTTATCGGTTCTTTAGTTATGGCGATGCAATGTTTTTGACTCGAAATCAGAACGCTACTGAAGATCAGCCGCCCCTGGAGGACCCGTCTAAATGAACCGCGAATGCTTTATGTCCTTTGAATTGGATACTACTGATGGCCATGCTCGACGGGGACGTTTGCAGTTTCCTCGAGGTACTGTCGAAACTCCGGCATTTATGCCCGTGGGGACGTGCGGCACAGTAAAGGGCATGCTGCCGCGTGATGTCCAGGGGATTGGTGCACAAATTATTCTCGGCAATACATTTCACCTGATGCTTCGCCCGGGAACAAAAGTCGTGATGGAGCACAGTCCTGAGCCGGGTAAAAAAGGCACGCTCCATGACTTTATGCAATGGCCTGGGCCTATTCTGACTGATTCGGGTGGTTTTCAAGTTTTCAGTCTGGGTGATATCCGCAAAATTTCTGAAGAGGGTGTGTCATTTCGCTCTCCCATTGACGGCAGTCCAGTGTTCCTCGATCCAGAAACTTCTATTCAGGTACAAAGGGAGTTGGGGGCTGATGTGGTGATGATTTTTGATGAATGCACGCCATACCCGGCTACCGAGGCTGAGGCGCAAAAGTCTATGGAGTTGTCGTTGCGTTGGGCTAAACGTAGTAAAGACGCTCACGGAGACAGCCCCTCGGCATTGTTTGGTATTGTTCAGGGCGGGATGTATGAGTCCTTGCGAGAGATTTCATTATCCGGGCTTGAGGCGATTGGTTTTGATGGTTATGCCATTGGTGGGTTGTCCGTAGGCGAACCTAAAGAGGATATGTTACGGATTCTTGATACGTTGCCGCCAAAAATGCCAAAGAGTAAGCCGCGTTACCTGATGGGCGTGGGCAAGCCTCAGGATATTCTTGAAGCTGTTCGCCGCGGTATCGATATGTTCGATTGTGTCATGCCGACGCGTAATGCACGAAACGGGCATCTGTTCACCAGTACTGGTGTGATTAAAATTCGCAATGCGGTTCATCGGCATGATACCAATCCATTGGATGCAAATTGTGACTGCTATACCTGTCAGAACTTCAGCCGCGCTTATCTGCATCATTTAGAAAAATGTGGAGAGATTTTGGGTGCTCAGCTCAACACAATTCATAATTTGCGCTACTACCAAAAGTTGATGTCGGATATACGTCAAGCCATTGCAGCGCATCGTCTGGATAGTTTCACTGATCAGTTTTATCGGGAGCAAGGGCTAGAGCGTCCGCTTGATAAAGCTGTTGATGCCCCTATATAGTCGCTGGAAAATAATTATTTCCGGTCAATTCTGACAAGATCAATGAATTTAAGCCTATAATGCCCCGCTTAATTGACCGGGATACAACATAAGAACAGTCCAATGAATCATTACCCCTTATGGAAAAATCTGCTTATTGTCCTTGTGGTTGCCCTTGGGGTTACTTACGCCCTGCCTAATCTTTATGCGCCAGACCCAGCGGTGCAGATTTCTGGTCAGGATAGCGGCATTGTGATCGATGAGCCGTTGATGGCAAAGGTGGCCAAGGCTCTGGCTGAAGCAGATATCGAGTATTTTGGTGGTGAGGCCAGTGGCGAGAACGGTCTCATACGCTTGGAGCATCGAGAAGACCAGCTGTCAGCGAAACACATCATCCAGCAGACACTGGGATCTGATTATATTGTGGCGCTTAATTTGGCGCCCACTACGCCAGATTGGTTGTCATCGTTGGGCGCTGCGCCAATGAAGCTGGGGCTCGATCTCAGTGGTGGTGTTCACTTCCTGCTAGAAGTAAATACCGAACAAGCCGTGGCCACACGTATGGAAACCACAGTGCGCGAAGTGCGCAGCGCTATGCGCACAGAAAAACTACGTTATAAATCGGTCAAGCTGGTCGATAAAAAAACTATCGTCAGTATGTTTAATACAGAGGACGAGCGGGATAAAGCAAATGACATTCTTCGTCAGAATTTTCGTGATCTGAGCCGCCAGATTAGTGAAGAAGGTGGACTCTATCTGGTTCGCTCGGCACTTTCCGAGTCTGCAATTGGGGAAATTGAGGATTACGCGCTCAAGCAAAACCTCACTACGTTACGCAATAGAGTGAACGAGCTAGGCGTGTCCGAGCCTATCGTTCAACGTCAGGGTCGCAATCGCGTTGTCGTTGAGTTGCCCGGCGTTCAAGATACCGCAGAAGCCAAGCGTATCATTGGTAAGACGGCCAATTTGGAGTTCCGGCTTGAGGCAGAGTCTGGTCAGTCGATTAATCGTGAGAAGTTTGAATTCAGTGACCCCGCTACTCGCCCTCGTGATGCGTGGCTGGAAAAAACGGTGGTCATCACCGGCGATCATGTGTCAAATGCAACGTCAGCTTTTGATGAAAATGGTATGCCTCAGGTCGATATTTCCCTGGATAGTGATGGTGGTGCCCGAATGCACCGCGTTTCACGTAAAAATATTGGCCGTCGTTTGGGGGTGCTCTTTATTGAGTACAAAACCCGTACCGAATATAACACCGATGAACATGGCGAACAGGTGGCAACTCACACCCGTTATGTAGAGAAAAAGATCATCAGTCTCGCATCAATTCGCAGTGCCCTCGGTGTGTCATTTCGAATTACCGGGCTAGATAGCCCGCGGGAAGCTTCAGAGCTGGCGTTGTTGCTCAGAGCTGGTGCCCTGGCTGCACCGATGTATTTTGTTGAAGAACGTACTATCGGGCCTTCACTTGGTGCTGAAAATATTGCCCTGGGTATTCAGTCCGTCACCATCGGGATGGCACTGGTGCTCGTCTTTATGCTTGTTTACTACCGAGTGTTTGGGTTGTTTGCCAATATTGCTTTGGCCCTTAATCTGGTGATTTTGGTTGCGGCCATGTCAATGCTCAGTGCCACGCTCACTCTGCCAGGTATTGCCGGTATTGTGTTGACCGTGGGGATGGCGGTGGATGCCAATGTGCTAATTTTTTCCCGGGTCAAAGAAGAGCTGGCGAATGGTTTGCCTCCTCAGTCGGCGATTAATGCGGGGTATGATCGAGCCTTTGTATCAATTATTGATGCCAACCTCACTACGCTAATTGTTGCCGTCATTCTCTATGCCATCGGATCGGGGCCTGTTCAGGGTTTTGCCGTGACACTCTCTATCGGTATTTTGACCTCCATGTTTACCTCGATTGTCGGAACACGGGCCTTGGTTAATCTGGTCTATGGTGGCCGCAGTATCAAGAAAGTGTTGATTTAGGAGCTGACCATGACAACACAACGAATTCTTAATTTTATGGGCCAGCGTAAACTGGCCGCGGTTTTTTCTATCCTGTTAATTCTTGGCTCTATTGTTTCATTGGCCACTAAGGGCATGGAACTGGGTTTGGACTTTACCGGTGGAACACAAATTGAAGTGGGTTATCCGCAGTCAGCCAACCTGGAAGCGATACGGGCGCAATTGGCTCAGGCTAAGTTTGAAAACCCTGTAGTGGTTCATTTTGGCTCTGAAAACGACGTGCTGATTCGCTTGCAGGGTAAACCTGAATCCGGGTTGTCAGATTCAGTATTGGCGGCACTGGGCAACGGTGATAGCGGAATCGAGCTTCGTCGAGTGGATTACGTGGGACCTCAAGTAGGTGACGAGCTGCGAGAAGACGGCGGGTTGGGCATGCTGGCAGCACTGGCTATAGTAATGCTCTATGTGGCTATTCGCTTTCAGTACAAGTTCTCCTTGGGGGCTGTGTCAGCCTTGATTCACGATGTCATTATTACGTTAGGGTTTTTCTCAATAACCGGCTTGGAATTTGATCTTACAGTTTTGGCTGCAGTGCTGGCGGTGGTCGGTTATTCCCTGAACGATACTATTGTTGTCTCAGACCGAATTCGTGAAAACTTTCGTCTGTTGAGAAAATCGGATGCCTTTTCTGTCATCAATGAGTCTTTAACTCAAACATTGGGCCGAACGTTAATCACTTCATTAACCACATTGTTGGTGCTGTCTGCGCTCTATTTCTTTGGTGGTGAATTGATTCACAACTTTGCCGTTGCTCTGATAGTGGGGGTGGTGATTGGTACTTACTCCTCTATTTATGTTGCGGCAAACATCCTGCTTGCGTTGGGGATGACTCGTGAAGATTTATTGCCGCCAGAAAAAGAAGGCGCAGAGTTTGACGGGTTGCCTTGATTGGCCCTGAATACTATAAAACGCCGCCTTCCGCGGCGTTTTTTTATGCCTGTCGTGTTATGTGTTCACTTTCAAGTCTTGGTTTTGGCGTGTACTTTCAGTTAAGGGCTGTAATTGCTTGCTGTACAGTTGTATGGATTTGTTTGAATTGATATTGATAACTCCTATGAAATCATAGGCTTCCTCATAAATAATCGTATTTTTTTTCTTGCGTGATAAAGCGGCCCGCTGTTAAAGTTCTGGAAGCGGATATTTTGTGTATCCGTGTTTTTATAAAATCAACCATTATATTGACGCAAAGTTTTAATGAGGGTCATATGTCAGATTTAGTTACTGGTACCGTTAAGTGGTTCAACGAAGAAAAAGGTTACGGCTTTCTTGAACAGGAAGGTGGTAAAGATGTATTTGTGCATTTTAGTGCTATTAACGGTACAGGCCGTCGCACATTGTACGAAGGTCAGCAGGTTTCTTTTGAAGTAACAGATGGCCAGAAAGGCCCTCAGGCTCAGAATGTAACTGTAGTAGCCTAGAGTTTTAGGTTACTGCTGAGTACTAAAATGCCAGCATTTGCTGGCATTTTTATATTTTCTTAACATTGCCGGAGTGCTAGCTTTGGCGAAATGTTTTTCTTTTCTTGTTTTTCTGGGATGTGGCTGACCTAGCGCCAATACTCCCAGGCCACCAGTACCTTTTCGGGGTACCAGCTCTTCCCGTAACTACCGTTATAGCGGGCCAAAGCATTGGCTAGATGCCCGCTTTCTTTGTTCAGATAGTACTTCAGGATAGTGCAGCCATAGCGTAGGTTGGTGTCTACATCTATTAGGTTGTCATTGGGTCGTCCGATTTCTTTCTTCCAGAATGGCATTACTTGCATAAGCCCTTGGGCACCGGCATGTGAAAGAGCATAGGGGTCAAAGTGGCTCTCTATCTGTATAACGGCGAGTACAATTTCAGGTGAAAGATCTGCCTGAGTGGCCGCTCGATGGATTTTTCTCAGTAAATTCAGGCGTTGCTCGTTATCAGGTAGATAGCGCTCAAGCTGGCTGGATTTGGCAACCAGCCAAACTTCGGCATCAAATCGATCTCCAAAACTATCAGACTGCTCAATGGTTTTTCTGAGCAACGAAAGTAGTTCTTGATCAGAATTCTCTTCGGCAATTAGGGGTAAACACGTTACCAAGGTGGTAGAGAACCACCCTAAGAGGATTAGTTTGCCAATCGTATTTATCATCCAATAGCCTGTTTTATGAAGTCGGGTAACTCTGACAGGGCAATATTTTGGTTTTCTCCATCACGTCGGTGGCGGTATTCCACCTGTCCCTGTTCCAGACCTCGGTCGCCGATAACAATGCGATGGGGCAGCCCCATTAATTCTATATTAGCTAACATGACGCCCAGGCGAGCTTTTTCCTCATCCATAAAGAGTACGTCATACCCTGCATTGGTAAGCTCATGATAAAGATTTTCGCAAGTTTCACGCACCTTTTCAGATTTGTGCATATTGATCGGAACCAGAGCAATTTGAAAAGGGGACAGAGCATCCGGCCAGATAATGCCGTTGTCATCGTGATTTTGCTCTATAGCGGAAGCGACAACTCTACTCACGCCAATGCCGTAGCAGCCCATCAGCATCACTTGTTCCCGGCCTTCTTCATTGAGTACCCGAGCATTCATGGCCTCACTGTATTTGGTGCCCAGCTGGAAGATATGGCCAACTTCGATACCACGTTTAATTTCCAGTATGCCTTTCCCGTCAGGACTGGGGTCACCGGGTTTTACGTTGCGAATATCTGCTATGCGTGTCAGTGGGTTGTTGGTTAACGGATAGTCTCGTTCCCAGTTGACGCCGGTGAGGTGGTAGCCTTCCTTGTTTGCACCACAGGCAAAATCGGCGAGGTGGGCTGCGCTTCGATCTACAATCACTGGAATTTTCAGGCCTATCGGGCCCAGAGAGCCAACACTACAGCCAATGAACTGTTTTACTTGTTCCTCGCTGGCAAAGGTGAGTGGTGAGGCGATGCCGTCGAGCTTTTCAGCTTTGATATCGTTGAGTTCGTGATCACCGCGAAGAACCAGTGCAACTAATGCTGTTTGGTCGTCTTCTGATTCGCCCAATACGATCAGCGTCTTGGCGACTTGAGCGCTGTCCAGATTAAGGAACTGGCTAACGGCATCAATGCTGTGTTGGCCGGGTGTGGCCATTTCACGCATTTGGCTGGTTGCCGCAGGGCGGTCACTGTTTGGAGCCAGAGCTTCGGCCATTTCTACATTGGCCGCATAGTCGCTTTCTGTCGAGAAGGCGATATCATCTTCTCCCGAGTCGGCAAGTACGTGGAATTCATGAGAAAGGCTGCCACCAATGCTGCCGGTGTCCGCTAGTACCGGTCTGAAATCCAGCCCCAGTCGGCTAAAAATGGCCGTGTAGGCCTTAAACATGACCTCGTAGGTTTGTTGCAGGCTTTCCTGAGTGACATGGAAGGAGTAGGCGTCTTTCATCAGGAATTCGCGGGCACGCATGATGCCGAAGCGTGGGCGAATTTCATCGCGGAATTTGGTTTGGATCTGGTAGAAGTTGGCGGGCAGCTGTTTATAACTGCGGATTTCATTGCGGACCAGGTCAGTGATCACTTCTTCGTGGGTTGGCCCCAGACAGAAAGAGCGGTCATGGCGATCTTTTATGCGCAATAACTCTGGCCCATATTGTTCCCATCGACCAGATTCTTCCCATAGCTCTGAAGGCTGGGTAACGGGCATTAGTACTTCCTGAGCCCCGGCCCGATCCATTTCCTCGCGCACAATAGCCTCTGCTTTGCGAAGTACGCGCAGCCCTAAAGGTAGCCAGCTATAGAGCCCAGCGGCCAGTTTGCGAATCATGCCCGCTCTCAGCATCAGCTGATGACTAATGACTTCAGCGTCAGCTGGCGTTTCTTTTTGGGTGGTAATCAGGTATTGGCTGGCGCGCATAATGACTCTCGTATAGTCTCTTGTTGCTATTGGCTGTTAATGGAAAAGCCGCTATTTTACGGTGGTGGTTTCTCCGGGTACAGGACTTCGAGTGCAGGATGAGAGGTATTTAAATGTTTGAACTTCATTCCAGATTGGCAACGGATACTCTAATGGTGGGTGAATTTGAATTGTGCCAACTGTTGATTCACCGAGATGCAAACTACCCTTGGTTTATTCTGGTGCCTAAAAGGTCCAGCGTAACAGAGGTTTACCATCTTTCAGAGGAGGATCGGATGCAGCTGATGAAGGAGTCGTGCATGTTGGCCGAGGCGCTGGTTGATGTGTTTTCTCCCGATAAAATCAATATTGCCACCTTGGGAAACATGGTGCCGCAGTTGCATATTCACCACGTGGCTCGCTATACCACAGATGCTGCCTGGCCAAATCCTATCTGGGGGGCACTGCCGACTAAAGAGTATGAAAAAGATGTTCTAGAACAGCGCATTGAGTCCGTGGCCAATGTGTTGGTGGGGGATGACTTTAAAGCGGCTTGAGTCGCTGTTTTGCGAGTCATGTTTCCATCCTTCTAGCACCCGTTTTGATGGGGTATAATGCGCGCCTTTTGCTGGTATACCTGATAGAGCGCCTGAAAAGCGCGTAACCAGTATTCTGTGGGTTCTGCTGTCGAACCTCGATTGATCAATACGGGAAGAAATAATGCGTACAAATTATTGCGGTGTTCTTGGTGCAGAGAACATTGATCAGGAAATTACACTCTGTGGCTGGGTCGATCGTCGTCGTGACCACGGTGGTGTGATCTTTATCGACCTTCGTGACCGCGAAGGCATTGTTCAGGTGGTTTTTGATCCAGACTGTGGCGAACACTTTGAGCGTGCCGATTCTGTGCGCAGTGAATATGTTCTTCAGGTTAAGGGTAAAGTGCGTGCCCGTACACCAGAAACCGTCAACCCGGACATGCGCACGGGTGAAATAGAGATTTACGCGTTGGCGCTGGATATATTAAACACCTCTGACACGCCGCCTTTCCCGCTGGATGAACACAATAAAGTGGGTGAGGACGTCCGGTTAAAATACCGTTATATGGATTTACGTCGCCCCGAAATGTTGAAGAACTTGCGTTTTCGCTCTCAAGTGACCACGGTTATTCGCAACTATCTGGACGACAAAGGTTTTCTGGATATTGAAACTCCCATTCTGACCCGTGCCACGCCTGAAGGCGCGCGGGATTATCTGGTGCCTAGCCGTACTCACGACGGAAAATTCTTTGCCTTGCCCCAGTCTCCACAACTGTTTAAACAGTTGCTGATGGTGTCTGGTATCGACCGTTATTATCAAATCGCCAAGTGTTTTCGCGATGAAGATTTACGCGCCGATCGTCAACCTGAGTTTACCCAGGTGGATGTGGAGCTGTCGTTTACCTCTGAAGAAGAGATTATGGCGATTAATGAAGACATGATTCGCTCTGTCTTTCAGAAAGTACTGGATGTGGATCTCGGTAATTTCCCCCAGATGCCCTACAGCGAAGCCATGGATAGATTTGGTAGCGACAAGCCGGATTTGAGAATTCCATTAGAGCTGGTGGAAATCAAAGACCTGATGAACGCTGTCGACTTTAAAGTGTTCTCTGGCCCAGCCAATGATCCAAAAGGTCGGGTAACTGCATTAAAAGTACCCGGCGGGAATAGCATCAGTCGCAAGCAGATTGACGACTACACCAAGTTTGTCGGCATCTACGGTGCCAGAGGATTGGCCTATATTAAGGTCAACGACAAAGACGACCTGGACGAAGGGCTGCAATCTCCGATTGTGAAGTTCCTGCCCAATGAAGTTCGTGGTGCCATCCTCGAGCGTACCGGTGCAGAAAACGGCGACCTGATTTTCTTTGGTGCCGATAAAGGCAAAATCGTCTCCGAAGCGCTGGGAGCATTGCGCTGTAAACTGGGTGCAGACCTTGACCTGTATACCTGTGAATGGGCACCACTGTGGGTTGTTGACTTCCCTATGTTTGAAGAAGCAACCGATGGCAACTGGACATCGTTGCACCATCCGTTCACGCGCCCGGCCTGTACCCCGGAAGAGCTGGAAAATGATCCAGAAAATGCCCTGTCTCTGGCCTACGACATGGTTCTTAATGGTACCGAACTGGGCGGTGGCTCTATTCGTATTCATAACCCCGTCATGCAGAAATCCGTTTTCCATGTACTGGGTATCAGCGATGAAGAAGCCAATGAAAAATTTGGTTTCCTCGTGGACGCCCTCAGCTATGGGTGTCCCCCCCACGGTGGATTGGCATTTGGTTTGGATCGCCTGATTATGCTGCTAACCGGCAGTGACTCCATTCGCGATGTGATTGCATTCCCTAAAACCCAGACAGCAGCATGCGTGATGACTGATGCCCCCGGGGCAGTGGACAACAAGCAACTGCGTGAGCTGAACATCCGGTTGAGAGAGAAAAAAGAAAACGCCTAGACTGTTGAGATAACGTCTGAGGTGGTGCTCGGATAGAAGTAGGAGATTATTTATGGCAGGTCACAGTAAATGGGCCAATATCAAACACCGTAAGGCGGCGCAGGATGCCAAGCGGGGTAAGGTGTTCACCAAGTTAATTCGTGAGCTGGTGGTCGCCGCCAAAGCCGGTGGTCCCAATCCAGAAGATAATCCGCGTTTACGAGCGGCTGTGGACAAAGCGCTCGGTTCAAATATGAAGCGCGATACGGTCGACAAGGCGATTGCCCGTGGTGCCGGCGCTGGCGAAGGCGACAATTACGACGAAATCACCTACGAAGGTTATGGTGTCGGTGGTGTTGCCGTACTCGTGGAATGCATGACAGATAACCGCAACCGAACCGTTTCCGATGTGCGTCACGCCTTTGACAAGCGCGGTGGCAACCTGGGTACCGATGGCTCCGTTGCGTATTTGTTCACCCGTACCGGGCAACTCAGCTTTGCACCGGGTGCCGACGAAGACAAAATCATGGAAGTGGCGCTCGAGGCCGGTGCTGAAGACGTGGTCACCAATGACGACCAATCCATTGACGTGATGACCGCGTGGGAAGACTTCACCGCTGTGAAAGATGCCATGGTTGCCCAAGGGTTAACGCCTGACGATGCAGAGATTACCATGTTGGCTTCAATCTCCGTGCCGCTTGACAAAGAGGCTGCTGAAAAGACACTCGCCTTAATTGATAGCCTCGAAGATTTGGACGATGTCCAAAACGTGTATACCAATGCAGACATCTCACTTGAGGTGATGGAGCAACTGGGTTGATAGCCGAGGGTGGCCAAGGCTGCTCTTAAACTGATTTTTAATAAAATGTTTCATTAAACTTAACGAGTAATCACAGGAAAAAAAGATGAAAGTATTGAAAAAAACTGACGACTATACAGTTTACCAAAAACGTTCAGGCCGTTATGCGGTAGTGGGCGCCAACAAGAAAAACATTAACGGTGAAGACAAGGTTAAAATTCTTGTTGAAGAAGGCATTGTTACTTTAGCCGTGGCCGCTGCCCCCGAGCCAGAAGTGGTTGAAGAAGTCGCAGAAGCGGCAGCTGAGGAAGCGCCTGCAGAAGAAACACCTAAAACAGAAGAGTAATCTTTGGTTTGGTGTCAAAAAAGGCGGCTTGTTTAAGCCGCCTTTTTTATTGTGGGAAATAATTGTGTGTAACGCCGCCGTAATTTACTGACTGAAGCGCAGCGTAAGGCGATCAAATTGATGGCATTGTTATGGCGTTTACCTGTACTCATTTAAATACCTGATGTAGTTTGAAAGCCCATCAAGGTCTGGAAAGATAGTGCCTTGATGAACACCATACTTAACTAATTTCTCCATGAAATATTTTTTCTTTGAAGCTGGTATCAGTATTTTTTTGATTGCCTTGGACTCCAATTTCATATTCTTTGTTGGATGAATAGTAAACATAGCCGATTGTGCAGAAACTCTTTTGGTTGCGTGAGACGGAAAAAAAGCAACAATTTCTTTGACTTTATGAGGATCAATATCCTCTTCTTTTTTAAATTTACCTATATCGTATACATACACTGCGGCATCTGCAGTGCTTAGGCTTTGCACTGAAAAAAAGCACGCAACTAATGGACTTAAGCTCCAATCTAGCAATCTAGTAGGAAGTCCGTGATGCTGTGCAATTGTCAACCACTCAAGTTCATTCTGGGGCATGCTTACAAGGTGTGCTTTCGCGTGAGTTTTGAATACCCACATTAGGTTGTGCTCACGAATATTAGCTGACTCAACGTCATGATGCCTAAATAGTGAAGGTAGCAAAGGGTATTCGTGATTAGAAACCCCTCGACAAAGAGCTGATTTACTAATGCCATCAATTGCTTGATCAAACTCAGAGAATGATTCTACAACAATTAGGTTGTCGCCTTTTTCGTAACGACTAAGGTCAGATGTTATCTTTTTTGTGCTTTCATCTATAAGCGCTAATAAGAGATCGGCTATTATTTCTGCTCGTAATAAAGCCCCAGAAAAATCGGATTGGGATGTATCTACGTAATAGCGATCACATAAATTGTAGAGGCTATTATTTTGTTTTGGGTGTCTCTCGTTACCGATAAGTAACACATCAACCACATCGTTACTTAGGCCATCATGAATATTCTTGCCACCAATCAACGCAAGCTCATTATGTAAAAATGCTAAAACATAGCCTGCGTTATAGGTAACTAATTCATCTCGTCCCAGAAAATCTAGTAATTCTTTCGCAATACTTTCAAATGGAGGGTAGTCCTCTAAAAATTCGTCAGTTATCCCATGTCGTTCAATTGCGATTTCTTCTACAGGTCTTTGTGGATTGATATACCTGTGATAGTGTCTTCCAGATACCTTTTTATCAATTAGCTCCACGCATCCTATTTCAATAATTCTATGCCCAGTAGAGAATTCTGGCCCTGTGGTTTCAATTGATATGACAACCTGTCTCAATGATTACTCCTTTGTGCCATAACAGCTTATTCAAAAGCCTATGGCCTTATATCACGTTGGCCCCCTTATCTCGGGACAAATGATTGTCGGTCGAAGCGATTATTATTTATTTACAATGGGTTGGAGGAGCGTGAGAGCTTTGTCGTTCAGCAAAAGAAGCCTAATCCCTGCTGTTGTTTTCCAATCCATGGCCGCTGATCATAAATGAACACCTTTTAAAATCAAATAGTTAATGCCGCTTCTCCCGTGAACAGAAGCCTATGGCACCTGATCTTGGGGGTGTTCTAATGGTAATGGCCAATCACTCTTGCTGATACCTGGCTGTCAGTGGGCGACCCATAAGCCTAATTGTTTGGGGCTTGTTTTTTTTACTGGTTAATATACTGTAGCAATATACAGTGTTTGGCTGTGGTGAGCGACGTAGGGGTGAGGGTTGCATGACGTTGATTCTGGGTATTGACCCCGGTTCTCGCAAGACCGGTTTTGGTGTTATCAGGGCGGCGGGGCCAAATGGTGCCAAAATTGAGTATGTCACCAGTGGCATTATTCGTTTACCTGCGGGCGAGCTGCCTGCCCGCCTTAAAATTATTTTCGATAGTGTTTCTGAGATCATTCGCGAGTATCAACCCAATGAAATGGCCGTTGAAGAGGTTTTCTTCGCCCGTGACCCTCGTGCTGCGTTGAAGTTAGGGCAGGCGAGAGGGGCGGCGATTGTCGCTGGTGTGACGGTTGGGCTTCCTGTGGGCGAGTATTCGGCGCGCTCGGTCAAGCAATCCGTTGTGGGTACCGGGGCTGCAGATAAAGTGCAGGTTCAGCATATGGTGAAACAGTTGTTGAAGTTACCCTCTGCACCGGCTGAAGATGCGGCGGATGCGCTGGCCGTGGCGCTTTGTCATGCCCAAACCATGCGAACGGCGTCCAGTTTGGGAGGGCAGTTCCGTTATTCAAAGGGACGGCTAAAACAGCTGGGTGCGAGCCAAACCGATATGACTGAGACTTAGGAGAGTATTCGTTTGATTGGTCGAATTGCAGGAGTGTTATTAGAGAAGCAAGCTCCAGAGCTACTGATTGATGTTCAGGGTGTGGGTTATGAGGTGTCGGTCTCGTTAACCACCTTTTTTGACTTGCCCGCCTGTGGTGAAAGCGTCAGCCTTCATACGCATTTTGTGGTGAGAGACGATGCGCAGCAACTCTATGGTTTTTCTGAACGTCGCGAGCGCGAGTTATTCCGTACTTTGATTAAGGTGAATGGCGTTGGCCCCAAAATGGCCCTGACCATACTCTCTGGCATGACCACCAACGATTTTGTGCATTCGGTGCAAGCCAATGATACGGCGAGACTGGTTAAGCTGCCCGGTGTCGGCAAGAAGACGGCGGAGCGCTTGATTATTGAAATACGCGATCGTTTATCCTCCTTCACCGAGGGTGCGGATGGCGCTATTGAGGGTTCCCCTGCATTCGAGTTGTCCCGCAGTCATTCCGATGCCAGGGTCGAGGCTGAAAGTGCGTTGATTGCATTGGGTTATAAACCTCAGGAGGCGACTCGCATGGTGAGCGCGGTGGCACCTGATGAGGCGGGTACACAAACCAGCGAAGAATTAATCAGACTGGCGCTCAAGAGCATGGTAAAAGCCTGACGAACTTTGGGTAGAGTTTTGTTCTGGCGCTATGTCGTAATGATACGTCGTAGCGTTACGACATAGAGATATAGTCACGCCATAGAGATATACTTGCGCCATGATAGAAACCGACCGTTTAATTTCTCCTGAAGTTGTTGTTCAGGAAGACCGCTTTGACCGTGCCATCCGGCCTCTTAGTTTGAATGACTATGTGGGACAGCAGGCGGTGCGTGAGCAAATGAACATTTTCATCGGTGCCGCGCGCAAGCGAGAAGAGCCTTTAGACCATACCTTGATATTTGGCCCTCCCGGCCTCGGTAAGACCACACTGGCTCACATTATTGCCAACGAAATGGGCGTGGGTTTAAAAACCACGTCGGGCCCCGTGCTTGAAAAAGCGGGTGATCTTGCGGCATTAATGACGAACCTGGAGCCCGGTGATGTATTGTTTATCGATGAGATACACCGCCTGAGCCCCGTGGTGGAAGAGGTCATTTATCCTGCCATGGAAGATTACCAGCTGGACATCATGATTGGCGAAGGTCCTGCCGCGCGTTCCATAAAACTCGACATTCCTCCCTTTACGCTGGTGGGTGCAACTACCCGGGCGGGGTTACTGACATCTCCTTTGAGGGATCGATTTGGTATTGTTCAGCGGCTGGAGTTTTATTCGGTGGATGAGCTGACTTCCATTGTCTCCCGCTCGGCGAACATTCTCGGTGTTGCCGCCGACGATAAAGGGGCTAGAGAAATAGCCCGTCGTTCTCGCGGTACGCCTCGAATTGCCAATCGGTTGTTACGTCGCGTCAGAGATTATGCTGATGTGAAGGCCGATGGGGTGGTCACTACAGAGGTGGCTGACCTGGCATTGAATATGCTGAATGTGGATGCCAGTGGTTTTGATCACATGGATCGCCGCTTGATGTTGGCGATTATGGAGAAATTTGACGGTGGCCCTGTAGGTGTTGATAGTGTGGCCGCGGCGATTAGTGAAGAGCGAGATACCATCGAAGATGTGTTGGAGCCATACCTGATTCAGCAGGGATATTTATTGCGTACGCCTCGAGGGCGAATGGTAACTCGCTTGGCCTACGAGCACTTTGGCCTGAAACAACCAAAAAAAATTAACGAATAGTCAGGTTGAATGGATAAATGACGGAAGAATATTGTCTACCCATCCGTGTTTATGTTGAGGACACCGATGCGGGTGGTATTGTTTACTACGCCAATTACCTTAAATACATTGAGCGAGCTCGCACAGAACTAATAAGAACGTTGGGCTACGATAAACCAGCGCTATTTGATGGCCTTCAATTTGTTGTTCATTCAGTGAATATTAAATATCGTCAGCCAGCGATTCTGGACGACAAAATTGTGGCTACGGCCAAGTTAATACAGGTGTCACGTACGTCATTTACTATTGCGCAAAGAGTGCTGAGAGGCGATGACGTACTGGTGGAGGCTGAGGTTAAAGTGGCTTGTATTAACCATGAGAAAAAACGGCCCTCAGCAATACCGGGCCAAATGCTAAAAACACTTCAAGCTGCTGTGTCATAAGCGGCAGAATAGAGAAACGGGAGTAACCTGGTGACCGAACAACTATCCCTTTGGAGTCTGATTGCTAATGCCACCGTGCTGGTGCAATTTGTGATGTCCCTACTGTTTATAGCGTCAATTATTTCCTGGGTGATGATTGTTCAACGCGGCCTTTATCTGAGAAGCGCAAGTCGCAACCTGCGTGAATTTGAAGATAACTTTTGGTCTGGTATAGATTTGAATCAGTTGTATCACGACAGTGGTACCAGTCATGCAGCCGAAGGTCTTTCCAGTGTATTTCGTGCGGGTTATCGAGAGTTTAATCGACTTACTCAGCAGAGTAGTGCCGATTCCGAAGCGGTAATGGAAGGTGCTGAGCGGTCCATGAGAGTTGCACTCTCTAGAGAAGAAGAAAAGCTCAATCGTAATTTGCCGTTTTTAGCGAGTGTTGCATCGGTTAGTCCTTATATCGGCCTATTTGGAACCGTGTGGGGCATTATGAATTCCTTTAGGGGGTTGGCCAATGTTCAGCAGGCCACGTTGGCTACGGTTGCTCCAGGTATTTCAGAAGCACTAATTGCTACTGCTATGGGGTTGTTTGCCGCAATTCCAGCCGTATTGGCATACAACCGTTATTCGGCATCTGCAGACAGTATTTTCAGTAGCTATGAAACCTTTTCAGAAGAATTCTCAAGTATTCTCCATCGCCGGGTTCACAGTCACTAACTATGAAATATAAAAGACATAAACGTCGACTTGTGGCCGAAATCAATGTCGTGCCCTATATCGACGTAATGCTGGTGTTGCTGATCGTCTTTATGGTGACAGCGCCCCTGTTAATGCAGGGTGTAAAGGTTGAGTTGCCACAGGCGCCTTCGGCCCCGTTGGACGATAAAGAGAAAGATCCACTGATTGTCTCGATAAAGGCGGATGGTTCTTATTATCTGGATTTGGGGAACGGAAAAAATATTCAGGAGGCTCTGCCGTCAATTATTGAAAAAGTGACGAAGGTTTTGCGACAGCAGCCAAAAACGCCAGTGCTCGTCTGGGGGGATGCTCGGGTAGATTACGGTTCAGTAGTGAAGCTGATGAGTGACTTGCAAAGCGCGGGTGCACCTTCCGTAGGGCTCGTGACTGAACCACCTGGAAAAAACTAGTCATTGTGTTTACACAGAAATTTTTTTCATATGCTGCGGCTATTGTCGTCAGCGTGGCATTGCATGCTTTTGTTCTCTTGCTGCTTGTCTCCCAGTGGGGGCCGGAAAAGAGCCCGAGAAAAATGGCTCAGCCTAAATACGTTCAAGCAAAACTCATTCAGGTCGAGGAAAAAGCCAAGCCCACCCCAAAACCCAAGGCTAAGCCCAAGCCAAAACCCAAGGCTAAGCCCAAACCAACACCAAAACCTAAGGCAAAGCCCAAACCCAAGCCAAAACCTAAGCCCAAGCCCAAGCCCAAGGCTAAGCCCAAGCCGCAACCTGCACCTGAGCCAGCGCCGAAACCAAAGCGGGACACGCAAAAATTGGAACAGGAGCTAGCCAGTGCATTGGCAGAAGAAGAAGAATTTTTGGAGGCTGAAACCGATGCGCAGTTGGTCAGCAGTTACTCTTCCTATATATATGAGCGGGTAGCAGGTAACTGGAATCGTCCACCAAGCGCGCGTCGAGGCATGGAGGTGGAGCTGCTGATACAATTGGTGCCCACGGGGCAGGTGATCAGTGTGATAGTAGCCAAATCAAGTGGCAATACTGCCTTTGATCGTTCGGCAGAACAGGCGGTGCATAAGGCGGGTAGGTTTGATAAGTTGCAGGAGCTCCCATCCAGGGTGTTTGAAAATAATTTTCGTAAATTACGGCTGGTCTTCAGACCAGAAGATTTGAGGTTGTAGAACGTGAAAAAACTAGGGGCTGTATTTGGCCTGTGTTTGTTGGCGCTCATTTGCCCATTGTCGGTAATGGCTGAGTTGACCATTGAAATTACTCAAGGGGTGGACAACCCTACTCGTATAGCTATTTCTCCTGTCACGCAGGGCGGTCGCGCGCTACCCGAGGATGTCAGTAAAATTGTGGATGCTGATCTAGAGCGCAGTGGCTTGTTCAGGCCCATTCCTCGCCGTGATATGTTGTCTTTTCCTGCAAACCCCGATGACGTTTATTATCGTGATTGGCGAATTCTGGGTGCAGAATATTTGGTCGTCGGCAATGTGGTTAATAAGGGTGGACGATATCAGATAAATTTTAGTCTGATGGAGGTTCACAGTGCACGGAAAGTCTTTACCAAAGTAGTCGAAGGGCCGGCTAATCAACTCCGTGATTTGGCGCACTACATAAGTGATCAGGTCTATCAGGCTGTTACCGGGATCCCCGGAGCATTCTCTACACGAGTGGCGTATGTGGCCGCTATTCCAGTGAATGGAAAGATGACCTTTCAGTTGATGGTTGCCGATGCCGATGGTGCCAGAGAAAGATTACTGCTTAATTCGAAACAACCCATCATGTCTCCGGCGTGGTCTCCCGATGCGAAGGAGCTGGTGTATGTCTCGTTCGAGACTGGCAGGCCAGCTATTTTCAGGCAGAATCTTGCAACCGCCGCGCGAACACAGCTAACAAACTTCCGCGGATTGAATGGTGCTCCCTCGTGGTCTCCCGATGGCAAGCAGCTGGCACTGGTGCTATCAAAAGATGGCAATCCCGAAATATATACCTATGATTTGTTGACCCGGCAATTTACTCGCAGGACGACGCATTTTGCGATTGATACAGAACCAAACTGGACGCCAGACGGAAAATCGTTAATTTTTACCTCTGACAGGGGTGGTAGCCCACAAATATACAAGCTAACCATTGCCACGAGGCGGGTAGAACGCTTAACCTTCAGGGGGTCGTATAATGCTCGACCCAGACTTGCTTCAGATGGGCGAACGTTGGTCATGGTGCATCGTGATAATGGTAACTTTCATATTGCATCACAAGATTTGGTTACTGGAGATCTAAGAGTTTTAACTCAAACGTATCTGGATGAATCACCAACGGTTGCTCCTAATGGCGCTATGTTGCTTTATGCAACAAAGCAGGGAAATAAGGGCGTGTTGGCGGCAGTATCTTTGGATGCTGGAGTGAAATTCTTATTGCCAGCTCGCCGCGGTGACGTGCGTGAACCGGCGTGGTCGCCAAAATAGCGACCACAACCATTAGAATGGTAACAAAAGAAATTATTACTAACCTTAATAGTAAACCTCCCAATTATTAACAGGAGAAAATAATGAAAACCCAATTGCTCAAATATGGCGTAATGGCGACTTTCTTGGCATCGCTGCTTGCAGGTTGTTCCAGTACGGACACAGCAGATACTTCTGGTTCTGATGTAATGTCGGTTCCTAGCAGTCAGGTATCTACCGGCACTGTTGATACCAGTGGTGTTAGTGGCTCCTCTCTGGATGCCGATAGCTCGGTTGCCCGCGTATTCTACTTCGAGTTCGATAAAGCAATTCTTAACCCCGAAGCTCGGGCTGCGCTGCGTATCCATGCACAAACGCTTCGAGCTAACCCGGTTAATATCCGCTTAGAAGGACACGCAGATGAGCGTGGTACTCGCGAGTACAACATGGCGCTGGGTGAGCGTCGTGCTAATTCAGCGAGAGACTTCCTGGTTCAGGAAGGTGTGAATGGATCATTGATTGAAGTGATCAGTTACGGGGAAGAAAGTCCTGCATCGCTGGGTAGTAATGACGCTTCTTGGGCAATGAACCGTCGCGTCGAACTTAAATAGTTTGCGTGGTCTGGCTTTTTGAGCACTCGTCCGGCGATGGAAACATTACCGGACGTTTTTCATCGATAGGATGGATTGTTATCCTTCAGGCTCTTAATCAGTCTTTGGGTTTAAACAATTTTCGGGTTTGATTAGCCCGATTTAATAGGGTGTTTTTTCGCATGCGTGTTCACGCTGGTTTGTTGGCTCTTGCATTATCTTTCTCGCTTTCAATTCAGGCTGCGGCTCCGGTGGTCGATATAGGTAACTCACCGACACCATCGAGTCAGACAGTGACGACACAGGCGCAGGCATCACCGGCTGCCATCCCTCTGGAACCCATTTCAGTTCCGAGCGGTGATGTGCACTACCAGCTGCAGCTTTTACAGGATGAAGTTAGAACCCTGCGAGGAATGGTAGAAGAACTAAGTAATGAAGTAAGCCGATTAAAATCTCAACAAATGGACGATTATATGGATCTTGATCGTCGTCTGAGTAAGTCGACGCTGGCCCCCGATAGTATTAAAAATTCGATAAAATCACCGGTTAGTCAACCCATGGATAATAAACTGGGTGGTACTAATACTGTTGACTCGCGAGCTAAATCAATGCCTGCAGCGGTTGGATCAGCGGAGGAAACCGAGCATTACAGCAACGCCTATAATCAGTTAAAAGCGGGAAATGTTGCTGAGGCCATTACCCTGTTTAAGGCGCACTATTCAAAATACCCTAACGGAAAGTATGTTGCTAACTCTCATTATTGGTTAGGTGAAATCTATGTGTTGCAGAACCAGTTGGAAAACGCCCGAAAGTCCTTTTCTATGGTTGTCGATAATTATCCAGCCCATCGAAAAGCCTCGGATGCAACATTCAAGTTAGGTCAGGTTTATCATTTGTTAGACAATAAAGCTAAAGCCAAGGTGCTGCTTGAAAAGGCTGCAAGCGGTAATGACAATGCAGCGAGATTGGCTCGTAATTATCTAAATGAATATTTCTAGCTGTAAAAACGCCTTCGGTCATTTAGCCCAAAAGACCTGATTTTCGGTTAAACTGCGGCTAATTTCTCTGCCCAGCCTTTTTCTATGGATCAATCAACACTTCGCATTACTGAAATTTTTTACTCCCTTCAGGGGGAGTCATCAACTGTGGGTCGTCCTACGGTGTTTGTGCGTCTAACCGGTTGTCCATTGCGTTGTCGTTATTGTGATACTGAATATGCTTTTTATGGCGGAGAGCGTAGGTCTTTAACTGAAATCCTCGATAAAATAGCCAGTTATAAACCTCGTCGAGTATGTGTCACTGGGGGGGAACCTCTGGCGCAAAAAGCCTGTATTCCATTATTGCGATCTCTTTGTGATCAGGGTTATCAGGTCTCATTGGAAACGGCTGGTGCGTTGTCCGTTGCAGATGTAGATCCGAGGGTGGTGAAGGTAGTGGATTTCAAAACGCCGGCTTCAGGAGAAGTTAAGCGTAATCTCTATGGAAATGTGAAATACCTTAACTTTGGAGATGAGGTAAAGTTTGTTATCTGTGATCGGCAGGATTACGAATGGGCACGGTTAAAAATTGATGAGCTCAAGCTAGTCGAGAGAGTAGATAATATTTTGTTTTCCCCCAGCACCGGTCAATTAACTGCAACAGAATTGGCCGACTGGATACTGGCAGATAATTTGCCGGTACGCTTTCAACTGCAACTTCACAAGATATTGTGGAGCGATGAGCCGGGGCATTAATTGGTTATGAACGATATGGATAAAAAAGCCGTTGTATTGGTCTCGGGCGGTCTGGATTCCACCACAGTATTGGCAATGGCTATCCAGCAGGGGTTTACCTGCTATGCGTTAAGCTTCGATTATGGTCAGCGAGCGCATGCTGAATTAGCCGCAGCCAAAAAATGCTCAAAATTATTAGGGGCCAAGGAGCATAAGGTTGTCGCCCTTGATCTAAGAACAATTGGTGGTTCGGCGCTAACGGATGACAGTATCGATGTTCCTGAGGAGCAGACGGTGGGGATACCTGTAACCTATGTTCCTGCCCGCAATACTGTATTTTTATCTATAGCTCTCGGTTGGGCCGAGGTGCTGGGTGCTCAAGATATTTTTATTGGGGTAAATGCCGTCGATTATTCTGGCTACCCCGATTGCCGAATAGAATATATTGAAGCGTTTGAAAAAATGGCTAACCTCGCAACCAAGTCGGGAGTTGAGGGACAATATTTGCGTGTTAATAAGCCGCTGATTAATTTGACTAAGGCCGACATTATTCGTCAGGGTGCTGAAATTGGGGTTGATTATTCTCAGACAGTATCCTGTTATCAGGCAACAGAGGACGGTTTAGCTTGTGGTAAGTGCGATAGTTGTAGGCTCAGAAAGCTTGGCTTTGAGCAAGCAGGTATCGAAGACCCTACACGTTATATTTCTGCTTAATTAACACTTGATTTTTCATCTCCTATCAGTAAGATATGCGCCTCTTCTGAGGGTCGTTAGCTCAGTTGGTAGAGCAGTTGGCTTTTAACCAATTGGTCGCTGGTTCGAATCCAGCACGACCCACCATATATAAAAAAGCCGCCTTTTTGGGCGGTTTTTTTATGCTCGTTATATGGGTATTCCAGATACTAATGTATCTATTACGGGTTATCGGCTTGACAAGGCATGTGTGGTAAAATGCGCCTATCATATATTGCCAAATACGTTTTATGAATCAGTCCCCCAAGTTGCAAATAGTAGAAGAGTCCACTCATCAACAACTGGTCGAGAATTATCTGGATCAGATTCATGATGAGCCAAAATATACGCCTGAAGAAGAATCCACGTATAAGGCTCGAATTAAACAGCTCCTGAAAGAGAAAAATGCTGTCATCGTGGCGCATTACTATACCGACCCCATTATTCAGCAGCTGGCTGAGGAGACGGGTGGGATTGTGTCGGATTCTCTTGAGATGGCCCGATTTGGTAACAGTCACTCCGCTTCTACACTGCTGGTCGCAGGCGTGAAGTTTATGGGCGAAACGGCGAAGATTCTTACGCCAGAAAAAACTGTGTTGATGCCGACGCTCGAGGCTACCTGTTCTTTGGATATTGGTTGTCCTTCAGAGGATTTTAGCGCGTTCTGCGATCAGTATCCCGATCGTACGATTGTGGTTTATGCGAATACCTCAGCGGCGGTAAAAGCTCGTGCTGACTGGGTGGTGACGTCCAGTATTGCTCTGGATGTAGTGGACTACCTCGACAGTTGCGGCGAGAAAATTTTGTGGGCTCCCGATAAGTATCTCGGTAGTTACGTGCAGAAAAAAACAGGTGCCGATATGTTGCTGTGGGATGGCAGTTGCATTGTCCATGAGGAGTTTAAGTCCCGCGGTGTGACTTATCTCAAGTCAATTTACCCCGATGCGGCAGTGCTGGTTCATCCTGAGTCACCTGATGCCATGGTGGAAATTGCCGATGCTGTTGGTTCTACCTCGCAGTTGATTAAGGCGGCTCAGACGCTGCCCAACAAGCAAATGATTGTGGCGACAGATAGCGGTATCTTCTACAAGATGCAGCAGGCCGCACCCGATAAAGAGCTGATAATTGCGCCCACAGCCGGTGAGGGGGCAACGTGCCGAAGTTGTGCTAGTTGTCCGTGGATGGGCATGAACAACCTGAAAAATTTGATGGAATCGCTGGAGCAGGGGAGCAATGAAATTGATGTTGCCCCGGCGGTTGGTGAGCAAGCTATGGTCTCTCTTCAGAGAATGTTGGAGTTTAGAGAGCTGCAACTATCGGCTGAAGCAAGCTAATTATTGGCTTCTTAGAAGTCTTCCATTTTCTTCTCAAGAGCAGCTAGATCTCTGAGTTGTTGGTCTATGATGGCGGTCTGTTTGAAGTCGTGGGTCAACAGTTTTCGAGCGTAACCAAGTTGCTCCCGCGCCCGATCAAATACACCATTTAAAATAAAATATTCAGCTCGCGCTTTGTGTACGCCAGAGATATTGCCTGCCAGCCCTCGCACTTCGGCAAGCTGGAACCAAACATAGGGTGTATTCGGCTGGCTAATGGAGAGCGCTTCTAAAACGAGCTCGGATTCATGGAACCGGTTTGCTTTAAGGTAGGTTTCTGCCAGCGAGATTTCGAGTGGGTAGCTGTCAGAATGATAATTTAAAAGTCTTTTGGTCTTATCAATAGCGAGTTCGAACTCTTCTTCTTCGCGCGTTATTTCGATATCAGCCAGTTGGTAGGCTAGCCTGTTGGGTGATCGTTTGATTAGTTGTCTGAGGTGCTTGCGGGCTATCTGATAATCCCCTAGCGCTGTATGCGTTAATACCAGTCCATATTCTGCAGCTTCCCTGTTTAAACTGCTGCCGGATAATTCACTTTCAAAGCGGTTGAGGGAGACACTGGGATTGTTGTCGATAGCAATTAACGCTCGAGTCCTCATCAGGTGGTATTCGATATTGTCCAGGTATTGTTTTTGTGGATACTGGCTGGCGCGGTTTTTGGCATCGGCCACGCGGTTTTCAGTGAGTGGGTGGGTAAGTAAAAATTCGGGTGGTTTACTGCCGGTGTAGCGAGTTGCCTGTAACATTTGTTCAAACATGCCTGGCATTGCGTTGGGATCCATCCCCGCCGCACTAAGGGTCTGAATACCTAGACGATCAGCTTCTTGCTCATTTTGTCTGCTGTAACGAAGTGCGCTACCCCGACTTGCGGCTTGGGTAGCGGTCAATGCGGCCAAGCCGGCATCGCCACCGACGGTGGCTGCCAATACCAGGCTAGTCAGCATGCCCGCTAATGTGGCCGTGGTGTTTCTTTTCTGTTCTTCTACTCTGCGGGCAAAATGCCGTTGACTTAAGTGAGCCAGTTCGTGGGCTAAAACAGAGGCGAGTTGATGTTCAGATTTTGCATATCGGAAAAGACCCGTGTGTACGCCAATAATGCCGCCGGGTACTGCAAACGCGTTCATGGAGCGATTGTTTATCGCGATCAATTCAAGCCGGCGATCATTCAGTTCACTTTCAGTGGCCAGTTTGTACAGAAGCTGTTCCAGGTAGCTCTTGAGTAACGGATCCTGGTGTTCATGAATTCGACTGCGGTACGCTCGAAGCCAGGCTCGGCCCAGTTCGTGCTCCTGTTGTTGGGAGATAATACCGGAGCTGGTGTCGCCCAGCGATGGGAGCTCAATGTTAGCGCTGTGGGCCGGCGTTATAAGCGCAATAACAGTCAAGGTCGTTAGGGCTAAGCTATTAAGAGATTTAGACAACACGATAAGGTGGTTCCTTGAAAGACAGAATCCTGAGTATTTCTCAGATAGTAACGTAACTCTATGACTGAATTCATGTGTATTAGTGCATTTTCCGTTTAAAAACGTTTTGTTCCCTAAAACGTTGACGGCTGTTCTTGATGCGTTGCCACTGATTCCGTAATCTGTTCTCTCAAGGCGTTAATGCCAATATTGGAAAAAGCTATGTGGAAAGTACTTGGAAGTTGGGTAAACCGCTATTTTGGTGAGGA
>JBFICW010000011.1:0-72426 GCA_041581635.1 Porticoccus sp. | reverse complement strand
GCCGAGGGCATCCATCCACTTGAACTCTGTGTCGATACGCAACATAACGTTGATGGTATCTTTTTCCTTCACACCATTCCAACCAGGCAGGTTTGAATCCAGACTACCGAAGTTATAAGGTTTGTTAGGAATATAGGCAATCTCAGCACTCAGAGTTGCATCCATAGCAGAGCTAAAGCCATTGATGGTAAACCCGTATACATCAATTTCCGGATACATCCAGTCACCAAGTAACGTGCCAGAGTTTTCTGGTTCTTCTCCATACGCAGTAATTGGCCCTGTCACACCAAATGCGGCAATAATGCCATTACCACTGGAATCTGAATGAGGATTGACAATTGGCGCAGGGTTATAGGTTTTCATATAAGCCAACGAGTAACCAATTGAACCCCAAGAACCATTCCAGCGAATACCATAGGTCATATCTGACCAGTCGCCACTGTCGTGATCTTCATTGTAAGAATCGGTAAATTGGGTGAAGTCTACACCGAGATAAGGGTGTGGAATCCAGCGACCACCTTCAATGTTGTAGCTGCTTCCCATATCCTCTTCACGATCCCAACCGGGACGAATATACCAGTTCAGGCTACCGCCCAGCTCGTACAGATCCAAGTTGAAGTTAAACAACATTAACGGCTTACGCCATTCTTCGTTGTTTTCGTAGAAGAGACGGCCACGATAGTCATACCCGTGAACCACATCCATGGCCTGGAAGAAATCACTTTCACCCCATACCAACTGCTGACGACCGACACGCATCAACAGGCGATCATCAAACAGGTTCACATCAAAGTACACCTCGCGAAGCCAATCGAACACTTCATCCAGCGACTCATACTGATCCATGAAATCGCCACGCTGAGGCTGCGAACCACTGTAGTTACCATTGAGGCCAACTGAATCCATGCGCTCTTGAAGATCGTCCAGATAGTCCGTTTGGTATTCTTTATCAAAACGCGTGATCACCTTCCAGTTCAGCGGACCGGTTTTGATATCAAAATCCAGATTCAACGTCGCTTCAGCTTGGGTCATGCGCCATTTGTCATCAGCTGCAGTTTCATCGTGATCCTGCAAGCCAACAGCTACCGTCGTACGCAAATAACCACTGTAATCAAAACTAAATGTCGGCTCATCATCGCCACCATAGCCCAGGGACAGCGCAGGACTGCTCGCCGCCATAAGACCCCCACAACCCAGCAGAAAGCCTCCGACTTTCAAAATGCTGGTGCATTTTTCTCTCACCATTTTCTTCTCCCACTTTTTCGTTGGATATTATTGGTTGCCGCCACTACTTTTATACGGCAATACGCAATATAAACAGCTTCTGCCCTATGAGCAACAGCAGTTTTAGGCCGAAAGAGGGAATTTTTCGACTCAAAAACAGTCGGTTTACACAAAGTTAAGTCGAAAAACCTACTAAAACCTAGCAGCCACGGGGCCTACAGAGACAAAACGTTTTATTTTCGTCCGGCCAAAAATCCAGATCGAACGTTTTAAGAAAAAATCCATCTAATCTCAATTGGCTACAGAAAAAGAGGTTTACACCTAAATTCCTCGAAACGAGGGGGTTGTCACCAATTCACATGCCTTTATAACCAGACAAACTCACGAATTGTTAGCCAACGAGGTCTGATGTTATGATCAGCGTTGTTCTATCGACTATATAGCAGTGAGAGACATTTAATCCAACAAGGCTAAAGGCGTGCAGATATAAGCTTTATCTTTTCAGCCTTCAAGTACTGGCTACAGCTGCAGGAGATTTTAACTTGGGTAGTACCTATCCCAAAAAACAACGCACTATAGTAACGTCATCCTCTCAAAAAGAGGTTGATCATGCATGGGAAAAATTTCTGTGTACCGGGGGCGACGCTAAGGGGCTCCCTGTTCGCGACATCATCGCCAACTCATGGGAGCGCTGCTTATCCCAGGGCGTCAACCCTGAACAACAGGCCGCACCGCTGGTAGCCTTCGATAACTCCTTCCACCTTCTGCAACAACAAAACAACGAACTTCTTCACTGCGCTCGACCAGTTCTCGACCAAGCTCGCATTTTTTTAAATGATCTAGAGACAATCTTATTCCTGACGGACTACCAAGGCTTAAACCTCCAAATTATCGGAGATGCCAGAACACTTGACGATGCTAACGGTATAGGACTCGTCCCAGGCAGCGGATGGAATGAAGTGGTCTCAGGGTCTAATGCCGTGGGTACGGCACTGGCTACTCGCAGACCAACACAAGTGCATGGTGAGGAGCATTACTGCCAAGGATTCAAACCTTGGACATGCACTGCTGCGGTGATAGCAGACCCCTATGACAATCAAATGCTGGGGGTTATCGATCTATCCGGGCTTTGCAGCACCTTCGACAAGTTTCACGTCCCGTTGGTGGTAGCATGGGCCAGCCAAATTCAGTCCAGCCTAGCCAAACGAAATTCAGAGCAGTGGAGCACCATTCTGGAGCACAGCAATAGTCAGTTTGGCCATTATCGCAACTCAGATAAACTGCTATTTGACACTCAGGGCAGGCTTATTAATTTCTCACCCAATGCAAGCGCATCTCTCAACTCGCTTGGCATAGACTACAACCCTGAATCAAAAAGACGCCTATCTCTTCAGCGCTTTGGCGGGGAAAAGATAATTTACCCTCACGATCAGGGGGAGTGGGTCCCCGAAGATTGGATCGAGCCCATACGTCACAAAGACAAAATCCTTGGGTTTCAGCTATTAGTACCCTCAGGCAGCAAGAACACACAGCGCCAAGACCTAACTAGTGCAGAACTGAAAACAGCCACAAAATCAAACTACAACCCGTTCGATAACATCTACGGGAAAAGCCCATCTTTCAAAGCAAGCGCCGACAAAGCTCGCAGGGCTGCCGCCACCCCACTTCCCGTTCTTATTCTGGGAGATACTGGCGTAGGCAAAGAAGTTTTTGCTCAAGCTATTCACGAGTCCAGCCATTATTCCAACGGCCCATTTATAGACCTAAACTGTGGCGCGTTTTCCAAGGAGCTGTTAAGCAGCGAACTATTTGGACATGTTGAAGGTGCATTTACCGGCTCCAAAAAAGGTGGAATGATAGGAAAAATTGAAGCAGCTCATGGCGGCACGTTATTTCTCGATGAAATTGGCGAAATGCCACTTGAGATTCAACCGCTATTCCTTAGAGTGCTTCAAGAGAAGAAAATATACCGGGTAGGCGATATTAAACCTGTGTCTGTAGACTTCAGACTCATTGCTGCAACCAACAAAGATCTAAAAAAAGCGGTCAACGAAGGACGTTTTAGAAAAGATTTATTCTTCCGGCTCTCAACAGTAACCATAAGTCTCGATCCACTATCGGGACGTAAAGAAGATATTGAAGGAATCTCAAAGCTGGTACTAGAGCGCGTTAATAACTCACACTCAGTGATACCCAAGGATATTTCTACCGCACTTATGTCTGCCCTTAAAAACAGGGAGTGGTCAGGAAATATTAGAGAGTTAGTTAACGTCGTAGAGTGTATGTGCTTCATGTCACAGAACGAAATACTAACAGTAGATGACTTGCCCGATGGCTACCAATTAGACGAAAGCACCACCCACCAACCAATGAATCCCGGAGATCTCAGCCAACCGCTGTGCAGTCTCGACTACGCTGAAAGAAAAACGATAGAAGCCGCTGTTAAGCAGTCAGGTGGGAACATGACTCAGGCCGCTAAAATACTCGGTATCGCAAAAAGCACTCTTTACCAAAAGATGAAAAAGTACGGCATAGAGAAACCTCGCTAGCATCAGCTCATACTCATCAAGACCAGATACAAGCTTATTACAAAGGCTACTTTAATAATGAAATGTATTAATTATTAGCACTAGCCAAGAAGCCCTATGAATTTTCAACGTCTAAAACGACAGCCCCATAAAAACCACCCTGCTCAATTAACTGGTGTGCTTTAGCTATCTTCTCCAAGGGTAGGCGGTGAGCAATTCGATGCTGCAGCATACCTCGACCAAGGTACATAGAGATATCATCTACGGCCTTTTTCTTAGCCAATTCCGGCATCGCATAGACAAGCACCAGACGAAGAGTAAGGTCCAGAAACATCATGCGCTTGAACGGCAAAGCAGGTTCCGGTACTTGCATTGAAGAATAAGTGGCGATAACTGCACCTTCACGCACAACATCCAGAAGCACAGGAAGGTTGGCACCAAACTCACCATCAACGACTCTATCAACCCCTCTGCCACGGGTCATTTCAGAAATTAACTGTGTGAACTCCTCACCACTATGCGGGCAAACAGCATCCGCTCCTGCTGCAAAGCAGTGCTCTGCAGCCTGCGCATTACTGGCAGTAGCAATAACTTGAGCTCCGGCATGCTTCGCCCACTGAATGGCATAGTGCCCTACTCTGCCAGCACCACCAGTAATCAATATTGTTTTATCTGCCACAGGGCCATCTGAAAAAATACAACGATGTGCAGTCATGGCAGGTATACCCATGCATGTCCCATCGTCAAAACCTGCTGAATCAGGAAGAGCAACAGCTCTATTTGTAGGTAGTGCTACATACTCGGCCGCCGTACCAAAACGACGAGCATACTGAGCCTGGTAGACCCACACTCTCTCACCAATACGTGAAAAGGGAACCCCATGCCCCACGGCCTCAATAACACCAGCCCCATCGCTATGGGGGATAATAAACCCATCATTCAGCAAGTCGGGGAAAGCGCCCGCACGTTTTTTTACATCAGAAGGGTTAACCGCAGAACGATGTATACGAACTAACACCTCTCCGTGTGCCAGCGATGGTTCTTCCACCTCAGAAATAACCAAAACATCTTCAGCAGAACCTAAAGCATTAAATATCGCAGCCTTCATCAGCTACCTCCTCGTGATAAAAACAAAGCCCTGGGTAAGCCATATCACAAGGAAGCACTGAGAAAGTCAGGCTTAATACATGTGCTGACCACCATTAATGGATAGGGTAGAGCCGGTAATAAAACCGCCCTCATCGGAAACTAAAAATAGTACCGACCGAGCTATATCATGTGCTGTACCTAATCGCCCCACAGGGATTGTCGCGATAATTTTCTCGAGAACATCCGCTGGCACATTTCGCACCATGTCGGTATCCACATAGCCTGGCGCGATGGCGTTCACTGTAATACCACGAGAAGCGCTTTCTAAAGCCAACGCCTTAGTGAATCCATGAATACCAGATTTGGCTGCAGCATAGTTCACTTGACCATATTGCCCCGCCTGACCATTAACAGAACCAATATTTACGATGCGCCCGAATTTGTTCTCTCTCATGTTCTCTATCACACAGCGGCACAAATTAAAGCAAGACCCCAAATTTGTATCCAAAACTGCCTGCCATGCTTCAGGGGTCATGCGGTGCATGGTCGTATCTCTGGTTATTCCCGCATTATTGACCAGAACTGCTACCGGGCCATGATCCCGCTCAATGACCTCTATTCCTGTTTTACACGCATTAAAATCAGATACGTCAAACTTGTATATGGGGATTCCCGTTCGCTCATTAAATGCTCTAGCACTTTCATCATTACTGGCATAATTAGATACAGCGTCATAACCAGCTTGTTTAAGCTCCACAGCAATTGCTTCGCCAATCCCTCTTGTTCCCCCAGTGACCAAGGCTACCTTAGACATGTCAAGACTCCATGATTTGACTAATAAAACCCTGGAGTAACCCGCGCTTAAACAACCGTTAAAGCTTGCGAGTACCACAGGCTCTAAGTTTACACATCAATAAATAACTCAACGGCACTTAAAATACAAACCTTCTTTTTGATAATTGCCTATTGATGGCCCAACAAGGTTCGGTTCAGAGAACAATTCACAACATATGAAGCAAGCCCCTCATTCTAAGAGGGGCCATTTCGTAAAATATGTACCTGTTTAGTTACAAGCCATATTACACTCGGTAAATATATTACTGTATTCGACGAAGGACTGAGACGCAGTTAGTGACACCAGAGCCACCAATGTTAACCGTCATTGCAACTTCCGGCGTTCCTTTAGCTGCCACGCCAATGGGTGCGCCGGTTAACTGCTTATAGGCCAGCGCATGCATGGATGCACCCGTCGCACCAACGGGATGCCCTTTCGCTTTAAGACCGCCCGACAGATTTATTGGACATTTACCATCGGGATCAAACTTACCCTCCATCACATCGAAACCGGCCCGACCAGGCATAGAAAGCCCAATTGCTTCAGCACAGAGCAATTCATTCACCGTAAAACAATCATGTACTTCTGCAAAATCCAGATCGGATATACCGATACCAGCTTCAGTGCACGCCTGCCCGACAGCAACCTTTGTTGCCTGTAGCTCATGCAGCCTGCCTTGACGCCCATTCAACATCATTCGATCGGTTACATGCCCAACGCCGCTTAGCTCAACTGCATTTTTGAAGTTAGACTTGGCATTCTCTGTCGATGTCAAAACCACGGCCGCAGCACCATCAGTAATTAATGAACAGTCATGCAACCTTAGGGGGGGAGCGATCATCGGATTGCTACCCTTCCCTGAATCAGGCAAGTTCAGGATAGCTTCCGCAGTAACGAGCTGATTTTTATCCGGCAAACTACCTGGGCCAAAATGCGCCAGTGGGTTTTGAATACCGTTGCGATAGTTAAGTGCAGACACGTGCGCCAACATAGTTCGTAGCTGGTCGTCGGAAATATCATGTTTCTGCTGGTAAGCAGTCCCTAGCTCAGCAAACAATCCAGGAAATGTCATTCCACCAGCCCCTTCATCTGGCCAGTAGGAGCAACAAGCCAAGGCATGGGTGACCCCTGGAGTATTTAACAAGCTCATTTTCTCAACACCTAGAGCCAGTACATTTTTAAACCGCCCAGAAGCCACTGCGTAAGCTGCGTTATAAATTGCCAGAGAAGACGTTGCACAAGCCCCCTCGGTTCGAGTAGTTGGCTTGAACAGCAACCCCTCTGGATCGATCTCTATGGCCAAGGGTCCAACATGCTCCTGGTTAACAAACAACGAAGGAGAGCAAGAACCCACCCAGATAGCATCAATATCTTTAGCCTCTAACCCCGCATCGGCAATTGCACCTGCACCAGCCTCAATTAACAGCTCATAAAAAGACTTTAAGTCCTCGACTTCGCCTGTTTCACGGTCACGCTTAACAAACGCACCAAATTTTGTATTGTATGCACCAACGATACTAACCTTCACAGGGTAACCTCTCTCATAGTTATCAAGATGTTATAGATGGGTAGAACGAAAGAGGGCCTAAAATTCGGCATCAGGCAGTAATATCCAACAGAGGGACGCCATGCCAAAACACTTAAATATTCCGACCCTTATCGTCCCAAAACACTTTACGAATTTCTTTTTTCAGGACTTTTCCCACAGGGCTTCGGGGCAACTCATCCCAAAATAGCACCTGCTTAGGCGCCTTAACACTGCCTAATTTTTCTTTACAGTATTGAATAATTTCTTGCTCGGTAGGAGCGCAAGTGGAATCCTTCAGCTCAACCACAGCCGTAACCTGCTCTCCCCACTTTTCATCAGGCACACCGATAACAGCACAATCCTTTATCGCCGGAAGCCCCCAAATCAACTGCTCTATTTCACTGGGGTAAACATTAAACCCACCGGATATAATCATATCCCGCTTTCTATCGACTATTGCCAGATAACCATTTTCATCAAAAACACCGATATCACCGGTAAACTGCCACCCTTCAGACCGAATGGCTTGAGTTGCCTCAGGGTTTTGATAATACCCCTTCATCAACAGATCACCTTTGACAGCAATCTCGCCCTCTTGCCCTCTCGGGAGTTGACGGCCCTCATCATCCATAATAGCCAATTCAACTTGTGGCGATGTTTTGCCACACGAACGCAACATGGAAGCATTCCCCGTTTCTAACGCCTCAACGTGATCTTGTGCAGACAAAAATGTACACATCATGGGCGCTTCTACTTGGCCATACGTTTGCACCATCACTGGACCAAAGACCGACATAGCTTCTTTTAGCTTTTCAACTGACATGGGGGCCGCGGCATACCAAAAATAGCGCAAACTCGAGTAGTCGTACTTTCTAACATTCTCATAGGCCAACAACATATAAATGGCCGTGGGCGGTAAAAACAAGCTTGTCACTCGATATTTTTCAATAGTCGCCAGCAACGTTTCTGGCACCATGCCATCCATCACCAAAATTGAGCCGCCCTGTAAGATGGTCGCAAACGATGCAATACCTGCCGCATGAGACATTGGTGCAGAGACTAAATAACAAGAGGGTATATCCGGTGGCGGCATTAACTCCTGCTGGATAGCAACCATTGTCTCCCAAGTAGCAGTACTCCATTCGGCAAGTTTGGAATCACCTGTCGTACCACCTGTAGCAAACAACGAGACAGTGCGGTCATCATGACCACGCTCAGATGAGCATGTTTTTTTATCGCTTTTGTTACCACCCTCAGGCGCCTTCCTGAGAGAAGAAAAAGCCCGGCCAGCAACTTGCTGGCCATCGAGGAAAATCAATTTATCTTTACCAAAAAACTTAGACAATTCAGGATGCTGAGCAGCAATCCCTTCATCCAGAAACAACAAGGCTGCTCCAGACTTATCGATCAGCTTTAAGTTAGCATCTAATGTGTTTCTAACATTAAGGGGCAACCAAACTGCACCTATGCGAGAAATCGCAAAGATACAGCAATAAGCAGCCACGGAGTTGGGTGCATAAGTAGCCACCACGTCCTGAGCTTTTACCCCTTTTTGCCTTAATGCTTCCGCCAAGTGGATAGAAGCATTCACCATCTCTGGGTAACTCAGGGACACATTATTACCGAGATCATAAAACCCTGCCCCTGAGCTGACTTGATTGTCAGCATCAAGAGGCAGGTTTGCAGAGCTATGATCCAGAAAATCGACGAGCCGCATCTCAAGATCCCAAATTATTTTTTCAGATTTGAAATTGTCTCAAGAACAGACTCTGGTTTTGCATCTGCTGGAATAGAGAAGTAATAAAAGCCATCACTTTTCCCAGCAATATCTCCACCACTCCAAAGAGGCTGGCTAATATCGACACCAAGTGTGTTTGCTGAAATAGCAGACCCAGCTGGAGTAATTGCAAAACCCACATCGTCCGGCACATTAAAACCGTCATCAGAAAAAGGTAACTGGACACCAACAGCCCAACGGTAGTGCTTAGCGATATTAATCACAGGCTGGTACCAGGACAATTCTTCGGTACTACTCGGCATCAAGTTTTCATCTTCTACCAACAACACACCAGACAAGTCCGTTTCACTGAAATAGCGAAGAAAATCAGCCAAATACATACCAGCAGTATCTATCGCCATTTCTTCCGGCTCGGCATCTTTTCCTGTGGCAGCCTTATGAGCTTTGACCAAAAGAGACCGCGGTGAAGGAACAACCAAAACTATAGGGGTTGAACCCCCATAGTTATTGCTCACAGCAGTAATGACTTCAGCCAACAACTCTCTCGGAGCAAAAGCTTCCAGCATGGTTTTTAGCGCATAAGTCAGACGACCCTTTTCAGCCATAGATGGGATGGCTTTTTCATCCTCCTCCATCCAGTGCTGAAACAGATCCCATACATCAAGCACAACCACGTCAGCTTTCACCAAACCATGAGCCTGCCCATAAAAAGACATATAGGCAGCGGGTGTGGTCCAAGGGTTTTCACCCTCACCCAGCAAAAGCTTTTTAGTGTACTCATTAAAGTTAACCCAAAGGCGGGGGGACGAATCCCCCGACTTTAGGTATGAGACTAGGTCTAGTGCCATATTATTTCCTTGTATCCTGTGAAGGAATACCAGCTTGTTTTCTTACTGCTTCAAGCTCGGCTTCCAGTTCATTAATCCTAACATCTTTTGGATGTGTGACATAAATAGGACCAGGATTGTTGGCATCTCGCTTGTCATTAGGGTTGCCTGCATAAACAACCTCATTATCCCCATTCCAAGAACCATAGAATGGAATATCTGCTGGAGGTGTATCCTTAACATGCTTCTTAACGAATTCAGCGTAAGGCAAGCCCTGCTTTTTGCGTGTTTCACGATAATCAGCGCGAAGTTTCTCTGTTGCTTCCATGTCCAGAGCGAGAGTAGCTTCATTAAACTCAACTTTGTAGAGTTTCTTCGCCCAGTCTGGAGTAATCAGACCTTCTTCAATATCCATGATCACATATTCTGGGTCACGCTCAAGAGGATCACCATAACCACCACCAGAACCCTGAGAGATCATGTACAAGTCACCACGCTTGGAGATATCGAAACCCATACCCATGTGATGAGTAGTATATTCAGCACCCACAAGTGATTGCTCGTTCATGATTTCATCAATACTGTGCTTGAACTGCTCAGGGTTTGTCAGCAACACGTCATAAACGTCCACACCCTTTACCTTACACAGCGGATATGAACCGCTAGCATAGCCACCAAACAAACCTTGAATGGTAGGCGCTTTAGAACCCTGAGTGGTCGTCATAAAGCCCCATTGCTCGCTATCTTTTGTAGAAGCAATCATGCTGTAACCCATACCGCCACGGTACTTACCCGGCGCTTGAGTATTGGTGGTCATCTTCTTCGAAACCAACTGAAGGAAAGGTACTTCCTCTTCGTTCATTTCCTGCTCACCGATGTCTGCCATGGTCGCGAAAATTGGTGACAGAGCATGCTCACCATCACGATCCATACGAGCACCACCGCCCATGCCGTTAAGGTCCGCACATAGATTACCCAGTGTTTCACCATGCTGGTTAACACCACCCCAAATGAAGGTATTGATCATGTTGTGCCAGGGCGCTAGAACACGAGTGTACTTATCTGGACAGCTGTACAGGAATTTCGCCGTCGCATGCTGGGCCACAGTAAAACTGTGGAAGATGGACATCAAACTCTGAGAGTTGGGTGCCGCATACGAACAATCAACCAGCGTGCCTTCCTGGGTGACAAACTCAATGGGAGAAAGACCCGCTTGGCCACGAGGCAAATCAGGCCAAATGTGATTCATAAAGGCCTGACCTACCATGCCTTTCATACCTGGCAACTGAGTGTTGATGGCACGGTTAGTCAATTCTGGGCTGGTTCCGCTAAAGTCAAAGATGAGGCGATCACCTTTCTTCGTCACAGCCAGATTGATTTTCAACAATGCATTTTCACGCAGAGTACTATCCATAATAGTCTGAGTACGAACAGTCATATCTGGCCATTCAGAAATACGACGGCGAACTTCTGTCACCACGCTCTCATTGGTATAGCGTAGACAGGCTGTCAGCGCATCTGGGCCATCAGTTTCAAAAACTTCTTTAATACGCTTTTCAAGGCGCATACAGGCGAAGAGTTTCACTTTCATATCTTCGTATTGCAGTTTTGGCTCACGTACTGAGTTCTGCAAGAAAGTCAAAATGTCACGCTTGATTTGATAGTTTTCAACCACTTTAAATGGAGACATTTTCAGTCCCTCATCAAAAGAAGTCTCTGCCATAGAAGGCATACCACCTGGCTCAATCGCACCGTTTTCACCTTCGTGAACTGTCGAGGCTACCCAGCAAATCAACCGGCCTTCATGGAACACTGGCAAAATCATGCTTTGGTCAGTGTTGTGTACGTTACCGTAACGAGAATCGTTATGGATAAAACCATCACCTTCCTTAACACCAACAGTCTTTTCATCAATCCAGTTTTTGATGATGAATTTGATTGGATGGTGAACCAATGCGGAGAAGATCAATACACCGCCAGCACTACCAATAGTCAAGTCACCTGACGCTGAGTAAATGCCAGTAATGATATCGCCCCACTTTGCACCAGGTGCTGCACCCATCTGCTCTACCATTTCAAAACCTTCTTCACAGGCCGACTGCAATCGGTCACGAATGGAAGAAATCTGGTTAAGATCAGTAAACCGCTCCATGCACTCTTCTTCGCTTGAAGTTCGCGGCATGATGCTGTGATCACGCATAATTTCTGGGTCTGGACCCAAGAAGAGAGTCGTGTCCTTAAGGAACTTCTGGATCAGTTCCTGATCCTGTACATCACCTTCTAAATTCACTGTATTATTCATGATTAGACTACCTCTTTAATTCTTTGCATCGACACGAAGGAACCAAACTGCACCCTGTTCTGCGGACACATATTTCCAACCCGGTTCAATCAAATAGGTGGTGACTTCTGAAGCCACAATACCTGGGCCAACAATTTCTGTACCAGGAGGTATATCAGCTTTATCCCAAATTGGAGTTTCCACAGGCTTACCATCACCAACAAAGTAGCAAGTACGAGATCCCGATGGCGCAGGTGGAGCTGTACGCTCAGCTTCCGGTACAGGTTTGATATGTGTGAACCTAACTGTGTCGTGTTCGACATAAGACGCAACACGGATAGTGTTGATACGAATACCGGCTTCAGGTGCCTGGCTACCTTCACCAAAACGCTTGCCGTAGTCTGTAGAGAACTGATCCAGAATGTTCATTACATCCATAGCAGACTCGAGAGAGTGCTTAGGCACAACAACAGTCGTTTGCACCAACTGGTTACCGTAGCGCATATCCAACTCAAGAGAGTGCTTGATATCTTCGGCATTAGAACCCTGCCTCAATAGATCGTTCTGACCACGAAGGCTCAGCTCAGCAACCATATCGTTAAAGCGCTGATAGTTGTCAAACACTTTACGAGAAGTGGAATCATAAAGAACCATAAACAGTGAAGATTCATGGATGTGCATCTGATGCATATTACCTGCACCCACTGCGGAGAAAACAGAGCTCATCGGGGTAGCAAGAATCTTATCGATATTCAGGTTAGACGCGATCCCGCAACAGTGAAGTGGACCATTGCCACCATAAGCCAACATGGTGAAGTCTCCAGGATCATAACCACGAACACGCAGCTCAGTGTTCACACCGTTAGCCATGTTGCTGTCAACTTTCTCTTTAACCAACAGAGCAGCTTCAACAACTTCAACATCCAGGTCGTCACAAAGTGTTTCTTCAATGGCGAACAGGGAACGCTTGGGGTTTAGTGGAATACTACCACCAGCATAGTTTTCAGCATCCAGATAACCCAATACCAAGTCAGCATCGGTTACCGTTGGATTCATACCACCGCGGTCATAACAAGCAGGACCCGGATCAGAACCAGCACTCTTAGGGCCAACAGCAACCGCGTTGTACATGCGGTCAAAGGAAGCAATAGAACCACCACCTGCACCCAACGTTACCAAGTGGACCATCGGTACAGAAACCAACCAGCGGTCGATCACCGGGTTAAAGTCATAGTGCTTGATACCACCCTCAACAACGATACCGATATCGTAGCTAGTACCACCCATATCCGTCGCAATAACACTGCCAAGATCAGCTTCTTTGGCCAAATGCTCAGCTGCACTGATACCAGAAACAGGACCGGAGTGAATGGTCTGCAACGCGTCGGTTGAGTTCAACTGAGCCATACCGCCGGAGTTGTGGATAACCAGCATAGGCTTTGAATAAGAGTGAGATCGCAGGTTCTGCTCCAGCTGGCTCATGGCATGATACATAGTGGAGTGTAAGTAACCATCTACAATCGCAGAAGTAGCACGCACGTACTCACCTTTACGACCAGCTACACGGTGCGAAAGAATTGTTGGAATAGATCCCAGCAGATGCGTTGGATACTCATCCAGAATAATCTGCTCTACTTGCTTTTCATGCGCAGGGTTAACAACGGAGTTAACCAGACAAACCACGATCACCTGGGCACCTTTATCAATCAGCGATCTGATCTTTTCACGAACATCCGCTTCGTCCAAAGGCATAACCAACTCACCCTCGAAACCTAAACGCTCACGTACGCCCTCAATCATGTGTGGCAAAACCAATGGCGCTGGACGCTGTGCATCAGGTAGGTTTTGCTTACCCATCTCATCCAGACCTTCCCCGTAACCACGACCTCGACTAAGAGGAACCATGGCTTCGTAACCGGCTGTTACCAACATACCGATACGGGGACCATTGTGCTCAATAAGCGCATTGGTACCCAACGTTGTTGCGTAGCGAACAGAGTCAACTCCATCAAGGATTTCCTCCATAGAAATATCCAGTTCGTTATACGCTTTTTCAACTGCCTCATTAAAACCTAGAGCGAGGTTGTGGTGGGTAGTCAGTGCTTTTGTTTCAATATATTTTCCGTCCCACACCACAAAACAGTCGGTAAAAGTACCGCCGATATCTACTGATATACGTTTCATAATATTATTTCCTAAAACTCTATAACTATTAAGTTATTCACTTGCCAAACCAGCAACCATGCTGCTTCGATGATTACCGCTGTTGATGACAATAGTTATCAATGATTGTGACCGTGAGTTCTATCCACCAAAACATTAGGGCCAGTAACAGGCTCCAATATTTCTTCGCGGTGACTCCATTGCTCTTTCAGGGCATCCACATCCACTTCCATATCGAAGAGTGGCTCGTGCCCGGGGAAGGTGTACTCAACTTCCATTTGGGTCCCGCACGAAGGACAATAAAATTCATAAATACTGACCCAATCTTTGTCAGGACAGAACGTAAACTTGTACTTATCGGGATCGATAATTGAAGGGTGGATATCCGCTGGGTCACGCTTATAAGCCAGCAGACCTTCTTTGTAATTACCACGCGCCGAACCGACTACGTGCTCACATACACGACACTCCCAATTCTCTGTATCCAGATCGATGCGGAGATATTCAGTCATCAAAACTTTCATTACACAGCCCCCTTGGTCAAACAAATATCACCCAATTCAGTTACAACAAACTCCCAGCCATCTCTTACCAAACAGGTAAAGAATTCTTCTTCAATAACCGCTGGGCCTACACCAAAATCACCTGGCTCCATATAGTTCACATCGTAAACAGGCACATCCTGCCATTCTTTGTTATCACCAAAGATTGAGCGAGTTTTGGAAGACTTCGCAGCACTGACCTTTTTAACTTCAGCATGCTTGTCACTTTCGATTCTCAGACGCTTACGAGCAGTAACCTCTAAAGTAATAGAGTCTGCGTTAGCAAGCTCCTGCGGAACAGCAATACTGGCATCCAGAATATGCACAGATTCAGTACCGTCTTTTTCACCAACCAACTGAGCAGTGATTTCATACTCACCTCTGGCAAAACCTTCGGCAAACATGTCTCTTTCAGCACGCTCCAATAGTTTTTCGTGGGCTTTAACCAATGCGTCCTGCTTATGATTCGCAAGCACTACCGCATAGCTTTGGCCAATATCACAAGAACCAATGCCATAAGCACTGAATACGGCAGCAGTTTTTGGCACATATACCGTTTTGATCCCGCATATATCCGCAGCACCACAGGCATTCATCGGGCCAGCGCCACCGAAGGCCAACAAGACCGTCTCATCGGTAATTTCTGCGAACTCACTCAATTCACGAGCTATCTTCTGCTCATAAGCATCGCGAAGTTGTATCAAGGCATCATCAACTGAGATACCCAGCGGCTCAGCAATATTCTCAGTAAGGGCTGCACGCGCACGCTCTATATCCAATGCCAAACCACCACCAAAAAAGGTGGAAGGATCCAGCAAACCCATCAACAGGTTCACATCAGTGATCGTAGAGTTTTTACCACCGCGACCAAAACTGGCCGGACCAGGTACAGCACCCACACTTTCAGGACCCACCTGAATAGCGCCATCCTTAACCGCAAGAATGGAACTACCACCTACACCAGGGCTGGCAATTTCACACAGAGCAAACGAGACAGGCACACCCTCGACCTTTCCGCGCCGGTCTTCATTAACAGTACTTCTTACTACATGCCCAATATCAGTTGTGGTGCCGCCAACATCCATTGAGAGAACATTGGATAGGTTATATTGCTTACTAAAAGCCTTAACACCCTCCATACCACCACGAGGACCAGAGCTGTATGTTTTCAGCGCGATAGTTTTGGCCACACGAGAGGCATCGCCATCATTACGGAAGATCAACAATGGGTTTTTAGTACGGAATTCACGCAGACGGTTTTCTGCGTTGAATAGGAAGTTCTCCATCGCCGGATGCAAGAAAGAGTTAACCAGCGCAGTCCATGCACGACGCTCACCAGACACATCGTCAGCCAGCTCACCGGCAAACAACATTGGCACAGCACCAAGCAGGTGACGGGGATAGCTATCAAACGCCACTCTCTTGAACTGTGACTCATACTCATGAGCTTGATCCACGTCAAAACAGACGACCACTCGATTAGCACCAGAAGAGGTTAAACGTGTAATCGATGTTGCAGTATCAATTGCTTTTTGAGGGTCAGACAAGTCGGCGAGGTCAATTTCCTCTACCCTATCGCCAATAAGGAAATCATACAGATCTGGATCATGCTCACGCATACGTGCGGGAAAATGAGCATTATCTTTATTGATAACCAGGCCTAGCTTAGGCCCTTTACGCTCCACAATTGCATTGGTGCCCTGGGTGGTCGAATAACGAATGTGATCCACCTCGGCTAACAATCTGGCTACATCTTCGTCGCCATAAATCACCCCAGAAACGGCTTTTAAGCCCTCGAAAAAACATTTACTCAAATCATAAGGCGTCGTTAACGTTTTTGTTTTATAAAAATTGTTATCTTTAATCACACAGATATCTGTGAGAGTCCCGCCATTATCGATATTAATCAGCATTCCCATATCGAGTTACCTTAGTTCCTAGCTTACGAGATTAATTAGAGTTCTACTTATCACATGGTTTCATCAAAAATTAATTCCATGGACATTCCCTTTAAGAGCAAACTCCGTGCCACCAGGAACAAAAAACCGAAATAAACATGTAACACTATGAATTCATAGTAATTTATTTTTTTACCTTAAGAGGAAAGTCGAAATAAAACCTGTACGGAAATCAAACACCTGTTTCACTTCACTACACTTCTACCCACAAAATACACTAGTCGTTGGGGCCTAAGTACTCCACGACAATCTCGGTGTTACTTTCAATAGCTCGGTGTTACTTTCAATAGCTCGGTGTTATTTTCAATAGATAGGTGCCACCATTTACGTGCCGGCAACTGACTCTATAAGGATCTCCAGAGGACTGATTAACCAATACAGTCTGGCATGACGCGAAATAACCCTACGATTCCATCATGCTCAAAGATCATAAGGCCTGATAAAACTCGACATAAAACTCAACATCGCCCATTGCAGGCTTGATCTCATGTTTAATACCGGGTTTGACAACACCAAACAAATGCTCATCCAAAACAAATCCAATAGAGGGCTCAGAAAGAATTAAAAACTGCAACAAGCCTTTTTTGACGACTATTTTTGCCCACACTCCTTCCTTGGTGGCATACCCTGAACCGAACTGCTCAGGCATAGTTCCCTTTTGATACAGAGGTGATGTTTCCGTTAGCTTTAAATCATCTGGTAACTTTGGCATATCACAGCTCACGCATTCCTGAAGATCTCCAATATGTTCCTGCCTGCCTTTTGCAGAGCCGACCCAGGAACAATTTTGATAGGGTGGGTTATGTCGCATGGTGACCACGTGCCCACATTCCAAATCAGCCACCCACTCCTGATAGCGATCAAGATGGAAGTTTGTTATTACCCTTTTCACTGAAACACCTCTCAAAAATAGCCAACGCTTACTTTTCTCATTCAACAATGGGTTGAGCCAAGATCCACAAACTAACCATTGTGTAACCCACCATCAAGACTAACATGGGGATTTGGCTCATGATTACCTGCCTCTGATGCTCAAAAATCCTTTGCGCCATTACATGTGACAAGAACACCGCAATGATATGCCCAGTCACAATCACTATGACCGATGTAAACCAGACAAATCTGGCATTCACAATACCGATATCCACAAAATAATGTTTTGTACCGAAGAGATTCCATCCAAAACCCAAGGGGTCTGATACCAAAGGAATGATGTATTGCCCCACTATCAACAAGAATGACATGTAGTGTGCCAAATGATAAGCCAGTGCAATCGGTATAAGGGTCATTACAAAATAGCCTGCCATATCCATCATAGACGGAGAACTTAATGGCCCAGCCAGCAACCGCATAAGAGAACAACACAGAAGGAAAACCCCACAAAATAGTAGCGGAAATGCTAAAAAACCCAGCGTTGAAATAACCGCGACAGCATCGCCAAACACTGGCTGCAACGTGAGTAGAACTGGCCTCATAGCGTCAGAGTAGATCGCCCAGCTCACCAGATCTGCCCAAAAGGGAGTAGACATAAAGCCGTCGAAAGTCACTAAAGACAGCATAAACACGACAAACGCAACCAGCGACGTTGAAACAGAGCTCTCCACCAGCAAGCCTAAACCAAAGGGCCTCAGGTACCACCGCTGATCTTTTTTATCCTTTTCTGTCAAAGAAAACCGTGAAAGTAACCCAAACACCCAGGTAAACGCCTCCCCACTTTGCAGCCATTGGTGTGGCCCAAAAATCACCATTCCACCCCAAGTCAGCAAGGAGTAGGTCAGCACAAGCGTCGCAATAGCAGAAGGCTCATCGCTGTGCCCCCAAACCAACTCCACCCAAGAGAATATAGAAAAAAACACCAATGCAGGCCAAACACCTACCCACCGGGGTAACGCCACGTAAAATGATATTGAATCTAAACCCAAACACCTTCTGGACAGCCATTCAAACAGGAGAAAGCTGTTCTTCCATGGGTTCAGCAATAGCCATAAATCGCCCAACAACCCTGAACAATAGGCGAGCCCCACCCACCAAACCACCCACACCAAAGTGGGTACAATATTTTTAAACGGTGACTGAATGCCCCACCAACCAGCGACCAGTATTAGGATCAGTACAAAAATTGACGCTGACTGCCACAGGTAGAACCAACTCTTCTTCTGCGCCAAGCTAACCCTGAAGAAGCAAGGCAGTTTCCAGCGAGGATAGCGGTATAACACCACCCCATGTCTAACAAACAAGGTAATGACTAAAAATGAAACCGCCACAGTAATAGCGGCACCGGTCAGGTATAAAGACAATGGCACAGGCAGGTCGTAACGCTGAGCAAAACCATGGGCACAAGCCACGGAAGGCAGCCAAAACAAGCCTGAAGAGAGGTTTTTTAACCAATCAATTCGGATGTACTTCAAGATAAAAAAGGGCGCCATGACGGTGCTTTTTGCCCTTGTCCTTCTGTTCGCCAAAGCCATGTGATGTTATTGAGAATCGCCCAGTGGCATAAGCCTTAAACATCATCTCTCCTGGTTCGTTAGCCGTGACACCCAACTGTAAATCATATCCGTGCAAATGAATGTCTACATCCTCATCAGAGTGCCATACCAACTTCACCCATTGCCCCTGACTCACAACAATTCTTGTTAGACCGGACTTTATCTCACGCTGCTCTATATAAATATCAAACTGCTTAATATCCTCTCCTCCCGAGGGCTCGTCACTGCCTACCGACAACATTGAGACGAGGCAAAGTGACGTCAGCACTAACCTCGAAACAATTCGGATACACGCCTCCATTTATCATCTCCACATAACCCTATTCTCATAATTATAGACATCCATTCTTAGCCCCCGCTTATAACTCAAAATTCCTGGAGAGCCATTCAGCTCTACTAGACTTAACTTACCCTTGAGAAACGCTCACTCAGGAGAAGACAATGAAAATTCGCCATACAATATTTTGTTTAATATTATCTGCTTTGTTCATCTCCCCAATTACCGTACACGGTGAGATTTTGGCGATGTTGAATTACGAGTCCAAGCCTGCCGACAAACTGAAAGACTTAAAATTACCCTTCAACACTGCTGTCCGCCAGGAAGGTATCGCCATTATTGATGTCGACCCCAAGTCTCAAAACTATGGCACGATTTTGATGGAAATCCCCCTGCCGCCGGACTTGGTAGCACACCACATTTTCTACAACAGAGACGCAACAAAAGCCTATGTCACTGCCCTAGGGAAGCCGGAGCTCAGAGTGATTGACATGACAAGCAACCCCTTCCGCATGAAGGTCATCAGCATTCCGGATTGCCAAGTAGGAGAAGATACTATTTTTTCTGAGGACAACCTAAATTGGTACACTACCTGTATGGGGTCAAGCAAAGTAGTTTTTGGCGATGCAACAACAGACAAAGTACTTAAAACGATTGACATGCCCAAGCTCTATCCACACGGGATTACTATCAACAACAGTATCGACCGTATCTTGGTCACCAGCACTGTTCGTGCAAATGACTTAGGTGACCCAGGTGAAACCATTACCGTTCTAGAAGCCAGTACAGGCAAAGTACTAAATCATCATAAACTCTCAGAAAAGCCATCACCCTCGGGAGAAGCTCCCGTTGAAGTGCTGTTTATCCCTAACAGTAATCCGCCTACCGCCTACATCACGAATATGTTTGGCAATACCCTGTGGACCGCCACATGGAATAGTCAGACAAAGGACTTTGACGTAGCACAGGCCTACGACTTTGCTGGAACGGGGTCGAGTGTTCCTCTTGAGGTTTACTTCAGGAATAACAATACCCGGATGTATATCACCACTGCTAACCCAGGACACTTACACATCTTTGACATCAGTGGACAGCACTTAAAACAACCTCGGCTGATCAAAACATTAGATGCCAATGAGGGCGCACACCATGTTGCCTTTAGCAAAGACAATCAGTACGCCTTCGTACAAAATGCCTTTGTTAACTTACCCGGAATGAATGATGGATCAATCACTGTAATCGACCTAAAGAATCAACAGGTACTGGACACGATTAACACCTTTAAGGACAACAACTTGAACCCAAACTGCATCGTACTACTGCCCAAGTGGAATGATCCAGCAGGTCATTAATACCTATACAAAACCTCTTCTACCAAGCTGTTTAGAACCGGAGAGAAAACCTGCAGGGCGGATTCATGCATACATCCATTAGGGTGCAAGGCGCCTGCATAGATTCGCATTATCATTCTTTGAAATTGGTCACCAACCACTCCCTGGCGGTCTCCGTGATTGACGCCACAGCGGGGTGTGGAATTTTTCGTTCAACCGAAATCGCATAAAATTGCTCACGCACGTCATCTGTTTCCCCAACAACTTTCACCCCGTAATGCTCTTTTATTTCTTCCGCAATCACTGTTGGGGCAATAAAGACACCAACTCCGGCCTGACCAAAGGCTTTCATTAATGCCCCGTCATCAAATTCACCGATAATTCGGGGGTGAATATGCAGACGATTCAACCACCGAACAAGATGCCCCCGTACCATAGTCATCTCTCCAGGCAATAATAAGGGCATGTCACTGAGGTTATTCGGAAAGTTACTACCTAGCTTGTCAGCCAACTCTGGCGTTGCAAAAAAAGTTATACCAGAATCACCCAGCGGACGGCTAAACCCTGCGACACTCATACCAGAAGGTATTGGGCCATCTGCGAGCACCAAATCAATACGGTGTACGGCCAAGTCATCCAATAGCGAATCAATAGTTCCCTCTTTACAAACAATCCGGATAGGTTCTGGCAGCTCCAGCACCGGAGCCAATAAGCGATAAGCAATTGATTTTGGGACTACATCAGTCACTCCCACCTTAAATATCAGTGGCCGTTCATCCGGCAGATTATGTAGCATTTCTTTGAGCTCACTACCCAATGAAAAAATATCCTCAGCATAGCTCAGCACTAATCGCCCGACCTCAGTCAACTCGAGATTGCGGCCCACACGAGAAAATAGGGTTTCTCCGAGATGCTCTTCCAAAAGGGTCAGCTGACCACTGATGGTCTGAGGCGTCAGATGCAGACGCTCACTGGCGCGAGTAACTCCACCTGTTTTAGCCACCACCCAGAAATAATAAAGGTGTTTATAGTTCATCATCGCGCACACCAATAGTTCGATTAATACGAAGTATCTGTAAATTATATTCGACTTTTCCTTATCTTTAAATCGCCATAGCCTTCTTTTCTGATACTGATTACACCAAAACTGGGAGACAATAATGCTAATCGAATTTCAAACAGACAATGTAACGCTAACAAAAGACCTGGAAGACTACATAAAAGAACACTTAGGCTTTGATGAAAGTGGACAGTATGACCAAGTAAAGCATGTCTTGGTTAAATTATCAGAGGTACATGACGAAAAGGGAAACAAACGACAAAACTGCTATGTGACAGTAGAACTCGAAGGAATTCCCACCCACATAGATGTTCAAAACACAGAGGACGATATTCACTACGCTATTGATCTGGCTGCCAAGCGTGCTCGCAAAACAGCCCTGCTTTGGCTGCGGCGCTACGGTGCCAAATCGGCGTAACTAAGGTTCTTGGCTATAACAGCACAGAAAGAAACATCAAATCTTTAATTGAAGTGGGGGTCAACAGTTACCTCCATGAAGGCAATAAAAAACCCGGCGAAAGCCGGGTTTTTTATTAATGGCGGTGAGGGAGGGATTCGAACCCTCGATAGGGGATAAGCCTATACTCCCTTAGCAGGGGAGCGCCTTCAGCCGCTCGGCCACCTCACCAAAGTTCTAACCTACTGACATATTTCAGACAACTGCAATGCACCGCCTAAAATTGAGGCGGCATAATAACAATACCATCTAAAAAATCAAAGCAGATTGGGCTATTCCTGCCCTTCTTTCTCCTGTTGAATCCGTTGATAAATTTCTTCACGGTGAACAGAGACATCTTTTGGTGCATTCACGCCCAAACGAACCTGGTTACCTTTGACACCCAGTACGGTAACACTAACATCGTCACCAATAATAAGCGTCTCTCCAACACGGCGTGTGAGAATTAACATGATTGAACTCCTATATACTGCCAAATTTCAGTGATAACACTGATTCCTATTTTCCCTGGCTTTATTATTTTAGTATAACCAGTTCTACATGCCTCACCAGCTTCCACCAATGAGTGCTGCCGGCGAACTATACCAATCATTCCACATTGAGGGAAACCATTGAGCTTATGCCTCTTCCGTATCTTCTTGATCTAACTCAAAAGCACTATGCAGCGCCCTCACAGCCAACTCCAGATAGCGCTCGTCAATCACAACCGTAATTTTAATCTCTGAGGTACTAATCATCTGAATGTTGATATTGTCCTTAGCTAAGGCTTCAAACATAGTTGCCGCCACTCCCGCATGAGAACGCATTCCCACACCGACCAGCGCCAATTTTGCAATATCGGCATCCGCTTCAACCGTGGTAGCGCCCAGCTCTTTCGCGACACTTTCCAGTACGTCTTTCGCCTTGGACAGCTCATTGCGGTGCACAGTAAATGTCAGCGAGGCGGTATTATCCTGAGCAACGTTCTGAACAATAACGTCTACCTCAATATTTGCCCTGCCGACAGCACCCAACACGCTAGATGCAATACCAGGAACATCGGGAATCCCACGAATGGTCAGCTTGGCCTCATCGCGATTAAAGGCGATACCAGAAACAACCGGTTTTTCCATATCGTCGTCATCCTCTAGTGTAATCAATGTACCGGGGCCATCTTCAAAACTGGATAGCACCCGTAATGGAACCTTGTATTTTCCTGCGAATTCAACGGCGCGTATTTGTAACACCTTTGATCCCTGACTGGCCATTTCAAGCATTTCCTCGAAGGTAATGCGATCCAGGCGCCTGGCACCCTGTACCATTCGCGGGTCTGTGGTATAGACGCCATCTACATCCGTGTATATCTGGCATTCATCGGCCTTTAAAGCCGCCGCCAAGGCTACCGCTGTAGTATCAGAACCACCCCGACCAAGGGTAGTAATATTGCCGTCTTCATCAGCACCTTGAAAACCAGCGACAACCACCACCCGCCCAGCGGCCAAATCTGACTGCATACGGTGTGCGTCGATACCCTGAATACGTGCTTTGGAATGTGAGTTATCGGTCAGAATGCGCACTTGGCCCCCCGTATAGGAACGAGCGTCACAACCTCTTTTATGCAGTGCCATACACAACAGGGAGATGGTCACTTGCTCACCGGTAGATACCAGCACATCCATTTCACGGGCACTGGGATCTTCGTGGATATCAGCAGCCATAGCGATAAGGCGATTGGTTTCTCCACTCATGGCAGAGACCACCACCACCATATCATCACCGCGGTCTCGAAAACCGACAATTTTTTCGGCTACAGCTTCAATCCGTTCAGTGGTTCCAACAGAAGTACCACCATATTTTTGAACTATTAAACTCATGGGTGCTGCTACGCTAAGAAAGGGTTATTAAACGGCCTATCCCTAAGGAAAGGCGGGCAATTAAACACCAAATCGATACTAAAGTTAAGGGCTACAATGTAACCACAATTAAACAACCAGCTTTTTCTCAACCCAGGCAAAAACTGAATCGATTGCCTTTGGTAATGCTGCAACATCCGTCCCACCACCTTGGGCCATATCGGGTCGACCACCGCCTTTGCCGCCCAACTGGCTGGCCACAAACTGCATCAATTCACCCGCTTTAACACGATCAGTCACATCCTGTGTCACTCCAGCGACCAGGGCAACCTTTTCACCTGCTGATGCGGCCAATATCACCACCCCAGATCCCAACTTATTTTTAAGTTGGTCTACGGTATCTCGAAGCGCTTTTGGGTCAACGCCATCAAGGCTGGCTGACAAAACCTTAACGCCATTAATTTCTCGGGCTTGGCTCGCCAAATCACTACCAGCCGAACTGGCTAATTTACCTTTTAATTGAGCATTCTGCTTTTCGAGCTCTTTCGACTCAGCACAAAGCGCTAGAACTTTCTGTGCAACCTTGTCACGGCTCGCCTTAACTGCACGCGCAATCTCATCGAGCTGTTGCTCCAGAGTATCCATATAGCTTAGAGCTTGGCTACCGGTTACCGCTTCAATTCGACGTACGCCTGAAGCAATACCTGACTCACTGGTAATTCGCATTAAACCGATATCACCTGTACGTGAAACATGCGTGCCGCCACAAAGCTCTACAGAGAAACCCTCCCCCATGGTAAGAACTCGCACCTCGTCACCATACTTCTCCCCAAACAGAGCCATTGCACCCTTCTTCTGGGCGGACTCCATATCACAGAGGTCTGTATCTACTGAAGTGTTACGCCGAATCTCCATATTAACTCGCTGCTCAATCGCCTTAAGTTGCACCGGTGTCACGGCTTCAAAATGACTAAAATCAAAGCGAAGACGCTTGCTATCAACCAATGAACCCTTCTGGGTGACATGCTCACCAAGAACTTCTCTGAGTGCCGCATGCAACAAGTGAGTAGCGGAGTGATTGAGTTCCGTTGCCTGACGGGTCTCAGCATTAACTTCAGCTTCCAATTGCTGCCCCACGCTGAAGTTTCCTGACGTCACAACTCCAACATGCAGGTAATGATTCCCCTGTTTTTGGCAATCACGCACATCAAACTCAGCACCGGCTGTGCGAAGGTAACCGCTATCACCGACTTGACCACCGGACTCAGCATAAAAAGGGGTTTGGTCCAAAACCACAACAGCTTCATCACCTTCAGATAACGAATCTACAACGTCGCCAGACTTAAGCAGTGCAATAACGCAACCCTGGCCTGTCGTACCCTCATAACCAGTAAACCCGGTATTGCCATCTAGTTGTAATTGCTGGGTATAGTCCACTTTGAAAGCGCCCGCAGCGCGTGCACGCTGACGCTGTGCATTCATCGCATCCTCATAACCGGACATATCCAAAGACAAGCCCCTTTCACGGGCAATATCGTTCGTTAAATCAACGGGGAAACCATAGGTATCATAGAGAGAAAAAACCATATCACCAGGAATCACATCAGTCTGCAATTCAGAAAGCGCTGAATTGAGAACAGTCATCCCCTTGTCCAGAGTTTTTTCAAATTGCTGCTCTTCTGCCAGCAACACTTTTTCAACCTGAGCTTGGGCCTTGGTCAATTCAGGGTAGGCCTCGCCCATTTCAGCCACCAGTGATGCGACCAATGTGTGAAAAAAGGCCTTTGTTTGCCCCAGTTTGTGCCCATGTCGAATGGCACGGCGAATAATCCGACGGAGCACATAACCGCGCCCTTCGTTGGAAGGCAATACGCCGTCAACAATCAAAAAACTGCAAGAGCGTATGTGGTCGGCAATAACTCTCAGTGATTTGTTTTCCAAATCACTAGTACCTGTAGCTTTTGCTGCTGCTTTGAGCAGAGCCTGAAACAAGTCAATTTCGTAATTGCTATGAACGCCCTGCATAACTGCCGCTATGCGCTCAAGCCCCATACCCGTATCAATTGAAGGCTTAGGCAACGGCTCCATAGCACCATCAGCACTACGCTCATACTGCATAAAAACTAAGTTCCAGATCTCAATATAGCGATCGAGGTCATCATTTTCGCTGCCAGGTGGCCCACCAGGTACATCTTCGCCATGGTCATAGAATATTTCTGAACAAGGGCCACAGGGGCCGGTATCACCCATTTGCCAAAAGTTGTCCTCATCCAGCCTGGAAAAACGTTCCGCACTGACGCCCAACTCTTTTAACCAGATATCTGCCGCCTCATCATCTGACACATGAACGGTTACCCAAAGACGCTCTTCGGGAAGCCCTAGCACTTCTGTCAGGAACTGCCAGGCATACTTAATAGCATCGCGCTTAAAATAATCACCAAAACTAAAGTTGCCAAGCATTTCAAAAAAAGTGTGGTGACGTGCTGTGTAGCCAACATTCTCCAGATCATTGTGCTTACCACCGGCACGGACGCAACGCTGAGATGAAGTGGCCCGTTTGTAGTTCCGCTTTTCACTACCCAGAAATACATCCTTGAACTGGACCATACCGGCATTGGTAAATAACAGCGTCGGATCATTACCCGGCACCAGGCTACTACTCGCCACTATGGTGTGTTCCTGCCCTTCAAAATATTTCAGAAATGCATCACGTATTTCAGCACTTTTCATAAACAATCAACTTCCACGGCTTGGATACAAGCCTCACTTTAAAATTTCATTCCGGTGATCAAATGTCGACCCAATGAATGACCAATCAGAAACCTAAACTATCTTCCGAATATTTTTTATTGCCAAGAATATGCAGGTGTAGATGGAATACTGTCTGACCAACACCAGCACCATTATTGATGATCACCCGAAACGCCTCATCAACACCGGCTTGTTTAGCAATCTCACCCACAGCAAGCATCATGTGCCCCAGTAATGCTTTATCCTCTGGCGAGGCATCTACCAATCTTGGGATTGGTTTGCGAGGGATCACCAATAAATGGGTCGGCGCTTTCGGTGCAATATCTCTGATTGCGAAGCAATATTCATCTTCGTAGACAATCTCGGCAGGAATATCGCCATTGATAATTTTAGTAAATAGAGTTTCTTCTGACATAATCTGACTCTTGACCAATGATTAATTAATGATCATCACCGAGCTTTTCATCAGTGGTTAACTGGCGTGCCTCACTTTCCAGCATCACGGGAATACCATCACGAATCGGATAGGCCAACCCACTGGCTCGACACACAAGCTCGTCTTTTTCTGCATCGTACTCCAGTGGCGCCTTACTAACGGGGCACACCAAAATACTCAGTAACTTCTTATCAATCATCACGCCTCCTAATCGAGGAGATTCTAAAGGCGCAAGTTTAAGGGAAAGAAGGTGCTAAAACCACGTTTGGCCATGTACCCCGAGGTTTTAGCTCAGATTTTTGTCTTACGCCTATTTGTTATTGGCTTTTACGGACAGATCAGACAAGTTAGCGGATAAACCTAACGCGCCAGTTACTGAAGGGAAATTCTCTAACACCAACGCTGGGTCTAACCTTACGTCAAACCAATTGATGCGCCAGTCCAAATGAGGCCCCGTCGCCCGGCCAGTTGAACCCACTCGAGCAATCAGGTCTCCAGCTTCAACCCGCTGGCCAGGCTGGGCGATCACATCACTGAGATGGATAAATGATGAACTGACACCATGGCCATGATCGACAATCAGAGTACCACCAGAGTAGAACATATCATCGTGGACCAGCTTCACTACGCCAGGTGCTGGCGCAAAGACATCGGTGCCAGTAGGTGCCGCAATATCTAAACCAAAGTGCGGCCTACCCGGTTTATCGTTATACACTCTGCGACTGCCATAAACGCCGGTAATAGGCCCTTCTAACGGTTTAGAGAAGCCGGAGAGGAAATCCAAACTTCGACTGTCATCACCCCTGGCATCTTTAACCAAGACAGCTTCACGGTGTATACGCTCCATAACTTCTGGCGGCGGTGTCACCGTTTTTTGAGGAACTCCGTTAACCCGTTGCTCATTATATTCTCGCTGAGTTACTGCCAACAGATGAGACTCCTTTTCACCGCGACCATTTTTAGTGACAAGCTCAATGCTCGGGGGCGTATCGCGACCCAGGCCAAAAACAAACAGACCATCTTCTCCAACCCTAACCGAGCGTTGCATCAGCTCCACTTCTGTTCCTGGAGCCACGCGCCCAATTAATAGAGCCCCCTGAGTCAGCACACCCGATAACTCAAGTGCAGTAGCGCCTTGGGAAACCAACCAAATGATCGAAATAATTAGATAACGATACAAACCTCACCCCATATAGTCACAGACTTCATTTCTTGCCATCACCACCCAGCGGCTCATCGCCCAGATAAGGCTTCAGAGATTCCACCTCGCAGTAGTTTCCCGTCTCCATAACTCGAACCGAGTGGTTTTTCGTGCAAAGAAGATTATTTTTGGTGGTATAAACAAAGCCATACTGCCTGATCCCCCTGCAGCGCCCCATAAACTGCATAACTACTTTTTTACCATCCACAAGCTCGAGGATGGCAGCATTAACACCCAACACATTAATAGCACGAATACGATTGTTACTAATACAACCATTGTAGATACCCCAGTCCGCAGGATCGACAACTTCGTTAATGTCACCGTTTACATTCCGAATCTCAGTGTCAGAAACTGAATCTTCAGCATAGAGTAAAGGCGTCTGAAAGCCACTCAATACTAGAAAAATCACAATATAAACACTCACTCGCTTCAACGGAATATCCCCTAAATGAATCTGTGCCTGTTTAGATTGCTTTGTCGCTCTTCTGTTCCTTAATCAGATCAGATAAGTTGCTTGCATCCTTATTGCAGACCTCAGGCTTACAATAGGCCCACAGCAGTTTTATCGAGAACAAATACTTTTAAGGTCTGCCCGATACAGATTGGTGACAAACAGTTAATCACCGCCAAAACAGCGAGAAATCTGTTCGCTATCGAACCCTCGGTACTGAAGAAACTTGCTACGCTTTGCGCGCTCATTAAAGTCGGGGCATGGTTCATCTCCGTACTTTTTTACCATCACCTCTGCCGCCAAACGGAACCAATCGACCCCACCATCTCTCACAACCCGTTCGGCCAAAGTTTTTTCCACCCCTCTTTGCTGAAGCTCCATAAAAATTCGCTGCGGCCCCTGCCCCTTTCGTATTCGAGACACCACAAATGCCTCAGAGAAACGCTCGTCAGACTGGAGGTTCTCCTGTTGCAATGTCTCTATAACTGCTTGCAACAGATCACGGTACTGTGGAAATTTATCTGCCAACTTCATGTGTAATTCGAGACGGGAATGCTCTCTGCGCGCCAACAAACCCATAGCGCGAAACCGGATAGCAACCTCCGGTTTCTGCGGATCTATTTGGTATTTATTATTCTCGGTTTTCACCAGAAACTACTCTATTTCTCAATGGGATTAACTGGTACCTTTGCCGCAGGCTCAGGCTGCTTTTGCACAACACCCAACCACTCACCCAGCTTGGAAAAGATAACTTTTAACAACCGCCATAGTTTAGGCAACAACCATATCACCAGTAATATAAACAAGATCATCAAACCAACAAACAACCAAGGGTGGTTAAACATTGCCCACATACCCCCAAGCACCAACACATCTTCGGAAATAGATGCGACCCAATTGGAAAAAGGCTCGGGCGAAGTATTAATGAGCGCTCTAGCAGAGAATTTAGTTAGATGGCTCGCACCAGCCATAGTGCCGCCCATTAGCCCCGCGGCTATTTCCAGTGCTGGTGTTACATCACCTACAGCACCAGCTGCCAACATAGCTCCAGCAGGTATTCGGATAAACGTATGTAGCGTATCCCACCCTGTATCCACACCGGGCACTTTGTCGGCAACAAACTCGACAAAATACATCACACCAGCTGCCATGATGACCATTGGGCTTTGCACCACTGCCAGTTCAGGAGGTAAATTTATATTTCCCGTGGCTCCGGCAAGCCCAAGTACCAATACTGCCGCATATAAATTAATACCGCTTGCCCAACCCACGCCCATCGTTAGCGCGATAATACTTATAAGCTCTTGGTAATTGTCCATATCCACTTCCTTTCTTGCCTAACCATCTTACTCATTTATACAACGTAACTATAAAACCACATCTCGCTGTTTTATCTATTGTTCATTTTTGACCGTTCTCTATCAGCTTAGTGCCCATAGCTTGCGCATCACTCGCCTTAGAGGTCTTGCCTCACTAACGTCTTGTGAACGGCGAGACAAGCAACTCAAAAAATCTCATATCAGCACAGCGCTCTAAGCCTATGTCCATATCACTCGTACGTTTATTTTTAGAATAACTACCAAACAGGCGATCCCAAAAGCTAAACAATGTCCCATAATTGCTGTCAGTGTCGCTCTTAACAACATGGTGGTGAACCCAATGTATCGAGGGTGTCACAATAAATCTGGATAGTCTTTCTTCAATCCTCTTTGGTATTCGAACATTGGAGTGATGAAACCCTGAATTCATCAACACCAGCGATTCAAAGATAACCACAGAGATAATTGGAATCCCCAAACAGGCAATCACAACTGCTCTAACTAGCGCAGAGAGTACCAATTCGCCAAAATGAAACCTTACGGAAGAGGTAACATCTAGCCAACGGTCTAAATGATGCACTCTGTGGAAACGCCACAAAAAGGCTAAACGGTGATTAGCTCTATGCCACCAATAAATCCAGAGATCCAGAATTAACAGGTCGATCCCAATAAACGCCCAGCTTTCCAGGTGGTCACTTCGCCAACCTATCCCATAACTTCCTCCATAGTTAATGGCATAAAATGTAATCGGTAATATGATGACGGGAGAAACAAGGCTGTTGATGAGCCACAGAGAAAGGTTTTTTGCTATTCGGCCTCGAAGCACTTCCGTTTCTGGTAGGTTAACGGCTGGCAGATAACGCTCTGCCACAACCAGCCCCAGCAGTACCAATGCAACCAGAATACTTTTATAAACTACCAAGTCCGACATCGACAATTCTCGTGTTTAAGTCATTAATTAAAACACGCCGACAACCCAAGCGCTGAAAATACTTAGACATAAAAAAACCGTATTCCCTATGAAATACGGCTTCTATTGAATGCTCGACCCTGCGGGACTCGTTAGCCTTTTAAAACCTCGACTTCTTCCTGATTCGACGAGTCATTACCTGCAATCTCTCTCTTTTTTGCCACCGGCATCAGCTCCGCACGAATCTTTTGCTCGATGTCATCGGCGATTGCAGGATTTTCTCTAAGGTACTCACAAGCATTGGCCTTTCCCTGACCAATCTTATTGCCGTTATAAGCATACCAAGCGCCGGACTTATCGACCAAGCCACATTTCACACCCAGATCAACAATTTCACCCAGATGGTTGATGCCCTGCCCGTAGAGTATCTGGAACTCACACTGTTTAAATGGCGGGGATACTTTGTTCTTCACCACTTTTACACGGGTTTCATTACCCACCACTTCATCACCATCTTTCACCGCGCCAATACGACGAATATCCAATCGAACAGATGAGTAAAACTTCAATGCATTACCACCCGTAGTCGTTTCCGGGTTGCCAAACATCACGCCAATTTTCATACGAATCTGGTTAATAAAAATCACCAGGCAATTGGCTTGCTTGATATTGCCCGTCAGTTTTCGCAGGGCCTGGGACATCAATCGTGCCTGTAAACCCACATGATGATCGCCCATTTCACCTTCAATTTCAGCCCTAGGCGTCAGTGCGGCAACGGAATCCACGACTAACACATCAACGGCACCAGAGCGCACTAACATGTCGGTCACCTCCAACGCCTGCTCACCCGTATCTGGCTGAGAGACCATCAAATCATCGACATTGACACCTAATTTTTCTGCATAGATGGGATCCAGTGCATGCTCGGCATCGACAAACGCACAAGTGCCACCGGCCTTTTGAGCTTCAGCAATCACCTGAAGTGTCAAAGTAGTTTTACCGGAGGACTCAGGGCCATAAATTTCGACAATTCGCCCTTTCGGCAAGCCTCCAATACCTAAAGCAACATCCAAACCCAGCGAACCCGTTGAGATGGATGGCATCACGACATGCTCCCTGTCACCCATGCGCATGACGGTACCCTTACCAAATTGGCGTTCGATTTGGCCAAGTGCTGCCTGGAGGGCTTTCTCTTTATTAGGATCCATTATTGATGCCTCTTAACGTTTGTTCTGGTTTTCTGAATTGCCAGCGGCTCATTGACCCGCTTGATGATACGAAGCTTAACTTAATTTTTTTATACTGTATAGCTATACAGTAATATAATTTTCAACCTCCTCGATCAACCCTTTGAGAGCCACCTCTACGGCGGCCTTGCGTATCGCTAGTCGGTCACCCTTGAACTGAATACACCGCGTTACCACCCTGCTACGATTGGCTGGTGTATCTCGGGTACACCAGCAAAACCACACTGTACCTACCGGCTTATCCTTAGTGCCGCCATCTGGCCCAGCTATACCACTTACCGCTACGGCAATATCAGCGCTTGCGTTTTTAAGTGCGCCCTTAGCCATCTGCTCTACCACAGCCTCACTAACAGCCCCCTGAGTGTTTAATGTCTCGGCCGAAACGCCCAAATATCGCTGCTTTGCGCCGTTTGAATAAGTCACAAAACCGGCATGAAACCACTGCGAACTTCCTGGAGTATCAGTAATGGCACTGGCAATACCACCCCCGGTACAGGACTCAGCACAAGCCACCGTTAAATGGTGAGCAAGCATTAGCTGCCCAAATCGTTTAGAAAGGATCGTCAAATCACAATTCACGCTGAATACCTATGAACACCCACAGCGAAAACTTAAGCGACCGATGACATGACTGCAAGTGCATTTTCGACTCCCACGGAGTAATCACAGGATTCCGCCGGCAGGTTACTTAAAGCTCACGGAGACCAACGTCTCGTAATGATAGGTTCCCGGGAACAGGTCTATCAGGCTAACCGCCTCTATAGCGTACTTACCCGTCAACTGCTGAAGGTCTCTTACCATCGTTGCTGCGTTACAGCTAACATAGATCAGTTTTTTGGGCTTCATCGCTTTTACCCAAAGGGCTAAATCAGCAAAGCCTTTCCGCGGGGGATCAACTAAAACAATATCAAACTGTTTATGCTCACAGCGTGCTTTAAAGGTGCGTAAAGCCGTTTCTGAGAACAAATCCAAATGGATAAAACTTAGGGCCTCTTGTTTCACTCTTTCTGGCGCATAATCTACCATCACCCTGTCTATTTCGTTGTTATTTCTAACGACGAGGTCTGACAAATTGCCCTCACCAGAAAATAAATCTAACAACGTTTTATATTGTTCACCTTTAAGTTCATCAAGCACGGCAGTTTTAAGGACTTCATTCATAACCTCATTAACTTGACTAAACCCACCGTGGGCATAGGGCTTGTTCCACTCAACACCAACGCCATCATCACTCAGATAAAGTTCGCAATGCCCATCACCTTCGTGCTCCTGCACCCAGCTTTTATCGCTATAGAGTTGATCAAAAGCCGTACTCAAACGATCATCTATGGCCAGACACTCAGGGATTTCGACTACGTTATTGGTTGCACCATCAATCATGCCGATGTACTTATGCCGGTAGTGCAATTGGATTCGATTGCGATAACCCAGGCGCTGCTCAGCAGGCAGTAGCTTAACTTCAGGAACAGGGACTTTTAGACGCTTCAGGTGGTTCTGCAGCGCCTGCTGCTTGTAGTGCAACTCACTTTGGTAATCTGTGTGCAAATAATGACAACCAGGACAGCTGGAAAAATGCTTACACACCGGTTCTTGCCGGTTTTCAGCACTGATATCCAAGGCGTCAAGCCTTGCAAACATCACGCCTTTACTGGCTTTCGTTAAGGTTGCACTCCCTGTCTCGCCCGGCAATGTTTTAGGAATAAAGCAAGGTTTGTTATCAATTTTTGCCACTCCCTGCCCTAATGAATCCATATTTTCGATGGTAAATTCAAGGGAGCGCTCAACCAGTTTGCGCTTGGGTTTTATGTGCCTTCTTTTTTGTTTCAAAGTAATACCTTTTTATGTTGGCAAGGGCGATGTTAGTGTCTGGCCATCTTAACACCTCAACCCGCTGCCATCGTTAGCAGCACATTTTGAAAACTCTCTATTTGACACTGAATAAATTTCGAGCCTACGCAAATGACTCATTAAAATGTAAACCCCAAGCTGACCATCCAATTATTAACTATGTTATATTTTGCCCGCTCTGGATAAGAGCGCATAGTATCGGGTAGATGGAGCAGCCCATTTAATTGTTAATTTTGTTGCTTCAGGCTCGATAATAATTATGAAGAAAGCCACCAAACTTTGCCTTATACCATTTTCTATCTTTTCAGTATCACTTCTCATTGGCCTTCTGATTATCAACAATTACCACAAGTTACGAGAGAAAGAACAGATCCATCTCGTCTCAGATATTGTCGCTGCCCAAGCTGTCACGATTGAACGACACCTCTCCCGCACTCTGTCAGCCACCTATTTTTTAAAGTCTCTACTTGAAATTAATCATGGAGAGATAGCTCATTTTGACGATTACGCAGCCAATATCATTGAGTCGCTAGGTGGAATTACTAACCTTCAATTAGCCCCAAATGGAATTATCAGCAAGATATACCCCCTTAAAGGGCATCAGAAGGCTCTGGGACACAACATCCTTGTAGACGATATCCGCAAAGAGGATGCAAGCCTGGCTATTTCCACCAAGCAACTTACTTTGTCAGGGCCATTTGAGCTTATACAGGGTGGCATTGCTCTTGTTGGCCGAAACCCGGTATTCCTAAAAGGAGAGAATAACGTTGAACAGTTCTGGGGATTTGCTTCAGTAGTTATTTATCTGAATGACTTAATAACCACAACGGGTTTAGACCAGCTCAAAGACAAGGGGTATTACTACCAATTATCTTTCAACGATAACTATGCAAAGAGCAACTACGACCTTACTGAAACTCAGAGAAACACGGAACCATTGAGTTCCATGATTAAACAAGTCATAAAAGTACCTAATGGCGAATGGCTCTTATATATGAAGCCGACACTCCAACCTGGCCGACAAATGGCTATTGCCATGCAAATATTGCTCGCATTATCCATCAGCGCGCTCATGGCCTACTTTAGCTATATCTTGCTCAAGCAACCTTTAATCCTTAAGCGGCTCGTCATCAAGAAGACCGAGGAGCTTAATAAACTTGCATTCTACGACCCTCTGACAGATTTATGTAATCGTCGACTTTTTAACGACCTGTTAAAGCGAGTGGTTACCAGAACTCAACGTGATGGTCATCAATTTGCATTACTCTATCTGGACATCGATGAGTTTAAGCGAATTAACGATACCCTTGGGCATGAAGCAGGAGACCAATTGCTCAAAGTTATTGGACTGAGACTGTCCAATGCCCTTCGAAAATCAGATACGGTTGCACGATTAGGTGGTGATGAGTTCTGCATTATTCTGCCAGACATCAACACCAGTACAAATGCCGCCCGTGTTGCCGAAAAAATAAATGCTGCTATTCAACCACCGATAAATCTCGGCGATCATGAAGTCAGAGTTACAACCAGTATCGGGATTACCCTGGCACCCAATGACGGCCTCGATGCCACTGAACTGCTGAAAAATGCTGATCTTGCGATGTATAGTGCCAAAGCAAAGAATCGCAACTGCTACCAATTTTTCTCCCCGGCTCTTAACGCGAACATGCTTGAGCAAATAGAGCTTGAACAAGATCTCCGACAAGCGCTGGAACACAATGAGTTTATCCTGCATTTTCAGCCACAAATTTGCCTGTCTACAGGAAGAATATCCGGCGTCGAAGCACTGGTTCGCTGGCAGCATCCAGACAAAGGATTGCTTTACCCAGGGGTCTTCATTCAACAAGCAGAAGACTCTGGGCTTATCCTTCCGTTGGGAGCCTGGGTGATAAAGCAAGCCTGCCTGCAACTGGATCAATTAAATCGTCCGGAATTAACGTTATCTGTCAATCTGTCAACCCGCCAACTGGCTGACCCAAACCTTTTGCAGACCATTCAGTTCGCCCTAACACACCATGGTATTGAACCCCATAGACTGGAACTGGAAATTACAGAAACAGCTTTAATGGAAAAGATGGATCAAGCCATAGACATTCTTAATAAAATAAAAATGCTGGGTGTTACCATTGCGATCGATGACTTTGGTACCGGCTATTCATCACTCAGTCAATTAAAAAACTTGCCGGTGGACATCCTGAAAATTGATCGGGAATTTATAAAGGACATAACCACCCATGCAGACCACGCTGTTATTACAGATGTCATTATTAGTGTGGGGCACAAACTGGGCCTGACCGTTGTAGCAGAAGGTATTGAGACAAAAGAGCAAGCTGCGTATTTAACCGCCATGGACTGCGATATGGCGCAGGGCTATTTCTTTAACCGACCAATGGATATGACCGCACTACAAAAAGTCATAGACATACAATCAGACGAAATGATCCTCTCAACATAAGTTGTCGATGGTTGATATTTATAACCCTAGATAGAAATTGTACGATTACCTCGTAGCGTTATAGAGCATTACTAATGACACCACACCTACCACCCTTGACTGAATTGCTGTCTGTTTCTGGCGTGTCTTTTATTCTGATATTTCTGGCTGAATTTGGAGATAAAAGCCAACTAGTGTGTATGACACTCGCCGCCAAACATCGCCCCTGGCCGGTATTATTAGGTGCAACTGTTGCCTTTGCCATACTCAATTTGTTAGCCGTGTTATTCGGCGCAGTAGTTTCCACCTGGATTCCCGAGTTCTGGCTAGCGTTAATCGTGGCCGTTTTATTCAGTTTTTTCGGCGTTCAGTCACTATTGTTTGATGACGACGATGACGATGACGATACACCGCTTCGCAGTAGTCACGGACTGTTTATCACTGCATTGACGATGATCTTTATCGCGGAGTTTGGTGACAAAACCCAGTTGGCAGTTGCAGGGTTAGCCTCGACCTATCACGGACTTCCTGTATGGCTTGGTTCAACGTTGGCACTACTGGTAACAACGGCAATGGGAGTCATAGTGGGCCAGCGGCTGTTACAGCGCATGCCACTGGGGTTGATCCATAAATTCAGCGGGATATTATTTCTATTGTTGGCGGCGCTGGCGCTGTATCAGGCATTTTTCTAATAATAAGCTGCCCTGCTAACATTAATTTTCAAAATCACCGCCCTTATTTGAACTCAGAAACTTACGCTTAAGTATCTGTACTAACGGGACAATATAGCGCTCACGCCCTAACATATGGCTTAACTCCACCCTCTATACCCAGCCTTTAATTCACCTCCTCGACACCATACCTGTTAATGGATACTATTCATTAAATGATCAATAAATAAACAGACGACAATTCAGGGAATTACGTTGACAAACAAGACTGTATACCAAGAATTTGCTGTTAGCGTAATGGAACATTTGGTAACAGCCACATTTGTTCTGGATAAGGATGGCAAGGTCATTATTTGGAATCACGCTTGTGAAATACTAACGGGAATGCGCTCCGATGACGTAGTCGGAACTCGAGACCACTGGAAAGCATTCTATTCAAGACAAAGAAACTGTCTCGCTGATGTTATCGTTCAAGGCTGTACCGATGATCTCCACAGGCTTTATACATCACATGTGCAACCCTCCGCCCATGGAAATGGCTACAAGGCTGAAAATTGGTGTTTCATGCCACACACACAGACCCGGCTCTACCTTACAGCCGATGCAGGGCCCGTCTACGATGAACAAGGTGAGTTAATTGCCGTTGTGCAAACCATTCGTGACGGCACCGAATATAAAAATGTTCAGGCTACACTAAAGGAGCTGTCTGTCACCGATGAACTAACCGGCCTTCACAATCGACGCTTTCTTAATGAACGACTCCACAATGAATGGACACGAGGTATTCGAAGCCAGCAACCGCTCTCCTTAATCCTGTTAGATATTGATTTCTTTAAACAATATAACGACACATACGGTCATACGGCTGGAGATGAATGTTTAAAGTCGGTAGCCAGTATTTTGCAACGCAGCTTGATGCGCAGCAGTGATGCGGCCACCAGATATGGCGGTGAAGAATTTTGTCTTTTACTACCAAACACACCACTTGATGGGGCCTTTGACGTAGCAGATCGCATTCGATCAAGCATCAAAAGACTGAATATCCCCCATAATACCAGCGAGGTCTCTAGCACTGTGACCTTGAGCGATGGTATAGCCAGCCTTATACCATCGTCACACACCAAGTCATCATTACTTGTTACCATGGCAGACGAAGCTTTGTATGAAGCAAAGGCACTGGGACGAAACCAAAGTGTGAAAGCCTTTATCAGGCCAACTCATGAGAGTGATACCAAATCAGACCAGGCCTTTTAAAAAGTATATCCCGATCTGAAAATCTAGAAACAACGACCCAGACTGAATGCTTACCTTCCCAGCACACTCAACTAGCAAAATTTCAACAAAGTCTCCGCAGTGATCACGACAGTTTTTTCATCGACATGAATCACGTAGAATCCTTTGACCTCTTATGGATATAAGTCGCCACCAACTATGACCACAGCAGCACCTTCTCTTGAACAACACACCCCCATGATGCAGCAGTATTTACGCATTAAGGCTGAACACCCCAATGAACTGGTGTTCTACCGCATGGGTGATTTTTATGAACTGTTCTACGACGATGCCAAGAAAGCTGCTCAGCTGATGGACGTCACGCTTACTGCCCGTGGCAAATCTGGGGGTAGTCCTATTCCAATGGCAGGGATTCCCTACCACGCTGCAGAAGGGTATCTGGCGAAACTGGTAAAGCTGGGCGTATCCGTAGCGATTTGTGAACAGATCGGCGACCCCGCGACGAGCAAAGGTCCAGTGGAACGCAAAGTTGTTCGCGTAGTCACACCGGGGACAATTAGTGACGAAGCACTACTGGACGAGCGACGAGACAACCTGCTTGCCGCCATCGCTCACCATAAAGAACAATTTGGCATTGCCACACTCGATATCGGCAGTGGTCGCTTTTTGGTCATGGAGGTAGCGGGTGCCGAGGAGTTACAAAGTGAACTGCAACGTTTAAACCCCGCTGAACTTTTGGTCGATGATCATTTTCCAAACCCTGAAATAATTCAGCAACGTCAAGGTGTACGTCACCGACAACCCTGGGAATTTGAGCAGGACACTGCCCTCCGCCAATTAACCGATCAATTCGGCACCAAAGACCTAACCGGCTTCGGCTGTGACCATCTTCCACTGGCACTGTCTGCCGCAGGGTGCCTGTTGCAATATGCCCGCGAAACCCAACGCACAGCGCTACCCCATATCCGCACGATCAGTTATGAAAACCGCGACGACAGTGTGATTCTGGATGCAGCCACTCGACGTAACCTGGAACTAGACACCAACCTGAATGGTGGCAAGGAAAACACCCTGCTATCAGTACTGGATAACACCTCGACAGCGATGGGTGGAAGACTATTATGCCGCTGGCTCAATCGGCCACTGCGCAATCTTTCTACTTTGCAGGGTAGACAACAGGCTGTAGCGGAGCTTCGCCAGGATTACCGGTTTGAAGCCTTTATAGAAGAACTTAAAAAAATTGGGGATATGGAGCGGATTCTGGGCCGGGTTGCTCTAAGATCCGCCCGCCCCAGAGATTTAACCCGACTGAGGCAATCTCTCGAGACGCTACCTACCATTCAATCGACGCTTTCTGCACCAGAATCTGAACGTCTACAACAATTATTAGCTCAAGCATCGGAATTCCCCGAAACAGCTGGACTGCTAACCCGTGCCGTCATTGACAATCCACCGGTGGTTATTCGCGATGGCGGTGTAATTGCCGAAGGTTATGACAGTGAACTGGATGAACTACGTAATATCAGTACTAACGCGGGACAGTATTTAATCGACCTTGAGACACGGGAAAAAGAACGCACCGGTATTGCCACACTCAAGGTTGGCTACAACCGAGTTCACGGCTACTACATAGAAATCTCCCGCGCCCAATCGGATCAGGCTCCGGCAGACTATATAAGACGCCAGACCCTAAAAAATGCCGAACGGTTTATTACTCCTGAGCTAAAGGAATTTGAAGACAAAGCACTCAGTGCTAAAAGCCGTGCCCTGTCGCGTGAAAAAGCGCTCTATTTGGCCCTGGTGGAAACGTTGAATGATCAGCTTCTCCCCCTCCAAGAGTGTGCTGCGGCCCTTTCTGAACTAGATGTGCTGGTGAATTTGGCTGAACAGGCCGATCGTTTAAATTTGATACCACCCACATTACTTGTGCGTCCAGGTATCGATGTCACTGGTGGACGCCACCCGGTTGTTGAACAGGTGCTGGACGGCCCCTTTGTCGCCAATAATTTAACCCTGGATGAACAGCGCCGGATGCTTGTGATTACGGGCCCCAACATGGGTGGTAAGTCCACCTATATGCGACAAGCTGCATTAATTGTGTTGCTGGCACACATCGGCAGCTGTGTTCCCGCGCAGACCGCCAGTATTGGTCTGGTAGATCGTATTTTTACCCGAATTGGCTCATCGGATGACTTGGCTGGTGGCCGATCCACATTTATGGTGGAAATGACAGAAACAGCCAATATTCTGCACAATGCTACTGAGCGAAGCTTGGTGTTAATGGATGAAGTGGGCCGAGGCACCAGTACCTTTGATGGGTTATCACTCGCCTGGGCCTGTGCGGTACAACTGGCTGAAAAAGTCAAAGCATTCACTTTGTTCGCAACACACTATTTTGAATTGACCAGCTTGCCAGATAAGACCGCGGGGGTAGCCAATGTTCATCTGGATGCCACAGAATACAACGATGACCTGGTGTTTTTACATTCTATTCAGGAGGGACCTGCCAGCCAAAGTTATGGTATTCAGGTGGCCAAACTAGCGGGCATACCAAGCGAGGTGATCACACTGGCACGCCAGGAGCTGGCCAGCCTTGAAGCCGGAGCTCACCCCACTGTCATCCCTAAAGCTGTACCCACCAGCACTGACACCTTCAAATCGGGTGAAACGCTAAAACCTATTCAAAATGAGTTATTTTCTGACCCCATTGCCACCGCCCTGCTCGATGCGGTGTCTGCCATAAACCCTGATGAACTTAGCCCCAGAGCAGCACTGGAACAACTTTACGCCCTAAAACAACTCAGCGGCAAAAATTGATTAAGCGCAAAACCAAGCAAATTAGTCCGATATAGATGAAATACGGGGTTTAAATACAGGAAATGATTTCTGTATAATGCCCCGCTGTTAAAACCCCTGCTTTTACGGAGAGCACCAAATGACCTTCATCGTTGGCGAGAACTGCATCAAGTGCAAATACACAGATTGTGTCGAAGTTTGCCCTGTTGATTGCTTTTACGAAGGCCCAAACTTTTTGGTGATACACCCGGACGAGTGTATCGACTGCGCACTCTGTGAACCGGAATGTCCTGCAGAAGCTATTTTCTCAGAGGATGAGCTGCCTGAAGACCAGCAGGTCTATCTGGAACTGAACTCTGAACTCGCTGAAGTTTGGCCCAACATCACCGAGAAAAAAGAGCCTCTACCGGATGCAGAGGAGTGGGATGGCGTTACCGACAAGCTACAACATCTTGAAAGATAGCCAGACGATCTCGACAAAAAACATCCTATAAAAAAGGCGGCACCTGCAAAGATGCCGCCTTTTTTGTTTTCAGTTATCGCATAACAACAGCAACAATTCCAAAAATTCTACTGATCCATACATTCGAAACAATTCAGGTACAGGCCTCGGGGATCATTAAAGTTAATCAATAACTCCAGCTTCTTAGATAAACCATAGAAATTTGAGATTAAGCCACTGGGCAACCACGTATTCGGCAAGGCTGAAACCAGCACGCCCATCTTTCCATTGGCGAGTTCTTGCATTAACTGCTCACCAAAACCCAATGGCTTCTGTATTTTTTCTATCTCATAAGTCTTCAACCCTGCCGCCTCTGCCGCGGCAGCAATGGCCTCCTGCAAATTTCCCAGCTTGTCCACCAGACCTAACTCCAGTGCTTTTTCGCCAGTCCAAACACGACCTTGGGCGACGGCATGAATCTGATCGGTCGACCTGTTTCTGGCCTCGGCTACCAGCGTTAAAAAACGATCATAAACGTGGTTGACTCCAAACTGAATTACCTGTTTTGCCTGCGGTGACATGGGCCGGTTTAACTGATAAAAATCTGCCAGTTCAGTGGTACCCACACCATCGCTGTGAACACCAAGCGCAGCAAGGCTGTCTTCAAAGGTGGGAATGATGCCAAAGACCCCGATTGATCCAGTAATCGTGGTGGCGCTAGCCCAGACCTGATCTGCCCCCATCGCAATCCAGTAACCACCAGAGGCCGCCACCGAACCCATTGAAACAATAACGGGAATGCCTGATTGCTTGGTAAGGGCCACTTGCTGACGTATCACTTCTGATGCAAAGGCACTGCCTCCAGGGCTATCGACTCTCAGTACCAGTGCTTTGATTTGGTCATTTTTACGTACTTGTTTGAACAGTTCTGACAGGCTATCGCCTCCCACAGAGCCCGCTGGTTGCTCGCCATCAAGGATCATCCCTTTAGCGACGATCAGCCCAACTTTGGACGCAGAGGTCTCTACCTGTAGTGCCTGCGCTCTACGCATGTGACCCAGGTAGCGGTCTGTATCAATAAACTGATACCCACCCTCATCGCTCACACCCGCTAGCTGTTGCAGACGGGCCAACATCTGGGGGCGAGTCGATAGCTTGTCGACCAAGCCCGCAGCTACGGTCAGTGCTGCCGTATCGCCGTGGTGGTCAGCCAACTTCCGCCCCAGATTATTCACGTAATCATTTATGGCATCCGCAGGTAGCTCCCGCTGGGTTTCCACTCTGCTGGTGTAGACAGACCAAAGCGCATGTATCCACTCACTGGTGTGTTCTCTGGATGCAGTAGACATATTCTTGCGAGTGAACGGCTCGATGGCATCTTTGTAGGTTCCCACCCGAAAAACATGAAGATTGATATGGAGTTTATCTAACGCCGCTTTAAAATAACTCGGGTAATGCCCATACCCTGTCAGCAATACGGCGCCCATCGGATTCAGGTGAATTTCATCGGCATAGCTGGCCAGGTAATACTGCTCCTGCGTATAGTTGTCTCCCACCGCAATAATTGGCTTACCGCTTTTCTTAAAGCGAGCCAGCGCATCTCCGACATCCTCAAGCTTGCTGATACCACCACCAATAAGATAGTCCAGCTCCAAAACCAGACTGGTAATACGGTTATCTGTGGCCGCTCGGTCGATCGCCTCTATAAGATCATGGATAAGTGTTTCGGCATCGGCGGGGCTGCTCTGCTCCAAAATCTGGGTAAGCGGATCCACGTAGGTTTTTTGTTCAACTAAAAAGCCACCAGGGGCGACTCTCAAAGCAGCTTGTTTTGGCAAGGGCTGAACATCTTCCTGAACGACGCTGAGTACCAACGCTACTATGATCAGCAAAAAAACAAGGTTAACCATTACCCGAACAGCACTCAGCAGCCCTCCAATTAATCGGAAGAAACGTCGGATCAAACCCGGTTTATCACTCATGTCATATCATCCTGATAAAGAGAATATTGCTTCCAGCGACTGTACATCATCGCCGCACTAAACAGCACCACCAATAGCACCAGCTCTGCTACATCAAACACGTTGGCATCCGCCGCAAACAAGTTTGTCACCGTGACAACAAAATATAGCAGCGTGACAAAACAAAGCATGGAGATTGTTTTGTAACGTTCCTGGTATAACCCGGGAACCAGTGTTGCCAACGGTAAAAATGTAAATATCATCAGGCTGACGGGCGTTTTCGACATGAAACCGTTGAGGAATAGGACAACCAAAAGTAGCAGAAAACTGCCCCGAGTGAGCTGCCGGGCAATACGTAGTTTTTTACCGAGTTGGGGAATAAATTTTATCATCACTAATCCGAGAGTTTTGTTGCCAAGCCTGCGACTCGTTTACCCAGCGCCACACAGAGTTCAATCTCTTCTGAACTAAGGTCACGCGTTCCATCACCCGCCTGATGAGAGGCACCATAGGGCGTCCCACCGCTGGTTGTCGTGTGCAGTGCCTGTTCACTGTAGGGTATTCCCGCCAGCACCATCCCATGATGCAACAGCGGTAGCATCATACTTAACAGCGTGGTCTCCTGACCACCGTGTAGAGACCCCGTCGAAGTGAAAACTGCAGCGGGTTTGCCAATCAAGTTGCCGTTAAGCCAGATATCGCCAGTGGTATCCAGAAAATACTTCAGCGGTGAAGCCATATTACCAAAGCGAGTAGGGCTGCCCATAACCAAACCGGAGCAACTGCTCAGGTCGTCTTCCGAACAATAGACACTACCCTCAACAGGAATATCCGGCTCACTCGCCTCACAGTTGGGTGACACCGGAGGAACCGTGCGCACTCGTCCTTCTAGGCCGCCCAACTCAACGCCTCTGGCAATATGTTCAGCCATAGCCCGGGTATTGCCATAACGTGAATAATAGAGCACCAAAACATGCGACATCAGAGAATATCCAGAACTTGCTCAGGCGGACGACCCAGTGCAGCTTTGTCACCATTAACAACGATGGGCCGCTCTATCAACTTGGGGTGTGCAACCATAGCACTGATTAGCTGGTCATCGCTGAGGTCTTTATCTGCCAAATTATTTTCTTTAAAGGCATCCTCACCCTTGCGTAATAACTGACGGGCAGTAATACCCAATTTTTGCAGTAAACTTTTCAGCGTCCTTTCATCAGGAGGCGTGTCCAGATACAACACTATTTCAGGTTCAATACCACGCTCTTGAAGTAGTGCCAGCGTTTGACGAGATTTGGAACAACGGGGATTGTGATAAATGCTAATCATGATCTTTGTGTAGAATACCCTTATACGTGAAATTCTTAGAGAAAAGTGCATTCTAGCTGGAAACCAGCTATCGGGGCCAGACGAGGTGATCAAGTGTCCACAACGCCAAAAGAACAATTACAAATGACAGGGCTTTTTTTTCGCCACTTGGGAAAACGTTTTATCAATGATGGCTGTCGCCAAAGCGCTGCAGCACTCACCTACATGAGCCTGTTTGCCGTAGTCCCATTAATGACATTGATGTATTCAATGTTCTCATTGATACCCGCTTTCCAAGGGTTAGAAAGTCAGGTGCAGGAACTGATTTTCAGTAATTTTGTTCCACAAAGCGGTGCTGAAATACAACACTATCTCACCAAATTTTCCAGTCAGGCACGCAAATTGTCCGTGGCCGGAGCTGTTATTTTACTGATCACCGCCTACCTTATGCTGACCAATATTGAGCAGACGTTTAATAATATCTGGGGCACGGTTGGCAGTCGACGTGGGTTATCCAGCTTTTTACTTTACTGGGGAATCCTCAGCTTGGGTCCATTGCTGCTGGGCATTGGGTTGATGATGCACACCTACCTCGTTTCATTTCAGTTACTGGTAGATGAGGTGGATGTTTTGGGTATCACCGGCATGATATTTAAGGCTCTTCCTCTGGTATTTACCTGGGCCGCCTTTACCCTACTGTTTATTGCTGTTCCCAACTGCAAAGTATCCACCCGATATGCCGTTATCGGCGGACTAATTACGTCTGTTTGTTTTGAACTGGCCAAAATAGGCTTTGGTACATTGGTTGCTCATTCCAGCTACACCAACGTATACGGTGCCTTTGCTATTTTCCCAACGTTCCTCCTCTGGATATACCTGATGTGGATTATCGTACTCGGCGGCGCTGAGCTGATACGATCAATGGAGACATTTAAAACCACATGGAAAGGGTTCGACTTTCCTGATCTCACCGCAATGCTGATCATTCTGTGGGAATGCTGGCACAAACAACAGCATGGTAACGCGCTGTCAAACAGGGATGTGATTCATGCTGGCATCGATGAACAACACTGGCGGAGATTGCGTAATCTGCTAATGGATAACCACATGCTGGCCGAAACGTCATCAGGGCACTATGTGATCACGCGAGATCCCAGCCAGCTTCACCTAACCGATTTGGCAGCCCTGTGTGGCCAGGGGCTTTCCACGCAACCCAGCCAAAAGGCCGTAGAGGCTCTAGAAACATACCCTTGGTTTGACCAATTTTCAGATATTTTAAATCATGCTAATCAACAAATTGATGAAACGTTATCCCTTACCATCGCTCAACTATTTTCCGAGGAAAACGTTAATGATCAAGAGTGCTAAGCTGCTATTTGGTTTTTTTCTGCTGTTCTCATGTGCCTGTGCAGAACGAGAAACAGCCTACCCACTACTCGGTGGTGGTGAAATTCATTTTTCTGAACTACAAGGCAAAGTAATTTTTATTAACTATTGGGCAGAGTGGTGTAAGCCCTGCAGGAAAGAGATGCCCGAACTCAATGACTTTCAAAAAGAGATGACCGGGCAAGCGCGTGTCTTGGCAGTAAATTTTGACGGTATTCAAGGGGAGCAATTAGCTCAACAATCGAAAGCCATGGGTATTGAATTTTCGGTGCTAACTGAAGATCCCCGCTTACAATTTGACGTGACGCCAAGCGGCGTACTCCCTGAGACTCTCGTCGTTGACCAGCAAGGGAAGTTTCGCAAGGTCTTACTTGGGCCACAGACTGTTGCGACGCTTAAACAAGTGGTCGCCAGTCTGACGAAGGAAACTAATAACCACCCGGAATTCACTCACTCAAATTAACGTCGCGAACCATCAACCTAGCCAGCTGAACGAAAATATGCCCCCCCATAAGAGGTATATCTGCTCTCATAAAGAGCTTGATACATTACTCCGGTAATCGTTTAGCTTGCTATCATCCATACAAAATGATCCAACGCTGGGGTGCCCGTGAAAGACTGTCGTAAGTTCTACATCAATGGCGAGTGGGTCAATCCCATTCAAGCCAACGATTTTCCCGTTGAAAACCCCGCCACAGAAAAACACGTTGCGGTTATATCGCTCGGAATTACGGCCGATGTCGATAAGGCCGTTGCCGCTGCCAACAGCGCCTTTGATGAATTTTCTCAAACCAGTCCAGAGCAACGACTGGCGCTACTTGAAAAGCTTTTGGCCATTTACATGGCACGGTACAGCGAAATGGCAGAAGCTATCCGCCTGGAAATGGGCGCTCCGGTGAGTTTTTCAGAGAGAGCGCAGGCCGACTGTGGTCGCGGCCATCTTCAAAGTGCTATTGATGTACTTAGACACTATGAATTCGAGCAACGCATCCATAACACCCTAATTGTCAAAGAGCCCATAGGCGTCTGTGGCTTGATCACCCCCTGGAACTGGCCGATCAATCAGATAGCCTGCAAGGTCGCACCGGCCATTGCTACGGGTTGCACCATGATTCTAAAACCCAGCGGAGTGGCACCGCTCAGTGCCCATCTGTTTGCAGAAATGATCGACCAGGCGGGATTTCCTCCCGGGGTTTTTAACCTGGTAAACGGTGACGGCACCATTGTAGGAACAGCATTGGCCAGACATCCGGACATCCAGATGATTTCATTTACCGGCTCTACTCGTGGAGGTGTCAGTGTGGCGAAGGCTGCCGCCGATACAGTAAAGCGAGTGACGCAGGAGCTGGGAGGAAAATCACCCAACATCCTGCTGGACGACGCTGACTTTGAAGGTGCGGTAAAAAAGGGCGTATTCCACTGTATGGAAAATACCGGTCAGTCCTGCAATGCCCCCACCCGTATGCTAATACCAAAATCACGATATGACGAAGCGGTAGCATTAGCCAAAACAGCCCTTGAAAAAGTCAACGTAGATCATCCTGACAAGGCTGGCCGACACCTGGGACCACTGGCAAGTCGCACCCAGTATGACAAGGTTCAACAGCTAATCCAGACCGCTATCGACGAAGGAGCCAGCCTGATCGCCGGAGGGCCTGGAAAACCCAAAGGGTTAGAGATAGGCCATTATGCCAGGCCCACACTTTTTGCCGATGTTAACAACCAGATGACCATCGCACAGGAAGAAGTGTTTGGACCGGTGTTGGTAATGATCCCCTATAACGATGAAGACGAGGCTATCCATATCGCCAACGATACCGCCTACGGGCTTGCCGCCTATATCCAAACCGGCGATGTAGATCGCGGTCTACGCATTGCCCGCAGACTCCGAGCGGGCATGGTGAGAGTCAATTATGCCACCCATGGCTATGATGCGCCCTTTGGTGGATACAAACAGTCTGGAAATGGTCGGGAGTGGGGTAAATACGGGTTTGAAGACTATCTGGAAACCAAAGCCATCAGTTGCTAATCATTGGTTAAAAGCCAAATACCTGCTTAACAAAAGGGATGCTGAGCTTTCTGCCGGCCTCTAAAGAAGCCGTTTCCAAGGTATCGAGACAAGACATCAATCCGGCTAAATCTCGAGCGGCTCGATTAATCAGGTAACCGGCCACCTCATCACCCAACAACATCCCTCGACGAGAAGCCCGGAACTGGATAACTGACACCTTAAGCTCATCAGCCAAGGCCGGCAACTGAAACACCGGGCCCCATCCCAAACGAGATTGCAAATCGACCAACTGCAAGGGAAGCTCACGTGGTGCCAGCTCAGCGCCGACAAGGAGTCGAGTGCCGGCCTGTCTAACGCGGTTATAAAGACCAAACAACGCCTCTTCCCATTCGGCATTCCCCGCCACGACCTGTATATCATCAAGGCAAATCAATGCCATTTCCTCCAGGTTTTCCAGCAGTGCCTGGGGTGGATAATCCATCAACTCTGATAAAGGCAGGTACTGTGCTATTAACCCATTGGCTGCCGCAGTGTGGCAACTAGCCTGCAATAAGTGAGAAACACCACTACCTACCGCGCCCCATAGATAGACAAAGGGTTCTTCCCCAGACATGAGTTGATTGCGCAGCAAGCCGACCACTTGACGCTTTTGATCTTGCTCTCGAAGAAAGAAATTATCAAAAGTTGCGTCATCGTTCAGATTAACACTCAGGCTGAGTTGCTTGGGCACTACCTCCCTCCCCAGCGAAAATGGTAACGTTTAATCACAGCGGGTACGGGAGTGGGGGCCGCTTGAACAGGTTCAGACAACTCAGGGTTGGGCATACTCTCTTCTAGAGCAGGCGTCGTAGTTACAGGAACAGGAACACGAACCTGGGAACTCGGAATATCCACGTCCACCAGCTCAGCCAAACGTCGATCTCGGCGTAACGTGTTCAGTAATAAATCGACATCACCTTCGACATAAAGTCGCAGCCCCAAGCGATCGTTATCCACATAATCTACGGTTAAATGATTCACAACTTCCAGTGACTCGAAGTAGCTGGTGACCTTATTAAACACCTTATAATCAACGATGTTTTCAATCTGAACCAGCAACTCTTCATTGACGAGATTTGGCGTGTAGGCATAGCGACTGGCCAAACTATCGACAACCTCTGGCACCACCTGGTTCATAAGTTCAGACAGGCTACTGGCAGACAGGGTACTCAAGTTTTCATCACCCTTGAGGTTTAACAGCCGAGCACCTCGCCACTGCCCTGTAGAACTCTTATAGAGACGCAGCGCCAACCAGAACTCGGTATCATAACGTTTCGCCGCAGCGGCCAACTTAACGGGATTTAGATTCCACACATCTCCGACAGAAACAGCCTGCTGATCCTGCAAGTCCAGTAGCGGCAATATCAGGGGCGCGCCACGGTCACCCATCAATCTCTCCAAGGCTTCCACCGCTTCTGGCAACGTCTCAGCTGAGATGAAGTTCTTTCCCATCACCGGGTCATCAACAACGGCCCACACCAACAACCCAGGCCTATCTGACGGCCATATCTGCAACTGGTACTGACGCAGCAACCGATCAATCGATGACTCAGCAAAGCTTAGGCTTAATCCGATTGCCGGTGATTCAGAGGGATCATCAGCCAGCGAGTTCCTATCACTTACGTAGCCATACTGTGTTACATAGCGCTTGGCATTGGAAAACGCATCGGTGCCTCCCATCTTCAGCAGCACCTGACTGTCGCCCGTGACCTTAATCAGCACCTTTTCCAAGCCAACGCTCATGGCTCGCAAACGCTCATTAGCGCCTTGCCCGGACACAGGAACCACGGTTTTGTACAGATCCGAAACTGGCTCAGCAAACGCCAATGGCGAAAACAATGCCGAAACCATCAGGTAAATCAGTGCATTTTTAAACATGAAGAGGTTTTTCATGGCGCGATTGTAACAGCAGAGGCTAAATAGACCCATTATCTAACTGCCAGTTCGTGGGTTTTCATATAAAATACTCGCTCTTTTAATCAGCCCCACATCAAAGCAACGGCTAGATAACCATAAGGCAATGTATGAGCGACCAACAGCCAACCCCTCTCAGCTATAAAGACGCCGGTGTCGATATCGATGCAGGCAACGCCCTCGTTGAACGAATCAAAGATGTTGCCAAGCGCACTCGTCGACCTGAAGTGCTCGCGGGACTGGGCGGATTTGGCGCGCTATTTAGCTTACCTAGTGGCTACGATGAGCCCGTACTGGCATCTGGCACCGATGGCGTTGGAACCAAACTAAAGTTGGCAATGGATTTAGAACTGCATGACACCATCGGCATAGACCTGGTCGCCATGTGTGTTAACGACCTTATTGTTTGTGGTGCTGAACCACTATTTTTTCTCGATTACTACGCAACGGGAAAACTTAACGTCGATACGGCCGCTGCGGTTGTAGCCGGTATCGGCGAAGGCTGTATTCAATCTGGGTGCTCTCTGGTCGGAGGAGAAACGGCAGAAATGCCCGGTATGTATGAAGGCGAAGACTATGATCTTGCCGGCTTCTGCGTAGGAATCGTAGAAAAAGCCGATATTATTGATGGCAGCGCCGTGCATGTGGGCGATACGCTAATCGGGCTCGCGGCCAGCGGCCCCCACTCCAATGGCTACTCACTCATACGCAAAATTATTGATGTTTCCGGTGCTGATGTTCGCAATGACAGGGTAGATGGAAAGCCGCTGGGCGAAGCGTTGCTTACCCCCACCCGCATCTATGTGAAATCAATTCTCGCACTGGTGGATCATGCCCATGTACCGGTACACGCCATCTCGCATATTACTGGTGGCGGCCTACTGGAAAATATTCCACGGGTATTACCTGATAGCACCAAAGCCATCATTGACACCGCCAGCTGGCAACGACCCGCCATTTTTGATTGGTTACAAGAAAACGGTAATGTAACCCCAGAAGAAATGCACCGCACCTTTAACTGTGGCGTAGGCATGGTCATTTGTGTCCCCAGTGAAGCTGCTGATAACGCCATTGATACCCTGCATGCCGCCGGTGAAGACGCCTTTATTATCGGCAGTATTGCCCATGCCGAACCGAACGAAGAACAGGTCGAACTGCAAGGACTGTAATCCATGACATCAGGTAAACGGTCTCGGCTAGTCGTACTAATTTCAGGCAGTGGCAGTAACCTGCAAGCATTTATCGATGCGACCAAGAGCAACCGACTCAATGCCGACATAGTAGGTGTGCTTAGCAATAAAGCGGATGTGTTGGGGTTAGAGCGCGCTCAAAATGCCTGCATCCCCACGGAAGTTTTGAATCACAAGGCATTTTCCGACCGGGCGAGCTTTGATGCCGAGCTTGCTGAAAGAGTGGCAAGCTACCAACCGGATCTGGTGATACTGGCCGGGTTTATGCGAATCCTAACGCCTGAGTTTGTCAACCGCTTCGCCGGTCACATTATGAATATACATCCATCTCTGCTCCCCAAATATCCTGGCCTGCATACTCACCAGCGGGCCATCGATGCCGGAGACAGAAAGGCCGGTGCCACCGTACATTTTGTCACCTGTGACTTGGATGGTGGGCCAGCGATAATTCAGGCAGAAGTACCCATACTGGACGGCGATACTGCCGATACATTAGCCAGTAGAATTCTTACGCAAGAACATCAAATATACCCACTGGCAGCCCAATGGTATTGTGAAGGAAAGCTGACGCTACAAGATGGCATACCACATCTCAATAATGAAGCACTGCCAGACACTGGGTTTCCCTTCCCTACTGCACTCGCTGAACAATAAGGGCTAAACTGTATCTAACAATCGTCTTGGGCATTTCAGGGAAGCAACATCTCTATGTACTTATACAAGCACCTCAATCCAGGTCGAGCGACCATGGCCAAAGCCATAACTATTTTTACTTTTTCATGCCTCGCGCTACTGAGTACCTTGGAGGTATCCATGGCCAGTGATGACACGAATTTCGACCCAGCGTTAACCCCTTACCGGCTCGCCTATGCAGCCAACTACAACGGTATGGACATCAAAGCAGAACGGCAGCTTATCTTCGATGGCAACCAGTATGTGTTGACCACCACAGCCAAAAACATGCTCAGCAGCATAGAGGAAGAAGGCGCTTTCACACTCGACAAAAACCAACGCATTGTTGATCAGAGTTATCAGTACAAACGAAATATTTTAGGTATGAAGAAAACCGAGAAACTCAAATATGACCGAAAAATGGGTATCGCCAACTACAAGGCTAAAAAGAAAGAGCGCCAAGTAACCTTGGAAGATGGCTTGCTCAACCGACTGACCTATCAGGTACAGCTACAGAGAGATCTCGTCAATCAAGTTTCTCCCCTGCAATATCAGGTCATCAGCCGTGGCAGAGTCAAGCAATACAACTTTGAAACCCTGGGTGAGGAAACCCTCGATACCCCAATGGGTAAAATCACAGCCCTAAAAGTAAGACGCGTGCGTGAAGATGATGACCGGGAAACATTGTTCTGGTTCGCCCCACAGTGGAATTACCTTCTGGTACAACTCTGGCAGCAAGAAAAAGGCGGGGAGGACTATAAAATCACCCTTAAAGAAGGCAACCTAGACAAGCAAAGACTAACGCTTTCAATGGTGAATGACTAAATCATGGTGAAAAACCTGTAGCGATAAACACAACACCCAATACGGAGCTGAATCATGCAAATCTCACCAGATGAGCGCCCAGAGCGGTCTACCTCAACAGGTTCGGGTAATAAATGGATCCTTTTGGTGATTATGCTCTGTATTCTGGGCGGACTGGGTTACTTCCTACTAATGCCGACATCAACCCCGCCCAAGTCCACAAAGATGCAGCCTGAAACATTGACGCTTGAAGAATCCGCCCCCGTCGTCAACCCACCGTCGGCAGCCACTTCAGTCATCACTGAAGATATTCCACAACAACCAGTACCAGCCGAGCCATCACTCATCTTACCCACATTGGATGAAAGTGATGAAAGCGCCAGAAAAAAACTCAATTCACTGACACCGGATGGCAAATTATCTCAATGGTTTCACGCTGACCATATCATCCGACGCAGCATTACTTTAATCGATGGGCTTTCCCGCGGTATTTTATTACCTAAAATGCTCAACGTGCCCGCCCCAAAAAGTAAATTTCTGGCGAGAAAAGAAAGTGAACACCTCTGGATAGACCCAAATAACTACCAGCGCTACAACTATCTAAAAAACGTCATCGAAAGTGTCGATAGCAACCAGCTGATTGATTTCTTTCATCTATTCCGCCCACTGCTTGAACAAGCCTATGAAGAGCTAGGCTATCCACCGGAGGATTTAGATAACGCCATTATCGCGGCACTGGATCAGGTATTAGCGACCCCCATCCCAAAGACACCGGTGGCATTAACTCAAGAATCAGTGCAGTACAAATATGCCGACAAGCAATTGGAAGCGCTTCCCCCTATTCAGAAACAATTACTGAGAATGGGGCCAGACAATACCCGCAGTCTCCAGCGTAAAGCTCGAGAGCTCCGGAATGCATTACTTGGAGCTGGCGACCCCGGAGAGTAACAGGCGCGGGCAAAAAACCAGATGCCAGCCCACCAAAACCACCCTAATGGAAGCGCAATAACATGTACCTTATTATCAAAAATGCGCATGTAAGCTTTGCTGTCATTAGCATTAGTCTTTTCATCATTCGCAGTATCTGGTCGGTCACTGAATCGCCAAAACTACAACAAAAATGGGTCAAAATCGCCCCCCACATCAACGATACCCTGCTGCTTAGCTGTGCCATTTACATGATGATTATCAGCCACCAGTATCCTTTTGTAGATAGCTGGCTAACGGCTAAATTTATAGCATTACTCGTCTACATCGTTACCGGAACAATTGCTATCAAACGGGGAAAAACTGCAGGTGTACGTCTTTTATTTAGCCTGCTGTCAGTAGCCACGTTTGGCTATATTCTGTCCGTGGCACTTACGCGTACACCATGGGTATATGGCAATTAATGAATCGTCGTCGACAGAAACACCATACCTGCCATAGGCATGGTGCCTAAGAGAAGCCTTTGATCAAGCTTTTGGCAGTGTAACGCCAGTTTGACCCTGGTACTTACCACCGCGATCGGCATAAGAAACTTCACAGACCTCGTCAGACTCAAAAAACAGCATCTGGGCAACACCTTCGTTGGCATAAATTTTTGCCGGCAGGCTAGTGGTATTTGAAAATTCCAGTGTTACGTGTCCTTCCCATTCTGGTTCCAGCGGGGTGACATTCACGATAATACCGCAGCGGGCATAGGTAGATTTACCCAAACACACCGTCAACACGTTACGTGGGATACGAAAGTACTCAATGGTACGAGCCAAAGCAAAGGAGTTAGGAGGAATAACGCAGTGCTCACCCTTCACATCAATAAAGGCATCGTTATCAAAATGTTTCGGATCGACTGTCTTGGAGTGAATATTGGTGAAGATCTTGAACTCGTCAGCGCAACGAACATCGTAACCGTAACTTGAAACACCGTAGGAAATCACCTTCTCGCCATTGGGGTCTGGCTGACGCACCTGTCTACCCTGAAACGGCTCGATCATACCCTGTTCCCGAGACATACGGGTGATCCATTTATCGGATTTAATACTCATAAGCACCTACTCATAATGACTGACTCACCAAAACTATTTGGCACTAAAAGTCGGCCATCATACCTTTTTGACCAAGCTGATCAAAGCACCCTTTGACACATCTAAGCCACGCTATTCACTGAGCCACACAACAGAGAATTCCGATCCCTAGAAAAATGCCAACAACCGTTTAATGCTGAAATGGTTGGACGGGAAAAATAGAGCCAAAGGGGAGGAAGACAAAAATAGATAAGAGCTCTTAAGTTTGCCAGTGAACCAGCCGATCTTATATAAAATCGGCCTGGACGATAACAAGTGAGCGAGTGGTTGCAGCCCTGTTCTCTTTTTTTGCCATGCCAAAACCATAATTACGCAAGCTGCGTGCTTTTTAGATCTCCCCAAGGGGTAGTTAGTAATGTTTTTTGATGAAGATTTTATAACAGCAGTAAATGACAACCCTGTCGCAAGTATCATTAAAGCCAGTGAGATTATCCTGCAAACCATTAGCGCGCTGGATAATGGTAAATCATGGACTGACAAGGAGCACGACATTCTCTGGGAGGGTGCCACCTTCATACAATTGATATTGGACACTTATGGCCTGGAATTCCATAAAGATTGCCCAGAAGCAACAGAGAGCATTGATCACAATTGCCCCTCATTAAAAGACTGGATTACCGGAGTAAAAGCTCACTTTAATACCAAAAGTAATGAAAATGTCATAAAACAACGGATAAACACCATTACAAATCAGTATCAGTCGGTGCTAAAGAAAGCATTTTCCTATGAATTCACCAAAGGCGATTTCAACAGAATACGATCATTGATTAACAAGCTTCACGAAAGCATTGTGGAGAATCGAAAGATTGATAAAAAATATAAACATCGACTTCTAGAAAAACTGGAAGGCATTCAATCGAAATTTCACAAAACATTTTCGAACCTAGATGGATTCTGGGGCCTAATCGGAGACGCAGGCGTTGTGCTCGGAAAACTTGGGCCAGAGGCCAAACCCATTATTGAAAGCATAAGGGAAATAACTGAAATAATTTGGAAAACTCAAGCGAGAACAGAGGAACTCCCTAGTAGCGCCAAAAACCCTATCTTTGAGGATGACGACCAACTACTAGAGAGCGATGTTCAATCACCAGAGGCCGCTAACAACCCAAAAGATGGGTCGACCGGTTGGACCTCCGCACTACAGGCATCAACCAATTATTGAGACTCTGGGGAACCCAGCCTATTACGACCAAGTGACGACAACTATCCTAAACCTCCAATCAACAGACGCTATTCAATAATAACCTCCGGTCCACTGGGAGACCCCTTATCCGCCAACAGATCTATGATCTCACAGGCAATCTTGCCATAGGTGATTGCCGCCACCCCCTGAGGCTCGGCAACTACCGTGGGCGTACCCGCATCGGTTTGCTCACGAATAGCCAAGGATAGAGGCAAAGCCCCGAGCACGTTCGTCTGATATTCCAATGCCACCTTCTGACCACCACCTTCTCCGAAGATATGCTCTTCGTGTCCGCATTGGCTGCAGTGGTGAACCGCCATATTTTCCACAATACCCAGCACCGGGATTTTTACTTTATGGAACATCTCTATGGCTTTTCTTGCATCCAGCAGCGCAATATCCTGCGGTGTCGTGACGATCACTGCGCCGGCAAGCTGTGCCTGCTGCGCCAGCGTCAGCTGGATATCCCCCGTGCCCGGCGGCATATCGACGATCAAATAATCAAGTTCTCCCCAATCGGTCTGGGTCAGAATTTGCAACAGGGCACCACTGGCCATTGGCCCACGCCAGACCATCGGTGTCTGCTCTGTAACAAGGTAACCCATCGACATAGTCTTAAGCCCTTGAGCCTCCACCGGAACAAAGAGCTTCCCGTCAATCACCTCTGGACGAGTTCCCTCAGGAACGCCCAACATCAGGGGCAGGCTGGGGCCATAAATGTCCGCATCCACAACACCCACCCTGGCTCCCTTGGCAACCAGTGCCAGAGCCAGATTAACGGATGTCGTTGATTTACCAACCCCGCCCTTACCCGATGCTACGGCAATAATATGTTTAACGTCTCTCAAACCATCCTGAACTGGTGCATCGGCCATTACTCGTCCTCTTACTAACTAATGAAAATTCAAGGGAAAACCGTTATAGTTGCGCCCTTTTACAGTTGCGTCCCACACAAAGGTGGCGCCCCATTACAAACTCCGAATCACAGCAGTCTACCAACATGACAGAACGCATGACCGAACGTCGAAAAATTCTTGTTACCAGCGCACTACCCTATGCCAATGGATCTATCCATCTTGGCCATCTGGTGGAATATATCCAAACCGATATTTGGGCTCGATTCCAGAAAATGCGTGGCCACGAATGTTACTACGTCTGTGCCGATGATGCTCATGGTACGGCGATTATGTTGAAGGCCGAGCAGCTAGGCATTTCTCCCGAGGAACTTATTAGCCAGGTAAAAGCTGAGCACCAAAAAGACTTTGACGACTTTTTCATTGAGTTTGACAACTACCACTCAACTCACTCTGAAGAGAACCGTGAGCTGTCTTCACTTATCTACAACCGCCTGTATGAAAATAATCATATCGCTACTCGTGAAATCACTCAGGCCTTTGACCCAGAGAAAAACCTGTTTCTGGCAGACCGCTATATCAAAGGCACCTGCCCAAAATGTAAAACTGATGACCAGTACGGTGATAACTGCGAGGCCTGCGGCGCCACATATTCACCAACTGATTTAATTAATCCTGTCTCTGCTGTTTCTGGTGCCACACCGATAGAGAAAGACTCCAAGCACTACTTCTTTAAACTACCCGAGTTTTCTGACTTCCTGAAAGAGTGGACCCGGGCCGGTCACGTACAAGAAGAAGTCGCCAACAAGCTTGGGGAGTGGCTGGACAGCGGACTACACGAGTGGGATATCAGCCGTGACGCACCCTATTTTGGTTTTGAAATCCCCAACGCACCGGGCAAATACTTTTACGTTTGGCTAGATGCACCTATTGGCTATATGGCCAGCTTTAAAAACTTGTGTGCAAAAGAAGGGCTGAGCTTCGATGAATTCTGGGGGCAAAGCTCTGAAGCCGAGCTCTATCATTTTATCGGCAAGGACATTGTTAATTTCCATGCCTTGTTCTGGCCCGCCATGCTGACCAGCGCCAAGTTCAGAACACCCACACGAGTTTGCGTGCACGGCTTCCTGACGGTCAATGGCAAAAAAATGTCAAAATCTCGGGGTACATTTATCAACGCCCGCAGCTATCTGGATAATCTCAACCCGGAATACTTGCGCTACTATTTTGCAGCCAAGCTCTCCTCCGGCGTAGACGATCTCGATTTGAACCTGGATGATTTCATTCAACGAGTGAACAGCGACCTTGTGGGCAAAGTAGTTAATATTGCCAGCCGCTGTGCAAAATTTATCACCAAAGGTAATGACGGGGTACTTTCTACCGCCATTGCAGACGACGCACTATGGCAGCAATCAGCGGGTGCCGCAGACAGCATTGCCAATCACTATGAAAATCGTGAGTTTGGCAAGGCCATTCGTGAAATTATGGCCTTGGCCGATGCCGCCAATGAATACATTGCAGCAAAGGAACCCTGGAAGCTGAGCAAAGAGGACGGGCGCGAACAAGACGTGTTAGACATCTGTTCCCTGGGAATCAACCTGTTCAGGGCACTGATGATATACCTGAAACCAGTGCTGCCCGCCATGGCGACAGAAGCCGAGACTTTCCTCAACGACAGCCTCAGCTGGGAAGGTGAGCTACAACCACTCACTGGCCATAAAATAAACAAGTTCAAGCCCCTGATGCAGCGTGTTGAACAAGACAAGGTGGACGCCATGCTGGAAGCAAGCAAAGAAATTCTGACGGCCGCAACGGCACAGCCTGTTGTATCCTCCAGCCCACTGACAGACGAACCATTGGCAGCCGAAATTAATTTTGATGATTTCATAAAGGTTGATCTGAGGGTCGCCTTGATTACGAAAGCCCAACATGTGGAGGGCGCCGACAAGCTACTGCAACTGACACTGGATATCGGCGGTGAAACCCGCAATGTATTTTCGGGCATCAAATCTTCCTACCAACCGGAAGACCTGGAAGGCCGATTGACCGTGCTGGTCGCGAACCTTGCGCCGAGAAAAATGCGTTTTGGTCTATCTGAAGGCATGGTTCTCGCAGCGGGCAATAAAAAAGGCATTTATCTACTATCGCCCGATAGTGGCGCTGAACCAGGACAGAGAATTGTCTAACAAATACCCCGGCTATATGGCTTACGGCTATGCCTTATGGCGAAATATACTAAGAAATTAATGTTTTATACTTATTAGCAAAATTCACATACCGCTATAATGTCGAGCCTATTGAGATAAGACCATGCAAGAATTCGCCGTTATTTTAATTAGCACCATACTGGTGAACAACTTTGTTCTAGTCCAGTTTCTGGGGCTGTGCCCGTTTATGGGTGTTTCCAGTAAGCTGGAGACGGCTATCGGTATGGCTGGGGCCACCACATTTGTATTAACGCTGGCAGCCATGTCCAGCTACATGGTCAATTCCTGGATTTTGATCCCCCTGAATCTCGAATACCTGAAGACGATCTCCTTTATTCTGGTGATTGCCGTCGTGGTGCAATTCACCAAAATGTTTATTGAAAAAAGTAGCCCGCTACTCTATCGAGTCCTGGGTGTATTTTTACCATTGATCACCACCAACTGTGCGGTGTTGGGTGTTGCGCTGCAAAATACCGCCAAGGCTCACACCCTGCTGGAATCGACTTTATACGGGTTCGGTGCTGCGTTAGGCTTCTCTCTGGTACTGACCTTGTTCGCCGCCATGCGTGAGCGGTTAGCCGTTGCCGATGTTCCCGCGCCCTTTAAAGGTGCCGCTATTGGTATGATTACCGCTGGATTAATGTCATTAGCCTTTATGGGCTTTAGCGGACTGGTATAGGGACTGCGACAACGTGTACGACATCATTGCCCAAAACCCATTGCTCGCCGCACTAACTGCATTAGTCGGACTCGCCTTAATATTCGGCGCTGTACTCGGCTACGCCGCCATTAAATTCAAGGTGGAAGGCGACCCTATTGTCGAGCAGATCGACCGCCTGCTTCCGCAAACCCAGTGTGGACAATGTGGCTACCCCGGCTGCCGGCCCTATGCCGAAGCCATTGCCAATGGTGACACCATCAACAAGTGTCCTCCCGGTGGCCAAACAACCATCAATGCTATTGCCGACCTGCTCGATGTGGAAGCGCCCACTCTGGATGAAGAACATGGTGTCGAGAGCGAAACCAAAACGGTTGCCTACATACGAGAAGACGAATGTATTGGCTGCACAAAATGTATTCAAGCCTGTCCAGTGGACGCCATACTGGGTGCCGCCAAACAAATGCACACTGTCATCATCAGTGAATGTACTGGCTGCGATCTTTGCGTAGAGCCTTGCCCGGTAGACTGTATTGATATGCTGCCCGTGGCCAAGGGCCTTGCCGATTGGAAATGGGATATGCCGGCCTCCACTGAAGATCAGATTAAAGCGTTACGCGCCGACTCGATTATTGCCACCGACAAACCGGGGCAGCACGACGGAGTTGATGCCGCATGAGAAAGATCTGGAGTCTAACCGGTGGCGTCCACCTCGCAGAAAACAAACATCAGTCGGTGCAATCCAGTATTGGCAGCCTGCCATTACCCGACAGACTGACGATCCCCCTCAATCAGCACATTGGTGCGCCGCCAAAACTGCTCGTTGCTGAAGGCGACCGAGTCCTGAAAGGACAGGTGCTGGCCGAGCCCAAAGGTTTTGTTAGCGCTGGCATTCACGCGCCGACATCCGGGGTTATCACGCAGATTAGCGACCACCCTATTCCGCACCCATCGGGCATGGCCGCTCGCTGTATCACCCTCGAGCCAGACCATGAAGAGCAGTGGATAGAACACCACGGCATTGAAAATTACCGGGAAAAAACCCCCGAAGAGCTTCTGAATATCATCAGACAGTCGGGCATTGTCGGCTTGGGTGGCGCAGGCTTTCCCTCAGCGGTGAAACTGGGGACCAGGCAACCGATTTCAACACTGATTATCAATGCCACCGAGTGCGAACCCTATATCACTGCCGATGACATGCTGATGCGAGAACATCCTCAGGATATCGTTGACGGCATCAAAATACTGTCCTTCATTCTTGGTGAACCCGATGAAATTCTTATCGGTATTGAAGACAACAAACCGGAAGCATTTGAAGCGCTGGAACCCTACCTGAAGGACACCAATATCACCTTAGTGGAGTTCCCCACCCGGTACCCATCCGGGGGAGAAAAACAACTCATCCAAATTCTGACGGGACAAGAGGTTCCCCACGGAGGGCTCCCCGCAGATATAGGCATCGTCTGTCAGAATATTGGTACTACCTACGCCATTCAACGAGCCGTTCAGCATGGCGAACCACTGATATCTCGGGTGACCACCGTCACGGGCAAGGCTTGTGCAACCAACAGGAACTATCAGGTACTGATTGGCACACCGATAAGCCATTTGCTACAAAACAACGGCTTCGATCAGAGCCAGTGCCCACGACTGGTCATGGGTGGCCCGATGATGGGGTTTACTCTGGAAGAACTCAGCGTCCCGGTCATTAAAACCACCAACTGTATTCTGGCCCCAACAGCAGAAGAGCTACCCACTCCGCCACCCGCACAACCCTGTATTCGCTGTGGGATGTGTGCAGAGGCCTGCCCTGCCAGCCTGCTTCCACAACAGTTATTCTGGCATGCACAGTCACACAATTATGAAAAACTCGAAGCTCACAATCTATTCGACTGTATAGAATGCGGTGCCTGCTCCTACGTCTGTCCCAGCAATATTCCACTGGTGCAATACTACCGAGCAGCTAAAGGTGAGATGCGAAAACTGGCTCAGGAAAAAATCAATTCGGACAGAGCCAGAGAACGATTCGAATTTAATCAAGCTCGCAAAGCAAAAGAAGAGGCAGAGAAAGCGGCCAAGCGCGAAGCGCGCAAGCGGGCAGCAGAACTCGCCAGAGCCAAGAAAGCTAATCAGGAGGCATCGCCCAGCGACGCTGGCACTGAAACAAACGGTGCCGATGATATTATCAAAGCGGCCATGGCTCGTGCCGCAGCGAAAAAGGCGTCGCCCGAAGAACAGCGGGCCAAATTGGAACGAGGCATCGTCAGGGCAGAAAGTCATGTGAGCGCCGCACAGCAACGGCTTGACGGCTTGGAACAAGATGCCACCGACACGCAACGGGAACAAGCTAGGGCGGCCTTGGAAGATGCTCGCCTACGCCTACAAAATGCCAAGGAAAAGCTGGTCTCCCTGGGCACATCCCCGGATAACGCGCCTAAAGCTGCAATCGTGGATGCGGCAAACGCTGTCATGAACAAGATTCAAGCCAGCCCACGAGAGGCGCTGGAAAAGAAAATTGCCACGCTAAAAGAACGCATTGCCGTCACCGAGGAAAAACTCGTCGCAGCGGATGATGAATCGCTGCAAACTGCCCTGCAAAATGGCTTGACTAAACAACAGGCCAAGCTGAAAGACGCTGAGCAACAACTGGCTGAAACACCCGCTACAACAGATCAACCCAACACTAAGCCGGAAACCGAGGATGCAGCCAGTGCCGCCATTGCTCGAGCGCAAGCTAAAGCTGCGGCTCAGGAGAGCATGTCCGAGGAGGACAAGCTAAAAGCTTCCATTGAATCCTTACAGAATCGACTAAAAAAAGCACAGACAAAACTAACGGCTGCCGAAGCTGAAGGCTCAGAACACATTGATGCATTCCGCGCTGGCGTAGAAAAACTGCAAGCCAAACTCACTGCCGCTGAAGCACAGCTGGCAGAAAAAACGCAATAACGGATACCGCCCATGGCCTTGCTAAAACTGACATCTCCCCACGCGCACACCACACAGAATACTGCCAACGTTATGCAGTTAGTACTGCTGGCCACCATTCCCGGCATGGTTGCACTCACCGCTTTCTTTGGCTGGGGCACCCTGATCAACATTGTCATTGCCAGCATTGTAGCCATCAGTTGCGAAGCGGCGATCATGCATCTTCGCAAGCGCCCGGTGATGTTTTACCTGCGAGATTACAGCGCCCTGGTTACTGCTGTGCTGTTGGGACTGGCACTACCACCCTTGGCGCCCTGGTGGCTTGCCTTGGTCGGTACAGGTTTTGCTATCATCATAGTCAAACAACTGTACGGTGGACTCGGCTACAACCCCTTCAACCCGGCCATGGTCGGATATGTGGTACTACTGATATCATTTCCCGTACAAATGACTTCATGGCCCGCTCCAATACCCCTCTATCCCGAAGGGGCTGAGGCACCCGGACTCTGGCAGTCACTGCAAATGGTATTGCCATTCTTTAATGAGAGCGTTGATGCTTTCACCGCGGCAACACCATTAGACACCTTCAAACACAACACCGGCTTATTGGTAGAACAACTCTATAAAAGTGACCCGCTGTACAGTCAGGCAGACTGGGCCGGCGTGGGTTGGGAGTGGGTTAATTTAGGCTTTTTGGCTGGCGGCTGCTTTCTCCTGTATCGCAAGGTCTTTACCTGGCATGCACCCATTTCCATGCTCGTCGCTCTGACCTTGTGTTCGGCCTTATTTTACGATGGTGGCAGCTCCGTCAGTCACGGTTCTCCAGTACTGCACCTCCTTAGTGGGGCCACGATGCTCGGTGCATTCTTTATTGTTACCGACCCCGTCACCTCGGCCACCAGTAATCGGGGGCGGATGATTTACGGTGCATTAGTTGGGGTACTGGTTTTTATTATCCGAAGCTGGGGCAGCTATCCTGACGCCGTAGCCTTTGCCGTGCTGCTGATGAATTTTGCGGCACCACTGATCGACAATTACACGCTACCTCGCACTTATGGCCATAAGAAACCGCGCAAGGCCACAGAAAAAGCGGCGGATACAAAGGATTAGATGATGCAACTGGGTAAATCCATTCGCTTTAACAGTATTGCACTCGGCCTATTTGCCCTGGTTACTGCCGCCCTATTGGCGGGCACGCACTTGGGTACTAAGGAGCGTATCGAGGAAGCCAAACGTGAGGTTGCCAAACGTGCGCTATTGGAAATTGTTCCTCTCGATCGACACGACAATGACTTATTAGTGGATACGCTGGACATCCCCAAAGCATACTGGCCTACTCTTGGCATTAAAAATGGCCAAATTAATATCGCCAGAAATGATAATGAATTGGTGGCGGTCATCATCCCGGCAGTTGCTCCGGATGGCTACAACGGCGACATCCAAATGATTATTGGCATTAATATAGATGGCACCCTGGCTGGCGTCAGGGCCATTGCCCACAGTGAAACGCCCGGACTAGGCGACAAGATAGACACAAAAAAGAACGACTGGATTTTCGGCTTCAATGGCAAGTCTCTGACAAACCCCAAACCAGAAAAATGGAAAGTTAAAAAAGACAAAGGTGCCTTTGACCAGTTTACCGGCGCAACGATTACACCCCGGGCAGTCGTGCAGCAGGTGTATAAAACACTGCAATACTTCAATGAAGACAAGGCGAGATTACTCAAGGCAGCGCTGCAACAAACGACGCCTCAGCAAGTAACGCCACACAAGCAACACACGCCTTCTGATCAAGAGTCCCCGTCAGAAGAAGCAACAGCGCCGTCGAAACAACGCCCTGTGGAGGTTCCCAACAATGGCTGATATCACCTATCGCGAAATCACCAAAAATGGCTTGTGGAGCAATAATGCTGCACTGGTGCAACTACTGGGACTCTGTCCGCTACTCGCGGTCACCGGGTCTGTCGTTAATGCATTGGGCTTAGGCCTGGCAACCATGCTGGTTCTGACCGGCTCAAACATAGCGGTATCGCTGATTCGCAAACGAGTTTCCGATGCTGTCAAAATTCCCGCCTTTGTCATGATTATCGCTACCTTTACCACCTGCACAGAATTACTGATGAAGGCCTTCACCTACGAACTCTATCTGATTCTGGGTATTTTTATTCCCCTGATCGTTACCAACTGCACGATTCTTGGTCGAGCAGAAGCGTTTGCCAGCAAAAACAAGGTTGGCGCGTCGGCAATGGATGGCCTGATGATGGGTACCGGTTTTGGCCTGGTGCTATTGGTGATCGGTACCATTCGAGAAATACTCGGCAGCGGGACACTGTTTGACAATATGCACCTGCTATTTGGCCCTATGGCAGAAAACTGGACCATACATTTTTTCGGTGAAGGTTACGGCTTCCTCATCGCAGTACTTCCACCCGGGGCATTCCTTGTCGCTGGCATGCTGATTGCCCTGAAAAATGTCATCGATGGTCGTATTGAACATCACAGGGCTGCAAAGCGTGCACCCGTTATCAAAGGGGCAAAACGGGTTCGCACTACGGGCACGGTTTCATAGCATCAGATCAGCGTTCACACAACACTCCATCACCCCCCATCAGAAACGTCGTACTCACGGCGTTTCTGCTTTGTGTGCCACTGACATTTTGTTTGCGTTGACGTCGTGATGCTCAGTCAATAGCATTGGGACTGTCTGTCGTTATGCTGCAAAGCAAATACTTGTAACAAAACCCTGAGGAAACCAAGTGAAAAAAACCGGGGCATGGCTCACACGCTACGCATTAGAAAACATTGGTGTGACCCACACCTTTGGTATTCCTGGATTACACAACACGCCAATCTATGATGAGCTGGACCAGTCAGAACAGATAACACCTTGCCTGGTGACCCACGAGGTCTCAGCGGCGTTTATGGCCGATGCCGTAAGCCGCACGACGCAAACCATAGGCACCCTTGTCATTGTTCCAGGTGCTGGCATTACCCATGCTGCCAGCGGTATTGGCGAAGCTTATTTGGACGGCATACCGCTGCTCATCATCAGCGGCGGAGTTGACCGCAACTCAGGGTATCACTTTCAACTACAGGACATTGATCACCATGCTCTGCTGGCACCTATTACCAAAGCCACCTATTTGATTGAGGGCCATGGCGATATCGTACCCACCATTTTCGAAGCCTATCGCACTGCAATAGAGGGCGAACCGGGCCCGGTATTTATTGAGCTTCCCATTAATTTGCAGACCACCAACGAAGAGATCGGAGCGCTACCCTCATTTAATGCTCAACCAGCAACCCTACCCGTTGATATGCAAGCTATTGAGGATGCGGTAAAACTACTGACAACAGCGAAGAATCCGGGAATTTTTATTGGCTGGGGCGCAAAGGCAGCCAGTGAAATTCTCCAACTCCTTGCCATGCAATTGGGGGCACCGGTGGCCACCACGCTGCAAGGACTGAGCGTTTTTCCCGGCAACCACCCGCTTCATGTCGGTATGGGCTTTGGCCCATCGTCAGTACCGGCGGCTCAACATGCCTTTGAAAACTGTGACTGCCTACTGGCCATTGCCACCCGTTTTTCCGAAATCCCCACGGGAAATTTTGGCATGGAAGTGCCTGCAAACCTGATCCACATCGACATCAACCCCGATGTATTCAACGCCAATTATCCGGCGGCACTCAGTATTGAGGGGGATGCTAGCGAAATAGCAAAAGCCCTGCTGGAACGCCTGGTTAAATCGTTACCAATGCCAAGAAATAGCTCTCATCTCGCTCAACGTATTGCCTCAGATAAAAGCAGCTATCAAGCATTGTGGCGCAAACATAAAACCGATCGGGTCAATCCGGCTAATTTCTTTCGCGCCCTGAGAAAACGCTTACCCGACGATGCGCTGGTCGTTTGCGACGATGGGAACCACACCTACCTTTCTGCCGAGTTATTACCCATACATCAGGTTGGCGGATTTATTTCACCCACCGATTTCAATGCCATGGGCTATTGTGTACCCGCTGTTAACGCTCTGAAATTAACGCACCCTAACAAGCTTGTAGTGGGAATCGTGGGCGATGGCGCCATGATGATGACCGGTATGGAGGCACTCACTGCCAACAAGTACGACCTCGGGGTTATCTATTTTCTGTTTGATGATGGAGAGCTCGCCCAGATCGCCCAAGCTCAGGAAATTCCCTACAAGCGGAAGACATGCACGAAGCTAGGCGAAGCGGATTGGATCGCTTTTTCACACGCAGTTGGCTGCGAGTATGTGGCCATAGAAGATGACAGCCAGTTACAGCCATCTCTGGATATTGCGTTTAATCTGGCAGCAGAGAATAAACCAGTGATTGTGGATGTACATATCGACTACAGCAAACATACTGCGTTTATGGACGGTGCCTTTAAAACCAGGTTCAAACGCTTCGACCGCACCGCTAAAGCACGCCATCTGGCGCGCGCTCTGACTCGTAAAATCATTGGAGAAAAAACTAAATAGCGGGGGTAATTGAGAGCAATCACCACACACTAATGCCGGACTAGACGACCCCACCACTAATCATCAAAGGCATCGGATGCCACTTTATAGCGCGGGTCTTCATTAATATTGATTTCAACATAGCGGGCAGCATCTTCCAGTAAACGCCAGCAGTCCTGACTTAGGTGACGAAGATGTAGCTTTTTACCCTGCTTCTCATATTTATATGCCAAGGCATGCAGTGCTTCGATGGCAGATGAGTCGGATACCCGGGCCTTTTTAAACTCAATCACCACATCATCGGGGTCATTTTCGGGAGTGAACAACTCTTTAAAGTTACTGATAGAACCGAAGAAAATTGGCCCCTCCAGTTCGTAGACCTTCCAGCCATCATCATCCACATAGGTGGAGACAGAAATATGTTTGGCATGCTGCCAGGCAAACACCAGTGCAGAGACAATCACCCCCACAATCACAGCTATCGCCAAGTCGGTAAAGACTGTGACCAGCGCCACCAGTATGGAAATAAACGCATCACTTTTCTGCATGGCACGGAAGATGCGGAATGAGGCCCATTCAAAGGTACCCAGTACCACCATAAACATCACACCGACCAGTGCAGCCAGCGGAATCATCTCAATCAGGTTCGCCACAAACAGAATGCAACTCAACAATACCAAGGCTGCGGTAATACCAGACAACCGGCCTCGGCCACCGGAATTAATATTGATCATGCTCTGACCAATCATGGCGCAGCCACCCATGCCGCCAAAAAAGCCATTAATCGTATTACCCAGGCCCTGGCCGATACACTCTCGGTTACCCCGGCCACGAGTATTTGTAAGATCATCGATTAACGACAGGGTCAGCAGCGATTCAATCAAACCAACCAGCGCCAAAATAACCGCATAGGGGCCGACAATTTCCAGTGTCTCCAGCGTAAACGGCACCATGGGGATAGCAAAACTCGGCAGGGTACCTTCCAGGCTCGCCGTAGCCCGCTCAGCCTCTGGCAACATACTGCGAACAAAATCGATTACTGTTCGGGTTTCCAGATCGAAGCCATGAACCAACAACGTCACCACGACAATAGCCACCAGCGATGCCGGTACAGCTTTGGTCAGGCGAGGTAAAAAGTGAATAATCGCCATGGTCAGTGCCACCAGCACCAGCATCAGGTACAGCGAGCTACCTTGCATCCATGTGAGCGTGCCCGAGGCGCCGGGTACTTTGAACTGCCCCAGTTGAGCCAAAAAGATCACAATGGCCAGACCGTTTACAAACCCCAGCATCACCGGATAGGGCACCAGTCGGATAAATTTACCCAGATGGAACACCCCAGCGAGAATTTGAATCACCCCCGCCAGCAACACTGCGGCAAAGAGATATTGAACGCCATGGTTCGCTACCAGGGCGACGACCACCACCGCCATAGCACCAGTGGCACCAGAAATCATACCGGGGCGCCCGCCAAATACCGCCGCCACCAAACCCATCATAAAGGCCGCGTATAGCCCGACCATCGGAGCCACCCCCGCCACAAAGGCAAAGGCTACTGCTTCTGGCACTAATGCCAACGCCACCGTCAGCCCAGAGAGCAGGTCGTTCTTTACATTGGACTCTTTGCTGACAATCAGACTAAACATGGAGATTTCCCGGTGAAAAAGTGGGGCATCTTATCAAAGCGTACCCTGATTACTACCCCAAACCCGGTGATAACGGCCCCAAACAACGGATAAACCGAGCAATTGAGTCATGCAGGAGGAAACGGCACACAACCGGAACGATACGGTTCAAACAAAGCCACTTATTTACAGTGATCTCGCGTTTCCCTGATAAGCTGATTCAACCACATCATATAGGGTGTACCGCCGGTACCACGGGGATCGGCTACCCGTTCATCAATATACTGTTTGGCCCAGCCAAAATGCACCTCTCTGAATTGAGCGATGGCTTCCATAGCCGCATTAAAAGTATCTCGACTCGCCACCGCACGCACTGACGGCATTGCCGCAATGCGTGCTATCAGCTCGCGGTGCTCCCGTGGCATGTACTGGCGCATATCCGCCAAATGGTTAGTGAGCGCTGTGGGTTGATGGGGGATTTTAAAAAAAGCTACCAGGCAGGGCATGATACTGCTCTGTGCTCCCGTCTCACCGCGAAAATTGACCGGCCCCTGATCGACACCCTCATACACAACATTCTCAAAAAAACGAATGTAGGGACGGAATGTCCTGAAATAAAGATCGGGCGACATTTTTTCTGGAATTCGCTGCAAAACCGCTGTTTGTCGTTGAACAACACGGGTTATCGACCTGACGGCCCGATCGACCTTACCCCGATCTTCAAAGCCATCGGCCTCGAACAACCCCAGAATCGCTGAGAAAATCTTGCTTGCCAGCGCCTCTATTTCCACGTGAACGAGAATGAACCAATGCTCATCATAGAGGTTCACAAAATTCTGAATGGTATCAATATTACCTAGTGCAATGGGGCCAGATGGCTTTAACCTGCGCCAATTATACAGCGCGTAGCCGTCATAGCTGAGAATCGGAGGACGACCTAGAAGCTGGCAAACATGGCAGAGGGGTTCGGCAATATTTTGCGGGAGACTATGTGTAGCCTCCTCGCCCACCTGGTTGATATAACCGGACGCCAAAAAACCCAGCCGCATATAGTAGAGCCGCAACTGAGGCAAGTTCTCGACAGTCATACCACCCTGCCAGACAGGGATCTTCAATTCACGGGCAGCAGTCCGAAATTCCTTGTCCTCCAACCAGCCTGGCAGTGCATCGCCCCACTCATCCAACAGCTCATAGGGCGACCCCGCTTCAAACTTGGCCAGCGGATCAGGCAACGGAAGAAATCCCCGTTTTATAACAATTGCATCTCCGGTCAGACAATTCATGGTGAACTGCCTCCTTGTAAAGATGAGTTCAACAATGAAAACCAACTACTCGTAGAGTATAGGAAATGTTCCGTGAGCCTGGTTGCCCAAATTGAAGAACTGACAGGGTAGGATCAAACCCAACTTTTCGTTACAGTCTCCCTACCTGCGAAAGCTGTACCTGAGCCTACTTATTTCTTATTAAAAGTTTCCGGTGGAAAAAAACATGCCGACAATTTGCCGCCTATCAATACTCCTCCTGTTGACGCTCAGTGGTTGCTCTACCTACCAGCCCAGCCAAGTGACCGATATTTGTAACATCTTTCGAGGAGAAACCGATTGGTACGAAGACGCTAAAACAGCCAATAAACGCTGGGGCACCCCCATTGGCATCATGATGGCCATCATCAAACAAGAATCGACGTTTCGCGCGAAAGCAAAACCAGACAGACCAACATTTTTATTTATCCCGCTGCCAAGAAGATCCACTGCCTACGGCTATGCCCAAGCCCAAAATCCCGTCTGGAGCGAGTACCAAAAAGCCACCGGCAACTGGGGGCACGACAGAGATGATTTTGGTGACGCCATTAATTTTGTCGGTTGGTACACCCACATATCCCAACAAAAACTCGGCATCTCTAAATGGGACCCTTACAAGCAGTACCTGGCCTACCACGAAGGCTGGGGAGGCTACTCAAGGGGCTCGTTCAACAAAAAACCGCAGCTGCTTCGCGTCGCCACTAAAGTACAAAGGCAGGCCGAAACCTATAACGCACAATTAAAAACGTGTAGCAAAGCACTGGATAAGGCTGTCAGTAGTTGGTTTTAAGCTTGAGGAGGAGGGTAACGCTTAAATTTGTGGCGGTAACTGAGAAGCGACAAAGGAGCGTAGCAGTTGCCATCCATCAACATTTTTTTGTTATGCGCTTTTGCTACGACGAGCAGCAACTGCCTGCCCCTTGCTGAACAGGTGGGCATGGAACAGAACCGTAAGAACAGAAAACACAACAGTCGCTCTTCTTTGGCTTGAGTAATACACCGCAACCCTTGCACTCATAGAACCATTGGCAAGAATCTGTGGGCATTGTTTCTGTTTCTTTATGGCCACACTCTGGACAAGTGAGGGTGGATTCTAAAATAATTTCCATGACTACAGCTCGCTGTTGTTACTGGGAATGGCGCACTTTTTATTGGGTGGCGATACTACATCCCAAACGCCTACCGCAAACATGAGCGCCAGCGCGAAATAAAACATGTAGGTGCTCCAATTGTCAGTCCAGAACAGATAAAGCGTAGCTAGCACCATAATAGGCCCTGCAACGCCAAGAATACCTCTGACATGTTGCCTATGCGACCACCAGGAAATTGCCACTGATATCAGTGCAATAACCGCGAAGATTGGCAAAAGTGTGTTTATAAATAAACCTTCAAACTTGGCTAGAAATCCAAGGCCAATGGTTGCACCAAGGGAACCAAGCACTGGAAAGCAAGATGCACACCCCATTGCCGAGACAATGGCTCCGAGTGAACCGATTTTTTCTGATATTGCTGTGAGCCTCATATTCTTTTACGCATAACAGCTTATTATAGTGACAATGGCACTATATCACTTTGGCTTGCGATCCAAAGTGGGCAGGCACGGCAGATTTGATTTTTCAGATTAAAATTAAGGTTATAGACAAAAAAGGGGATTTTCATAACAGATATAGAGTGCCTCTTTGGACTACTATCATATTCTTGTATCTACAAATAACAAGGACTCGCGTTTTCACATCCGTAGATATAGCACCATTGACGCTGATCAAAGCCAAAAACAATACGCTATTCCTAATGACGCCTTAGCGATAACTGCTTATTCAATAGTCCTTATTATCTGTCGCAGTGATTGTTATGCTGCGTTTGTGTGTAATAACGTCAAATAACAATCACTATGCCTTCAAACTATCTTCACCAAGGTATTCATCTCTTCCGCAAGCTCGCTTTGT
>JBFICW010000010.1:0-72466 GCA_041581635.1 Porticoccus sp. | reverse complement strand
CTGGAAGTGCCCCGCGAAGTCAGCCACAACGATGCCGCCAGTCAACGACGCAAAGCACTATACGAACTCATGGACCAGGCAGACCGCTTTTACCGGAGCAGCCTGCGCAATCATCCGACAGCAAAAGAGGCCGTCGACTATCTAAAGTCCCGAGCCCTGAGCGGAGAGACAGCCCGCAACTTCGGCATTGGTTTTGCCCCGCCCGGCTGGGACAATCTGCTTAAAAATCTGGGGAAAACCGATGATGATATTCGCCTGCTGACGGAGTCAGGCCTGCTGATTGAGCGGGAAGAAGAAAACAAGCTCTACGACCGGTTTCGCCACCGCATCATGTTTCCCATACGAGATGTGAGAGGCCGAACCATTGGTTTTGGCGGACGGGTGCTCGGCGACGATAAGCCCAAATACCTGAATTCACCCGAAACCCCACTATTTCACAAAGGTAGAGAGCTCTACGGCCTATTCGAAGCAAACCAAAAACTTCGAGACATCCCTAATCTACTCGTTGTAGAAGGCTACATGGATGTAGCGGCACTTTCTCAGCACGGCATCCACAACGCCGTCGCCACACTGGGAACAGCGGCCACACCAGAGCATTTGGACAAATTATTCCGTTACACCTCGGAGGTGGTTTTCTGCTTTGATGGCGATAATGCCGGTAGAAAAGCGGCCCACCGCGCACTCGAAACCAGCCTTCCCATGATGATCGATGGTCGCTCAGCCAGGTTTCTTTTTCTACCCGATGGAGAAGACCCCGACACACTGGTTCGCGAGATAGGCTGTGACGAATTTCTCAGACTGGCACAATCTGCCACACCCATTTCAGATTTTCTCTTTGATTCAGTATCAGAAGGGCTTGATACAGAATCCCTGGACGGCAGAGCCCGGTTAAGCAAATTAGCCGCACCAATGATAAACCGTATGCCTCAAGGGGTTTTTAAGGCGCTGATGCTGAAAACCCTGTCACAAAAAACAGGCCTGGATACCGATACGCTTTCAGGGTTAATCAAGCCGGTGGAACCCATCGCACCGGAATATAGTCAGGAGCCACCGCCACCTGAGGATTCCGACGGTTATCCCGAGTACTTTGGCGAAGAAGCTGGGATCGGCCACGCTGACTACGACAATATGCCAGTCCAGCGCGAGGTGCTTACCCATAAAGAGAAACGGGTGAAAATGTCGCCGGTTCACACCTTAATTGCGCTTTTAGCCAACCATCCCGAACTTGCCAAACTCATTACTGAGCTGGACAACTTGCGTCATCTGGATGCGGAAGGGCTCGACATCCTAATCCCACTGGTTGAAGTTATTCATAACAACCCCAGCTATACCCTCAATCATATTCTTGCCTATTGGCTAGGGGTTCGCGATGCAGGCCAGCTGGAACAACTGACAGAAATTGCAGCGACAGATCTGTTGAGAGCTGCACCCAACAATAGCAGGGACAATGAAAAAGAGTTTATGGACATACTGAACCAATTGCTGAGGCACTCTACCGGCAAACTTGAACCACTCGAACTACTACAACATTTGGCCCAAAAAGAGGTCATTGACGATCACGATTTAAAAAACCTCAACCAGGCCTGGTTAAAACTCTCGAAAGACCAGCCCTCCGAAGAAACAAAATCTGTTTTCAATCAAATACTTGGAAAACCCAGGCTTCAATAAACGAAAGTCGTAGTTTTAGCACTATTTTGACAAACTAGGTAAGACAAAACCGGTTTAATCCAGTATAATCGCGCGTTTTATTTCGCACCCAAATTCAGTGACAGTAGATCGTATATGAGCGGTAACGCACAGCAACAATCACGTATCAAGGAATTGATCGCCCGAGGCAGAGAACAGGGATACCTGACCTATGCCGAAGTGAATGACCACCTACCAGAGGATATTTCAGATCCTGATCAGGTTGAAGACATCATTCAGATGATTAACGACATGGGCATTAATGTCTTTGAGACAGCGCCCGATGCCGAACAACTTCTCATCACCACCGGCGACTCAACAACAGACGAAATTGCAGCGGCAGAGGCTGCTGCTGCACTGGCTGCAGTAGAAACCGAACAGCACCGCACCACGGACCCCGTGCGCATGTACATGCGTGAGATGGGCTCTGTGGAACTACTGACACGGGAAGGCGAAATTGAAATCGCCAAGCGTATCGAAGAAGGTATCCGTGAACTTCTGGCGGCCATGGCAGAATGGCCCTCCGCAGTCGACCACATTCTCGCCGAGTACGACCTGATCGAGACAGAGGAACGTAAACTCAGCGATGTCCTTATTGGCTACCTGAACCCGATGGAACACGTGCCATCGGCCCTCGCTCAAGCTGAAGCTGCAAAAAAAGAAGACAATACTGACGACGATGACGACGATGACGACGAGCCCGATACAGGCCTCGACCCTATTGAAGCAAAAGAACGCTTCGAGACTCTTCGCCAACTCAACGCCAAGGCAAAAAAGGCCTTTCAAAAACACGGGATTGAACACAAAACCACCCAAGAGCACTTGTTTGCACTCAGCGAACACTTTAAATATCTGAAGTTAGCACCACGTCAATTTGACGCAATGGTTCAAAACGTCCGCGATGCTCTCGCAGTTATTAGAGGCGAAGAACGCAAGATCATGGCGCACTGCATTCGCCATGCGAAAATGCCCCGTGCCGACTTTATTCGCAGCTTCCCCAGTAATGAAACGGACGAAAGCTGGGTAGAAGGCCTACTAAAAAGCAGTGAACCTTACGTAGAACGCCTAAGAAATCTCGCGCCGGAAATCCAGCGCTCCCAGCGCCGCCTACAACAGGTCGAAAAGAAAGCCGGCTTGACCGTTTCTCAAGTTAAAGACATCAATCGCCGCATGTCTATCGGCGAAGCAAAAGCCCGTCGCGCCAAAAAGGAAATGGTCGAAGCCAACCTGCGACTGGTGATTTCAATCGCCAAGAAATACACCAACCGTGGCCTACAGTTCCTCGACCTGATTCAGGAAGGTAACATTGGCCTAATGAAAGCGGTTGATAAGTTTGAATATCGCCGTGGCTACAAATTCTCCACCTATGCTACATGGTGGATTCGTCAGGCTATCACCCGGTCTATTGCGGATCAGGCCCGCACTATTCGTATTCCGGTACACATGATTGAGACCATCAACAAACTCAACCGTATCTCCCGCCAAATGCTTCAGGAAATGGGCCGCGAGCCAACGCCTGAAGAACTGGGCGAACGTATGGAAATGCCTGAAGACAAGATTCGCAAAGTCCTGAAAATTGCCAAAGAACCCATTTCCATGGAAACGCCGATTGGCGATGATGAAGATTCACACTTGGGTGATTTCATCGAAGACGTTAATATTCTCTCCCCCGTGGACTCGGCCACCGGCGAAAGCCTCACCGAAGCCACCAGGGATGTACTTAACGGCCTCACCGTAAGAGAAGCCAAAGTACTAAGGATGCGGTTTGGTATCGATATGAATACCGACCACACGCTGGAAGAAGTCGGCAAACAATTTGATGTAACCCGTGAGCGGATCCGTCAAATCGAAGCCAAGGCTCTGCGTAAACTACGTCATCCGACTCGTTCGGATCACCTACGCAGCTTCTTAGACGAATAAAACAACTTACAAAGGGCCCATAGCTCAGCTGGTTAGAGCAGTCGACTCATAATCGATTGGTCGAAGGTTCAAGTCCTTCTGGGCCCACCAATTAAACCAAGGGGTTAAGCGGAAATCGCTTAACCCCTTTTCTTTTTGTGCTACCTGCGTGCTACTTTAAGGCAGCATCAAATCCTGTCTCTTAACACCTGAGTTATGTAGCGCGCTTAGAATTTTGAAATGACATATTCACACCATCTCTGCGTGCCCTTACTAGGAATTGTTTGATTACCCTCTAACCCCATTCGACGCTCCACAACTGAAAACCATTCAGACGATCCAACATCAGGGCCGTGACCTTGGGAATCGTGGGTGGTCAACTTGGATTCTATTAGGTCTATGTCCAATTCAGAGCATGGCTGATCAGCAGTGTTCTGGCCAGCGCTAGGAGAAGAGCATGCTGTCACCAAGCTCAAGATGATATATATGCTGATTGCTATTAGATTAGACATAACGTTGAGGCCCAATTTGCTACATAACAGCTAATTATAAGGACACGGGCGCTATAACATGTAGGCACCCTATCTCAGGGTGACTAACATGAATGTTGCCATAATTTATTGATAAAACAATGTGTTGGGGTATTTTTCGGATTGTATTGTCTGACATGTAGTGCCTTCCCTTTGTTTTATTTATACATTCCCTTTTCCGCCTATCATAACTCCACTTCTTTAGAAAACTATGGGTTACATTATTTTTTAATAGGAACAACCGCTATTATTTCGGCTTTAGGAATAGCATGCTGGCTTATTACGAGAAGATTCTGATCTTCGTTAGCTATACTCCTATTTGAGGCAATATTCTAATGAATGAAAATCTTGTGTGGAAATTTGATGTTGCGGTCATCGAATGGTTGGTCGTCCTTGCTGCTTTGATCATTCTGGCAGTTGTGGGTTCTGTGGTGACACGTCAATCACTTAGATTATTCAAAAAGCAGGATAGTCAGTCATATGAGCAGATTTTTCCACCTGAAGATTGGCATACCCAAAGCGCAAAAACTGTTCTCGAATCACACGAAACAACTCCAGACGGACTATCAGGAGAAGAGGCAGGCAACAGACTTGCTAGGCATGGACCAAATCGCCTTCCCGAGACAAAGGCACGTGGTCCACTGGTGCGGTTTTTCTGCCAATTCCATAATGTGCTGATTTATGTGTTGATTGCGGCAAGTGCTGTCACTGCCATGCTGGGACACTGGGTCGATGCCAGTGTGATTCTTGGTGTAGTCCTTATTAACGCAGTGATCGGGGTCGTACAGGAGGGTAAGGCCGAGAATGCTTTGAGGGAAATTCGGCAGATGCTTTCTTCAAATGCGATGGTCATACGGAATGACCGACAAATAACCATCCCGGCTGAAGAGTTGGTGCCTGGTGATGTCGTCTTGTTGCAATCGGGTGATAAGGTACCGGCTGACCTCCGGCTATTCCGTGTCAAGGGGCTACAAATTCAGGAATCGGTGCTCACCGGTGAGTCGATAGCGGTAGAAAAGATCACAGACCCGGTCACACAGGAAGCCATGATCGGCGATCGGCGCTGCCTTGCTTATTCGGGCACCCTGGTTACCCATGGCCAGGGAGCCGGTGTGGTAATTGCGACCGGCGCACAAACCGAGATTGGTCACATTAGCAGACTCGTATCGGAAGTGGAGTCACTGACAACACCATTATTACGTCAAATGGCCCAGTTTGGCCGCTGGCTTACGCTAGCCATTTTAGGTATTGCCATTATTGCCTTTGTTTTCGGTTCACTAGTTCGGGATTATGTGGCCGCGGAAATGTTTCTTGCCGCAGTAAGCCTTGCAGTGGCGGCGATCCCAGAAGGGTTACCTGCCATCATGACCGTCACCCTGGCTATAGGTGTGCAGCGTATGGCGCGGCGTAATGCCATTATCCGCAGATTACCTGCTGTAGAAACCCTAGGGGCCGTAACCGTTATTTGCTCGGACAAAACCGGCACCCTGACACGCAATGAAATGACTGTTCGTACGATTGCAACCACCAGCTGTCTATTTGAGCTTGGAGGCACAGGCTATGACCCCCATGGTTCGATACTGCGGTCAAACAGGGATGCACTCCCTGAAGACAGGTCGCTTCTGTTGGAAACCATCAGGGCTGCGGTGCTATGCAATGATGCGTCACTGGAACAAAAAGACACTGGATGGTTTGTTCATGGTGATCCAATGGAGGGGGCTTTATTAGTATCAGGCTTGAAAGCCGGACTGGAAATTGAAGCAGAGGAAAAACAATATCCCCGCATAGATCTTATCCCTTTTGAATCCGAGCATCGCTTTATGGCGACGCTTCACCATAGTCACACCGGTGATACATTTATTTTTCTCAAAGGTGCCCCTGAACGTATTTTGGAGATGTGTGATCATCAAAAAACCGTTCAAGGTGATGAGCCAATAGATAGAGATTACTGGCTGAATCGTATTGAAGAAATGGCACAGCAGGGCCAGCGAGTATTGGCTATTGCCGTCAAGCCGGTGAATGATGAACAGATGCAGCTAAACTTTAGCGATGTAGAGCGTGGGCTAGCTATGCTGGGCATGTTTGGCTTGATTGACCCACCTCGTGAGGAAGCTATTGAGGCGGTCAAAACATGTGGCGAGGCAGGTATTCGGGTAAAAATGATTACTGGAGATCATAGTGCTACAGCCCGCACCATCGCTCGACAACTCAAACTTGTTAATACTGATTGTGTTCTCACCGGACAAGAACTGGACTTAATGACTGAGGATGAGTTGCGACAACGCGTGCAAGATGTTGATGTGTATGCGCGCGTCAATCCTGAACATAAGCTGCTTTTAGTGAGACTGATGCAGGAGGTGGGTTTAATCGTAGCCATGACGGGAGATGGTGTAAATGATGCCCCGGCCTTGAAACGTGCCGACGTGGGCACGGCCATGGGTCACAACGGTACAGAAGCGGCAAAAGAGGCTGCTGAAATGGTGCTAGCCGATGATAATTTTGCATCAATCGCTCATGCTGTAGAAGAAGGACGCACAGTTTATGACAATCTCAAAAAGGCTATCCTTTTCATTCTGCCAACCAATGGTGGAGAAGCACTGATTATCCTTGCTGCTATTTTGTTTGGTTTTCATCAACTACCGTTATTACCAGTGCAAATTCTTTGGGTAAATATGGTTACGGCTGTAACTCTGGCGCTGTCGCTGGCTTTTGAACCGCCTGAACAGAATGTCATGCAACGGCCTCCACGTAATGCTCATGAGCCGATGCTAACCTCTCATTTGATTTGGCGCACTGCCTTTGTCTCCGTTATTTTGATGAGTGGAACATTCGGTCTTTTTATGTGGGAGATGGAACGAGGTATGAGTATTGAGCACGCACGCACGGTTGCTGTGAACACATTGGTTGTGTTTGAGATATTTTATCTATTTAACTCTCGTTATATCAAAGCCTCTATATTTAACTGGGCAGGATTAACAGGTAATCGTTATGTGCTCATAGCCGTTACTCTACTGATCATTTTCCAGTTAGGTTTTACCTACCTTGAGCCGATGCATTCATTATTCGGTACTACTGTAATCGGCTTCAATATATGGCTGCGCATTCTACTCGTCTCCTCCTCGGTGTTATTTTTGGTTGAGCTGGAAAAATATTTTGTGCGTCGTGCAGAGTTAATTAAATAATGGGCAGCAACGTAGTCTATTGAATGAAAATAAACATAAGATGATTGTCTCGATTGAAGGGTAATGATATGCAACGGTTCAAAAATATTCTTTGTGCTGTTAGCGCTGGCCTGAAAGACAACGCTGCTCGAACGTATCCTGTCGCCTAAAGGTCTCCAGGCAAAGATAGTCGTGGAGCATCGAAAGAGACTAGAAGACTTGATTGCACCCTTTAGCAGAAAGGCCATTGCGCCTGCGCTTGTTAGCGGTATGGCTCACAACCACTATTCCATTGTGCGATATTCTAGTATGAGGCGTATAAGCTCATGATCACTTGTCGACGATGCTAGCGAGTCATTAAATGATGCTCTCTGTGGCAGGTGAATGTTAAATTTGGATCGTAAAATCTCCTGCACTTGTTCATCGACAGAGGGGTCAAACTCTTTTCCTGCATAAATGCAAATGCGCTGATGAATAAATTCTTTATTTGCCATGAATAGCCTGTCTCTTGTTTGACATTAAATTGCTGCTCCAATACTGGATACCGCTACTGATAAGGGCACTGGCGCTATCACATGTAGACACCCTCTCTCTGGGTGACAAGCATCGATAGTGCCAGAATTTTTTATACAATAATGAGCTGGGGGGTTTTTCAGATGGTATTGACTATCATACTCCTACTTCGCTAATGACCGAACTACATTTCGATGAATACCCTCACTCCATATCGTGCGTGTAAAGACCATATCGAGCCATGCCGTTTAGCTTGGCTCGCTTATACAACGCTGCTTGCATTTGTTTCGCATTAGCGGCATCGCCTTGCCAGGCAATCAACGCCGGATGCTGCAAAGCGCGACCATAAGAAAAACTTAGTTCCCATGGATGCGGCCCTATTTGGTTCATCGCATTCAAATATCTGGTGGAAGCTTCGTCCGACAACCCACCGGAAAGAAAGTGAATAGAGGGGACTGCTGCAGGCACGGTTCTTCTTAGAACCTGAACTGTCTGGTGAGCGATTTCGTCAGCAGTCATTTGCTTTGCACAGTCTTTTCCCGGCACAATCATATTGGGTTTTAAAAGCATATGCTCCAGCGAAACCCCCTCTTCCACCAGCGCGTGGAACACCGCATGCTGCACGGCTTCTGTCACTTTCGCACAGGTTTCTATACTGTGATCGCCATCCATCAGCACCTCGGGCTCGACAATCGGCACCAATCCAGCCTGCTGACAAATCTTGGCGTAGCATGCTAAGACCCGGGCATTCTCATCAATCGCCAGCTGGCTTGGAGTACGTTCAGAAATGGTATAGACATCGCGCCACTTGGCAAATCGTGCCCCTTGTTTTTTATAACGATCTAAACGTTCCGGCAAACCATCTAAGCCCACCGTAATTTCATCGCCAGGCTCACCGCCGTCGAGAGGAATTTTTCCTTTATCAACCTTTATACCAGGCACGATGCCCTGATTAATCAACAGTTCAGGCAAAGGGACACCACGGTCATCACATTGGCTTAGTGTTTCTTCAAACAAAATAACACCGCTGATAAATTCACCGAGACCAGCGGTTGAAAACAATAGGCTACGATAAGCACGGCGATGCTCCTCCGTCGACTCGACCCCAATGGCCTCAAAACGTTTAGCGATTGTCGGGCTACTTTCATCTGCGGCCAGAATACCTTTACCTTTCGCAGCCAATGCATCGACGGTTGCCTGAAGCTGTTGAACGCTATTCATACGCTATTTCCTTGTTACTCATGAACAAAGTCTAGGCAACAACGCTTCGATATGCATGTTGATTAGACAACCATTGATCGAAAGGATTTAGCCCGACAGGTTTACCGCCGTGCGTATTGCCCTACTACATCGACATACCTCACCTATCTGGTGCACAATCTTTAGCCTTAGCTGAAATGACATAGAAGACTAAAAACGCCCATGACTAACGCTAAAACTCAATCGGCCAAATACTCAAACGACGCTGTTGATCCACGTATTGATCAGGCACTCAACAAAGTGGATCGACGTGCTTTTGTGAACTGTGAGCAAGACGGTCTCGTCGTGGGTAGAAGTATCCCTTCTACTGAAACGCTTCGTCATATCTTTAGTCTGCTAAAGCTCACAGCCAACCCCAAAATATTACAAATCGGGGTTGGACTCGGTTACACCAGCGCCGTTCTGTCCCATGTTGCCAGCCAAGTTATCGGTATCGAAAAATCTGCATCTCTGGCCGATGTGGCCATGGAAAAACTGAGCAAGCTCAACCTCGGAAATGTGGTGATCTACCACGGTGAAGGTTGTGATGGTGCACCACAAGAGGCACCTTTCGATATTATTGTTGTCTCCACCCCCAATGTTGAAGATAAGTCAGTTCTGTTTAAACAACTGACCCCTTTTGGCCAGATGATCTGTGTAGAGTATGCAGACTCATCATTACTTAAACTGGTTAAATATACGGGGGATGGGCACCGCAACTACCTACGCAGCGAATATGGTTATCTCGATTTTGTTCAGAACAAAGATGAAATTCTGATTGAATTAGGCTTTATCAATGACGACATTCTCTCCGAGGCACGACGCAAAGCGGAAGCCAATAAAACGCTAATTATTGACGAGGTTCGCCAATTAATTAATGTGGATGACATGGCGCTATACCGCTCGCTGTCAAAGCAATATGGCCTTGAACTGGGCAATGTCGATCATCTGCTGAAATGGGTCGACCCGAAAATTTTTAATCGGTTTTCCCAAGCGTTTCTGGACCACCATCATTTAATCCCGCTTTACACAAAAAACCATGTTCTAACGGTTGCCACCAGCAATCCCAATGCCTCAATGGTTGAGATTCAAAAAGTGTTCCCCGATCACAAAATTGAAACTCTATTGGTGACACCTACAGACTTCCGTCGTCTTTGGTCTGCCACAGACCTCTGCATGCAAGCACAAATGTCACCGCTACAGCCGCCCATCGAAAAGCTGGAGCCCGAACAAACCGAAGACCTACTGGGCAATCATAAACCCGAGGCTGGTGCACACCTGGTCTCTTTATTTGAGGCATTGTTACTCGATGCTGTCGCCGAGCGAGCTAGCGATATCCATCTGGAGCAATACAACAATGTTGTGCGGGTACGTTTACGCATTGATGGTGAGATGCAAGATATATCCCACTACGATATTAGCCCAAGCGAGTTAAAAGGACTGATTAACGTTATTAAACTCCGTGCCGAGTTGAATATTGCTGAGCGAAGATTACCCCAGGGCGGCCGCTCCCATTTACGAGTAGGAGACTTGCAGTTTGACCTGCGCGTTCAGGTTCAGCCATCGCTTCATGGCGAGCACGTGGTTATACGTCTGCTTCCACAAAACTCAGAGCTGATCAGTATTGAAAAACTCGGGCTATCCAGCGTCGTTGCTGAAAATTACAAACGCCTATTGAGAAACCCGGCGGGGCTGGTATTGGTTGTTGGACCAACAGGATCGGGTAAAAGTACAACCCTGTACGCCGGATTGCAGTTATTGGCAGCCGACGGTACTCGCAAGGTCATTACAGTGGAGGACCCTATTGAGTATTCGATTAACAATATTCAACAAACTCGTGTTCGCCCCGAAATAGGATTTCATTTTGCCGATGCCATGCGCTCTTTCGTGCGGCAAGACCCCGACGTGATTCTGGTTGGAGAGATACGCGACCACGAAACATCGCTGGAGGCCATTCGGGCCTCACAAACAGGGCATGTTGTATTATCGACATTACACTGTAACGACGCAGTAGATGCCATGCAGCGGCTCTATGATTTGGGTGTACACCCCAACTCATTAGCCAGTGAATTACTGGCTGTAATCGCTCAAAGACTAGCTAAGAAAATCTGCCCCCATTGTCGTGAGCCAGCGGAGCCTGAAGCCAAAATCCTGCAAGAGGTATTCCCCTCGGGAACACCCGACAGCTTCAAGGCTTACATAGGCAAAGGTTGTGAAAACTGTAACGACACGGGCACCCACGGGCGCGTCGCGGTCGTGGAATATCTGCAAATCAACCCCGAATTACGCAACGCAATTTCTCGAAACATCCCGGTCAGCGAGCTTCGTAAACTGGCTCTGGATTGCGGGCTGGTTACCATGAGAGATAGCGCACTCGACCATGTGATTCAGGGTAATATCCCATTATCCGAATTACCGCGCATACTACCGGAAGAGCGTATGGCTCCCGAGGCACGGTGGCAGTGGGAAAAAACCACCTAATGGGACCAACCTTTATGAATGATAAAGCAATTCAGCGGCCTGCCGCAGAACAAACCTACAGAGAAGAATTAGACCTGCTTTCTCAACGCGATGCCGGTTCGATACCACCTGGCTGGAATTTATCGCCTTTCGCTGTCGAGAAATTTATTCTGGGCGACAGAGAACTGGCAATTGAACCGAAATTTGTAGGGCCTCGAGAACTGATCACACGAATTATCATTAACCTTGCCACTAACCGTGGTGCGATGTTAATTGGTGAACCTGGCACCGCAAAATCCTGGCTCTCTGAATTATTGGCCTGCGCGGTATCCGGGCAATCCACGTTAACCGTCCAGGGCGGCGCCATTACGAATACCAATCAGCTTTTATATAGCTGGAATGAAGCACAATTAAAAAATACCGGCCCAACCAAACAAGCCTTGATCGCCAGCCCTATCTATCAGGGTATGATAAAAGGTCAGCTGGTTCGCTTTGAAGAGATAGCCCGTTGCCCGCAATTTATTCAGGACTCGATTCTCTCAATTTTATCTGAACGACAAATACAGATTCCAGAACTTGAAGGGGAAGACGCCATTGTCTATGCAAGAGATGGCTTTAATATTATTGCCACTTCAAACTCCTTAGATAAAGGTGTTCATGAAATGAGCGCCGCGTTGAAGCGGAGAATGAATTTCGAAACTATCGCGCCCATTCGAAATATTCATGATGAGATCGACGTAGTGGCACGGGAAGCCGAAAAACTCATCCGAGCATCCGGTGTGGAGGTGACGCCCTCTCCGGAAGTCATTGAAGTTTTGGTGACCATCTTTCATGAACTCCGCAATGGACAAACACTCGATGGACGAAGCACCGACAGGCTGGCCGCCACGGTCATGTCTACAGCAGAAGCCATCTCTGTCGTTCACGCGATGGGGGTTCACGCCTACTATTACCGGAACAGTGAAATCCAGCTATCTGATTTAGTAAACTTTTTAATGGGTGCGGCATTAAAAGACAATAAAGAAGATAAGCGCCGAATGAAGCACTATTTTGAAACAGAGGTCTCGCTCAAAAAAGGCTCACATTGGAAGGAGGTTTACGAGCAACGACATCACTTCCAATAACAACGATCAAGCCCATCTTTTTTAGAAGGATACAGGCCTGCAGTATCACGCAGGCAGCCAACACCAGAATTCTTTGTGTCTCTAAAACGTTCCACCCTCGAAATCTTCAATACTCATCCAGGCAATACCGGACTAAACTCTACAAGACGCCCGCCAGCTAAATATTTTTACTTCTTTTCTCAACAAATATGGCACGCGTGTTGCAGCATTTATTAAGGAACGTATCTTCGACTAGAAACCAATGACCGAAAAGGTCTGAGAGCAAAGTAGATGAACAAAAGCTGGAACAACTACGATCCAGGCTCCTTCTTCGATGAGCTGATCACCCCAAACGGCAAACCACGCGTGGCTGCCCGCCCCCTGGTAAATCTACTAAAAAATCTTTCACACGATGAATTATCAAACTACCGTTCTGCTGCAGAGCTTGCCATCCGCGACATGGGAATCTCTTTTACCATCTACAGTGAAGGCAAAAATATCGACCGGGCTTGGCCTTTCGATATTATCCCTCGCGTGATCAAAGCAAAAGAGTGGGACAAAGTTCGACTTGGATTAGCACAACGCAGCAAAGCCCTGAACTGCTTTATCGATGACATCTACAACAAACAAAAAATATTGGCCGATGGCATTGTACCTCCCGAAATTGTCCTAAACTCTGGCGACTACAGACCTCAGTGTGCCGGTGTTTCGCCTCGGTATGGTGCATGGGCCCATATCTGCGGCTCTGATTTAGTGCGCGACAAGAATGGTAAATTCTACGTACTGGAGGACAACCTACGGGTGCCCTCTGGCGTTTCCTACATGCTAGAGAACCGGGAAATCACCAAACGCGTACTACCGGAACTCTTCGAAAATTACAGTATCTTACCGCTCGACGACTACCCTTCCCGGCTATACAGCACTCTGGCTTCTCTCTCTCCCCAGGATCAGAGTCGCCCCTGCATTGTGGTACTCACACCCGGCATCTATAACTCAGCCTATTTCGAACATGCCTTTCTCGCCCAAAGTATGGGCGCTGAACTCGTGGAAGGTAACGATCTATTCGTCAGCGATGACGATTACGTCTATATGCGCACCGTTGACGGCCCAATCCGAGTCGACGTGGTCTACCGTCGCATCGATGACAGCTTTCTGGATCCCGAAGTTTTCCGGAAAGACTCAACACTGGGAGTACCCGGCATCATGCGCGCATGGACAGCAGGTAACGTTGCCATAGCAAACGCTCCCGGTTCGGGTGTCGCCGACGATAAGGTCGTGTATGCCTACGTGCCAGACATGATTCGCTACTATCTAAAGGAAGAACCCAAACTGGCTAGCGTCAAAACCTACCTGTGCACGAATGAGAAGGATCGAAACTACGTACTAGAAAACCTCGACAAGTTAGTGGTAAAACCCGCCAATGAATCAGGAGGTTATGGTCTGATGGTCGGCCCCCATGCCTCTAAGACTACCAGAGCAAAGTTCGCTAAATTGATAGAAGAAAACCCGCGCAATTATATTGCCCAGCCCACATTGGCTCTATCCACCGCGCCCACCTTTGTTGATCACGCCGTAGAACCCAGACATCTGGACCTGCGCCCTTTCATCCTGCACGCCAAGGACACCTGGGTAACACCCGGTGGCTTAACTCGCGTCGCTCTGACCAAGGGTTCTCTGGTCGTCAATTCATCCCAGGGTGGCGGCAGTAAAGACACCTGGATCGTGGAGAATAACAAATGACCATGCTATCGAGGGTTGCAGAGAGGCTATTCTGGATGGCCCGTTATCTGGAGCGTGCTGAGGATACCGCGCGGCTGATTCACGCCTACTCCCATATGGCGATGGATATTCCCAAAGGGTCTGCTCCGGATTGGGACATACTGGTGAGAATTCTCGATGCCGAGCCATTATTTGAACAAAACCACAGGGCCTACAACGAACAGAATGTACTGAGGTTTTTAATCGCCGACCTGGATAACAGCTGCAGCATATACCACGCCATACGTGCCGCTCGCGAAAATGTGCGCACGACCCGGGACGTATTACCAGAGGAAGTATGGGAGCACGTCAATGAACTTTTTCTCTACGCTCAGGAGTATGCCGAAAAGTCCGTGGGTCGGCGCAACCGTCACGAGTTCATGGAAACCATCATCGCGCGATGCCAAATGATCAACGGCATGATGGTATCAACCCTGCCCCGTGGCCACGCCTACCGTTTTATCAAGCTGGGGAAACTGCTGGAGCGGGCCGACATGACCACCCGAGTAATCGACGTTGGTGCTGCGACCTTGCTGGGTGACGAACGCCACCACAGTACAGTGGATCCACTGATATGGGCCAGCTTACTAAAATCCCTATCTGCCATGGGTGCTTATCGCCGAGAAATAGGCCCCCAAGTGGACGCTGCACCAATGGTGAACTTCGTTCTGCGCGAGAGTAAATTACCTCGCTCGGTGAAGTTCTGTCTCAACGGCATGCGCCAGGAGCTGGCCCCCCTAAAAAACAACAAGGGTGCGCTTGAACTGCTGGATCAAGCACGTCGCAAACTGTCCCGTTTTGACCCAGAAGTTCGCACCAGAGAAGAACTGCACGCATTTATCGACCAATTCCAAGCGAGATTAATAACCTTGAACGGCACAATCGAAACTACCTGGTTCCTGACGGATCAGACATAAATCACCCCTCCTAACTTTGATATAGCCACAAAATACAGCCGAACAGGCGAAAGGCGGTAAGTACAAATGACTATCCGTGTAGCGATTAACCATCGTACTTCTTACAAATTCGACCGGCCAGTAAGCATGTCGCCACACACCGTGCGCCTGCGCCCAGCGCCCCACTCACGCACCCCGATCCACAGCTATAGCCTGAAAATCAAACCGGAAGAGCATTTCATCAACTGGCAGCAAGATGCCTTTGGAAATTATTTAGCCCGGCTGGTTTTCCCAGAGAAATGCACAGAGTTTGAGGTGGACGTAGAAGTCATCGCCGATATGACGGTAATCAACCCCTTTGACTTTTTTGTAGAAGAGTACGCGGAAGACTTTCCCTTTGAATACAGCAAGCAGGTTAAAAAGGAGTTACTACCCTACCTGGAAAAGCTGGAAGGCGGCCCCTTATTTAACCAGTTTCTGGCCTCGGTAGACGTAAAAAAACGCCCCATCAATGACTTTATGGTGGAACTGAACCAGCAGGTTCAAGGTGAAATTGAATACCTGGTACGCCTGGAACCTGGGGTACAAAGCCCGGAAGAGACGCTGGAAAAAGCCAAAGGCTCTTGCCGAGATTCTGCTTGGCTACTGGTACAACTCTTAAGACATCTCGGTCTCGCCGCACGCTTTGCCTCCGGCTATCTTGTGCAACTGAAGCCAGATGAAAAATCGTTAGATGGCCCCTCGGGCGCAGAGGAAGATTTTACAGACCTGCATGCCTGGTGCGAAGTGTTCCTGCCCGGTGCCGGCTGGGTGGGACTTGACCCCACTTCGGGCCTGTTTGCCAGTGAGGGGCATATACCTCTCGCCTGTACTCCACACCCCGTTTCCGCTGCCCCCATCGCCGGGGCGACGGACAAATGTGAGGTGGAATTCGATTTCAGTAATACCGTGGAGCGAATACTCGAAGACCCACGAGTCACTAAGCCATACAGCGAAGAGCAGTGGCAACAAATATTGGCGCTGGGTAAAGCGGTAGACAAGGAGTTTGAGAAAAACGATGTGCGCCTGACCATGGGAGGTGAGCCGACTTTTGTCTCCATTGATGACATGGAATCGACACAGTGGAACACCGATGCCTTAGGTGATGACAAGCTCAGCCTGGCAAAGACGCTGCTACTCCGCTTACGCGATCGATATGCCCCGGAAGGGCTACTGCACTATGGCCAGGGAAAATGGTATCCGGGGGAAGAAATTCCCCGCTGGGCATTGGGTGTATTCTGGCGAAAAGACGGCGAGCCATTATGGAAAAACCCAGAATTTTTGGCGAGAATCGACAAAAACTACGGACTGGATATAAACGATGCCGTTCGATTTGGGCGCTATCTGTGCGACCTAATATCCCTGCCACGAAGATGCTGCCAGCTGGCCTACGAAGACGGCCTTTACTATCTGATGCAGGAACAAAACCTGCCAAAAAATCTGGATATATTGGCACAAAAGATCAAGGGTGATCTGGATCGTCGTCGGCTGGCTCGTTTGATCGAGCAAGGCTTTACTGTTCCATCAGGCGTAGTGATTCCTCTGGAGCGAAGTACCGGCTGGCCACTCGAAGAAAACCAGAAAATCTGGCGCAGCAGTCTGTGGCCAATGAAACGAGAGAGGATCACGCTTATTCCCGGCGATTCGCCCATGGGACTGCGCCTACCCCTTAACGATTTACCTGAGCTGGCAGAGAAAGCGGACAACGTTCGTCCTCAGCGCGATCCATTTGAGCCGCGCGAGGATCTGGCCAAGCGTTCAGAGATGCATTTTTCCGAACCAGAAGGGGTGGACGAAGACGATATTTCTGATGCTGAGAACGACGACGCCTCCACCGACTATGAAAATGTTGTGCGCACTGCTATGTGCGTTGAAGCCAGAGCGGGTCGATTGCATATTTTTATGCCCCCTCTGGAGTATCTTGAGGACTACGTTGAATTAATTGCCGCCATTGAAGAGACAGCCGTCGCCCTGAAGTTACCCGTTATTGTTGAAGGCTACGAACCCCCTCGGGATCCTCGTATGCAAAAACTATTGGTCACCCCAGATCCCGGGGTGATTGAAGTGAATGTACACCCATCCAATAATTGGGAGGAGTTGGTTGCAACCACGACCTCACTCTATGAGGAAGCCCGTTTATCACGGCTATCCACTGAGAAGTTCATGCTCGATGGCCGCCATACCGGTACCGGTGGAGGAAATCATATTACTCTGGGAGGCGCGACCCCGGCGGACAGTCCAATACTTCGACGGCCTGACCTACTGAGAAGCCTAATCACGTTTTGGCAGCATCACCCCAGTCTCTCCTATTTATTCTCAGGTATGTTTATTGGACCCACGAGCCAGGCACCGCGAGTCGATGAAGGCCGTGATGAAATGCTTTATGAGCTAGAAGTTGCCTTTTCACAAATGTCTGATGGCGAAGTCCCACAGCCGTGGTTAGTTGACAGATTATTACGCAACCTTCTCATTGATATTACCGGCAATACCCACCGGGCAGAATTTTGTATCGACAAGCTCTACTCCCCTAATAGCGCCACCGGTCGTCTGGGAATTCTGGAGTTTCGTGGCTTTGAAATGCCGCCACATAGTCGTATGGCTCTGGTGCAGGCACTATTGCTGCGCTGCTTAGTCGCGCGCTTCTGGGATAAGCCCTATCAAAAACCACTGATTCGCTGGGGCACAGAACTTCACGATCGTTTCATGCTGCCACATCACATCTGGCAGGATATGAAATCTGTCGTCGAAGACCTTCAAGCACATGGCTACCCCTTTGAACTGGAATGGCTGGCGGCCTTTGAAGAATTTCGTTTTCCACATTATGGTCGAGTCCAACTGGATGACATCGAAATTGAATTGCGTTGGGCAGTGGAGCCGTGGCATGTGTTGGGAGAGGAAAGTAGTAGTTTTGGCACCTCCCGTTATGTCGACTCCTCAGTTGAGCGCTTGCAGCTAAGAGCTACGGGGTTAACCGAGGGAAGATACATTCTATCGTGTAACGGTCGCCGCGTACCCATGCGTAGCACCGGGCGCCATGGCGAATACGTTGGCGGGGTACGTTATCGCGCCTGGCAGCCACCATCAGCCCTACATCCTCTCATTGGTGTCCACGTACCACTGACCTTCGACCTAATTGATACCTGGAACGGACGCTCCATCGGGGGCTGCACCTACCACGTATCTCATCCCGGGGGGCGCAGCTACGAAACCTTCCCGGTCAATTCGTTTGAAGCTGAATCCCGACGGATCAACCGCTTTGAAACAGTGAGCCACACACAGGGGCCATTTACCCCACGACCTGAAGTCAATGCTATCAGGGAGTTTTTCCCCAACCAACAGGCACCAAGACCCATGGAGCCACCACCTGAAGAATCACCGGGGGAGTACCCTTACATTCTGGATATGCGAACCCCCCGGCGGAAATAATTGCACGAGCTTCGTGATGCCCGCTTATTTAGGACAACTTGTATATAATAGGCCACTTGTAGACCTCAGAATCACAACGAATTTCAACAGGTAGAATGTGACCAACCCCAGCGACCCTCAGCCCCTTGGCCAGACCCAGTCTCAGTCCCAATCATCGGTGGCTGAGACTCTTGAATACCACAGTCTTAGCGGCCTACGGGAACTGGATGAGGCCTGTGCTCAAGATAGCAGCGTCAAACCTCAATGGGGTTATTTACTCAACAGCCTGCGCGACCTGGGTCCCGAGGTGTTGTATGAGCGCGCACAAAAAGCACGCCGCATCCTCCGGGACGATGGTGCCACATATAATATCTATGGACGAGATCATGGCCCCAGCAGCAACTGGGAGCTTGATCCAGTACCTTATATTATCGACAGCGAGGATTGGGGGCAGATTGAAGCCGGACTGCTAGAGCGGGCAGAATTATTCAACTTGGTATTGCGCGACCTATATGGTTCACGCACGCTATTGCGCCACGGAGCATTGCCGCCAGAAGCACTTTTTAGCCACGGTGGATTTTTACGTGCCTGCCAGGGCATCCAATTACCCGGGGAACACGAACTCATACTGCATGCCGTTGACATGGTGCGCCAACGCGGCGGCAACATGTGTGTACTATCAGACCGAACCCAGGCTCCCAGCGGAGCCGGTTACGTCTTGGAAAACCGCACAGTGATGTCACGCGTTTTCCCCAGTCTATTCCGCGACAGCCACGTACATCGTCTCGCCAGTTTTTATCAACGCCTACGCCTGAAGCTGTCTTCTCTTTCCGCTTCGGAAGAAGAGCCCCTCATTGTGGTGCTCACCCCTGGCGGCCAGAACGAAACCTATTTTGAACATGCCCACCTGGCTAACTACCTTGGCTTTCCATTAGTTCAAAGTGGCGACCTGCTGGTACGCAATGGCTTCTTGTGGATGAAGTCTCTCGACGGATTGAAACGAGTTGATGTCATTCTTCGCCGTGTGGACGACATTTTTTGTGACCCCGTTGAACTGCGCAGTGATTCGTTACTTGGCGTACCGGGCTTACTGGAAGTTGTGCGCACCAGACAAGTGGTTATTGCCAACCCCTTGGGTTCAGGGGTATTGGAAAATCCCACGCTGCTTAAATATTTACCACAAATCAGCAAACACTTACTGGGCCGAGAACTGCGACTGGATTCAGTCAAGACTTACTGGTGTGGAGATGAGCAAGATTTACAGTTCGTCACAGCTAATATCCGCGAGTTAATTATCAAACCCACCTATCGCGGTAGTGGTATAAAAAGTGTTTGGGGTGGTGATCTAAGTGAAGAACAAATAAACCAATTACTTGCTACTATTCACAAAAAACCGCTTCAATTTGTTGCCCAAGTGCGCCTGGAGAAATCCTATACACCCGCTTTTTCAGAAGGGAAGCTTGAGCCCAGACCAACAATACTGCGCACATTTTCAGTAGCAACCGACAAATCATACATGGTGCTCCCCGGCGGCCTTACCCGCATTAGCACACACACCCATGGCCAGGTTATCAGTATGCAAGCCGGTAGCCCCAGTAAAGACACCTGGGTCACAGCCACTGAACCAGAACGCACCATCGTTTTCGAAACTACACCTGAAATTTCCCGGGCCACCAAGGATTCCGCACTACTCAGTTTACCCAGCCGCGTAGTGGAAAATTTGTACTGGATGGGACGCTATGCGGAGAGAGCAGAGGCATCACTACGATTATTGCGTACCGTTTTCGTACTGCTTAATGGCGAAGATCCCATTAGCCCCGATGCCAGGCGAATTTTGCTGCAAACTGTCACCCAGATTACGGTTACTTTACCCGGGTTCATAGATGCCCCAGATGAACTTCTAGCCTCCCCCGAGGAGGAGTTACTGTTGATCATATTGGATGACAGCCGCGTTGGTAGTATCAAATCAACATTGAACGCCATGCTCTCCAGTGCAGATGAATCCAAGGAACTACTATCGACCGATACCATACGCGTCATCAACGACTTACGAGATGCGCTGGATGATTTGGATGTCACCCTGGCTGGCGGTCTAACCTCAGCGCCCGAGGAGGCACTTGATCCACTGGTAACCGGACTCGCGGCTTTATCCGGGTTAATGCAGGAAAGTATGATCCGCGGTGTTGGCTGGCGCTTTATGGAGTTGGGAAAACGCATTGAGCGTTCCCGACAAATCATTAACAGCGTCAGAAGCCTGATGATACCCGTCACAGAAGAAAGCACCCAGTCTACTCTGTTGACTGCGCTATTAATTTCAATGGAAGTTATGATCACCTACCGTAGACGCGGCCGCGTACGCAGGGGAATTGAACTGGGACTGGAACTGGTTATGTTGGACGACAGTAATCCACGATCGCTACTATTTCAGCTTGAAAGATTACAACAGCTCCTCATAAAGCTGCCCCAAACCGACACGACCGTTGGTGAGCTTGAAGAAGAAGAACGCGCACTACTCGAAGCAACAACCAGCCTGAAACTCTCCCGCCTAGCGAGACTGTTGGAAACAACCTCCGATAAACGCGAAGATATGGAGAACCTGCTGCACCAGCTTGATAAGTTATTGGATGACTTCAATCGGTTCATCAGTGACAAGCATTTCGATCACCGAACCGACCCACAACAGTTGGTGACTACTTTCTGGGATGGCCAGTAATGCTCTATCGGATTCGTCATATCACACACTACAAATACGCACAGCGTGTCACACGCTGCTACAACCTGGCCAACGTTGTCCCCAGAAACACCGAACACCAGCGCTGCCTCACAAGTCTTGTCACATTCTCACCTGAGCCCGCAAAAGCGCGCAAACGAACGGATTACTTTGGCAACAAAACCTACAATTTTGAAATTCAGAAGCCACACACTGAATTAATCATTACCGCTGTCAGTGACGTTCAAATTAACGATGATACGCGTGAATTTGATTTGGACCTCGGGGTTTCATACGGTGACTCGCTGAACTATCTACGCCAGACTATGAATCAAGAAATCATCGAAGCACGTGAGTTTTTACTAAACTCACCAATGATTGAGAGCAATGAAGCGTTAAAGGAATACGCCAGGCCGTCATTTCATATCGACCGCTCTCTGAATTCATGCGTCAGCGATCTGACTACCCGAATATTCAACGATTTTTCCTACGATTCAAATTTCACGACGATTGCCACCCCCCTGAGCGATGTGCTCGAGCACAAGCGAGGCGTATGCCAAGACTTTGCGCACCTAGAGATCGGCTGCCTTAGAGCGATGGGAATACCCGCCAGATACGTCTCCGGCTACATCGAAACACTTCCCAAACCAGGGGAAACAAAATTAGTGGGAGCCGATGCAACACATGCGTGGATTGCTTATTTTTGCCCCCATGAAGGTTGGGTGGAGTTTGATCCCACCAACAATAAACAAGCTAACAGTCAGCACATTGTCACTGCGTTTGGCCGTGACTATCTCGATGTCACACCAGTCAAAGGTGTCATCTTCGGCGGTGGAGAATCACCAAGACTGGAAGTCTCCGTTGATGTTTCCCGTTTAAAGGAATGACGTTGTTACCGAGGTACCATTTTTTCATTCACACTCTCCCATAAAGAGGTGATATATGTGGTTACACACCAGTTGTGACCTAGAGTTCGATATTGAGGAGCCAACACCTTTTGTACTTATGCTGAGGGCACGTAGCGGTGCACAGCAATGGGTTGCCAGCGAGGAATACAAACTCACCCCCAGTGTTCCCGTATTCGAGTTTACCGATATATACGGCAACCTTTGCCAGCGACTGATTGCACAGCCTGGCGCTTTCTCAATACACACCGCTGCAGAAGTGATGATCTCTGATCATGTGGATGTGGCGCCCGGCGCCATGTTTGTCGAGATCCAAGATCTCCCCGACGCCCTGCTCAATTACTTATTACCCAGCCGCTACTGTGAATCCGACCGCTTCAGCCAAATGGCGATGTCTATTACCAATGGTGCGCTTATGGGCTACGACCAGGTTGCAGCCATAGAAACCTGGCTGCGAAACACCATTTATTACGACCCCTATAATAGCGACGCTCAAGTATCGGCCATCGAGGTCAATGCCAGGCAATCGGGCGTCTGCAGAGACCTCTCTCACCTGGGAATCGCATTGTGCCGGAGCCTGAGCATTCCTGCTCGTATGGTGGTTGGTTATCTCTATGGGTTGAATCCTATGGAGCTGCATGCATGGTTTGAAGCCTATGTCGGTGGTCGCTGGTACTCCTTTGATGCCACACAGGCCCAAAAGAATGGAGGGTATGTAGCCATTGGCTATGGTCGCGATGCGGCCGATGTCGCTATTTACAATCAGTTTGGACGCCCGCTATATCCCACCAAACAACAGGTATGTGTACGGCGCATTAACCAAGAAAATATTCCTAGTCAATAACACCCAGCGAGTGAGTCCCCAGCGATTGCCACTTTTTTCATCGCACAAAGACTGGCCAAGACCACGGTGGTAACCGAGACAAACCTGAAAGCCATAAAATTCAAGCACACACCTTTAAACATTCGCTCTTTCAAAAAAGATGTTCGTCTCTTTTAGCTAATGGCTTAATGACAAATCATCGATATACATTGAGAACACTGCAGGCAGGACTGGTTTAGATGTATGCTTGCCTGAGCCTTTATGACTATTAAATTAATGGCGCTGCTTATCATATGATAGCGGGGCAAAAATAGATTGAAACTGGGATAGATTGATACAAAGAGAGCCCTCATGGACCCCATAACCCAAGGTGTAGTCGGTGCTGCGTTAGCCCAAACCAATGGCGAAGCCAAAACACTGGCCAAAGCAGGCGTCATTGGTGCGCTGGCAGGCATGGCTCCAGACCTCGATGTCTTGATACGATCATCCAGTGACCCTTTGCTTGCCCTGGAATTTCATCGTCAATTCACCCATTCACTGTTGTTTATTCCCATTGGTGCACTGATATGCGCTCTGGTTTTTTACCTGCTACTCGCCAAGCCTTGGCAACTGGGTTTTAAGTCCATTTACCTTTGGAGCTTACTGGGTTTTGCAACCCACGGGGTACTCGATGGATGCACCAGTTACGGCACTCTACTACTGTGGCCCATCTCTGATCACCGAATTTCCTGGGATATTATTTCGGTCATTGACCCACTGTTTACCCTACCCTTGCTGGCACTGATTATATTGGCAGCCAAACTGAAATCCCGCCGTTACCTGTGGGGCGCTATTATTTGGGGTTCCTTTTATTTGAGCTTGGGTATTATTCAACATGAGCGAGCACTGAATATAGGGCAACAACTCGCCGAAAATCGAGGGCATCAACCACTACGACTGGAAGCCAAACCCAGCTTTGCCAATATTCTGGTGTGGAAACTGGTCTATGAAACCGATGATAAATTCTATGTAGATGCCATAAAACCAGGTCTATTCAAGCAACGAGTATGGCCCGGGGATAGCGCCAAAAAGATTAATTTAGACCGCGACTACCCCTGGTTAGACCCACATTCTCAGCAGGCCCGAGATATTCAACGCTTTGGATGGTTTTCTGCTGGCTATCTAGGGATAGACCCCGAGGATCATCTGGGCATCGTCGATATCCGCTACTCACTTCTACCCCACCAGATTTCCCCGCTATGGGGCATAAAACTATCGAAGAGCCGACACAACGGCGAACATGTTAATTTCTTTACTCGCCGAGGAAACCGTATGGATAGGCTAAAAACGTTAATCTCGATGCTTAACGAATAACAACCCCCTCGCATGGGTGGTTTTTATTTTTGTAGATAGGGGCTTACTTGATTAAATATAACTATCTTTCCAGGGAATAAAACCTAAGGATTGAAGCTGACTTTCTGAAACAGGCACCCTTGTTTTATCGAGCACAGCATGAACTTCGATTTGCTCTGCTAACCTTCGGCTGTATAGCCACCCTTTATTCTCACCCCCATGAATAACGATCCGGCTATAATCCAGATCCCCGGGGAGACCGCCTCTATATTCATCGACATACACCCAGATTTTTTTATCCAGAAAATAGCTCTCCCATAACTCATCAGCTGCCCAAAACTCATCTAGATGTACAAAATCCCTTGGCCCTTTTGTTGTAAGCATATGCCCCTCTAATCCACGAATAACAATAAGATACGGTGAATCAAACTATCATTTACCTAGTAGTTATTAACAGGGACAGTAAATCTATTATTACAAGTACAGTTTCGCCACAGGAAAAATGTAACTGTTTGATAAATAGCATTATCGAAAATCTTGAATAAGTTCTTCCAGGCAAATTAATGCCTCATTTCTTTTATCCGTTAACACCTCAGAAAAGCTCAAACGCAGATAATTTCGATATTTATTTTGAGGGCTAAACAAGGATCCGGGCGTTATCGTAATGCCCTTTTTCTGGGCTTTTTCATAAAGCTTTATGGTGTCAACATTGCTTGGTAATTCTGCCCATAAAGAGAGACCTCCTCTGGGGGAAGAGCAGCTCTGCACCGATAACAAATGGTCTTTGATAGCACCCTGCCATTGTATGGATTGCACTTCCAGTTCGCGCCGCCTCTTTTTGATATATCGCTCATAACTTCCTTGGCCTAAATACATCGCCACCCCTTTTTGCAACGTAATACCTGTAGAAATGGAGGTGACGATCTTTAGCCGTTTGGATTTTTGAATTAATTTCCCCGGTAACATCCAACCCAGCCGAAGATCTCTCGATAAGGTTTTTGAAAATGAAGAGCAAAGGATAACGGTACCCGTTGTATCAAAAGAGTAGATACTCCGTGGCTTGTTCAAGCCAAAATATAAATCGCTGTAAACATCATCTTCGATTATCACTATCTTTTGCTTAATGCAGCATGCCAACAATTGTTTTTTTCTATGATCTGGCATACATGCACCAGTGGGTGTTGAATAATTGGGAGAAACGATTAGCGCTTTAATATCCCATTGATTCACAGCCTGCTCAAATGCCTCAACATCCATACCTGTAGAGGATGAGCTCGGCATTTCGATCACTTTTCGGTTAAAGGCTTCCAGTAATTGAATGGCACCATAAAAACCTGGTGACTCAATGGCCACAATATCCCCTGACTCTGTGGATGCCATCAGAGCAAGCAACAGTGAGTGCTGGCAACCATGGGTGATGACGATCTCTTCAGGGGAAACATCACGCTGTGAATGGTACATGCGTGATGCTAGTTGTTGCCGTAATGCCAAATGACCTAAGGGTTCGTCATAATAATGCTGCTCTATTTCTTTTTCCCTTCGCTGTGCTCGGGAAAGGCATTGCCTCAACTCCACATTTCCTGCCTGTTGATCCACCTTGGGAAGTAAATCAAAGGATGCAGCCTTTTCCATAATATCCATGATGATCTGGCTGGTTGATACGAGAGCAGGCTTGACCGTCGGCTGGCTGGTTTCCGGGTGCCTTAACTTAAAAGCATCCGTGTTGTGCAGGCCGACAAAAAAACCGGATTTGGGTCTGGATTCAATCAGCCCTTTTGCTTCAAGCTGGCTGTAGGCCGTAATCACCGTTGTTTTGGACACCTTCTGAATACGGGAAAGCGACCTTATAGACGGCATTTTGGTACCGGTAGGTAGTACACCCTCTTTAATTTCCCTGGTGAAATGATCTACTAGCTTTTGGTATTGATAATCACTCACAACAAACATTTGCTCTTTGGGTGCAGCACTATGACAACTACAACTGTACCTTAAAAAAGTATTTTTCTGTATCTGTATACTTTTCAGCGGGTGCGCTAGAGTTTATGGCTAGCCTTACTGGAGTGTTGCCGACCATGACTACAAACAACGAACAGCAAAATATTGAGTACGATGCCCACCCCGTCTTTAAAACGGTTGAAGAAGAACCCAACAGGCAGAACCTCAGTTTTCTGGAGATTATCGCCCAGGCATTTTGCCTCCTCTTTCAACTGCAGCGAGGCAAGGGTCTAAAACGAGCCACAGACCTGCTGGAAGACAACCCAAAGTCGATTATCCTGGCGGGGATTATCTCGATGATCTTCTTTTTCTCATTTTGTTTTATCGCCTCTCAACTGGCGATCAAGTATTTCACGCCGTGATCCGGCCCCCTTATTTCCCTTATCCAGGCCATGAACTTTATCAATAGCTATTATTTATTGACGAAATAAAAACATATCAATAGAAACTATCCATTGCCTCCGCTAAATTAGCCGCCGCTCACTACAAGGAAACAGAAATGTCATTGAGAAACATCATATCTTCACTTCCCACTCTTAGTCTTTTTCTGGGTGTAGTTCTATTCAATCATGCATCGGCAGACACACTTCAGACACAGGCACAATCACTGTTTAAGCCACTACCAGAACAAATGCCAGGCGCAGAAAATGACACTGAGGCGTTGATCTCTCTGGGTAACAAGTTATATCACGACCCTCGTCTTTCCATTAACGACAATCAATCCTGTGCCAGCTGCCACAACGTGATGACGGGTGGCGACGATGGTGAAGCAACGTCACCTGGCGCCAATGGTGAACGCGGCGGTCGCAATGCCCCCACGGTATTGAATGCCGGACTTCAGTTTAAGCAATTCTGGGATGGTCGTGCTGCCGATCTTATCGAACAGGCCAAGGGCCCCATTCTCAATCCTATCGAAATGGGCATGCCAAACCCCGACACCGTTGTTAAAAAACTATCGGCAACGGAATACCCCGAACTGTTTGAGCAAACACTGGGGAAAGACAGTCTGAACTACGACAATATCGCCCTGGCCATCGCCGCCTTCGAACGCACATTGATTACCCGTGACCGCTTTGATAATTACCTGAAAGGCGACAATCATGCACTCAATGACGCAGAAAAACGCGGGCTGAAAAGTTTCATAAATAATGGCTGTGCCGGTTGTCATAGCGGTGCTCTGCTCGGTGGACAAACCTACCAAAAACTGGGGGTAATGAAGCCCTACGAAAACAAGGCTGATATCGGCCTGGCACAAGTGACGGGCGACGACAGACACAACTTTTGGTTTAAGGTGCCGACACTGCGAAATATTGCATTGACTGCACCCTACTTCCATGACGGCCATGTGGCCACACTGGAAGAAGCGGTACAAACCATGGCAGAACTGCAATTGGGTAAAACACTAAATGCCCAAGAAACCAGTGACATTACCGCGTTTCTGAACAGTCTCAGTGACACAAGATCTGTCACTAAACTATCTATGTCAGACCGCCAATAATTCGTCAAAAAGTTGATATTAAGGTCGGCCACAACCGGAATTTTTCCGGTGTGGCCCGACCCATAAACTTTCTATTTCCCCCACTACAAACCCAGATCAGACAATCCCGGGTGCTCATCCGGCCTTCTTCCCACTGGCCAATGAAATTTTCGTTCAGACTCACTAATGGCCAAATCATTAATACTGGCGATACGATGCCGCATCAAACCCCTATCATTGAATTCCCAGTTCTCATTGCCATAGGAACGGAACCACTGCCCGGAGTAGTCGTGCCACTCATAGGCAAAACGAACGGCGATACGTTCTGTATCAAAAGTCCACAATTCTTTTATCAACCGGTACTCAAGCTCTCTCACCCATTTACGGGTTAAGAACTTGATAATATCTCTTCGACCGTGAATAAATTCTGCACGATTTCGCCAATGACTGCCTTCAGTGTAAGCAAGAGCGATACGTTCAGGGTCACAGGTATTCCAGGCATCCTCTGCCAGGCGAACTTTTTCCATGGCTGTTTCCCGATTAAATGGCGGCAGCGGTGGCCGCATCTGGTTCGCTAACAGCGAGTTTAGCTTTATGTTCATTGTCACTTTCCTTTCAATTAAATATCCAACGTTAATTTTTCACCAACAGCACGGGAGACGCAGGAGCACATCAGCTGTGAATCCTGCCTCTCACCCTCTGTTAGTACGGAATCTCTATGTTCCGGCTCACCGGCCAGCACTTTCACAACACAGGATTTACACTGACCGGTTCGACAGCTATATGGCGCAGCCACGCCGGCATCCAACATGGCATCGAGGATGCTTTGATCTGCGTTAACCTGAAGGATTGTTTTGGATCTATTGAGTTCTACGGTGATGGGGCGATCATTTACATCGTGTACGGTGGTAAAACGCTCAAAGTGAATACGTTCTGAATTGATATTTAATTCATTGGCCGTCTTTACCACGGCATCAATCAAACGGCCTGGCCCACAGACATAGATTTCTGCATTGTCTGGCGAGGCCATTAACAATCGGGGAATATCCAGACGTTCACCCTGCTCCGAACGATAGAGGAATATCTGTTCGCCAAACTCCCAACCCAGCCGGTCACTAAACGTCATCTCGCGATCACTGCGACCCGCATAATGTAACTCCAGCGGGCAACCCCTGGCAGCTAATGCCTGAGCCATAGATTTGATGGGGGTAATACCGATCCCCCCGGCAATGAAGACCGCTGGACGGCTATCCGGGTGCAGGGGAAAGTAATTCTCGGGCGGATCACAGCGCAACGTTAGCCCCAGATCAAACTGTTCATGAACTGCCTTTGAACCACCCAAACCACGGTCTTCTTTTAATACCGCAATTTCATACCTATCCCGTCGCGCCGGGTTAGAGCAGATGGAATAATGGCGTATGGTGGCCTCACCATTGGGCAACAATACCGGAATACGAAGGTGTGAACCCGCAGAGATGGCTGGAAGTTCACCGCCCATTGGATCGCGCAATTCATAGGCTCTGATTCCGGGTGTTAACTGACGGATACCTGTAATTTTCAGGGCCAATGGACCATCGCCCCATACCTCGACGCGGGTCTCAGCAATCGACTGACGGCCCTCCTCACTTTGCTGCAACTTTAACTGCTGATTTTCTGCCCTCAACGAAGTCATCAACTCTTCGATATGAGACTCGGTATAACGCGGTGTAATATGCTGCGGGCAGTTCCAGTCAAAACCTTCCACATCAATAACAAAGCCGCGTTCCACACGAGCCCGATAATCATTTACCTCGAGCTGAGCAAGTTGCTCGACGTCATCGGTGCCGATTTCTCGCACCCGCCCCAGGAGTTTGAGACGCCTCCGATTGGGATAGTCCATAAAAAACAAGGCAACGCGATTATCCTTTCTAAAATTGCCGGTACTGATGTATTGGCGGTTGCCGCTGAAATCGGCAAAGCCGATGGTCTTTTCATCCAGTACACGCATAAACCCCACAGGACCACCGCGGTGTTGCAGGTAAGGCCAACCAGTTTCACTGACACTGGCCATATAAAAACTGTCCCGGGCGGCAATAAATTGAGCCTCCTGCTCACCTAACCGATGGTTGTAGTCCTCTCCGTCCGCCATGTGGGTATAGGAAGCACGACTACCCAATTCCTGCTGTACATCAAGGACAGATTCAGTAAACGTGATTTCTGAAAATCGATGTCCCATGGTACAAACCTCTGAATAATTGTTTTTTATGGATAAACAAGACACCCTAAGGAGAATGTTTTGTAACCGGCTACTGACCAGCCCAAATAAACTCCACTCTTATCCCACTGGGATCAAAGCAGATCATATGTTTGGCTGGACCGGTCCCAACGCTCTCTGGTGAAAACTCGATGTCTACTCCGTTATCCATCAATCTTCGGTAAACTTGATTCAACCCAGCTTCATTACTAACTTGCAGTGCTAAGTGGTGCAGACCAACATTTGATTTTCGGTTAAACCGTACTGCGGGGGATTCTTTAACCGCCCAAAGAGTCACCATGATCTGTCCATCACTCACAAAAATTGATGGATACTCATCATTCCTCTTCACCTCTGTCCAGCCCAAAATATCAGTAAAAAATGCTGCTGATTTCTCGAGCTTCGATACAGTTAATCCAATGTGATGCGAACCATTTGTCAGTGGATTTTTCATGATGACTCCTTAAGCAAAATGTTGTAATTAATCACTAATAAAGTTGTCGGACGGCTAATATCCTCTTAGGAGGCAAGCTGCAAATCCACCGATGGGAAATCAATCGTCACTCTGCTGGCTTTACCTACGATATTGGTCAGAATGTTCATGCCCACGTGGGTAATAATTTCCACGATATCGGCATCGCTGTAACCGGCATTCCGCACCTCGAGAATTTCTTCCGTGGTCACCTCACCACTGTGTTCTGCCAGTGCCTTGGCAAACTTGACGGCCACAGCTGCTTTTGCATCCTCACTGGTTCCGGCCCGATTGGCATCGACCTCGGCACCACTCAAGCCAGCCTTTCGACCTATCGCGGTGTGCGCAGACAAGCAGTACTGACAGGCATTCTGCTGTGCCAGTGCCAGCGCAATGCGCTCACGCGTCTGAGCATCAAGACTGCCCTCACTGGCAATACCGTGTAATCCTAAAAAGGCTTTCAGCGCGCTTGGAGAATTGGCAAATACCTTAAGAAAATTCGGCACCATACCAAGCTGCGCCTGAATGGCGTCCAGTAATGATTTTTGTTCCGCATTCGCATCGCTGTGTTCAATAATGTTTATTCGACTCATGTTGTCTCTCCTGAAGAGTGTCATTTCACTAACATTTGTTTTTCCGCCACCACACTGATGTGCGGGACTGACAACAGAATGCCAAACACCACTTGATTAAAGAATACCCATAAAATACAATTGATTATTCCTATAAATGAAACAATAAAAAGAACGTAACGGGCAGAGAAAATATGGACCGACTACATATGATGAGTGTCTTTGTCGCCGTGACAGAAGAACAGGGTTTTGCTGCGGCAGCACGGCGATTAACCATGTCACCCCCCGCCGTAACAAGGGCCATTGCCTCGCTTGAAGACCACCTAAAGGTGAAACTGCTCAATCGCACCACCCGCCATGTTCGAACCACGGAGGCTGGACAGCGATATCTTGAGGATGCCCGGCAAATACTGGCTGCGGCAGATGCCGCCGATGAAGCCGCCGCAGGCATTAATGCAGAACCCAGAGGACACCTTGCCGTCACGGCACCAATATTATTCGGCCGTATATTTGTACTGCCGGGTATTCTTGATTACCTGTCCCGTTACCCTGAAACAGAGGTCTCAGCCCAATTTCTGGATCGCAACGTCAGCTTGCTGGAAGAAGGTATCGATGTCGGTATCCGTATTGGCGAACTGCCAGATTCCAGTATGCGCGCCATTCCTGTCGGCAAGGTACGCCTTGTGCTCTGTGGTTCACCTGAATATCTGAAACAGCATGGCCTACCCCAACAACCCGAGGATTTACACCATCACTCAGTGATAGCTTCCAGCGCGGGGGGTCATGCCATTCACTGGCGATTTAATCGGTCTGACAACGGTAAAGCCTCTGGGGACAAAGCCCTTAACATCAAACCCCGCCTCACTGTCACCACCAATGACGCCGCCGTTGATGCAGCCGTTAGCGGATTTGGCCTGACACGTTTACTGTCCTATCAGATAGCACCCCAGCTTGCCTCCGGAGCACTCAAAGTGATTCTCAGTGACTATGAACCGGCGCCCAAGCCCATCCATATCGTCCACAGGGAAGGTCGTTATACCTCAACCCGGGTCAGAGCATTTATTGATTTAATGGCAGAAAGATTACGGTCAAATCCTGCGCTGAATTAACTGGATTCCGGGGTTAGCCCGATATGATTCACTTCCCAATCGGTTAGCTCTCGACTTTGACCCGGGGACAATGACGAATCCAGCGATAGATTCCCAATCGAAATTCGGTGCAGCGTTAATACCTCATTATCAAACCGCCCAAACATGCGCTTAATTTGATGATAGCGTCCCTCTATAAGACTCACTTCCGCCACATAATCAGAAATGATATCCAGCTTGGCGGGTCGCGTAGTGATGCCTTCGAAAGGAAAATACATCCCCTCTTCAAAGGCCCGGATATACTCTTCGGTCAGCGGTTTTTCGAGCGTGACCCGATACAACTTAGCAATTTTATTTTCCGGCGTTGTCAGCTGACGAGACCACCGACCATCATTGGTCAGCAACAATAACCCCGAGGAATTAAAATCCAGCCGCCCCACAATATGCAAATGATGCCGGTCTGGCCGGTTCAGCAAATCTATCACGGTTTTATGCTGCTCATCCTTGGTGGCACTCACCACGCCCGGAGGCTTATTCATCATCACGTAACGAGGAATATTTTCCTGCAGAACACGATCATTCAGCATCACCAGAGAGAATTCGTCGATAACCTGATTAATATCCGTGGCGGGAGACCCATCGACTAAAACGCGTTGCTGAGCCAATAACGCCCTCACATCTCGTCGATTGATGCCTGTTTGTGCGCTGATAAAACGATCCAGCCTCGCGCGCTTTGATTGCATGATGTTAAGAGTCCGGTGAAGTCGCTACGCAGGAATACTGTTATTCAGTGACACGATTAGACATGATTACTCCGTCACATTGCGGCGCAGCGCCTTGGTCTTGCTTCGTATAGTTTTACTATCGAGCCGTTTTTTCTGGGAGCTTTTGGTTGGCTTAGTGGGCCGCCTGACTTTTTGTACCACAGTGACCGCTTTCACAATTTCCTGTAGCCGCTCAAGGGCATCGTCCCGGTTTTTTTCCTGGGTACGAAACTTCTGTGCCTTAATCACCAGCACACCCTCTTTGGTGATACGTTTGTCGCGCAAACCTAACAGACGCTCCTTATACACCGCCGGTAGAGAGGAACCATTGATATCAAACCGCAGGTGAACCGCCGACGAAACCTTATTCACGTTTTGCCCTCCGGCACCCTGCGCACGGATGGCTGAAATTTCAATTTCATCATCGGGGATGGCGGTATTTGATGTGATGGTTAACATGGCTCTTTAGGTCAACTCGCCCTTGATTTCATCTCTGTTGTGGTTAACTACGGTTAGATCTGCATATCTTCAAGATCATTAATTAACCGCTGAATGATCATCTTCATTTCAGGAGTAAAAGATTGCCTCTTCTCGCTTTTTAGCGAGAGTTTTATCACCTCAACCATTTCAGCTCTCACGCTTTCCAACAACTCATCCTGATAATTATTTAACGCGAAATATTCCCACTCTCTAACAGTGTAGGACTGATCCGTCACCTTCCTCATAAAAGCCAACAACTCTTTATGAAGCTCTTGTTTAATATTCATCTTGCTTACCTTTTACCGTACCACTGAAAGCTATTTAAGCTGGATACGGAATTGCTCACCGTTAAATTCGATAACATCACCCGATACAATTTTTTTGCGTTTTCTGGTTTCCACTTCACCGTTAACGAGAACCTGGCCTTGGTCTATCACCATTTTTGCCTCACCACCACTGGTAACCAGGCACTCAAATTTCAGAATTTTATACAGTTCAACAGGCTCACGAGTAATTTCAATTTCTTTCATAGTTTAGGGTACTTATTTTTTAGGGTATTTATTTTCAATATCGTTTCAAGAAGTTAGCCCATAATAAAGTTTTGTCTCTCACCGGCTACAACAACAAGTCTTCTTCTATGGGATGATAAATACTGGCAGAATCAATAAGAGAGCCCGCGGTCAGCGCAGGGACACCGTACACCTCTGCACTTACGCCATAATCTCTTTTGACCTTTTCCAGCAACAGATCAAAGTCACCATCGCCCGATAGCAGCACAATAGTATCGACCTCTTTTGCCGTATCCAGCACATCAATCGCAATGCCTACATCCCAGTCACCTTTAGCAGAACCATCACTACGCTGGATATAGGGTTTAAGCTTTACGGTAAAGCCAATGTGCTTGAGAGCATCCTGAAATTTAAGCTGCCCATCATCCCCCCGGTGAGTGGCATAGGCCGTGGCCGAAACAATGTCACCCTGCGTGGCGATACGCTGCCATAGCTTTCGATAATTAAACTGGCGGCCATAGGCCTGCCGGGTGGTGTAATAGATATTTTGCACATCGACAAAAATTGCAATGTTGTTCACGATAACACCCAATGGATAGAAACCAGCCGGAAAGGATGGCGACAGTACAGGAGTCTACGGCAACTGTTAAGCCAAGCCACCTAAAATATATACCCCAAAAGCGACGATTCTGTTACCCAATCTCCCTTAGAGTACCCAACCTTAAATTGTCAGGTCATTGAGGACTTCATCACAAACATGCGGCCATTTATCTGTTTTCTTTAGACAACATCAAGCGCTTTGATCTAGTCTCGCCCTTAGGTAACAATAACAAGGTTGCAACGTCATTAGGGTGAACCCTGTTTAGCAACGTGAAAATGTTTGCTTTGTTTCAGGTTATTACCGAGGTTAATGTCTGCCTGATACGATACTCTGCTGATTAAATAATAACCATGAGAACAACTGGAGCTACCCCATGAACAGCCCCATAAACTGGAAGAAAGCACTGATTCCTGCTGTGATCACTACCGGCATGATGATAGCCAGCACCATTCAAGCGGCCCCGGCACTTGAGGAACCTCAACAGATTACCCAGCCAAGCGGCGAAACCTTTACTGCCATTCCTAAGGGTGACGAGTGGAACAACCGTGTGGAAACATCGAAAGGCTTTACCGTTAATCGAGGCCCCGATGGCGTTTGGCGTTATGTGACGGGTTTTGGCCCAGACCATTCTCCTGCTCTCAGCGACACCCCTGCGGACAGACCCGCACCCCCCGGGCTGAACAAACACCTTCGCTCATCCGCCTCACGTCCATCCCAAGCGCCAGCACAAGGAACCAGTGAAGGCACGGGAGATTCAGGCCCCTCAGCAGCTCCAGTACAAACTAATTCATCCGTATTGTTTATTCTCACCGAGTTTAATGACCGGGCCGGCTCTACCACTGAAGCTGACTGGGAAGGGTTTGTCAGCAACAACGTTCGTGATTTCTACCTTCAAACTTCCCACGGCAATGCCCAGCTGAACCCTGCAAATGAAAGCTTTGGCTCAGTAAATAATGGCGTTGTAGGTTGGGTTAACGTGGGTTACAACCACCCAAATACCCGTGGCAATACCAATATCACTAACCGCGAACTGTCAGAAGATGCCGTTATTGCAGCCGATCCCTATATCAACTACGCCGATTACGATACCAACAACGATGGGGTGGTGACTGGCAATGAGCTTTCCATTGTGGTGATTGTTGCAGGCTATGAAACAGCCTATGGCGGCACCAGCGGTGCGCTATCACCCAGCGTTTGGGGACACAAATGGAGCCTGCCATTCCCCTACCCTGTGGTTGATGGCATTTCACTAAGAACCTACGCCCAATTTGGTGAGTTACATGCCACCAGCACGTCTAATGAGCACCAGGCTTCCATGGGGATTATGGTGCACGAATTGGGTCACCTGACCTATGGCCTACCCGATCTCTACGACACCGACGGCTCTTCCAATGGTATCGGTGCATTTGGCGTCATGGCCAGTGGTAGCTGGGGTCTCTCTTATACCAATGGCGATAACTATTCTGGTGAAACACCGGTCAACGCCTCCGCCTGGACCAAATACCATATGAATTGGGTAGAAGGGTTTGAAGGCAACGGTACTGAATCCATTGTTGCCTCTGGCAGTGGTACAGACAGTGATACGGTGTTCCGTGCCTCCACCGGCATCAGCAATGAATACTTTCTGGTAGAAAACCGCCAACCCGCAGGCTATGACTATGGTCTTGAACGTTGGCTTAATACCAACTTTTCTGGTGGTCTGGCGATCTGGCATATTGATGACAGTCTGAGCAGTAACGCCAATGACTCACATCGCCTGGTAGATTTGGAAGAAGCTAATGGAAGCAGCACCGCAAGCACTAATGCCGCCCTATGGACGGCGACCAACGGTACTTTGTTTGATGATGCCAGTAATCCAAACAGCAAACTTTATAACGGCAGTGGCAGTGGTGTAACCCTGAGTAATATCTCCGCCTCGGCATCAACCATGACGGTTAATTTTGGCTCGCCAACACCGACTATACCCACGGCACCAACCAACCTGTCTGCCAATGCCATTTCACACACAGAAATCAACTTAATCTGGAATGACAACTCATCCAATGAAGATGGCTTTAAAGTGGATCGTTCGCTCGATGGCAGCAACTGGACAACCATTGCCAGTTCCGTTCCTGCCAACAGCCAGAGCTATAACGACACCGGACTAAGTCCAACCACACCCTATTACTACCGTGTGCTTGCCTTCAATGCAGCAGGCGATTCCAGTTACACCAATACGGCCAATGCCACTACCCAACAGGAACCTACGCCTCCCCCGGCAACACCCACTGGCCTCACGGCCACTGATGGCGCCAATGGTACAGCCCTGTTGAACTGGAACGATGTCGACGGTGAAACCGGCTACGAAATCCAACGTGAACAAGCCCACAAGAAGCGGGCCAATACTTGGGTGAACACCACCCTGGTGGGCACCACTGCGGCCGATACAACATCATTCACAGACCCCAGTGGGGCCAATACTTTCCGCTATCGGGTAAGAGCCTTTAACAACAGCGGTGCTTCCAATTGGAGTGCTTGGGACGAGGTTACTGTCACCGGAGGTGGCGGTGGTGGTGGCGGCGACAAACCCTGCCGCGGCAAGAAATGTAATCCATAACCATAAAAAGGGGGCCGAAAGGCCCCTTTTTTATATTTCCATCACTCCCGCTATCGCGTTCAAATCACTCGTGTTTCCACTGGGTGCGACAATTTGTCGCATTCGGTTTTTTTCTTTTTTCCCCTAGTATGCCCGCCTGTTTTGACTCACGCTCTGGCCCTGATTATGTTACCGCTCAAATCTGCTCTCGTTCCTTTTAGTCTGATGTTTTTGGCTCTGCCAGCATTGGCTGACCACCCCTCCCTAGGAATTAATAATGGTCATGGGGGCGCTATAGTGGGGCAATCCGCTACCACCTTACCGAAGGGCGCCGTTAGCGTTTCGATCAAACAGGAATATATTGAAAACAATACCTTCTCTAATAGAAAGCTCGGGGCGTTTAGCGAAGCCGGTGAGGATGTTCACAGTGTTGAATCGCTAGAGGTTCTCACACTGAATGCCGCCTGGGGGTTTTCGCCACAACTGACGCTAGGCCTATCTCTGCCAGTTACCAGCCGCAACAATATTTCACAGGCGGCTCATCATCACGATGAAGAGCATCACGATGAAGATGAAGAAGAGAGCCCCTCAGCCATAGCGATGGGCGACGCAGCAGGTTTTGGCGATCTGACGGCTTACGGTCAATATCAATTTTTTGCCAGTACTGACAATCGTCGCATGGCTGCCCTATATCTGGGCCTCAAATTACCCACCGGTAAAACAGACCAAAAGACAGACCAAGGCGAAACATTCGAAGCAGAGCATCAACCCGGTTCCGGCTCTCTGGATGGGTTGCTCGGGGTTTCTTACAGTCAACACTGGAATCGCTGGTCACTGGACAGCAGCCTTCTCGCCTCGCTGGCCACCGAGGGCACTCAGGATACCGACTTGGGGAATGCTCTTAATTATGATGTAGCTCTGTCGCACCCACTGATCGCCGCTGATGAATCTCACAGCAATCACAACCATCACCATGCCCCCTCCTTAGTGTCAGCGATAACCGTAGTATTTGAGCTAAATGGAGAGTGGCGGGACAAGGTGGATGTCGATGGAACAGACCAGAACCACACAGGCGGAAACCTGATATATCTGACAACGGGTATACGGGCAAATCTTGGCGATCAATGGGCCGTTACTCTGTCTGGAGGAATCCCCGTTGTCGAAAACCTGAATGGCGAACAATCGGATCCCAACTGGCGTGGCAGTTTAGTGTTATCGCGCCTGTTCTAATGGCTTTTTCGGCAGCCGCTGGCAAGGCTTTCATCACCACAGACCGCCATCAGCCGTGAGTCGTTAATGTAAAAACATTAAAACTCAGCAATTGTGCAGATTTTAGATAGACTAATAGTGTACTGGTGAACTATTTGGGTAGGGCACATTGGCCATTAATATTGCTGATTTTTCAAAACGGCTGGCCGCGGTTATTGCCAGCATCGGGCAGGATTCACATCCTGGCCTATTGATGGATTTTTTAAAAAAACAGGTAAAAATCGATAATGCCGTTATTTTTTTCTACCACGGCAAACAAGCACCCAAGATTACCTATAACGATTTACCCCTCGAAAACAGACCGACTAATGTCGACCTGTTCCTTAAAGGAGCCTATCTATTAGACCCCTGCTATAAATCCGCTACAGAGGGTTTTAATGGCTATTATCAACTGGATAAATTAGCACCCACAGGCTTCAAAAGAAGTGAGTACTACAAAAACTATTTCCGCTATACCGGACTCATTGATGAATGCGGATATATTTTTCAATTGGGGTCGAATGATTTTCTCAATATTTCCCTGGGACGAGATACCGCTTCTGCATGTTTTAATCGCTCAGAGCAACAATTGCTCAACGAAATAACCCCGCTGATAAGAGAAATTTGCCTGGCACACTGGTGCGCCCAGGAACACCCGCCCCCCAATGAAGGCAACCTGCATTCGCAGCTTTTATCGGCTTTGGAATACTTTGGCACCTCTGTCCTGACCGACCGGGAATCGCAGGTCATTCAACTTTTTCTTCATGGTCATTCCACTAAATCCATTGCCGAAAAACTGGGCATTTCTCCGGAAACCGTCAAGCTGCATCGGAAAAACAGCTACGCCAAGTTAGACGTCAGCTCTCAGGCTGAATTATTTTTCTTATTTATCGACGCCCTGTCCAGCATCGATAATTACACTGAGGGCGATCCATTAATCGGCTATCTCAACCACATTAAATAACACCTCCTGCCACATGATGCTTACAACCGCGAACACCCCCAACAGGGTATATACCTCTTCTATCTCATCGTCTTAGCCTATGCTTACCTGACAACATTACAGGTGATTTATGGCGACCACCAACAAAGCCGGTTTTAATCAATTTAATACCAAAATTCTTAAGGAGCAGGATAAAGCGCATCTTCTTCACCCCTGGCAGATCTTTGATATATTTAGAAAAGAAGGTGCCATGCCAATTGCCGCTGCAGACGGTGCCTACATCTACGACAGTGATGGAAACCGCTATCTGGATGCCGTAGGTGGACTGTGGTGCACCAATATCGGATTGGGCCGAAAGGAAATGGCTGATGCCATTGCAGAACAGGTCTGCACCATGGCTTACGCCAACCCCTTTGTAGATATGACCAATATTCCTGCCGTTAAATTGGCCTACAAGGTATCGAAGCTGGCACCCGGCGACCTCAACCACGTCATGTTTACATGCAGTGGCTCTGCCGCTGTGGATACCGCATATCGGCTAATTCAGTACTACCAAAACTGTCGTGGGAAACACCAGAAAAAACATATTATTTCACGTAAAAATTCCTACCACGGGTCTACTTATGCCGCCATGTCTATCGGGGGAAAGCCCGGTGACCACCCACCAGAATTCGATTTTATTACCGACACTATTCATCATATCTCCACGCCGAATTTTTATCGTGCTGACCCGGGAATGAATCAACAGGCATTTCTGGAATTTTTACTGAACGAATTAGAAGAAAAAATTATTTCGATCGGGGCCGACAAGGTTGCCGCCTTTTTTGCCGAACCTATTATGGGTGCCGGTGGCGTCATTATTCCGCCCGAGGGCTATCACCAGGGCACCTGGGATATCTGCAAAAAGTACGATGTGCTTTATGTGTCTGACGAGGTGGTTACCGGCTTTGGTCGCCTGGGCCACTGGTTCGCCTCTGAAGATGAATTCGGCATAATCCCGGACATCATCACGTCAGCGAAAGGCATCACCTCGGGCTATTTGCCCCTTGGGGCCACTATTTATTCAGACCGCATTCACAACGTGATCAGCGAAGAAGGTAAAGGCCGCTGTTTCAGCCACGGCTTCACTTATTCTGGTCACCCGGTCTCATGCGCTGCCGCATTAAAAAATATTGAAATTATGGAACGGGAAAAAATTCTCGACCATGTAAAAGAGCTCACGCCCTATTTTCAATCGCAAGTTAAAACCCTTGGCAACCTGCCCATTGTGGGCGACGTAAGAGGCCGAGGTCTGGTGGCCTGCGTTGAATTTGTAAAGGACAAGCTCACCAAAGAGCGGTTCCCCGATGAGCTTGACATCGGCAAGTGGATTTCCAATCAGGCCGACAGTAAAGGGCTGATTGTCAGGCCCATTATTAACCTGAATGTCATGTCACCGCCACTGATCATCAACCGCTCTCAGGTCGACTTTATTGTTAGCACCCTGCGGGAAAGCATTACCGATACTATCGAAGAACTAAAGGATGCTGGTCATTTTTGACTGCGGGTGAAAACTAAAGATAGGCATCATATTCCAGTATTGTTACCCGGCGATCAAATTCAGCCAGCTCCTGGCGTTTCGCCGCTAAAAACACCCGCTGAAACTCTGATCCAAAATAATTCTGAATAAACGATGAGGATTCAAATCGAGCCAGTGCCTCGGGGAGGTATCGGGGCAAGTCGGGTAAATGTTGTGAATAGGCATCGCCCTTGGTATCTGGTGGTGCCACCAATTGACGCGCTATGCCATCGAGCATTCCGGCCAACACCGATGCCACCACCAAGTATGGATTTGCATCGGCACTGGCAACCCGGTGCTCTATTCGCCGGTCTGTTGAAGACCCCGAGGGAATACGCAGTGCCGTGGTTCTATTTTCATAACCCCAGGCAGCGGCCATCGGTGCGTGACTGTCAGGCTGAAAACGTCGAAATGCATTAATACTCGGTGAAAAAATGGCCATGGCGTCTGCCATTGACTGTATACAACCCGCTACGGCCTCCCCGAGGAGTTTACTTCCCCGATCGGCACCATCGTCGAACACATTGTTGCCCTCACTATCGAGCAAACTACAGTGAACGTGCATACCATTGCCGGCCAAATCGCCAAAGGGTTTGGCCATAAACGAGGCCAGATAACCCTGCTGTTTTGCCACACCCTTGATCAACCGCTGCAACATCAACCCCTGATCGGCGGCCAACAAGGCATCGGTCTGATGGTAGAGATTAATTTCATATTGCGATGGCGCAGCCTCCGTAATCAGGGTATCCACTGGCAGATTCTGCACCTTGCAGGCATCTCGAATCGCGTGCATGAGCGGTGCCACATCCTGAAGTTGTTCCATACCATAGGTCTGGCCACCGAGCGACCTGCGGCCATCGACACCCGTTTGACTATGTATCGGTCGACCAAAGCTATCCCGGTCACACGCCAGTAAATAAAACTCCATCTCAAGGGCTACCACCGGTGTCAGCCCCAATGTTGAGAATTGCTGCTGAATGTGGCGAAGCAGGTCTCTGGCGTCGTAACCACAGGGCTTGCCGCTAGCCATTCGCAAGGACATTAACACCTGCGCCGTCGGTTTGGACAACCAGGGCACCCGAACCAAAGAGCTCGCCTCCGCCACACAAATGCCGTCCTGATCCCCCTGTTCGAAAACCCAGGATTCTGGATCACGGCCCCAGATATCGAAGCCCAGCGTGGTTAATGGGAGCTTCAATCCCCCCTCAAAAACCTGATGAATATGCTCGCGGGATAGCCACTTTCCGCGAAGTCGGCTATTAAGATCTGGAAGTAACACCTCGAACAAATCAATGTCCGGGTGTGCAGATAGAAAGTCCCTCAGCACTTTCTGCCCCATGGCAACCTCCTCTCAATACCGGAAAAACGTCGAGTCGTTAGTGAAATCCCTATATCAACGTTAGCAACAAATTGGGGGAATACCAGCCGCACAGCTACCTACAAGCGCGCCCGGATCGCATCACCAAATGCCCTGAACAGCTCACGGTAAAAATGATGACTTTGGAACTGCCACTCCGGATGCCACTGAACGCCCACCACAAACCGACTGTGATCGGCCAACCTGACGGCCTCAATCAGGCCATCGGCAGCGGTGGCCTCAACCTCCAACCCTGCCGCCAACTGCTTGATACCCTGACCATGCAACGAGTTAACCCCCACGGTATCGGTGTCTGACAGTTGCCGTAACAACCCGCCAGACGTCAGCATCACATCGTGGGCAAAACCGTAGCGTGTCTCTGCGGCAAGACTTTGATTTCTCTGGTGATCCATCAACCCGGGGACATCACACAAATGCTGATGAAGACTCCCGCCCAGCGCGACGTTCAGCTCCTGACAACCGCGACAAATGGCCAGAATTGGAATATTCCTGGCAATCGCCCGGCGGATCAGCGGTAGTGTGGTTGCATCGCGCTGCGGGTCTTGTTCAGTACCGGGGCGGCTTATTTCATGGTAGTAATGCGCATCCACATCGGATGTATTGCCAGTAAGAAATAGCCCGTGTATCGAATCCAGAAAATCATCGGGGGAGTAGCGTTCGGTCAGTGATTCCAGCTCTTCACCGCGGCTAACCGCGGGCAGCAACAGCGGTATCGCCCGGACACCATGGGCCACTGCATTGATATATTTTTCACCGCTGCCATGAAAGGGGTGCGCCTCATGTTTGAACACATCACAGGGAATACCCACCACCGGCCATTGCTGTTGATTCATAGACACCACCCCTCACCCGAACCTGAGCCGTTACCAACACGTTTATTATAGTCTTCGCCGTTATAAACATGGGCCTCCCCCTTTTGGGGTGGAGACTCGGCAACCCATTCATGATCAAATTCCTGCAGGTTTATACAAAAAGAACACAACCCAATAGGAGTGCCCTGTCGGTCATGATGAATCCTATTCCGCCAAAGAACCCTCGCACCCGGCTACTGCAACAGCAGGATCGCGACCATCACCTCCACCCCTTTACCGACTTTCAGGAATATGCCGCGCGGCCCGGCCGAATTATCAGTAGCGCCGACGGGGTTTACATTGAAGACATTGAAGGCAACCGAATACTGGATGGCATGTCGGGGCTGTGGTGTTGCAACCTCGGCTACAGCCAGCCAGAGATTGTCGAAGCCATCCATGCACAGTTACTTGAACTGCCTTTTTACAACAATTTTTTTCAGTGTGCTAACGAACCGTCAGTGGCACTGGCTACACGGCTGGCAGAGATAACACCACCGGCCTTCAACCATGTATTTTTTACCAACTCTGGCTCCGAGGCCAATGACACCAATTTGCGAATCCTGCGTCGCTATTGGGATTTAAAAAACCAACCCGCCAAACGCATTATTCTCTCGCGAACCAATGCATACCACGGCAGCACCATTGCCGCTGCGAGCCTGGGCGGTTTCGATTACGTACACAAACAATTCGAACCCCTGCCCTATGTTAAGCATATTGCTCAACCCTACTGGTACCAGGATGAAGGCAACCTTACCCCGGAAGAATTTGGTCTACAGGCCGCCCGAACTCTGGAACAGACGATTGAGGAATTAGGTGAACAGAATATCGCCGCGTTTATTGCCGAACCCATTCAGGGGGCCGGCGGGGTCATCGTTCCACCGGAGAGTTATTGGCCTGAAATACGGCGGATTTTAACAGAGCGAAATATTTTATTTATTTCCGACGAAGTGATTTGCGGGTTTGGTCGAACGGGTCACTTATTCGGCTTTGAAACCTACGACACTCAACCGGATTTAATCACCTTTGCCAAGGCGGTCACCAATGGGTTTCAACCATTGGGTGGCGTCATGGTCAGCGACACCGTTGCCGATGTACTGAAAAGTAACGGCGGAGAATTTGGCCACGGTTTTACCTACAGTGGCCACCCGGTGGCCTGCGCCGCGGCACTGGCCACGCTGACTATTTTATCTCGGGAAAACATCGTGGCCCATGTGGCCAACGATATCGGCCCCTACCTGCAACAACGCTGGCGAGAACTCGCCGACCACCCCATCGTGGGAGAAACTCGCGGTAAAGGCATGCTTGCAGCACTGGAACTAGTCCGCGACAAGCACAGTAAAGCGCGACTGGATACCAACGGTAAGGCCGGTGGTATCTGTCGTACCTTTTCAATGGAAAGTGGTCTGGTGATGCGCGCTGTGGGTGACGCCATGGTCATTGCCCCACCACTGATTATCAGTCGCGAGGAGGCTGACCTGATTATTCAACGAGCGGGCCGAGCATTAGATATGACCGCCCATCACTACGGGCTTTAACCTATATTAATAACCACAGGGGCAACAACCAGAGAACAGCCATGACGGATCACAACACAATGTTTCACTGGGAAGACCCGTTCCTGATCGAGGAGCAACTATCACTGGACGAGCGTCAGATTCGCGATACGGCTCGTCATTATGCTCAGGGGAAATTACAACCCAGAGCCAGAGAGGCTTTTCGTCACGAGAAAACTCACCGGGAAATTTTCAATGAAATGGGTGAGCTGGGCCTGCTTGGCAGTACCATTCAGGGTTATGGCTGCGCCGGGATCAACGCCGTGAGCTATGGCCTGATCGCCCGGGAAATTGAGCGTGTTGATTCTGGCTACCGCTCGATGCTGAGCGTTCAATCCAGTCTGGTGATGCACCCCATCAACACCTTCGGCACTGAACAACAAAAACAAACGTATTTACCCAACCTGGCTTCCGGGGAGTGGGTCGGTTGCTTTGGCCTGACAGAACCCGATGCCGGTTCCGACCCGGCCAGTATGCTTAGCCGCGCCACAAAAGTCGCCGATGGATACCGGCTGAACGGCTGCAAAACATGGATAACCAATTCACCCATCGCCGATGTATTTCTGGTCTGGGCCAAAACAGAAGACGATGTGATTCGCGGGTTTCTGCTGGACAAAAACATGGACGGACTGTCTGCGCCAAAAATTAAGGGCAAGTTAGCACTGCGCACCTCAGTGACCGGTGAAATCGTCATGGATGATGTATTTGTTCCCGAAGAAAACCTGCTGCCGGGAATTAAAGGCCTATCAGGCCCCTTTAACTGCCTGAATAGCGCCCGTTACGGGATTTGCTGGGGAGTTCTGGGGGCAGCCGAAGCCTGCTGGCATGCGGCTCGTCAGTACAGCCTGGAGCGCCACCAATTTGGCCGCCCCCTCGCTGCCAATCAATTGATTCAATATAAACTGGCTGACATGCAAACCGAGATCAGTCTGGCACTGCAAGGCACACTCCGGGCGGGACGACTGATAGACAGCGGCCATGTGGCACCGGAGTTAATCTCTCTACTCAAACGAAACAACTGCGGCAAAGCCCTGAATATTGCCCGAACCAGCCGCGACATTCACGGTGGCAATGGCATTTCTGATGAATTCCCCATCATGCGGCATATGTTGAATCTGGAAGTGGTTAATACCTACGAGGGCACCAGTGATATTCACGCACTGATTCTGGGGCGCGCCCAAACGGGCATTCAGGCATTTACCTAGGGCCGGGCCACACTGAAAATATAGAAATTAGCCCGCTTAAACCACCACCACTTCCGGTATGGGGAACCCATTAAATGCAGTGGCACAACAGGCGGTATAAGCACCCGTGTAGGGAAGATAAATCAGGTCGCCCGACCTCATCGTGGCGGGGAGCAGCTGGTTTTTAATACACACATCAATGGAGTCACAGGTGGGGCCAGCCAGCGTCCAGTTGCGCATCACCCCACGGCGATTGGTAATAATCGGGTAGTGAAACCGCTCATTTAATTCCATAAGCCCACCATAGACACCGGTGTCCAGATAGAGCCAATGTTGTCCATTGCGAACCGCCGTGCCAATCACTTGGGTCACCATACAACCCGCCGACGCCACCAAATTGCGGCCCGGCTCAGCAATCACCCTGATGGACGAGTCGAACGACGCCAGCTCCCGGTTAATCACTGTGCCGATCTCCTCAATCGTCGGCACCCCAGACGTCATGCACACAGGAAAACCGCCGCCAATATTTAGCAGCCGGGGAACCAAGCCCTGCTCCTCCATTCGACGATAAAACAGTCGCGCCGAGCGAATCCCCTGCCGCCAGTTATGCACATTCGAACATTGAGAACCCACATGAAAGGTAATACCGGCCAAATCCATTTTTAAGCGCACACACTCGCTCATCACCGCTCTCGCATCCCGGGTTCCGACACCGAACTTTCCTTCCAGAGGCCATGCCGACCCCAGGTTACTGGTGCTGATGCGCAGGTACAGACTGGCACCGGGGTAAATGCGATGAATCTTCTGTACCTCGGCCACAGAATCCACCCCGTACCACTGAACCCCCCGGTTGGCCGCCTCTCGCAAGTAGGTTTCAGACTTAATAGGATTTGAGTAAAAAATCAGTTCTGGCCGCACATCCAGCTCAAGCAACAAATTGAGCTCGGCCCCGGAGGCAATTTCAAAGTTGACGCCCTCATCTCTCAACACCGCCAAAACACGTGGATCGGGATTGGCCTTAACCGCAAAATGAGGGGCAACACTGGGCATGGCCGCCATAAAACGACGCACATTCGCCCGCAACTGATCTCGACTAATATAGAGAAGCGGTTGCTGATAACCCGATTCAGCGACAAAAGACCGAGCACTGCCAAGAAGATGAGAAACATCATCCCCATAGTGATGGAGCGAGCTGACCACTGAGCCTACAGGCATAACCGGCCTCCTCACAGGCGAGTCCTACAGATTAGTGTAAGCATCAGCATTGGCAGTTTGTATTAACAGCGACTACAAATAGGGAAAGAGCTTTTATCATTTTGATCGATTGAAAGCGCAATTTGTAAGGAACCCATCCACATGAAAGCACTGGATGACAAACTCATCGAATTATTGCGAACCAACAGTCGCGAGAGTGTCACCATGCTGGCCAAAAAACTGGGGGTCAGCCGTGCCACGGTAAAAGAACATATTGCCACTCTGGAGCGGCGCCAGATTATTCAGGGCTACACCATCCGCTTTTGTCCCGACTATGAACAGCACAAGGTCAATGCCCATGTAATGATTGCAGCCGACCCAAAACTGATGTCCTCTATCGTGCGACAGATGAGACAAATACCCACCGTCGAATCACTGCAAACCATCAGCGGTGTCTACGACCTGCTGGCATTAATCAAGAGCGAATCGACCCTTGAACTCGATCAAGTGATCGACCAGATCACCGCCTTGGACGGTGTTGAAAAAACCCTCACCAGTATTGTGCTGGCCAGCAAATTTCAGCGTTAATGCCAGACAAAAACAACTCGTTTTTTTGCCTCTAACAATCAACAAATGTTGAAATGGGCGGCTAAAATTATCGCACTGAAAAGCGTTACTGAAAAAGAGTTCTCGAGGAAGCCAATGACCGCTGAAATGCACTTGAACCACAGGTTACAAACTATGTCGGTACACACTTGTGTAGTGCTCGACCTCGGGGAAGGGCTCGTAAAAGTGGTGCAGCAGGTCACGCCAGGTTTGATATTGAGAAGAGCCTCTGAAACCCACCGTGTGATCCTCGAGTTTTTGCCAGTTTACTAACAGAATGTAGCGGCTTGAATTTTCAATACACCTTTGCAACTCGTGTGAAATATAGCCGGGTATAGACACTATAATTTCTTGAGCTTTTTCAAACGCCAATTCAAATTCTTTTTCTTGTCCTGACTTCACATCAAGCGTTGCGACTTCCAATATCACTGAATTCTCCAATATATTAACGCCCGCATTTGCGGTTGGTTTGAAGCACAGCGTAAAACCAGTCCGAAAACATACGCTTGTTAGCCTTCAACATCTAAAAACTCGAACCTACTTAGCCATTCAATACGGTCTTTAAGCGCATTTAGATTTACACCATGACCCATACCCGCTGGCCTGTTAACAATATTTACAACCGTTTCAGAGTATTGTTTGTCCTTGTAGTCTAACTCTTCATCCTGAAGAATATCTTTGTGTCTCAGGAATATGGTTGATTCTTCTTTTCGAAATCGATCATCTTTTGCCGCTATCAGAAAGCCTTCAACTAACGCACATTCAAAACTGTCATTTCTATTCTTCTCGGGGACAATTTGGTAGAGATAATCAATTAGCTCTGATTCGTCACCATCGCCTGAAATATATCTCTGATAGCCATCTGGTTTGAAATGCTTTGATATAATCAAGAACACCAGCATAGCCGGAAATATGTACTCATTATGTTTCGCGGTTCTGATTGCAATATTAATGCTTGCAAGAAACTGCTCGATCTCTCTCAATGAAAGCTGGAGGCCTGAAGCAAGCATTATAAAAACATTTTTTAGGTGTTCTTGATCGTACTGAAGCTCTCTATATTGCTTCCTTGGATTAAAAAACTCCTCTAGCTCCAAGGACAAAAATACCGATTCAATATATATAGATATATCAGGCTTCTTCAGTTGGTACTCAAAATCAATGAATCGACGCAGATATCCAGTTGAATCAAATTCATTTCCATAGACAGCTTCAATAGAGTGGCCTAGCTGTTCTTTGTCGAGAGCTAGTACAAAAACCAAGCCATCTATATTGAACAGATGTTTGATTCTTTCAAGCAACTCGATTGCATAACTTGGCCTACATCGATCTAATTCATCGACAAATATAATAAGCTGCTTCCCCTTTGCGGAATTCTCAACAAAGCTAGCTAAGGCGTTATGGAACTCGGATATTGCCTCTTTTTGTTGGAGATAGTTGTCGAGAGCATCCCCAGCCAATGAACCAGTTGCTTTAACCATCTCATCTTCGATTATTTTGTCAGCATCAATGATACCCGCTGTACCAATTCTTATTAATGCTGGAATTCCTCGTTTTGCAATCTGCTTGCCAGCAGCCTTTGTTTTTTCCCATGCTTCGCTAGTCTTTTCTGAGGCACCGATCAGGTTTTTTAGTCCTTCGTTCATTTCGCCCAAAAAAGAAACCAACGGATCATCAGAAAAATCGGTTTCCCATGCATTAAAGTATAAGGACAGGCTGTTTTCTGCCTTGAGGTGTTGCTCCCATAATTTTATAAATGTTGTTTTTCCTGTTCCCCATCGTGAATCAATTGCTATTACAGCAGGAGAATTTACATTTGAGGCAAGCAATGACAGATTGAGTATTTCTTCCCTCCTCCCCAAAAGATCCGATTTGAAAGGGTCATTTGGGTCAAATTGAATTGGTTTTAACTTTAAGTTCAAAACATTCGTCCTATTGAGGCTAACGCCCACAGCTGCGGACGACCTGTAGCGAAGCAGAAGCGGAAAGGCGTTCCGGCAAACTGCGCTTGTTAAGCATTTTCTTCAGAGAACATATGACTCTTTAAATGCTCAGCTACCATTTTACGTGCGTTTTCTACTGGAAGTGTTTCTTCATCGAATTCCTTTCCATGTGAAATGTTATCACGTATTTTTTTCATACTTTTAAATAACTCTATATCTCCAGATATATCATCACTTAAGAACGAAGCTATTAAAGTAAACTTATCGGTAAGTCTATATTTGTCTTTCATCACATCTTTGATGCGAAACAAAAACTGATTTATTCCATGAGAATCATGATCATCTGCGATTCCCGCAATAAACTTCTCTCCATATGTTGAAAATATTTTATTTGTTAATATCTCCAATGCTGTCCAGGCTGCAATAAACGCACGCAATTCATCTTGGGTGGTTTCAAGTGACTGCGTTAATAAACGGAATGGCGTTTTAAACGGCGTATTTCCGCAGGACAACCTAATGACTTTAGAGATTTCTTCTTTTTCAGTATCTATTTGTTTGGCGCGGATCAGGCGAGGGCGACCGCCTTGCATAGTAAAGCTGTACAATGGCTTGTCGCTGCTATCAATAAAGTGTATACCACTAGTTATTTTTTTAGCATGATACTCCGGACTAGTTGAAATGGACAAAGCAGATATTATTGAATGAATTGTCTCTTCATGCGTCTTTCGAAGTGAATCTTTATCTACGGCATCAAAACATATACGAAACTGCTTTGTTTCTCTGTGAAAATTATCTTTTATATCTAATTCCGACTGACCTTTGATGATAATCACTGCATAAGCACCAGAACCCTTCTTTGAGATTCTCTCTTCTTGTATTTTTGTAACTTCAGCTTCAACTGCAATTGGAAGCTCTTCGGCTTTCCCCTCGCCAAACATTCCACGTAAAAGGAGACTAGCGCAAGCCAGTCCTCTATCTAGATTAAGGCAGTGAGGGTTAACATCATTGGTTAGAGTGACAGCTAGACCCAGAGAATCATCTTCATAGACAATCATATCCTTTTCAAGATTGGTGGCAGCTATGCCTTCAAACCTATAAACAACGGTGTACGTATAGTCCATGACTCTCTCTATGCCTAACGACCAAACTCACTTGCCGACAAAAGCAGAATGTAGTGCAGAGAAACGGCTCTTTTGGTGGTCAAGTGGAGTGCCTTGTTAGGCATTTAGTGTTCTCCACGACGGTTGAATTCTACAACTCTTTTTCCGAAACGACCTCGCCCATGACCAAACCACATAGATCCAGAAAAATATAAAACACTTATAGTACTGCCAACTACTATCCAATTAATACCATCGTTATTACTTAAGCTATAAGTTATGTTATCTATAAAATATTTTATACCAAGCAACACCCATATGGATGTAATGAAATAGCTTACAGTTTCGTTTATTTTAGATACGGAAAATGTATCCTTAACTGAAACTGTTTTGTAAAGAGGGCCAGTAACTTCATCTTCGAGCATGTCTACATGGTTTTCCCAATTTCGCTGCCAAGACTTGCTTCCATTATTAATTAAAGACCAAGCGAATGCTGTGACAAACCCTATACAAATAACACAATAAAGAATCTCGGTATTATCAGAGTAGAAGCTAGAATTAAACACCCCAAAATAAGCTGCATATGCAGCGACTTGGAAAGCCCAAAAATATGTGGCTCTACGCCAATAATTTTCAATTTCAAAGTTTTTTGCAGACCATGCTGCTTCATATGCTTTTTCAATTTTTTCTTTTGAGCTGTTTTTAATAAATGTATCAATATATTCAGCCTCTGATACCTTTCGAAGGCCGGGCTCTCTCTTCTTATAAAAAAATCTTAAAAGTTTACGAAACAATTTGATCATCTCCGTATTTGCCTAACGCCGCGTTAACGAGACGGAAAACTGCGTAGCAGTTTGGAGTTCCAGGCCAGCTTGCTGGCCGAAGTTGAACGCCTTGTTAAATGATTTTTTTGTGCTCGATAATAAGTTTTTGCACATCTGCGGAGTTCGCCAGGGCTTGCCCAGTTGATAAAATTTCAAAGTACAAGCCCTCATTGTTGAAAGCTTTAACTTTACCATCGAGCTTGCTAACACGCTTAATGACTTCCTTTTCTTTGGTTCTAGTCTTACTAGACCCCAAATGAACGCCACCCTTTACGTTAGCCATGTACTTGATAAGTTCTCGGCGACTAATCTTTTTTCCTTCAACAATGGCACAGCTGCTATTTAGGTAGGATGATAATGAGAAATCAAACTCGATGAATTCTTCACTTGGGGTTGGCGCCGTTGATCCCTCATTGATACAGATGCCTGCGATATAAGTTCCTTGGTTTTTTGCGCCACCGGCAAGTGCAGTTTTGATTTTCTGGATATCAAAGCCGTCGAATGCATCATCAATATTTGGAGCAACGATATGTGGTTCTTTTTCAAAGCCTTTATGGCGCCAAGCGTGGCTAAGAATTTGCTCAACTAATAGCCTTCTTAGGATCGCTGAGCCTCGCCTTAATTCAGCATCTGTTGCGCCATTACCCCAATGGTCATGAATGTACTCGATGTCTTCTATGACTGTTTTAACATCAGCATCTGTAAGCATTGGAAAAATCCATTTAACGCCTGTGTATGGGGCGGCTGAAGCGAAGCGTAAGCCGTCCCAGCCCCGTAGGGGCGAACATGACACACTTGTTAACTGTTTTTACCATGCGTACCACTCATAAGTTACGCTATTGCCTGTAAATACTGGAGGTTTAACCTGAACTTTAATTGTGAAATCTAAGGTTACGCCCAACAGATTTATGTTTTTGCTTGGAGCTATAATTATAACCATGCGCCGGCTAGGCGTTGGGTGGTTAGTTATGCCGGAAACGCCCATTGTGCCAACTTGCTGAGCCTCGAAGTCAATGATTGTATTAGACGCAAGTATATAAAATTGATGCTTTATGTCTTTGTTTTGATAAATCTGACCGATTGACTCATGGCCGTTTACCTTTAGAGGAATATCAGTTTTGAGGAAAACAGCCTCATTGATTTTCTTTGCATCGTAGCCAACACCCTTTAAAAGTGAAAGGCGCCAATTCTTTAAATCCTCTTTGTACTCTTCCGTTACATATGTGTCGGGAACCGCTAAATCAAACTGTTGCAATCCTGTAGCTAGTGCATTTGACGCAGCCATTATTACGAACAATGTAATTGTGACAAGCTTACTCATTGGCACTCTCGACAGTTAACTGCTAGTTAATAAGCCCAAAGGCATTATAACTAGAGGGCTTTGTAACAGAGTGACTTTGACACCAGAATTCGTCAATTTTGACTTTATTATCAAAGGATTAGACGGTGCATCAAGGAATGTAATTTCTGACAAAACAAGCCTCCGTGCCATGTTGTTGTTGAATTTTCAGGCTATTGATCATAATCGAGAACCTAAAAAAATCAATGCCTTAGCAAACATATTCCCTTGATACAGTGCCTGATGGCGGGTGATTTTGTGCTTTGGTTAATTTAAGGGACACAACATCAGCCTGTATTCACCGATACGGGCGGCTTTTATGGCGGATGATGTTCACCACCACACTGCCAAAGGCGTTAAATCACGCCATTGTCCTTTAACTGCTGTTGCGCGGCTTGATCCAAACCCAGCACGTCCCCAAGCACCTCGGCGTTGTGGCTACCCACCTCCGGGCCGGGCCACTGGGTAGTTCCCGGGGTGTCGCTGAGTTTGGGAATCATGCCCGGAATTTTTAATGGCTCGCCGTTAATTTCCACCTGCTCGAATAAACCCCGGTCATTAAAGTGTGGGTCTGCGAGCATGTCTTCTGCGTTATAAATGGGGCCTGCTGGCACACGGCTTTCATCCAGCAGCCTGAGCACCTCCGCACTGGGCAAACTGCCACACCAGGCCGCCAATGCTTTATCAATTTCGGGTTCATGCTGGACGCGGCCGGCATTATCGGCAAGGCGGTTATCGTTGGCCATATCGGGTCGCCCTGCCACCTCCATCAGCCGTTTAAAGATTGAATCACCATTGCCGCCAATTACCACAAATTTATTGTCGGCACAGCGATAGGTGTTGGTGGGTACGATACCCGTTACCGTGGTGCCGGAAGGCTCGCGAATGACCCCGGCGCCATCAAATTCCGGCACGACCCCTTCCAGTAAATTGAACATGGCTTCGTAGAGGGCGATATCCACCATTTGTCCTTTTCCATTGGCCTCGCGAGACAGCAGCGCCAGCACAATGCCAAAGGCGGCATGCAACCCGGCAATGCTGTCACCCAGGCTCAGGTTTGGACGCACCGGTGCCTCGCCCTGAAAACCATTCACATAGCGAAAACCACTGATGCCCTCACACACCGAGGCAAACCCCGGTTTGTGGGCATAGGGGCCTGTCTGCCCGTAGCCGGAGATGCGGGTGTAGACCAACCCCGGGTTGGAGGGCTTAAAGCGCTCTGGCCCCAGGCCCCATTTTTCCATCACCCCGGGGCGAAAGTTTTCGATCAGCACGTCGGCACCATCAATTAACTGGCCGACCAGCTCCCGCCCCTTTTCGGTTTTTAAATCCAGGGTGATACATTTTTTATTCCGCCCCAAACTGCGCCACCAAAGTGATGTGCCATCTTTCAGCACGCGCCAGTTACGCAGGGGATCGCCGCTGCCCGGCGGTTCGACTTTAATCACCTCGGCGCCGAAGTAAGCCAGTAGTGAACCAGCGAAAGGGCCTGCCAGTAGTTGGCCCAGCTCTATTACGCGGTATCCGGATAGGGGCTTTGTATTCGCCACGTTGATGTCCTCATTCATTTAGCGCATTACCTAATGTATAGCAGTAGATTGACGGCCGTCTATTTATAACAGCACGGCCAACAATAAAGGGACGGATAACAGCGACATGACCGTAGAGGCCACCACGACACCGGCGACCACGTTGGGGTCTCGATCAAACTTGAGCGCCAGCAAGTAATTAAATACGGCTGCCGGCATAATGGATTGCAGTAGCACCACGTGCTTTGCCGTGCCCGTCATACCAATAAACGATACGGCGGCCCAGGCAAATAACAACCCACCCCCGATACGCAACAGGGAAAACCCGATGCTGCGCCACCAGCCTGTGGTGGTTAAATTGGACAGGGAGACGCCGAGGGTAATCAACATCAGCGGGATGGTGAAGCCCGCCAATAATTCCACGGTAGTATCCACCCAGGTGGGCAGCGTTGAACCACTACCCAGCAACCACAGCGCAATGACGATGGAATGGATCAGCGGCTGTTTTGCCAGATCCTTCAACATGGCCAAAAACCCGGTATCGGCCCGGGACATCAGCGCCACACCGGCGGTCATCAACGCGGTCATCTGAACCAGAAAAAAAGCCAGTCCCAGGGCCAACCCCTGCTCGCCAAACGCAAACAGGCACAGCGGCAAGCCCATGTTGCCATTGTTGGGAAAGACCACCGTGGCCAGAAGTGATCGAATATCTCCCCCAACACGGCGAATAGCAAAAACACCCAACAACGCTGTGCCGATAAAAATAAATAATGCCGCCACGGCCACCTGGGCAAACTCATGCCCGGAAATGTCAACGCCACTGATGGCCGAAATCACCAGGCATGGGGCACCAATATTCATCACTGCCCGACTGACAAATTCAGCGGCATAGGGTGTAGAAGAACGTCCCCAGAAAACACCTATCGCGGTACAAACCAAGACAGGGGCAATTACGTTCCACAATTCGAACAGCATTTTTTACTTACACCTCATTTTTTTATGCCAGCAACGCTATACTGACACTAATCAATTTGATAAATAACACATGGCAGTTTTGACTGGAAGGGTTGTGCAACCTGCAACATACCCTATGGAACAATTCACCACCAGTTGCCTCTAAGTCCATGGTTGGTCAACAGGCGAAAGGCACATGCTTCTTCCTATGAAAATACGACGTACCGCGCTGTCGGTAGCGTGTTTTTTTTCTTATGGGCTACTGACTGCGGTGTCGGTGAATGCCGATCAACCGGAAACAACCAGCCCCGAGGCCAGCGTCGCGTCAGCAACCCCGGTGTTAACCCGGGAGCTTGATATTAATCGGGTGCTCGAAAACCATCGCTCGGCTATAGAACAAAGAGAATTCGAGGTGGGCCCCTACGATCCCGAGCTTTCAGAAATGATTTACGGACTCGGAAAAACACTCCAAACCAGCCAGCGGTACGATGAAGCGGTCACAGCATACAAGCGGTCACTGCACCTTAATCGTATTAACAATGGTGTCTACAGTCTGACGCAGGCGCCCATGTTGAGGGGTATAATTGAAAGCCAAATCAAGCGGGGACTCTACAAGGAAACGGCCGAGAACTACGAACAACTGCTTTGGATACATGTTAAAACCTATGGCAGAGACGACCCCAGATTAATCCCGCTGCTCGATGAAATCAGTCAATGGCACCTGAATTCCTACAGTCAGACCGGTCGACGTAAGGATGTGTTCCACCTCGAATCGGCCTTTAACCTTTACTCGGCAGCCATCCAGCTCTCATCGGATCATCTGGGGCCAGACAACCTGGACGCCATTCACCTGTTGAGCAGCCTGGCCATTACCAGTTATTACTACGCGGTACACCAGCAACTGTACCCTGAATTTTCAGACCTTGGCTCGCCCGTTCCCTTTGGTTATCGCTCCTTTGGCTCTGCGGGAAACGACATGTTAAGAAGGGGAAGCTACTACCTTCATGGGCGCTCGGCCCACAACAAAATTCTCTCTATTCTCACCAATAACCCCGCCGCAACACTTCAGGATAAGGCCAATGCCTATGCTGACCTGGGCGACTGGTATCAATTGTTTGGCCGACATCGACAGGCCATTGATGCCTATCAGGAAGCCCACAAGATCATGGAGGGCAGCCAACAAAAGGACACCGTGTTGAGTGCATTATTCAGCACGCCAAGAATGCTGCCAAAACTTGAGAGCCGACAAGTCCCCAGTGAAATATCACCGACCGATACCTTGAACAACAGCTCAACGACGTTGTCATTAGAAAACGCCACAGCATCAGATCATTACGTCAATTTATCGATTGATGTAACGCCGCAGGGAATACCCAAGAACCTTAAGGTTCAGAAGGTTCATCCAGAAGGCAGCAGTGAATTAGGCGGCTGGGCCAAGCAGACGATACGCTCACGAAGGTTTAGACCTCGTTTTGAAGGCGGGCTTCCCGTACTAACCAATGCATTCCCGATTAGAGTTCTGATACCCCATGAACATAGCTAAAACCAAAAGCGGTATTCTCGTCTGTGCAATAGCCCTGCTGCTTGCCGGTTGCCAGAGTATGCAATCCAGCAGTTCGTCTTCCAGTGCATCGACCCCCAGCACCTCTCAATCATCGCAGTCCAGCCCCGCTGCAAGTAGTTCATCTCAGAGCAGCTCACCCAGCGATAGCCAACAGCAGAGCCGTAGCGAACAGCAATCTGGCACTGAAGAGGCGGCCTACGATGAAGCGGATGAGCGCCAAGGCTCCACGGGAGAGACCGCGTCCGACCAAGAGCAAGAATCCGGCATGCCTGATGGCGGAGAGATATTGAGCGAAGAAGAGGCCGTGGCGGTGCTGGATGAACAATTCGATGAGTCAATTGCAGTTTTTGACGGCATGATCATCAACGAGCGAGCGACCGTCCAAGCCATCGAAAGTGAATATTCAGATGATGAAGAGGAAGTTTTTGGCGATGATAACCCCTTGTTTGAAGAGGCCGATATTAATGAAGACTCCGATGGAAATGGCGAACCGGCATCACCCACAGAAGGAGGCGGCGGCGCGGCCTCTGATATAAATGCCGAGAAGGGCGATGGAACGCTGGCGTCAGGCAGCAACAGTATGCCATCCCGTCGAGCTGGTGCCAGGGTCCCCGCAGATATTCCCGATGGCAGTGATGATGATATTGTTGCCCGACAAATTCGGGAAGCGGCGATGAAAGAGGCAGACCCGGTATTGAGAGAAAAACTCTGGGAAGAATACCGAAAATATAAACGAGGCCAGTAAACGCTATTTATCTAAGGGAAACCTATGTATCTGAAGTCCAGGTCAAATTTATTTATTCTCGTGTTAGCGTTATTGACACTGGCATCCTGTGGTGGCCAACGCATCACCAGTACCGTTGTGACACCACTGGAACATCAAGCCATTGACGTCGATGAATCCCAACTACTGGATCTTGCCGTATTGCCCTTTAGTCCCGGCCTTGAAGAAGCCGCAGAAAAAGAAGATTTAACGGTATTACCCGCTGTGCGCAATGCGGAATCTCAATATTTAGCCAACACCCTCGCCAGCACCATTCAACAGACCTCGGCCTGGGGTGCCGTCCGGGCCGTGCCCAGTCGTGACACGGTGGTCGATGTCTATGTTGGCGGTAAAATTATTCACTCGGATGGCGAAAAATTAGCCCTGGATATCAGTGTGACCGATGTCAGTAACCGTCATTGGTACACCAAGTCCTACACCGAAACGGTGGGGCAATACGCCTATAAAAATGGCAGCAAAATTAAGCGCGACCCTTTTCAGGGGCTGTTCAACCGCATTGCCAATGACCTGCTTGAATACCGCCAGCAGTTATCCGCTGACGATGCAAGAAAACTGAGGGCTGTCTCCAGCTTAAAATTTGCCCGTGATTTTTCACCCGAGGCATTTGGTGACCACATTAGGGAAACCCCGGGCGGTCAACTGGAGATTATTCGACTGCCTGCAGAAAACGATCCCATCCTGCGTCGCATCGAGCGCATCCGTGAAAGAGATTACTTATTTGTAGACACGATGCAGGAGCACTACGACGCCTTCTCACGCCGCATGGATAAGCCCTATCAATCGTGGCGCAGGGCAACCTATGAAGAGCTTGCCTCGGTTCGAGAGCTCAAGCGCCAGTCCCGCAATCGAACCATTGGCGGCGTTGCTGCTATCATCGGCGGGATTCTCGCCTCTGGAAGCAATAATGGCTCGGCTCAGGCAGCGGGCGCAGTAACTATCGGCGCTGGGGCTTTGCTGGTAAAAAGCGGTCTGTCCAAAAGGTCTGAGTTGAAAATCCACGAAGGCGCTCTGGCGGAGCTTGGCCAATCTCTGGAAGCAGAAGTTGAACCTCAGGTCATCGAGTTGGAAGATCGCACGATTACACTGACAGGCAATGTAGAAGCCCAATACACTCAATGGAAAGCGCTGTTGCGAGAGATTTATAAAGCCGAGCGCGGTGAGATTTAGACATTATGGCAAGTAGTAATAATGGCGACCCCATTAGGCCTGCGGACATCCCGTTAACGCAAACAGTGCCCACGCCCCAAAGGGAACCTGTCCCGTGGCAGCAAAAACCGGTCACCTACATTGCACTGGCCGGTAGTATTCTGTTGGCATTAGTGGTTATTTTTGTGCTCCCCTCACTGATTAAACCACCCCAAACGCCGCCGGTTATCATCGAACCAGAGGCAATACAGACCCAGGCAGTTAAAGAAACGCCCTTTAGAGATGCCCAACTGGCCAGGGCACGTCGTGAATCTCAGGATAGCCTGAGCAAACTCTTGGAAAAGCAGAGCTTTCTGGAAAAGAAAAATGTTCTGCTCTGGGATAAGCAAGCCTACCAGACCGCATTAAACAAAGCGGCCGAAGGTGACCTGAGCTACCGTCAACGAGAGTTTACCGAGGCTCAAGAGGCTTATCTGGATGCATTAAACCAACTCGCTGCGCTGGAAAACCGAATACCGGAAGTGCTATCCACTCAACTGAAAAGCGGTGATAAAGCCTTTGCTGATGGGAATGCTACCGAGGCCCGGCAACACTATGAACTTGCCCTGGCCATTGACGCGTCCAGTACCGAGGCAAAGTCCGGCATAGCGAGAACCATAACACTGGACAAGGTTTTGGCCCTTATTTCTCAGGGTAACACTGCCCTTGAAGAACAAAATATAGAACGGGCGCAGCGCTTCTTCGAGCAGGCATTGGCGCTGGACTCGCTTCATTCAGATGCCATTAGCGGCAATGAACAAGCGGCCAATCTGATTCAATCACGTGATTTCAATAGTGCAATGAGCCGTGGCTACCAATTCCTCGAAGCGAACCAATTTAACAGCGCCGCCAAAGCATTCCGGGAAGCGCTAGCGCTTCGCCCCGGTGACAACGCCGCAAATACCGGCTTGGCCCAGGCCAACACGGCCTCCACTCAATACACCACCCGCACGCAACTCAACCAGGCGGCATCACTGGAAAAAAATGAGCAGTGGCGCCAGGCGCTGGAGATATACAACCGTGTACTGACCAGGGACAGCTCTGTGGTAGCGGCCAAACTGGGACAAATTCGCTGCTCAACCCGAGCGGATCTTAGCGATGCCATCGAGCGTGTGCTGGCATCGCCCCTGAGACTCGCTTCGGCCAACGTCCTCCAGCACGCCCGGCAATTACTCAAGGATGCCGAAGGCATCAGTTCGCCGGGCCCCAAACATGCTCGACAAATTGATCAACTCAAACGCGTTATAAGATCTGCAGTGACACCCGTAACCATCAATTTAACGTCTGACAACACCACAAGCGTCACGCTCTTCAAGGTGGGTGAATTGGGGATGTTCAGTCAAAAGGCGCTATCGCTTAAACCCGGTAATTATGTCGCGGTTGGTCATCGAACTGGCTACCGCGATGTTCGGGTAGAATTTCAAGTCACCCCCGAAGGGATTGCCGCCCCGGTGGAAGTAATCTGCAGGGAACCCATATCATGACAAAAGACACGGGGCATGATTCCAGTAGCAGTGCGAACCAGCCCGTACACGAGGAGCAAATAGCCCCCACTGATTTCACCCCAATCACAGGGGAGGCCAAACGCACCAGCATCACCATCAGCCCACTGAAAGTGATTATCGGACTCGCTTTTTTGGCGAGTATTCTGGTGCTGGGTTTTTTGCTCACAGCCAAATCTGTGGTGGTGAAAATTGTGCCTACCGATGCCGAGGTAACGATTGAAGGGGGCATGACCTTTGAACTCGCCGATCACTATTTGATCAGGCCCGGGGAGTACCACCTGACAGCCGCCGCAGAAGGCTATCAGAACCTGCAACAATCCTTTTTAGTGAGCGAGGATGATCATCAATTATTACCCCTCAGCCTTGAGAAAAAACCAGGACACCTTCAGGTAACCACAACCCCTGAAAATGCGGACGTGCTGGTGGATGGAGAGTTAGCTGGCACCAGCCCGATCACATTGTCACCACTATCACCGGGCAAGCATCAACTGGAAATTAGCGCACCTCGATATTTCGGTCATACAACGGCCATCGAAATTGAAGGGCTCGACCATAGTCAGGCATTTCATCACGATCTCAAACCCGCCTGGGGTTTTGTCGAGCTCGCCACCACCCCCGAAGGAGCCAGCGTTAGTGTCAATGGAGAAGCCCGCGGCAAAACACCCCTGACAACGGAAGTTCTGTCCGATGGAGAGACTATCACTCTTTCATTACCGGGTTACAAACCCTGGAGAAAAACGTTCGCTGTCGGTGCTGGTGATACCGTCGCCGTGCCTCACATCAATCTGGAACCCGCCGATGGCATTGTCGAACTAAGTTCCACCCCCCCTGGAGCTACCGTCACTGTAGACGGCGAATATCGCGGCACCACGCCGATCACGCTCGATGTTGAGCCCAACAAACAACACAACCTATCACTGTTCCTGAATGGTTATATCACCCAAAAACACTCGCTCTCGCTAGGCTCGGGGAAAACTGAAACACTGGCTATTTCTCTCACGGCCAACCGAGGGGATATTCGGGTTATTACCTCACCTGTCGATGCCTCTGTATGGATCGACGGCCGGCTGAGAGGCAGTATCGGCAGCTCGGAGGGCAAAACCTTCAGCCTGCCCGCCAGACCACATCGCATTGAAATTAAAAAACCCGGTTATGCCAGTCAGAGTAGAACAATCACCCCACAACCAACGCTGAATCAGGTGGTCAGAATCAAACTACTGACCGAGCGAGAAGCCCGATGGGCAAACACCCCCAAGGAAATCACCAGCCCTGACAATCAAACCCTCAAACTATTCAAACCTCAGGCCACCTTCACTATGGGAGCGTCTCGACGTGAAACAGGCAGGCGAGCCAATGAGGTATTGCGAGATGTTCAGATTACCCGACCTTTTTACCTGGCCACCAAAGAAGTCACCAACAGCCAGTTCAAGCAGTTTCAACGCCAACACAGTTCTCGCCATGTGGGCGGCAACACGCTGGACAGACCCAGCCAGCCAGTGGTCAACGTCAGTTGGGAACAAGCTGCCCGGTACTGTAATTGGCTTAGCGGCAAAGCGAAACTGACACCGGCCTATATAGAAGAACAGGGGAAAATTACCGGGATGAACATCAATGCAAACGGCTACCGCCTGCCCACTGAGGCTGAATGGGCATGGGCCGCACGCTACTCGGCAGCGGGCATGAAGAAACATGGATGGGGAAATAGCTTCCCCCCCAGAAACAAACATGGCAACTTTGCCGACATAAGTGCCGCAAAAATTGTTGGCCGTGCCATCACCACCTATAACGACGGGCATATCACCTCGGCACCCGTGGGAAGCTTTCCACCCAACGACAAGGGGTTGTACGATTTAGCTGGAAATGTCGCAGAATGGCTCAACGACTACTATGGCATTGAGTTCAGCCTTGGCATGAAAGCGGAGAAGGATCCTACCGGCCCGGAAAAAGGCGAGTTTCACATGATACGTGGTGCCAGCTGGCGACACAGCAATATCACCGAACTGCGCCTTTCATTCCGTGACTATGGCAGCGGCCCGAGGGATGATGTGGGCTTTAGAATTGCTCGCTATGTTGAATAACCTGTTAAGAAGAGATGAGCGTGTGAAAAGTAGAGGATCGATCGACACAGCACGGCTTGGCAGCATTTTATTATTGCTGACAGCGCTCTTGTCCTCGCCGATTATTGCGGAGCAGGCTGATCCCGATAAAGCGTCAGAGGGTGAAACCGCCGGACAGCAAACCGTGAAGTCGGCATCGACAACCCAGCCGGAGTCAAAGCCCGCGGAGCCCAGCGCTCCGCCGGCATCAAGGCCACGAAGCCGTCCATCCGAGCGTGAGTTTGACCCAAGTGAAGACATTTCTGAGGATCTATCGGTCCCCTTTCCCGTGGATATTTAAGGAAGTTGTAACGTATGAAAACGAGAGCCTCATCCGAATTCCTCTACCAGGTCTTTGCCCTGATTCTAGCCCTGATTCTGGTACACACCTTTTACGTTACCCTGATAAGACCTAATGCCAATGCCCTGTTACAACAACAGTTAGCCCGAGAAGCCGCAGGGGAAACCTATGTGGCGGAGCGATCTTTTTATATTGTCGTGAAAGACTACGAACAGGAAGCCTGCTTTATTCTGATGCTCTGGGCATTTGCCATTATGGGACTCAAGGCACGGAGTGCCATGGATGAGCGCAAGCTATTAACGCAACAGCTGTTAACCGTCACAGAGGGCACCCGAATTTTACCGGAAGATGCCCGTCAGATGTCGCGACCGATTCAAGCCCTACCCGCCGCGCAAAAAGATTATCTGGTCTCCCGGTCACTGCTGGCGGCCCTGCGCCGATTTGATTCCACACGTAATATTCAGGATGTGTCCAGTGCCGTTACCGAGGTGCTGGATACCGAGTCTGATCGACTGGATTCCGAATTATCGATGGTGAGATATATCGCCTGGGCAATTCCCTCCATTGGCTTTATTGGAACAGTACGAGGTATTGGTGAAGCCTTAAGCCAGGCCCACAAAGCCGTGCAGGGCGATATTGCCGGCGTCACCGCGAGCCTGGGCGTTGCGTTTAATTCAACCTTTATTGCACTGGTGATCAGTATCGTAGTGATGTTCATGGTGCACCAGCTACAACTGATGCAAGAACGGCTGGTGCTGGATACTCACAGCTATTGTGACGACAATCTACTGCGCCATTTAAAGACCGATTGAGCACTCCTGCTCTTGGTATCAGAGGCATAGATTCAGGAACCGGCACCCGACAACTTAACGCTAGAAATATGGGCCAATTGCCCACAGATTGATAAAGGCACCATCATGAGTGTAGCCATAATAGACATTAACGATTGCGGCCTCTGTTGCGGAAATGCACGGGGGGAAATGATCATCAGCCCCGGCTACGCACTGCTAACTGAACAAGGGATCACCACCGGTAACGCGGCACGGCAAAACGCCTATTTGAAACCGCAGCAAAGCTTTAATCAGTTTTGGCGGCAGCTAAATTTGTCTCCACTTCCCTCTCCCACCGACAAAGCCAGACACCACGCAGATTTGGCCTATGCCCAGTTACTGGAGCTGCACCGCGAAAGTGGCAGCCCGGAAGAAATCATATTCGCCACACCGGGCAGTTTTGACCGCGACCAGTTGTCTATCGTGCTGGGGCTAGCTAAAGCCTCGCCGTTTAAAACCCTCGGGCTGGTCGATTCAGCAGTAGCCGCAGCCAGTCAATCCAACCTCAGCGGACAGTTGCTGCATTTGGATATACAACTCCATCAGCTGGTACTCACGCGACTATCCTCAGACAACCACATAGAACGCTTACAGGTTGAGGTTATTGCAGATATTGGGCTGAAAACTTTTTACGATAATTGGGCGCGTTATATCGCCAACCAATTTATTCAGCAATATCGCTATGACCCTCTGCATACCGCGGAGGGTGAACAACAGCTCTACGACTTGCTACCCACCTGGCTCGAACAGATCAATGGGGACCAGGAGTTGGCTGTGTCTCTGGACAGCCCTCAAGGACGCTATCGCCTGAGTCTCAATCGAAACGACCTGCTTGCCAGCAGTGGCGCGAAACTTGATCAGCTTCAACAAAAACTCAGCAACATTCGGCTTGAAGGTGAGACGCTCATCGCCAGTCATAGAACCAAACTGTTACCTGGCCTTACAGAACAGTTGGGGTTGTTGAACACACTGCCCGATAATGCCGCCATTCAGGGTTGCCTGAAAAATCTTGAGAGCATTACGGACAGCGGAGAAAATATTCACTTTATTACCCGGTTGCCGAATGAACAGTTCTCCCATTTACAGAAACCCAGTGATCCAACCAACATAACAGCGGATAAAGTGGGTAGCGACCGACTGACCGAAGATCACCAAGCTGCCATCCCAACTCACATCCTTTACCAACACCGGGCTCAAGCCATTGGCGATTTACTGTATATACATCGCGATAATGAGCGATTACGTTTTTCCCAGAAACAACATAGTGACATCGCTCTTCACGTTGATAATGGCAAGCTATACCTCAAATCTGAACAGCCAGATGTACCCGCCTCGGATAAAGATTGCCCTCTGAAGGCTGGCGATATTATTAAGGTCGGCACACAGTCGTTGCAACTTATCGAGGTTGACTGAGTTGCCCCGTTACAAGCGAAGAATCACTACTTTCAGCCTGTCATTTCTCGACATTATGGCCTGTGGTTTTGGCGCGGTAACGCTACTCTTTCTGATTCTCAAACACGATGCCACGGCGGTTGAATCGGCCGACCCGTTTTTAGTCGCTGAAACTAATTTGTTGCAGGAAGAAATCCAATTAGGCGAAACTGAACTGGTTGCACTGAGAAACAGTTTGAAGGAACTGGAAAAAACCTATGTGGAAGCTCAGGGGCTATCCAAACGCGTCCTGGCAAAAACCGAGGAAGCACGTCGCGAATTAAGCGCTCAACCCGACCCCAATCAGGAAATAGAATTACTCCGCAAACAAGTTCAAGAGCTGGAGGAAGAAACCGCCAGACTCGAAGAACAAGGCAGCGATGAAGATGTCAGGCGTTTTGTCGGAGAAGGTGAACGCCAATACCTCACCGGCCTCAAGCTCGGTGGCCGGCGCATCATGATTTTGGTAGACACCTCAGCCAGTATGTTGTCCGACTCCATCGTCAATGTGATTCGCCGTCGCAATATGAGCGATGCGGTGAAACGCAAATCGGCAAAATGGCAGCGGGCAATTCGTACCACTGAATGGCTGGTGGCACAGCTGCCGCGGGAAAGTCAGTATCAAATTTATACCTTTAACACCTCAGCCCAGGCTGTTGGCGGCGATGATGGCGTCTGGCGCAATACGGCTGACAGCGCTGGACTGGACAATACCATCAAAGCGTTAGAACGACGGGTACCCAACGGTGGCACCAGCCTGATTAATGCCTTTGCAGCACTGGGAGATTTTGATAACCGACCCGACAACCTGTTCCTCATCACCGACGGCTTACCCACCCAAGGGCGGAAATCCCCCAGAGGCAGCACTATTTCAGGACGGGAACGCATCAAGCTTTTCCAAAAGGCTGTCGAAGAGCTGCCACGAAGAATACCGGTTAATGTACTGTTGTTCCCCATGGAGGGCGACCCTGCCGCCGCCGCCAGCTTCTGGCAACTGGCACTCTCGAGCAACGGATCATTTATGAGCCCATCGAGGGACTGGCCATGAATAAGAAGAGGCGCAGAGAAAGGCGATATACCGCTGAAATCAGCATCTCTTTTCTCGATGTCATTAGCTGTGGTTTTGGCGCTATCGTGCTGTTACTGCTGATCGCCAAAACGGTGGAGTCCACGGCATTTGAAACCGTGGAACAACCTCTGGAAGGTAGTGTTGCAGAGCTACAGCAACAACTGTTTCAAATCCGGGGTGAAACCACCACGCTCAATCGTTCACTTAAATCCCGGGAAGAACAGCTTTCTGACATTCGTCTACGGATTGCAAAACTACAGGAAGAATTGGCGAGCGTCAGACGACAAAAGGATGCCGTCGCTCAGGTCGACACCACCGAAAAAGACAAACTAACTCTGGCTCAACAAGTTCTCACGGAAGAAATGGAGCGGTTGTTAGCCAATCAAAATCGGAGGGATAATCAACTTATCGGGGGCATCCCCGTCGACAGTGAATACATTGTTTTCATTATTGATACCTCAGGCAGTATGTTCAATTTTGCCTGGTCACGCGTTCAACAGGAAATGATCAACATTCTTAATATCTACCCCCGCGTAAAGGGCATTCAAGTGATGAATGACATGGGGGATTACATGTTTTCAAGTTATCGGGGAAGATGGATTCCCGACACCCCTGCCCGCCGCAAAGCCATTTTAAATCGTCTTGCCAGCTGGACGCCTTTTAGTAATTCCAGTCCTGTTGAAGGGGTTCAGCAAGCCATTCGACGATTCTATGCCTCCGACAAGAAGATCAGTCTTTATGTGTTTGGTGATGATTTTACCGGGAACTCAATAGCACAGGTGCTGGATACGGTAGATAAAATCAACCGCAAGCGGAGTGGCAATCGATTGGTGCGCATTCACACCATTGGCTTCCCGGTTCACTTTCAAGTTCAAGGCGGAAACCTCCAAACGGCAACCCGATTTGCCGCACTCATGCGAGAGTTGAGCTATCGTAATAATGGAACCTTTGTCGGCCTTCCCGGCCTTAAGTAAAAAGGCCTTAAGTCATGGACCCAAGTAAATGGAAATAATGAAAACAATACCCTTTATTCCGATAATTCGGCTGACACTGGTCATAGCGTCCATACTGCTAACAGCCTGTTCAACCAATGTCACTGTCACGGGAGACTATCCCTCGGCCCTGACCCAACCAATGCCCTATCATGTGGGGCTGGTGCTAGATGACACCTTCACCAACTACACTTACGAAAGCGGAGAAGAGCAAGACGTCAACATGGCTTTGGGTAAATCTCAAACCAAGCTGTTTAACCAAGTATTCAGTGATATGTTCACCCGTTCATCCCAGCTACAAACGGCATCCAACCCTTCGGCACAAAACATAGACTTAATGGTTGTTCCCCATGTGGAAGAGGTACAGTTGGCCATGCCCTTTGAAACTCGCCTCAATGTATTTGAAGTGTGGCTAAAATATAATCTGCAAGTTTTTAACAGTGAGGGAGAACCCATTGCCGACTGGCTGATGAGTGCTTATGGAAAAACCCAAACCCGCTTTCTGAAATCTGAAGAGGAAGCTCTGGATCAAGCCACTACAGCAGCCTTAAGGGATGCTGGCGTAAAACTGATTATTGGCTTTAAAAGAGTGCCGGAAATTCGTGACTGGCTTGAAACTCACCCGGAATCAAAGCCATTGGCTCAGCGTGGTGGCCAGTGATGACAGCGACTCTGCTAACCCGGTTCTACCGCCCCTGCTGCCTTGCATTGTTTGCCCTGCTGTCGCTCACGGCCTGCTCCACATCGACAATTATCGATGAATACCGAGTCACCGATATCTCTCTGGAACTGGATGATGGCGAGCAAGTGGTCATTATGGGCAGGCGTCATGCCGGCGAGTACGAAACGGAGCCAGACTTTATTAACTGCATCGGCAACAAGCTGGCCACCAGCGGAAAACTGAAGATTATGCCGGAGCAGGTGTTCCTCGACAGCTTCTACCCCTGGTTTGAGCCGAGAGTCGCACCATTAAAGTTGAGGCGTATGGGTAGAATGCTTGAGGAACCGTTGATTGCTGAACGCATCAAAGCACTCGGGATTCGATATATGATTTGGGTAGACGGCAACACTGAAACCTCCGAGAAAAAAGGAACATTCAGCTGTGCTATCGCCCCCGGAGGTGGTGGCTGCTTTGGTTTCGCCAGTTGGGATAAAGCCTCCAGCTACGAAGCCATCATCTGGGACTTAAAACAACTGGATGAGAAAGGTCGGGTTAACGTAGAAACAAAAGGATCGTCCTATCTTTTAGCGGTTGGGGCCCCCATTCCTTTTATCGCGCAAGTCCAGGGTGATGCATGTGAGGGCATAGGCAATCGGCTTAAAAGTTTTTTTCTGAAAGGCGCAACCGAAACCCTGCCGCCAATATCAACTAATAGGGCTTTATCAAACCAAAGAGCCCTGTCAAACAGGAGAACCTTGGGGAAAAGTGATGAGAAAAAGCCCTAGAGCAGAGTAAGAAACAATGAGACTTCGACTCTTATTTACCACGCTGATAACCCTTAGTCTGACGCTGCAGCCAGCCTTAGCCGCGAAAAGTGCTCCCTCCTCCGGTCAGGAAATGCACGAAGAGCTTATCGCCAACATGCCGATAGTAGAAGGACGCTTGGCAGACTATGTCAATCAGGTTGGCCAACGCATTGCGAAGAACCTCAAAAAATCCAAAGAAACATTCACCTTTACGGTGATAGATAATCCGGACATCAATGCCTTTGCCATCCACGATGGCTATATCTACATCCACCGCGGGCTCATCACCTACCTAAAATCTGAGGCCCAGCTGGCCGCAGTGCTGGCACATGAGGTTGGCCACGTCACGGCAAACCACCACAGCCGTCAGAAACGGGCTCAGACAGGTTCCAGTCTGGTGGCAGGATTGCTGGCTATCCTGACGCGCAGCTCAGAGGTAGGGCAGGCCAGCGCTCTCTGGGGTGCCTCCCTGGTCAGCGGTTACGGTAGAGATATGGAGCTCGAAGCGGACGAGCTTGGCAGTAAATACCTACTCCAGTCCGGTTATGACCCCCAAGCCATGATTGAAGTTATTTCACTGCTTAAGGATCACGAACGTTTTGAAAAAAAACGCGCTCAAGAATTAGGCAAAGAGGTTCAAACCTACCACGGGTTATTTTCCACTCACCCCCGAAATGACGAGCGACTTCGCGAAGTAGTGAACAAATCAGGTGAGCTCCCCAAGCCGCTAGACGCCGATGAAAATATCACGCCTTTCAGGGTGGCCACAGAAGGCATGGTTTGGGGAAACAACTTCGCGCAAAGTAAACCGCCTGAGAATGCTTACCAAAACAACGCACTAGCCTTTCAAATTTATTTCCCAAAAGATTGGAGCTACGACGAGACCAGCAGTAACAAGGGGAATCTTATCCAAGCCAAAAATTCTGATCATAATGCCCAGATGACTGTCAGCATGATGCCCCGAACTACGGACACTCCCGATCAATTTATTAAAAAGCAGCTAGGTATCCCGCTGATTAAAAAATCAGAGGCATTTATACAGGCAAGGCTCAGGGGGTACACCGGCTTTATTCCCAAAAGAGGACAACCAGATCAGCGTATCGCGGTAATTTATTATGGCCGCCGAGCATACATATTCAGAGGTGAAATTGACTCAAGCGCTAATGAAGAACAAGCCAATAAAGATTTTATTAATATTATTAGAAGTTTTCACCCCCTATCAAAAAGGGCGTTAACAGAAAGAAAACCAAAAACGATTCATTACGTTAAGGCTACCGACAACACGACTTTTTCGCGATTGGCTCGACACCTGAAACTGGGTAAATTTGGAGAAGACGAACTACGCATCATCAATGGCTATTACCCTGCAGGAGAACCAAAAACCGGGGAGTGGATTAAACTCATTCAATAATTATTTAGAGCTGAAACCCGTTTTTCAGCTAACTCTGCCTAGAAACAAGCAGAGAACCAATTGGTCACAGAAGTTCCTTGCTGAGCCAGCCTGGACACCGCTATTGTTCTTGGCCAGACAAAAAAACGTCGGTTAATCCAGAGACAGTATTTTAATAAAAATATATTCAGGATTTCGTCATGAACAATGATTATTCGCCAGCACCTACTACCCAGCTAACCACTGAATACGTGATGACCTATTCTGCTCCCCTCGACCCACCCCTGGCCATTGATGACGGCATGATGATTGTGAATGTCAGGCCCGGTGGATGGGTTAAAGGTCCAAATATCACTGGTGAATTTATTGCTCCCGGTGCCGATTGGCTTCGTATTATGCCCTCAGGTGTATTCCGTCTGGATGTCAGGGGCTTAATCGAAACCGATGATGGTGCCCATATTTATATTTCGTATAACGGCATTATTAAAAATTCCGAAGAAAGTGCAGCGCGCCTCAATAACGGAGAACTGCTAACCGACAAAGATATTCCCTATTTCATTGCAGCCCCCACATTTCAAACCTCGTCCGAAAAATATGCCTGGCTCAATGAAGTTCAGACTATTAATAAAATGGTTGAGATTCAGTTTGGTGAAGCCGGCTATGTAAAATACGACGTATTCATTGTCCGATAAACCGCCTATTAAATGGCTGAGTCATTTGCATTAGCCTACTATTATTTACCTTTTTAGTTTTATTGACGCAAACAAAACAAGCTATTCAAACCTAAACCCATGAGGAGAAGATATATGTCCGAAACCAACCGCGTTTGGCGCCTTCGTAAACGCCCCACAGGTGATATCACGGACGATGTCCTCAGTCTTGAAAATGAAGCTATTCCAGAACCCGCCGAAGGGGAATGTCTCTTTCAACTAAACTATCTCTCACTAGATCCCACCAACCGCGTTTGGATGAGTGATATTGAACAGTACATGCCACCCGTCGAGTTGAATGCACCCATGCGCGGCATCGTTTGTGGCACGGTCATCAAAAGCAACACCCCAGCCTTTAAAGAGGGTGACTTAGTCAGTGGCATAGGCACTTGGGCTGACTATCAAATCGGCACACCCGAAACCGTTGGCCTGTTAGGCGACACCGGTGACGTACCGGTTATTGATGCCTTTGGCACGATGGCTCTGGTTGGACCAACAGCTTATTTCTGCTTACTCGACATCGGCGAACCAAAAGCTGGCGAAACTGTGGTGATATCTACCGCAGCGGGTGCCGTGGGATCTCTGGCTGGTCAGATTGCCAAAATCAAGGGCTGCCATGTGGTTGGCTTGACCGGTAGCGATGAAAAGTGCCAGTGGATTAAAGACGATTTGGGCTTTGATGAGGCCATCAATTACAAAACTGAAAATGTACCCGAGGCGCTGGCTCGAGCCTGCCCCAATGGCATTGACGTGTATTTCGACAATGTAGGTGGCAGTATTCTAGACGCCTGTATGAAGCTCATGAATCTGCATGGCAGAATACCCACCTGCGGACTAATTTCCCAATACAATGCCACAGAACCGGTACCCGGCCCCTACAACTACGGCCTGATACTGATGCACCGCTTGAAGGTTCAGGGATTTATTATTCTGGATTATATGGATCGCTATCCAGAGGCAACTGAGGCACTGGTGCGCTGGATGGATGAAGGTAAGTTAAAGGCGCGACTCGATGTGTCAGAGGGTCTGGAAACGGCCCTTCAAAGCGTTAAGAAGCTTTATACCGGAGAAAATACTGGAAAATTGATGGTTCGGGTTAAAGATGTCTAACTGATGTAGAGCCGAAGAATTTACTACTTTCATTAAACAACAGCCCAGCGCATGCTGGGCTGTTTTATGATTGATGTAAACTTATTAGCCTGGCTACACGACGCCTACCAGCTTGGCCAATAGCCAGCTTGCCGTACCCAAACCTCCGACGACAACCCACCACCAGAACAACAATTTAAACCTGAAAGGCTTACGCTCTACTGAATTGACCCCGGAATTAAGCACCTCGTTAATTCGTGCCAAATCTTCTTCGCAATACTCGTCTTCGCTTCTCGTTCCCATGGCAATCGCTAACCTATAATCTATCTTTGTGGTAATGAACCATTACTTATCTGCCTGCCCCAGCAGGGCATCCAATCTTAAGTATTCTATTATCTGCTCTACTTCGATTCCGGGCTGATAAGGCACCTCCCCAATCATGGGGCAGGGAATCCTCCGTTGCAAGGTTTCAAGGTTTTCCTGATACCGATCCATCGTCGGGACAACTTGGTTAGCAACCCAGCCCGCCAGCGTTAAACCATCTCGTTGAATGGCCTCGGCTGTCAGCAATGCCAGATTAATACAACCGAGATCCATACCTACCACCAATATCACCGGCAGCTGCAT
>JBFICW010000009.1:0-76475 GCA_041581635.1 Porticoccus sp. | reverse complement strand
TGGCGGAGGGACAGGGATTCGAACCCTGGGTACCTCTCGATACGCCGGTTTTCAAGACCGGTGCTTTCGACCACTCAGCCATCCCTCCTAAAAGTTTTTTTGGTGGCCTCAGTTTTAGGAGTTTCTGAGGTTCACCATGAGGCAGAGCCTCAAAAAGTGCGGCAGATTATACCGTGGTTTCGTTTGCACACAAGGGCGAAACACTACGAATGTTGTCTACCGCGATTTATTTTTATTAGGCGTTATCCTCTTTTGGAATACTTTCCTTTATTTCATCCGACGGTTGGTGATTTTTTGTATCTGATGCACTTATGTCAGTAGCCGTTGAGCTTCGTTTTTGACGAGGATCATTCGTAGGTCGGGCATGTTTTGAAGGCTCGGCAGTCACTGGCGATGGTAGAGATGTGTCGAGCGGTTTAGACAGTGACGGAGGGCGTTTATCCGTGGTGATCTGAATGCTGCCTACGGGTTTTGGTGCTGACCTTGGGTCATTGCTGGCACGGGTGGCGCTCTCCCCAGTTTCTGTAGTAGTTGCTTCTACTTCAACAGTGGACTTGCTTTTATCAACAGAAGGTTCAAGTGGAGCTGGTTGCTCCTTATCCTCTTGTTGATCACTGGCGACAGCTGTATCAGTATTAACTGCAGGCTCCAAAGTTACCGGTTCTGCTTCAACCTTTGTGGGTTTAGGGTTCCGGGCTTCAGATTTGGTGTCCTCTGCTAAAGACATAGCATCGCTGGTTTGGAGCTTCGGAGTTTTTTCAGTCGGAGTATTTTCTTTCTCCTCGGAAGTTTCAATTGAAGCTGTTTCCGTGGGTGTAGCCTCTACCAAAGAGGGCTTTGTTGGCGCTTCTTCTGGGGTGTTTTTAGTACCAGTTTTAGTTGCTGTGGCACTGGTATTGGTATCTTGTTTTCGAGTTTGCTCTATGACTTCATTGGCAGCCTCGACTGCTGTTGGTTCAACACTAGTAGTATCGGGTGTTGCAGCAACCACTTGCTCTGAGTCGTTACGAGTACTTATAACGTCTGCATTGGGCTTTTCTTGACGGCTAGCCTCTTGTGCAGGCTGTTTTTGCTGGGGTGTATTTGCCGCTTCTGCATCTGCAGTTGTCAGTAACTCAGCGGGAACCTCCTGACGTTTCCGGCGCTGACGAGGGTTGCGGCGCTGATCCCCTTCGCGTTGTGCCGGGCGGTTACGTGTCGCAGTCTCTCCCTCAGTTTGGGTGTTTTCTCTATCAGGAGAGTTTTGGCGTGGTTTTTTAGCCTGCTGCTGTTTTGTATTTTCACGTTCTTGTTGTTGGTTGTCACGGTTGCTCTGGTTGGGCTTGCCTCGACCTCGACCGCGTCCACCATTGCCGTTACGGCGATCGTCTGGTTTGCGATTACGATTTTGTGGGCGGCGATCATTACGTCCGCGGGGTTGTGGTTTTTCCTTGCTGTCTTCAGTTTTGGCTTTCTTGCTTTCACCAAAGAGGGCGTTCATCAGGCGGCGAAGTAAACTAGGTTTCGCACTCGTGCTAACTTTTTTGTCTTTATCTTGCTTTTTGGGCCGCTCAGCCGGTGTCGGTGCCGGTTGCGTTGGCGCCAGAGTTTTAACGGCTGGTTGTAGAGCTGGGGGAACCGGCTGTGCAAAATCGGTCTCTTGTGAGGTGATATCTTCCGACAGCGTATTGGTGAGTTTGTAACTGTATTCTGAAGCTACGGCATCTTGTTTGCGAATTCTCTGAACTTCAAAGTGAGGCGTCTCAAGGCTTTCGTTTGGTACGACAATTACTTTAATGTCATGGCGTTTTTCAATCTCAGAAATTTCCTGGCGCTTTTCATTAAGAAGGAATGTGGCCACAGATACGGGCGTTATGGTGCGAATTTCTGAGCTAAATTCTTTCTGAGCTTCTTCTTCTACCAGGCGAAGAATCGATAGTGCGAGTGAGCGTGTTCCTCGAATAGTACCTTGGCCAAGGCAGCGAGGGCATGTTCTGGAGGTTGTTTCTTCAAGTGATGGTCGCAGGCGCTGACGAGACATTTCCAGCAGACCAAAGCGTGAGATGCGTCCGACTTGAACGCGTGCACGGTCAATCTCAAGAGCATCGCGCATGCGATTTTCAACGTCGCGTTGATTTTTTCCCGAATTCATATCGATGAAGTCGATAACGACGAGACCGCCCATGTCTCTAAGGCGTAATTGGCGAGCAATTTCATCGGCTGCTTCGAGGTTGGTGCGAAGTGCCGTTTCCTCAATATCGCTACCGCGGGTTGCTCGGGCAGAGTTGATGTCGATAGAGATTAAAGCTTCAGTGACATCAATGACAATCGAGCCGCCTGATGGAAGCTTCACTTCGCGTTCAAAGGCTGTTTCTATCTGGTTTTCAATCTGATATCGGTTGAACAGCGGGATGGCATCTTCGTAGTATTTGACGCGATTGTGGAAGTTGGGCATGACCTGCTGGATAAAAGCCGTGGCAAGCTCGTAAGCTTCTCGGCTATCAATAATAACCTCGCCCACATCTTGACGCAGGTAATCTCGTACAGCGCGAATAATGACGTTGCTTTCCTGGAATAGGAAGTGGGGTGCCTTGCAGTTTTTTGCCTCTTCCTGAATAGTACTCCAGAGTTGAAGCAGGTAGTCCAGATCCCACTGCAATTCTTCTGAGGAGCGGCCAATCCCTGCGGTGCGGACGATAACGCCCATGCCGCTGGGTGTTTTTAAGTTTCTTATAGCTTCCCGTAGTTCTGTGCGTTCATCACCCTCAATGCGGCGTGAAATACCACCTGCTCTTGGGTTGTTGGGCATCAAAACTAAATAGCGACCGGCCAGGCTTGCAAAAGTTGTCAGTGCCGCGCCTTTGTTCCCGCGTTCCTCTTTTTCAACTTGAACAACGACTTCCAGGCCTTCCTTGATGACATCCTGAATCTTTATGCGACCCTCGATTTCAGAGGGCTTTTTGGAGAAGTATTCCCGAGCGATTTCTTTCAGTGGCAGAAAGCCGTGTCTTTCCGCTCCATATTCTACAAATGCGGCTTCAAGACTCGGTTCAACCCGAGTGATTTTACCTTTGTATATATTGGCTTTACGTTGTTCTCTTGTGCGGTTTTCAAGATCCAGGTCATACAGTCTTTGACCGTCGACCATGGCCACCCGAAGTTCTTCTGGTTGGGTGGCATTGATGAGCATGCGTTTCATTATGTTTTCCTACTGTCTTGGCGTAGCAAGCAGCAGAAGCACCGATGAAGTGATGAACAATGTGTGTGCAAAAAGTGGGCAACAAGGAATCCTCAGCTATTGAGCTGAGGATTGAAAGGGTGTTAACCCCTTGGTTTTCCTAAATTTTCCGTTATCAGTCACTGAGTCTTTCCGGCTTTACCTTCGAGTTGTCAATCTGATGTTTTGCAACTGTTCGTTCAATTAGGGTAGTAGGGGCAGAGCGAATCATCTGTGTTGATTCTGATTGGGGCCACTAGTTTATATGAAGCTTTTTTAATTAAGCTTTATTAGTGGGGCCAGTTGCGATCCGCTTGTTTTTTACTACCATGGGAACAGAACTTGTGTTCAATCTGTGTCGTGGTAACTTCTGCGCTCTTTACGCGGTTTTTCAATGACAGCTGCCGGATCGTTCTTTTTATCGGGCAACTATCTCAATATATTCAATAGCAGGCTTGCGCCTTATCGTTTGCTGAACTCTTATGCTCTGAGTACTTTTACTAAGCGACCGGTATTGTCCGGGGGTTCAGCGCAACCGGCATGGACTATATCAGCTATTGTCAACCCCTTCAATTCAAAGATTTGTAAAGGTGTGCTTAATTCTATGATTATCGTAGGTTTTTTTGTGACAGGTGTCTCCGCTTTGCCTAGCTGTTAGAATGCCCGGCTTTCCTTCTGCGGCTATACCAATGTCCGACCTTCGTACCAATACTGTTGCTGTGAAATTTGTTGAAATTACGGCTGATCAAGCTGGTCAACGGATAGACAATTTTTTGTTAGCAAACCTGAAAGGAGTTCCTAAATCACGTATTTATAGAATTCTTCGTAAGGGGGAGGTTCGGGTTAATGGTTCCCGAGTTAAGCCAGAATACAAGTTGTGCGGCGGTGATAAAGTTAGAATCCCCCCGGTGAGGGTTGCAGAGAGAGCCGTGCCTGTGGGACCTAGCCCAAAATTACAGCGACTTCTTGAGTCGAGTGTTATTTATGAAGATTCGTCGTTGTTAGTGGTGAACAAGCCTTCGGGATTGGCTGTGCATGGTGGCAGCGGGGTTAATCTGGGTTTGATTGAAGCACTAAGAGCGACTCGGCCGAGCCATTCATTTTTAGAGTTGGTTCATCGGTTGGATCGCGAGACATCGGGCTGTTTGATTATCGCTAAAAAGCGCTCATCCTTGCGTTTTTTGCAGGATGAAATGCGTGCCAGACATGTTGTTAAGGTCTATCAAGCTCTGGTGGTAGGTCGTTGGCCTCGAGGTATGAAGCGGATAGATATGCCGCTCCTGAAGACCGAAGTGAAGTCGGGGGAAAGGGTCGTAAGAATTCACCCGGAAGGTAAGCGCTCAGTTACACGATTTGCTGTTTTGCAGCGATTTGATCAGGCCACCCTAATGGAGGCTACCTTAGAAACAGGGCGAACTCACCAAATTAGGGTGCATAGCCAACATGCTGGCTGTCCGCTGGCTGGGGATGAAAAGTATGGTGATGATGACTGTAACCGGCAGATGAGGACGTTGGGATTGAAGCGAATGTTTTTGCATGCTTTAAAATTACAGTTTAAAAGTCCAGAAGGTGCGATGATAAAGGTTGAGGCCCCTCTGCCGGAGGAATTGAAGCAGGTATTGGGAAAGCTGGGGTAGTCTGTGGCCAAGTTATTGATATTTGATTGGGATGGTACGCTTTGTGACTCACTTTCACGGATAGCGCTGTGTGTTCGCTGTGCGGCAGAAGAGGTTGGGCTTCCAGCCCCTCTAGAGCATGAAGCCCGAGAGATTGTTGGCTTGGGTCTGGTCGACGCCCTGGAGGCATTGTTTCCTGGCATCCATATGGATCAGATTCTGGCAATGCGCGATAGTTATTCTCGTCACTTTGTTAAGTTGGATAGAAAGCCGTCGCCTTTTTTTGAGGGTGTTGAAGCTACGCTTGAGCAGCTCAAAAGTGAGGGATACCTGCTTGCTGTAGCTACCGGTAAGAGTAGGCGGGGTTTGGATAGGGTTCTTAAGGCGAGGAATTTGTCAGGGTTTTTTCATGGAAGTCGTTGTGCAGATGAAACGGCTGGCAAGCCGAATCCGAGAATGTTGCATGAGCTGTTAGAAGAGTTTCGATTTCTGCCTGAAGACGCTTTGATGGTGGGTGATACTGAGTTTGATATGTCCATGGCTGTCAATGCCGGGGTTTCAAGAGTCGCTGTCAGTTATGGGGCTCATTCGCCAGATAGGTTGCAGAAGTATCAGCCTTTGGCGTGTCTGGATAAATTTGTTGAAATTAGGGATTTGCTAAAAAATCTAACATAAAATCAAATAAAACAATAAGATAGTGTTGTTTTATGATGTTGATTCTATAAAGTGTTGCGTAGCATTTGGCTTAGCCTAATGAGAGGAAGGCCAACCAGCGCAGTTGGATCGTTACCGTGGATACCATCAAACAATGTAATTCCTAGGCCCTCGCTTTTGAAGCTGCCCGCACAATCGTAAGGTTCATCCTTTTTCAGGTAGTCGGTGATTTCTTGATTGCTTAGTTGGCGAAAAACTACGTCGGTAGGCACTACATCCACGTCTAAATGACCAGTTGCACTGTTGAGCAGGGCGATTCCTGTCAGAAAGGTTACCCGGTGCCCTGATTGAGCCATCAGCTGTTGGTAAGCTACCTCATAATTACCCGGTTTAGTGAGTACTGAGTCTTTATAGACGGCTACCTGGTCAGAACCAATGATTAAGTTTTTGTGGTAGTGGCGGGCAAGGGATTCAGCTTTAGCTACGGATAGGCGCTTTACCAGTTGAACCGGTGATTCACCTGGCTTGGGTGTCTCATCGATACCAGGAGAAATGCATTTAAAAGGTATCTGGAGTCTCTCAAGTAAGGCCTGCCGATAGCGGGAGGATGAGGCGAGTATCAGGTTTGGCATATATATTCTCTTGTGCCCTGTTCATTTGTCTGTGTGATGTAAATATGGGAGCTATTATACAGGGGTTTAAACAGGGGCTTTTAAAATGTTCTGAAACCCCTTATTTTCGGGAAGTTTTCTTTGACAGATCAAGGTCATATCACTATTATTGCGCGCCTATGTCGATACCCCCTAAGAGAATCATTTTGCCGCAAGTGGTCGATCCACGGCGCTTAGTGAATCAGGGCGTTACGCTGACTGGTGAGATTAACCCTGATTTCTGTATCAGGCTGGCCGAAGCCGTTGATGAAATTAGTCAGCCCATTGTGGTTAACTTGATTTTCGACACGGCTGAACAGGGTCGAAAAGTGGTGCGTGGAACTGCATCAACTACGGTTATTCTTGCCTGCCAGCGTTGCCTGGAACCCATGGAATTGCCATTGGCAGTTGATATGGCTCTCGGTATTGTCTGGTCTGAGGATCAGGCAAAGTCGCTGCCCCGGGAGTTGGATCCTTGGATTGTTGAGGATGAGGTGGGTGATATCGCTGCTTTGGTCGAGGAGGAGTTACTATTGGCTATGCCATTTGTAACCTATCACTCCGAAGATCAGTGTAGTGCTACTGCCAGCCATGCAACTGGCGAAGATTTAGGGGAAATAAGGGAAGAAAACCCCTTTGGTATTCTGGAGCAACTGAAGAACAGTGGCTCGGATAATTAATAAACAGTTTTATCAGGAGTAACACATGGCCGTACAAAAGAGCCGCAAGACTCGTTCTAAGCGTGGCATGCGTCGTTCGCACGATGCTCTCAGTGGACCAACCTTGTCTACCGATCCAGTTAGCGGTGAAAAACACCATCGCCACCACATTTCTGCTGACGGTTTCTACCGCGGTAAGAAAGTGGTTGAAATCGCTGAAGACTAAAGCTTTCTCCGACTGACAGTATTTATCTTTGGCTGACTCTCTGTGTCTCGCCATTGACACCATGGGTGGGGACTTCGGTCCTCGCATCACGGTTCCCTCGACCCTCGATATTCTTCGTAAGTACCCCCTCCTGCATGTTGTATTACTAGGTGACGCCTTGCAAATACAGCACGAAATAGACGCTGCCGGAAAAATCGATACTGATCGTATTGTGGTTCAGCATTGTTCTCAATCTGTCTCCATGGATGAAAAGCCCTCATTGGCGCTGCGTAATAAACGTGATTCCTCTATGTGGCAGGCCTTGCGGTTGGTCGCAGAAGGGAAGGCTAAAGCTTGTGTCAGCGCTGGCAATACTGGCGCACTAATGGCCATGTCTCTGTTTCAATTGCGCACCTTGCCAGGCATCAGTCGTCCCGCTATTTGTGCAAAAGTCCCAACGGCATCGGGTTATACCTATTTATTGGATTTAGGGGCTAACCTTGAATGTTCTGCAGAACAGCTCTACCAGTTTGGTTTGATGGCATCGCTGGCGGCTTCTGCTATAGATGGTAATCGTTCACCTACAGTTGGGTTGCTCAATATTGGTGTGGAAGAAATCAAGGGGCGTCAGGAAATTCTCGATGCCGCAGAGTTATTTAAAGCTGATTACGAAATAACCTACACGGGTTTTGTCGAGGGTGATACTTTATTTGAAGGTGTTGCTGACATTGTTGTCTGCGACGGTTTTAGTGGCAATGTAGCGCTGAAAACAAGTGAAGGTGTCGCCAAAATGATACAGAGTTCGTTAACCAGAGCTCTGTCGCAAACACTACTTGCCAGGTTGGGTGCTTTGTTAGCTCGTCCCGCTTTAAGAAAACTGCAACGTCGTGTAAACCCTGATCAATATAATGGGGCCAGTCTGCTAGGGTTGCGTGGAGTGGTTGTTAAGAGTCACGGCGGTGCTTCATTGTCTGGCTTTAGTCGTGCTGTCGCAGTCGCTGTTAGTGAAGCACAAAGAGACTTACCTTCTCTCATTCAAGAGCGATTGCCCCAAAAGAATAATCAACCAGAGGTATCTGATGAAGAATAATCTTGCTTTTGTCTTTCCTGGACAAGGTTCACAAAAAATTGGCATGTTGGCGGAGTTAGCTGAGCAATATGAGATCGTTATCGATACATTTGCTGAGGCTTCAGACGTCTTGGGCTATGATTTGTGGAATATGGTGCAAAGCGGCACTCAGGAAGATATCACGCTTACCGAGCGTACTCAGCCATTATTACTGACAGCCAGTGTGGCTGTATGGCGTGTTTGGCAGGCCAAAGGTGGCCCTCAGCCTGCACTGATGGCTGGACACAGTTTAGGTGAGTGGTCAGCTCTGGTTTGCTCTGGTGTGGTCGAATTTAAGGATGCGGTGCGACTGGTTCGTAATCGTGGTGCTTATATGCAGGAAGCGGTGCCTGCTGGCGAAGGCGCTATGGCTGCCATTATTGGTCTTGATGATGATGTGATTAAGTCTATTTGTGCAGATGCATGTCAGGGCCAGGAAGTGGCTGCAGTTAATTTCAATTCTCCCGGACAAGTTGTCATTGCAGGTAATGCTGCCGCCGTCGAAAGAGCGATAAATGGATGTAAAGAAGCTGGAGCAAAGCGTGCCTTACCATTACCGGTAAGTGCACCTTTCCATACGAATTTGATGCAGCCTGCCGCTGAAAGGTTAGCTGAAGAAATAATGGCTACGGAATTTTCTGCCCCACAAGTGTTGGTGGTTCACAATGTTAATGCTCAAACTGAAAATGATCCGGAAAAAATAAAGCAATTGATGATTGAGCAAATATGTAGTCCCGTCCTTTGGGTCGGTTGTGTTAATACATTAGTAGCGAACGGTATTGATACGATGGTGGAGTGTGGCGCAGGCAAAGTGTTGAGTGGTCTGTGCAAACGTATTGATCGTTCTCTTACGGCCATTGCCACGGAAGACCCGGTATCTCTGGAAAAAGCCCTTTTAGAGGTTTGATACCCTCTTAAAAATAAAGTGTGTTAGACGAATAATTAGGAGTTAATTATGAGCATGCAGGATAAGGTGGCGTTGGTAACAGGTGCCAGTAGAGGAATTGGAGCGGCTATTGCAGCAGGCCTTGGCGCCAAGGGTGCAACTGTTATCGGTACCGCCACATCGGAGGCTGGCGCCAAAAGTATCAGTGCTCGTTTTGCTGAGCTGGGTATAAAGGGGCGGGGTATGGTTCTTGATGTAGCCAGCCAGGAGTCAATCGATGCTTTGATGGAGGTTGTTCGTGAAGAATATGGTGCTCCATTGGTTCTTGTAAATAATGCAGGCATTACCAAGGACAATATTCTGATGCGAATGAAGGATGATGAATGGTTTGATGTTATCGATACCAATCTCAATTCTATCTATCGCTTGTCTAAGGCCTGCCTGAGAGGTATGACCAAAGCTCGTTGGGGTCGAATTATTAATATCAGCTCAGTAGTTGGAGCTATGGGTAATGCCGGTCAGACCAACTATTGTGCGACCAAAGCTGGAGTGGGAGGTTTTACCCGATCTTTGGCAAAAGAATTGGGTCCTAGAAATATCACTGTGAATGCAGTGTCTCCAGGCTTTATCGACACAGATATGACGAAGGAGCTCCCTGACGCCAACAGGGATCAGATCCTGTCTCAGGTTCCGTTGGGTCGTTTGGGGCAGCCTGAGGAGATTGCAGCCGTGGTTGATTTCCTGGCGGGAGACACGGGAGCCTACATTACCGGTGAGAATATTCACGTTAATGGCGGAATGTATATGGCCTAATATATTGAATTTAAAGGTAAAACTAGGAATTTAATGAAACCGGTTACACAGGGTGTTATTTCAAGGTAAAATGCGCGCCTGACGTGACGTCAATAATAAGAATTTTTGTTGTGGGGTGGGTAGTCGCAGCCGGGCAGCAGGATACTTTCTAAGAAACAGGAGAGAATACATATCATGAGCAGCATCGAAGAACGCGTAGCTAAAATGGTTGCTGAACAACTAGGTGTTAAAGAAGACGACGTTAAAGCATCATCTTCTTTTGTCGAAGACCTGGGTGCAGATTCACTGGACACGGTTGAGCTGATTATGGCTTTGGAAGAGGAGTTCGATACTGAAATTCCTGATGAAGAAGCTGAGAAAATCGCCACTGTTCAGAATGCCATTGATTACATCAACGCTAACCTCGGCTAATGGCTGCTAGGTTGTTGAATTAAAAAAACCGCTCAATATGAGCGGTTTTTTTATATCTGAATTTTTTATACCTGCACTTTTACCCCCATATTTGGTTTAATCCTGCGTCATGATGGATGGGGATCATATGTACTTTTTGAATGGCGAGCTTCGGGGGCAAATTTCAGTTGTAGACCGTGGCTTTGCCTATGGACATGGGTTGTTTGAGACGATTCGTCTGTCTGCTGGCGATCTTCCTCTCTGGAATTATCACTGTGCCCGATTAAAAAATGGTGCTGCCCGTTTGGGGCTGGTCCTTGATGAAAGGTTGTTAGAGCAGTTTCGTGATCAGCTGTTGGATACTTGCCCTAAAGACGGGGTTATTAAAATCATTGTCACGGCGGGAAGTGGAGGTAGAGGATATCGTCGCGGCAGTAATACCATGCCAAATTACGTATTTCAGTGGTTTCCATTGCCCAATAACCCTTCCGCCAATAGTGAGCGGGGTATATCTCTCAAGCTATGCGAGTACGCTTTATCGAGTACGCCTAAATTGGCTGGTATTAAACACCTTAATCGGCTGGAACAAGTTCTAGCGCGAGCTGAGTGGGATAATGAGTACCCCGAAGGTTTAATGCTCGATCAACAGGGTAATGTGGTTGAGGGTGTGAGTAGTAATCTTTTCTGTTGCCAGGACGGGCACTGGTTGACCCCTTCTTTGGATCAATGTGGTGTGGCTGGGGTTATGCGCCAGTACCTGTTAGACGAGCTATTTCCATGCCTCTCTATGGCTGTTTCTGAAGTAAATATTTCATTTGACGAGTTGTTGCTAATGAACCAATTGTTCGTTTGTAATTCTGTTGTTGGTATCTGGCCAGTAGTCGCTATTGAAAATTATGCGACTTGGATGCTAGGAGAAGAAACCATTTATATTCAGAACCAATTACGACAGGTTTTGCCATGTTACGCCTGATCGTAAAGTGGTTGTTATCAGGCATACTAGTATTAATTATTGGCATTGCTTCAGGTTATTGGTTGATCAACGACTATATGGATGCTCCCCTGTCTGAGGGCAGTACTCCTCAGGTCATCGTAGTGCAAAAGGGCAGTAGTTTGTCAAAGTTGGCTCACCAGCTGGCAGAGCAAGGTTTTCTTAAGTGGCCCAAGATTTTTATCGCATATTCACGGCTCACCCATCAAACGAATATTAGGGCCGGGGAGTATCAGCTCAATGCGGGGGATACCCCGAGAATGTTGCTTGAGCGCTTGGTAGCCGGGAAGGTTATCTCCTATCAGGTGACGTTTCCCGAGGGGCTTAATACTACGGAGTGGTTGTCCCTTCTAAAAGCTGAAACCAAATTATTACAGCAGCTTAAAGGTATATCCTCTCAAGACCTTCTTCAGCAATTATCTCTCGATGTTGATCATGTCGAAGGATGGTTTTTCCCTGATACCTATAGCTATAGCGCAGGTGATAGTGACAGAGATATTTTATTGCGTGCTCACCTTCGTATGCAGACAGTTCTCGAGGAAGAGTGGCAACATCGACAAGCTGATCTGCCTTTCCAGTCTTCCTATGAGGCATTGATATTGGCCTCAATTGTTGAAAAGGAAACGGGGGTTGAGTCTGAGAGGGAGCAAATAGCAGGTGTGTTTGTCCGTCGCTTGAAGAAGGGGATGAGATTACAAACAGACCCTACGGTAATCTATGGGTTGGGCGATCAATACCGGGGCAATATTACTCGTCGGCATTTAAAGCAGGACACGCCCTACAATACCTATATGATTAAAGGGTTGCCACCTACCCCCATTGCGATGCCCGGACGTGATGCAATTCATGCAGCACTGAATCCTGCCGATGGCGATGCCCTATATTTTGTGGCAAAGGGTGACGGTAGTCATTACTTCTCTGCTACCCTTGATGAGCACCTGAAAGCGGTGCAGAAATACCAGCTACAGCGGCGTGCTAATTACCGCTCCAGCCCTGATAAATAGACAGCAAACTATGAACTCTAGTCAGATCGGAAAATTTATCACTATTGAAGGTGTTGAAGGGGTTGGGAAAACCACCAATATAGACTTTATCCGACAGTGGTTGGAGCAACAGGGTATTCCCCATATCAACACGAGAGAGCCTGGGGGAACCCCGCTGGCTGAAAGTATCCGAGAATTGCTGCTTAGTCCTCGTGAAGAAGCTGTGGATGAAAATACGGAACTCTTAATGATGTTTGCTGCTCGAGCGCAGCACCTTGCCCAAGTAATAAAACCAGCCCTAGAGCGAGGGGAATGGGTAGTTTGTGACCGGTTTACTGACGCGACCTATGCATATCAAGGCGGGGGGCGGGGTGTTTCAATGGAAAAAATAGCCCAGCTCGAAACGCTTGTTCAAGGCGCTGTACGTCCAGACTTGACCTTTGTACTCGATATTCCCGTTGAGCAAGGTCTTGCTAGGGCCAAGAGCCGCAGTGCCCCCGATCGGTTTGAGCAGGAGAAACTAGCCTTCTTTGATAGGGTGAGAGATTGTTATCTTACAAGGGCAAAAGCGGCACCGGATCAGTACAAAGTTGTGGATGCCTCACAATCGTTAGAGGGTGTTCAGGCCGATCTAGCTGTCTTGCTCGGTCAATTTTTATCGAGCAGCGCTTGGGGGCAAGCGGGTGAGTGAGTTAGCGACCCCGGCACCAGCCATGCATTACCCATGGCAGCTAAACCAATGGCGACAACTGTCCTCCCAGATAGATCAGGATCGACTGCCACATGCGATGCTGTTGAGTGGGCCAAAATATATTGGTAAATACCAATTTTCTTTGACATTGGCCCAGAGAATGCTTTGTGAGTCTCCAGCCGGTGGTTATGCTTGCGGAAGTTGTAAGCAATGCCATCTGGTGGCAGCGAATAGCCACCCAGATCTTCTGATGATCAAGCCGGAGGAAGAAGGCAAAGCAATTCGAATTGATCTTATTCGTGCATTGGGCGAATTTGCCAATAAGACGGCTCAGCAGGGGGGGTGGAAAATCGCTTTGGTTTACCCCGCAGAAGCCATGAATATTAATTCAGCAAACGCATTGTTGAAAAATCTTGAAGAGCCAAATGCAAATACCTTGCTATTGTTAGTTTCCCACGAGCCAGCACGATTGTCGGCGACAATCCGAAGTCGATGCCGCATGGTAAAATTCCCCATTCCAGCTGTTCTTGAGGTACGTAATTGGTTGTCTCAGGTGGTGGGGCAGCAGGAAGATGTTGGGCAGCTGCTAGAGTTCTCTGAAGGGCGGCCATTACTGGCATTACAATTACTTGAAACAGACTGGTTGGAGCAACGTCGCAGTTTAGATGGGTTATTGGATGATTTGGCTGCCCATCGAAACACACCGCTAGCCATCGCTGAGAAATGTGTTGCCAATGACCCGCTAATGACGATCGATTGGCTCTATAGTCGAGTAGCTTTGGATATCCGTTATAGAAGAACGGCCGTTTCCCCCCGATTGATGTTTCGCTACTTAGATCGATTAATTCAGGCAAAAAAGTTGATGCAGAGTTCATCCAACCCAAACATTCAGCTGTTATGGGAAGAGCTACTGCTTAACTGGCAACTTCTTTATATTGCTAAGTAGTTGTTGGTTGGCAGGACTTGTTATAGGCTTTCAGCTTAAGAGGCTGGATGCTACAGGCCTCGCTATAGTACACTATGCGTTAATTTGTTGGATTAAATATGGATATGGACGCATTTGGCGGCGGAATACGAAACGGGATTCTGAACCTTAATGTTAAGGATCAGCAGTCTCTCTACGCCATTTATATGCCATTTATTCAAAATGGTGGCCTGTTTATCCCAACCCGTAAAAACTACATGCTGGGTGATGAGGTTTTTATCCTGCTTGATTTGATGGATGAGCCAGAAAGAATTCCTCTTACCGGTAAGGTTGTCTGGATAACCCCTAAGGGGGCGGGTAGTAACCGTCGTGAAGGTGTCGGCATTCAACTCAATGAGAAGCATGCAGAGATGCAAGGCAAGCTCGAGACCTATCTCGCCGGGATGTTGGAATCCGAAAAACCCACCAGTACTATGTGATCTACACCAGCTTCTTTGTAAATCCCATTCAAATAAGGAATAACCAAACGTGTTGGTGGATTCCCATTGTCACCTCGATCACCTCGATCTAAGTGATTATCAAAACTCCCTAAACGATTTATTGCAGGCCGCTCGCAAGAGGGGCGTGAGCCATTTTTTGAGCGTGGGTGTCGATCTTGAGTCGTCCAGAAAGCTGATAGAACTGGCGACAGAATATCCCGATGTAAATGTTTCGGTAGGCGTTCACCCACTTCAGAAATCACGACCCGCGATACCTGAAATTTCAGAGCTTATAGCACTTGGCCGTCACCAGTGTGTCGTCGCCATTGGCGAAACGGGTCTGGATAATTACTACGACAGTGAATCTATTGCTTGGCAGAAAGAAAGTTTTATTCGTCACTTAAAGGCCGCCAGTGAATTGGCGAAGCCCGTGATTGTTCATACCCGCGAAGCCCGCGAAGAAACGCTGTCAATTTTGCGTGCGCACGCTAATAAAGAATCTTCTGGAGTTCTTCACTGTTTTACCGAGACATGGGAGATGGCCCGCGATGCGATAGCGCTTAATTTCTACCTCTCTTTCTCCGGCATTATTACCTTCCGTAATGCCTCAGCGCTGAGAGAAGTGGTGAAGAAGGTTCCTCTTGAACGTATGTTGGTGGAAACAGATGCACCCTGGCTTGCTCCTGTGCCCTATAGAGGAAAGCAAAACGAACCTCAATTTGTGGTCGAAGTGGCGAAAGCGGTGGCTGATATTAAGGGTATTTCCTATGAAAAGGTGGCTGAGGTTACCACCCAAAACTTTCAAAAGCTATTTTTCCCTAGCCGTTAGGGCTAAGCACAAAAAAGCCCGATAGTAGCTACTACCGGGCTGTTAAAAGGCTATTTTAAGGCGGTGTTAATCCAAAATATTTACTCGGGTTTAGCTATAGTGAGGTCGGTCTGCCTGAGATCTGCTATTTTTTCATACACCGCTTTTCCCAGTGTGAACATTTCTTCTCGATCATTCCTCTGTACAAAGTAAGCATCCCCCACTTTAACAAAAAGGTAGGTCCAGCTACCGTTCTTGTCTGTGACCTCTAGCTTCGTCTTCACCGTGTCATCTGATGTTAACACGGGTTTATAGCGGGCAACTTTTTTAATGTCTAAGTTAGAAAGTGCCTCTGATAATTCGTCTACTTTATTTTGATCGAGTTTTCCCTGTTTGCTGTTACCGAGGAAGATAGAGGGGCCGGAACGATTAAAGAACCAGGTGGCTCCGGTTTTTTTCACATTGTAATCAGGCCCTCTAATGACACTGATATCGCTGGCCGCAATGAGTCCCTTGTCGATCCACAAGTCGGCATTGGCATTAATATCTAATGTGTCTAACCCAACATTGTAGATCGCATCATCTCCAGCTCGACGGACATGAGATTGCCGCAGGCCAGGTGAGCTACCAAAGAATAATTCCCCGAGAAGATTGCCTTGGCTATACACCTCAACATGTCTTAAAAACTTATCATCTGCTACTTCAAATCGCCTGTGACTGTTGCTCATCGTCGCGACTGGCCAGCTAGTTTGAAGGTTTTTCAGGCTTCTAAGAAGCTCATTAATATCATCATTGTTGATAGGGAGCTTTGTATCGGACAGTATCCACGAGGCATCTGATTTGAGCAGTGTGACACCAAAGTCTTTAGTTTCGATCATCAGCTGATCTACGCCTTGCCAATCAATGGCGAGCAAGGGCTTAGGCTTGTTTTTCTGAGCCTCCCACTGATTGTTTAATAGCAGCGCCATAGCAAGCAAGAGTTGAATGAGCAAAAGGCCTGTTAGCCAAAATTTCAGCTTTTTCATAATGAACCCTCCCTTAATTGGCCAGCTGGGTTAAATAACGCTGTTGGCGAGTTTTCTGACGCTTTCTTCGCACCAGGGCAATGATGATTAGCCCCGCAACAACCAGTCCGTAATTCATGTATTCCCAGAACAACTGTGTATCGTGTTCCATGGGGGGGAGGGTGCGATTGAAGTGCCCGCGAGAGCGAATACTTAGAAGCCCTGAATCCTCCAGCGCCCAATCTACCGTGTTTGCGATGAGCTCCAGGCTTCCAAGATACTCACTGCCAACAGCGGAGTTAGCGATAGTTAAGGTCTGGTCTCTGAGGAAATCATTCGAGCTGAACAGAATGATTTGAGCAGAATCGGGAGATTTTTCTATCACAGTAGATACCGTGCCGGGCTCGGGTTGTTCAACCGTTTTACTTTGTTCCTCTGGGCTTAACAGGCTAGAGCTTGATACATCCGAAGTTAACAGTGGTGATGTTTTACCAGCATAGTAGGAGTTGAACACACCTTTACTGACGACACCGAGTAGATGCGGACTAAATTCACCTTCGCGTCTAAATGAGGTCATACCCTGTTCATTAATCTCAGGCATGATTTCAGTGTTATCAGACAGCCATGACCGTTCAGAGCTATGGAGTAATTCTGTCACCTTTCTATTACTGTTGATGTCTTGATCGACAGTGATTGGTGAGCTCCAGGCCATCGTCACTTGGGACAAATTCGATGTGATTGGATTTTCCTGATTAAAGCCACTGCTGCGAACGTCGGCGAAGTAGGGATATTCGATCATTCGTACTTCCTGGATCTGGTGGCCCCCTGACGTACGCATGACGGGCAATGGGAATGCCTTGTTCTGCATATCCAGAACAAGTTTGTCTTCCATGTTAAGCCCGTGGTGTTTCAGCCAGTCTTTGAACTCGCCTTCAAGCTTGGCTAATCCAAGCCCTCCTTGTCCCAGTGTCATGGTATAGGGAGAAGACATGGCTACGACGGTGCCACCTTTCATCAGGAACTGATCGACAGCAAAGATCTCTTTAGATCCCATGGCGCTAGGCGCTGCAACCAATAGGATGTCTATTTCACCAGATACACTTCCGTCGGTGATATCTTCATCCCTAATGTTCAGGTCTGTTCCAAGAAAGTCAGCTAGCTGGTTAAACTGGGGCACAGCAATACCAATTTGTGCCAGCTTGGGATCCTCTTGAGGCCTGACCAGACCAATGGTTTTAATAAAGCCTTTTCCAAAGCGTTTTACCGCGGCTTTTAGATTCCGCTCAAAGCTCAGCTTTGTTTTGTCCTCAAGCGGAACCTGAATAGCCATATCACCCTTTTCCAGAATGAGGTGATAATAGAAAAAGTCACCACCAAATCTGCCAGCGGTTGACAGCGGTTGAAGGCCATATTCTTTCGTCAGTTTTTTGGCGACTTCACTGTTGCCGGCATAAGGGTCAATAACATTGACCTTCAATTGACCGTTGGAATTTTCTGCTAATGCATTGGCAACCTCAATGACCTCATCTTTAAGAGAAACCAAGTCGTCTGGCAGCATCGCGTCAGCTGATATATAAGCATTAAAGGTAAGATCACCCTTGATCGTGTCAAATAGGTTTCCACCACTACGGTAACTATTTAGTACTTTCTTAATGCTGCGGGTTAAGTCGTATTCTGGGTTGCGAAGCAGGATTTGGAAGTTTTTGTCGCCCTGAGCTTTGGTTTCAATCAAGTCTTGAAAATCCAGAACCTCAAATTCGTCGCCATAGCTCACAAGAATATGGAAATACGAATTTACAATCGCTGATTGATAGCGGTCGGCCACTTGGAGCGGAATGGGTCTGACACCGTATTTTTGATTGGCTTCTTCTTCGAGCTCCAGCTTGCTGACTGGATCAATAAACTCAACCCGCATTTTTCCTCTACTGGCAATTTCGTATTCCCGGATCAGGTCTTTGATCTGAGGAACCAGTGGTGAGAGCATGGGATGGGTTTTGCTGCTGAAATAGCCACGAATCAGCATCGGCTCTTGAAGTTGGCTTAAGTAGTCCCGAGTGGCATCAGAGATAGAGTATTGCTTGCCCTGTGTGGTATCCAAACGAAGTGAAGTCACTTGTCCAAGCCACAAGTTCACACCTATGACGTTGATAAGAGCCAATGTTGTAACCATGCGCCAGGCCTTATGGCGCGGTGTCGATGTGTGCTCTGCCCAACGTTCTTTTTCCAGTGTAAATATATTCAGTGAGAGGAAGACAATAATAATACTGACGTAATAATATAGGTCTCTGATATCAATGACCCCGCGGGTTATTGAATCAAACCTTGCACCTGTACCAAACAACCGGAACCACTCGCCGGCCTGATCTCCGAAGAAGTCCGTTATCGTTGTTGTACCAATTAAATAAAACAGTCCAGACAGCGCTACGGCACATATCAGACTGACAATTTGATTGTCGCTTTTGGCTGAGACAAACAAACCAATAGAAAGATAGGCTGCACCTAATAAAAAGGCTGCCAAGTAACCAGCCCATATTGGTCCCCAGTCAAGCTCCCCCATTTGCGATACAGTAATAGGGAGTGGAATGGTTATCACCAGAGCAATGCCGAGTAACACAAGACATCCCAGGAATTTACCTACCACAAAGTGCCACAGTGGCAGTGGCTGAGTCAGAATATGTTCGAGGGTTCCCGTTCTACGTTCCTCACTCCATAGGCGCATGGTTAATGTGCTGGTGAGGAAGACCAATAGTACCGGCATCCACTCAAACAGCGGACGAATATCGGCAATATTCCGTGAAAAATAGGATTCGCCCCAGAAAAAGATAAATAAGGAAATTGCTGCAAATGTCGCCAGGAATAAATAGGCAATAGGTGAAGCAAAAAACAGGGTGATCTCTTTAGTGGCAATACGACGGATCACAGGCAGGTGTTTGGTTTTAGGCTGCATCTTGAACCTCGTCCTTACATGCTTCTATAGGTGCCTCATTCACTTCTCTGAAAAGAGTTTCCAGATCCCGGTGTTCTTGATTAATGGCAAATAGTGTTGCCCCTGAATCAATTATCAGCTTGGCAATGTCACCGCAAAGAGCAAGATGGTCGCCAGTTTCTTCAATACCAAGTCGGTAAAGATGAACCTGTTGTTCGGTTGAAGTCTCTTCGATCTGGGTTACGGTACTTAGTGGTTGCAATAGAGCTATCAGCTCATCTTTCTCTAGAGATGTGGTCAATTGAAGATGATTGCTTTTGCGTAGCTCCTCGAGCTGAGCATCGACAGCGACTTGCCCATTACGAATAATAAGTACCCGGTCACAGAGAGCATCCACTTCTTGCATGATGTGGGTCGAGAGAATTACCGTCGCTTCTTTAGCAAGGTCTCTAATCAGTGCTCGTATCAGCCTTGTTTGTGTTGGATCGAGTCCGTTAGTAGGCTCATCTAGAATTAATAGTTTGGGTTTCCCCAAGATGGCCTGAGCAACCCCGACACGTTGTTTATAACCTCGGGAGAGAGTGGAGATTGGCGAAAGCAACTTGGGGACAATGTCTGTTGCCTGGATCACTCGCTTGATCTCAGAAATTTTTGTTTCCCCTGAAAGGCCTTTCATTTCACTGGCGTAGTCAAGGTAGTCAGCCACGGTCATTTCTGGGTAAATCGGAAGGTTCTCTGGAAGATAACCAAGATTTTTCTGGGCCTTCTTTGGATCTTGCTGGAGGTCTATATCGTCAATTTCTATCATGCCTTGATTAGATTCAATATAACCACTGAGCATTTTCATGATGGTGGTTTTACCGGCACCGTTATGGCCAAGTAATCCAACGATTTCACCTTTTCTTATTTTGAAGCTGACATTGTCAACGGCTTTAAAATCGCCGTATAACCTAGTCAACTGCCTGACTTCCAGCATGGTGTCCTCCGGATGTGAGAATTTCTAGTTATAAATACGGGGCGTCATCAGTATCAGTGACATGTTTTGCCCCCATCAGAGAGTGGCATTAGCCCAGCGGATGTGAATACTACACTGAATAAAACTTTGTTCATATACACGTCCTTTGGCAACAGAATATATCCCCGGGCAAATAAGCCGCGAACTGAAATATGTAAGCCGCGAACTGAAATATGGATTTTAGATGGAGGTGGTTTCCGAAAGTTCAAGAGGCTTTATACCGTTAAATTTGTCGGTAGAGCTAGCCTGTAACTCAGGGTGAATAACACCTTGCTAAGAAAACACCGTCCTTTTCCTTACAAAGAGACTGCTTTGAGTAACGCCAAACAGCCGACATCATCCAGTTGCTTTAATTGGTCTTCATTTTTGACTAAAAGCATCCCGGCAAATCCCAATGCATTAACGGCAATCCCCTGGTAACTCTCCCTGCTGCGTGGAATGACGCAGATAAAGTTGCGTGTCATCAGCATATTATGAGCCGACATTAACCCATCGTTGTTTGGTGAGATATTCAGCTCGGTTAATAAGTGATGGTAGTTGTCACAATTGGTTTCAGCGGCCTTGCTTAATTCTCTTCTTGATGCTGTTCCGGTGAACTCTGTCGCGACGACTTTGTGTGGAAAAGGAAGCTCTGTGGATATTGGTTGATCGGTGATACCTGATAGCGAAAGTAGTCCATCAAATGGAAAATTACACTCAGCCGAGAGGGGGAGAGGAATCATCTGCAAATGCTTGTGTTCAACGCTGGCTCCCGCTGCGGAACCACCATTATAGAAAACAAGTCCATCATGAGCCTCTAAACAGATTTGTGCGGCTAGAAAGTCTTCTGTATCCAAAGGTGTCTGTTGGGGCACAAATTGATTCGTCACCATTAATATATGGTGATCCAACACATTATATTTATTTAACAGGCAGCGGTAGTGATCCGTAAGCTCGCCCACATACAGTGCAGAGTCATAGGGCAAGAAGGGGTTAAAATCTTTGGCGTTGGGAACTTGCCTGGCGCGTTGTTGTGCCGCTCTTGATTTTCGTCGTAGGTTTTCTACTATTCTGACCTGAAAACTGACGGTGATTTCGGTATCAGAAATTTCACGCATTTCACTGTGAGTGGGAATGGATTCTAGTGCACCACAGGCCAGAGCCGAATCCGTTACTGTTGTCACGTGTTGCCACAGCGCTTTTCCGCGTAGATAGTTGGTCAAAATCAGTTTTCCTCCTAAGGGTTTGTGCTTGTTACTAATTTGCATCCAAATGGTTAGCTGATCAAGGTTTACTATACTGCTAACAGTTTGGCTACTTATCTAAAAGCTACTCTCAGGAAAAGGGGGACGATCACCATGCCAGATTCATTACTGCCCAAAACATATTCCCGTTTATTAAAGCGTTATCCCGTGTTCTCCAAGGCGCTTTCCAATTTAGGGGAAACCGTGCGTCAACAGGGACCAGTGAATGCAAAAAATGCCCAGTTGATTCAGCTGGCCGCCGCTGCCAGCATTCGTTCCAAAGGGGCCGTCCTTAGCCATACCCACCGGGCATTGGAATTGGGTGCCAATGAGGAGGAAATCTGTCACACGTTGTTATTGTTGACCAGTACCATTGGTTTTCCGGCGGTCGCAGCGGCATTAAGCTGGGTTGAAGATGTTTTTAACTAGTTTCTGGTTTTTGATTTTTCTGCGCTCTGACATAATGAACGGATGACGCCAGAACGCTACGAAAAGATACTTAAAGTCCTCAATAGTCGTCAGACAGATCTGACCGTGATTACTGATCAGGTACATAAGGGACAAAACCTGTCGGCAATTATCCGTACGGCCGATGCGGTGGGTATTCACCGGGTTCATGCGGTTTACAAAGAGGGGGTATTTCGGGCCCATACGGGCACGGCCATGGGGTCTCACAAGTGGGTGAAAACGACAGTTCACCAGGACATTGTCACACCCATCCAAAACCTTCAGAGCAAAGGTTTTCAAGTCTTGGCCGCCCATTTTGATGAGCGTGCCGTAGATTATCGTGACGTGGATTACACCAAACCCACAGCGCTGTTACTGGGTGCGGAAAAGTGGGGTGTCAGTGAAAGTGCCTGCAATCAGATTGATGGCACAGTGATTATCCCCATGATGGGCATGGCAGAATCCTTTAACGTCTCTGTGGCTTGCGCCATTATTCTGGCTGAAGCCCAAAGACAGCGCCGCGAAGCGAATATGTACGATGACTGCCACTTACCTCTAGATGAATACCGCACGCTACTCTTTGAGTGGTGCCAGCCGCTGATAGCCCGCATGTGCCGCGAGCGAGGGCTGCCTTACCCTATGCTTGATAATACGGGTCATTTACAAGATCCTCAGGCTTTTTCACGGTTGTACAATGATGCAGGGGTTGATGAAGTCGAGGTTGCCGGGTAGCTATCAGCCTTTTCCTGTTCACCGATAAAGCTGGGAACCCCTGAGTCACAAATTACACATTTTTATGTCCCGAAACAGCTACACTTTTTCTCCTGATATGGTCTTATATAAAGATTACAACTGAAGGTTACTATTGGTTTTTACAAAAGGGATGAGGGTATGACTGTTTATAACGCGCCTGTTGAAGATATGAAGTTCCTGCTCAATAACGTATTGGGTATGGAGAGCATTGCGCAACTCCCAGATTACGACGAAGCAACACCAGATATGGTAGAGGCCATTCTAGATGAATCGGCTCGTTTTTATGGCGAAGTCCTGGCTCCCACAAACCAATTGGCTGATTCTCAAGGGTCAAGATTGGAAGGGGATAAGGTGATTACCGCCCCCGCATTAGATGGCATTTATCAGAAAATCGTAGAGGCTGGCTGGCCAGGACTGACAGGTGATACCAATTATGGTGGCCAGGGCTTACCTGCGCTACTGGCTGTTGCCGTCGATGAAATGTCGCAATCCGCCAATATGGCATTCAGTTTATGTCCCATGCTCACCAAAGGTGTGGTGACAGCACTGACTCTTTATGGCAGTGATGAGCAAAAACAAACTTATTTAAACAACCTGGTGTCAGGTACATGGACAGGCACCATGAATCTCACCGAGCCTCAGGCCGGCTCTGACCTTGCGGCCGTTCGAACCAAAGCGGTGCCCAATGGCGATCACTACCTGCTTAGTGGCCAGAAAATTTTTATTACCTGGGGCGATCACGACTATACGGATAATATTATCCACCTCGTACTGGCCCGAACTCCGGATGCTCCTGAAGGGGTAAAGGGCATATCCCTGTTTGTGGTACCCAAATTCCTGATAAATGACGATGGCAGTGCCGGTGAGCGGAATGATGTTCGCTGTGTGGGGGTGGAACACAAGCTGGGTATCCATGCCAGTCCGACCTGTTCATTGTCTTTTGGCGATAATGGCGGTGCTGTGGGTTATCTGGTGGGTGAGGAAAACCAGGGCTTGGTGTATATGTTCGCCATGATGAATGAAGCACGCCTTGCAGTGGGTTTGCAGGGAGTGTCTATCAGTGAGCGGGCTTATCAGCAGGCGGTAGCGTTCGCTAAAGACCGTGTGCAGGGTAGTGTCCCTGGGAATAAAAAAGCCACCATCATTCATCACCCCGATGTGCGCCGTATGCTGATGTTGATGCGTTCATTAACTGAAGGCGCCCGGGCGTTAGCCTATTTATCTTTTGCCCACGAAGATTATGTGCATAAATTAGAGGATAAAGAACAAGTCGCTTACCATCAACGCCGCGTTGATGTGCTGACCCCACTGGTGAAAGGCTGGTGTACCGAAATAGGCATGGAGGTCACCTCTCTGGGGGTGCAAGTGCATGGAGGTATGGGGTTCGTGGAAGAGACGGGTGCGGCACAGCATTTGAGAGATGCCCGTATTTTACCTATCTATGAGGGTACTAATGGTATCCAGGCTCTTGATCTGGTGGGTCGTAAACTGGCCCGAGATAAAGGGCAATCCGCGATGGAATTGCTTGGTGAACTGGCCCAGGTGGTCGACGATGCTCGAAACGCAGGTCTTGATGTTATAGCCGGTAGCCTGGCCTCATCATTAGCTGCTTGTCAGGAGGCGGCCAAAACCCTGTTGGCCGGTGAAGATTGGACAACACCAACCGCTGCTGCTTATAACATGATGATGTTAATGGGAACGACCGTTGCCGGCGGCATGTTGGCTAAAAGTGCAGTAGCTGCCACTCAATTGAATGCTGCAGGTGAAGGCAATGCCCGCTTTAATACCAACAAGGTGATGACCGCTAAGTTTTTTGCTCAGCATGTAATGTCGCGGAATGCCGGATATCTCGAAGCAGTAAAAGCGGGGCCAGAGACAGTAATGGGGCTGGATGCTGAGAGTTTTTAGGTCTTGTTTTAAATAAACAGGGTTAGAGATTGTCTCTAGCCCTGTTTATTTTGATACTTTTTAGGTAAATAGCACGCTGGTCAAATGGCATGCAATTAAAGCAAGACAAAAATTGCGCTGGTTTATCGGTGTGCTTTGTTACGAGGCGTTTAAAAACGCTATGGCCGCATCCTTGTCTTCGATACGGAAACATTTCATTTTAATATGGCTAAAAAATGTGTCTTCTATATTAATCATTGTTTCCAGCCACTTATCGTTGGATAAGACGGCGACTCTAGTGATATTAGAAATTCCCACTTCAAATAAATATTTAAACTCTTCAATGATCGCCGATATTTCGATGCCTTCGAATGAATCTATCTGCTCAAGAAGAACAATCTTTCCGTGACGCTTAATCTTTTCCCTTGCGTCGGCGAGTACCAAAGACATGTCACTTTCAGTCACTTTCCCTGATATGCGAAAAGCGACGGAATGATCAATTCCAATCTCTATCATTTCTAACATAACTATCTGCCTGTGTTAGTTAAAGGATGCTGCCCCTTTAACCTGTCTAATCCTCAAAGTGCTTATAATCGGCAATGACTGACTTGGTATGCTCTGTCAGCTTTAGCTTATACCGCTTGTTAAAGTAATACACAATGTAGGCGGTATTGTCTGTCCCCAGCCTCTCAGTAATCGACACTTCTGGCTTGTCACACTCGTGGATACTATTAATAAAATCATCCGTTGTGGCACCGACATAAGGCTCTAGCGTTTTTCTTTTCAGTTTTACGGCATTATCGTCTGATTTTAAACAAAGCTGTATCTTGCCTATGGCCGTATCCCTGCTTGAAGCAATCTTTTTCCCGTTCAAAAAATATTCGTCCACTCTAAGCATTGTCCGAGCGTTGGGCTGACCCACACCACCCATGGGGCCGAATGCAAACGTGTTGGAAGAGAGTAAGAAAAGAAAAATAGATAGCACTAAAGCCAAAGGTCGAAACATCGTTTTTACCTGTTGTTAATACACCGTGGACGCGTTTATACGAATAGCGTCCTCTGCCAAGGGTGCTGCATTTTACACCGTTTTTAATTAAATGGGGGTGGCCCTTTAATTCATGGAAATAATCACTTTATAAATCAAATATAGAACTGGAGGCTAGCGCGAAATCATGATTTCGTTTGGTATAAGAACAGCAGGGACGATGGCTATCATGTTTGGGACTGCGCAGTGCAACCTCCCATATCTTGCTGCAACAAATGGATAAATGCCTTGGCCGCATTGGACAGGCTTTTCTCGCGATGGTGGATGTAGCCCAGTTCGCGTTGTATGTGTACGCCTGCGATGGGTACCTCCCTAATACCGGGTTCCAGCATGCTTTCGGGTAACAGGCTCCAGCCCAGTCCAATACTTACCATCATTTTGATGGTTTCCAGGTAGTTGGTCGTCATCGTGGGGGGAAGAGGGACTTTTTGCTGTTCAAACAGTGCTCGGGTCATTCGCCCAGTATAGGTGCCAAGGCCGGGTAGGATTGCTGGGTAATTTCTTAGATCATTCAGTGTTGGCGCTATCTTTGTTGCATTTTTAGTAAAAAGAGGGTGATCCTCTGAAACCATGAAAACCAATGGGTCTGGCCAGATTGTTTTTGCTTCAATTTTAGGATGGGCTTCCGGGGCCAAGGTGATGGCCGCGACTTCGAAGCGGCCCTGCAGAATACCTTCATAGGCTTTTTCTGAGTCCATAAAGTCTACATCGATGGTGACTTCAGGGTAGCCTTGGGCAAACCGCTTCAAAATAGGAGGGAGCCGGTGTAGGCCAATATGGTGGCTAATGGCCAATCGTAGTCTGCCGCTGATATCGCCGGAGAGATCGTTAATGGCTTGTTTGGTATCTGATATCTCCCGAAGAATATGGTTCGCTCTTGGTAGTAAGGCCTCTCCTGCCTCTGTGAGGTTTACAGAGCGGGCAATGCGATCAAATAAGCGGGTGTTCAGCTGTTCTTCCAATAATGCGATACGTTTGCTGACAGCAGGTTGGGTGACGTGGATTCTGTCGGCTGCAGTGGAAAATGAGCCAGACTCTGCAACGGCGATAAATGCTTCCAGTAATTGAGTGTCCATGATTATATAAGGTGTACCAAAAAGTATTGCAGGTATGAGTATAAGTTTAAAGATTCCTATTTGGAATCCAATAGATAAAAAATATGAATTTGTTTTATTGGTAACATATACCTAAAATCCCCCAACTAACGATACTTTGTAGGATAACTGGGCTAGAAACATGGCTGGAAAAACCCTTTACGATAAATTGTGGGACGCGCATCTGGTAAAACAGCGAGATGATGGTTCTTCACTCATTTACATCGATCGTCATATTCTCCATGAAGTGACCTCACCTCAGGCGTTTGAGGGCCTGCGTATGGCCGGTCGTAAGCCCTGGCGTCTGGATGTGAATGTGGCGACGCCAGATCACAACATCTCTACCGATTCTGCCGAGCGTGCCGCCGGTGTGGATGCTATTCCAGACGAAACTTCACGTATTCAGGTGAAAACGCTGGATGATAACTGTGAATATTTCGGGATTCGCGAATTTGGTATGAACGAAATGGGGCAGGGCATTGTGCATGTGATGGGCCCCGAGCTCGGTGCTTCATTGCCCGGTATGACGGTGGTTTGCGGTGATTCCCATACGGCTACTCACGGCGCATTTGCCTGTTTGGCTCATGGTATTGGTACTTCAGAAGTTGAGCATGTGTTGGCTACCCAGTGTTTGGTTGCCAAGAAGATGAAAAATATGCTGATTAAGGTCGATGGAAAATTGGGTGACGGTGTTACCCCCAAAGATGTAGTACTGGCTATTATCGGTGAAATCGGCACTGCAGGTGGCACTGGTTATGCCATTGAATTTGCTGGTCAGGTGTTCAGGGATATGTCCATTGAAGGGCGTATGACCGTATGTAATATGGCCATTGAAGCTGGCGCCCGTGTGGGTATGGTAGCGGTGGATGATCAGACTATCGAGTATTTCAAAGGGCGTCAGTTTGCACCAACTGGTGACGTCTGGGATCAGGCGGTGGCCTATTGGGAAACCTTGCAAAGTGATGGCGATGCTAAATTTGATACGGTAGTCGAGCTGAAAGGCGAAGATATTTTGCCTCAGGTCACTTGGGGGACTTCCCCAGAAATGGTCTTGCCGGTAACTGGTGTTATTCCTCGCATTGAGGATGAAACTGACCCAGCGAAAAGGCAGGGTATTGAGCAAGCCCTTCGTTATATGGGACTGGAGGGTGGCACAGCTATTACCGATATACCGGTAGACCGCGTTTTTATTGGTTCATGTACCAATTCTCGTATCGAAGATATGCGCGCTGCGGCAAAAGTCGTAAAAGGCCGCAAGGTGGCTGGCAGTATCAAGCAGGTACTCGTGGTGCCTGGGTCGCAAATGGTGAAAGCGCAGGCGGAAGCCGAAGGGTTGGATAAGATCTTTATCGACGCGGGTATGGATTGGCGCGAGCCGGGCTGTTCCATGTGTTTGGCCATGAATGCTGACAAGTTAGGGGCGGGTGAACATTGCGCCTCAACTTCAAACCGTAATTTTGAGGGGCGACAGGGTAATGGTGGGCGGACGCACTTAGTGAGTCCCGCAATGGCAGCTGCCGCAGCTATTGCTGGCCATATTACTGATGTTCGTGCCTTTAGCGAGGTCGTATGATGAAAGCATTTACCGTACATAAGGGCATCGTGGCCGGTATCGACCGTGCCAATGTCGATACTGACATGATTATTCCCAAGCAGTTTTTGAAATCGATTAAGCGCAGTGGCTTTGGCCCAAACTTGTTTGATGAGTTGCGTTATCTGGATGAAGGTAAGCCGGGGCAGGATTGTTCTAACCGGCCACTGAACAAAGATTTTCCACTTAACTGGCCTCGTTATCAGGGTGCCTCTGTGTTGTTGGCGCGGGAGAACTTTGGCTGTGGATCCAGCCGTGAGCATGCACCCTGGGCATTGGATGATTACGGATTTAGAGCTGTAATTGCGCCAAGTTTTGCCGATATATTCTTTAATAACTGCTTTAAGAATGGTTTGTTACCTATTGTTTTAAAAGAAAGTATAGTTGATCAGTTATTTGCTGAAGTTGAAGAAAATGAGGGTTATGAGTTGACGGTGGATTTGCCACGTCAGGTGGTAGTCACACCTTCAGGTGAGAAGTTCTCCTTTGATATTGATGCGTTCAGTAAGGGCTGTTTGCTCGAAGGTTTGGATGAAATCGGCCTGACTTTAAATGATGCAGATGCTATTCGTGCTTATGAAGCAGCAAGGGAAAAAGATACTCCTTGGCTATTCGGTGCCATCAAGTAACAGTCTCAAACAGAACAGATTATCTAGGACGCGGGATAAATGACTAAGAAAGTTTTGATACTTAAAGGCGACTATATCGGCCCTGAAATTGTAGACGAAGCCATTAAAGTGCTGAAAAAAGTCGATCAGCAATTTTCATTGGGTATCGAGTTGGAAGAAGGCTTGCTTGGAGGCGCTGCATACGATGCCGTGGGAGAGCCTTGTCCTGATGAAACACTTGAGAAGGGCCGCCAAAGTGATGCGATTTTGATGGGTTCAGTAGGTGGTCCCAAGTGGGATGAGGTAGACCGTGATCTGCGTCCAGAAAAGGGATTGTTGAAGCTTCGCTCTGGCTTGGCGTTGTTTGGTAACCTGCGCCCGGCAATTTTGTATCCCCAACTGGCTGATGCCTCATCGCTGAAGCCGGAGATCGTTGCTGGTCTCGATATCCTGATTGTCAGAGAGCTGACGGGCGGCATCTATTTTGGCGAGCCACGCGGTATCAGAGTCTTGGAAAACGGTGAGCGCGAAGGTTACAACACTTACAAATATAACGAATCTGAAATTCGTCGTATTGGTAAGGTCGCTTTTGAAGCTGCCATGGTTCGCGACAAGCGTGTTTGTTCTGTGGACAAGGCTAACGTTCTCGAGGCAACTATATTGTGGCGTGAGATTATGGAAGAGGTTGCCAAAGACTATCCTGAGGTCACCCTAAGTCATATGTATGTGGATAATGCTGCAATGCAACTGGTAATGGCGCCCAAACAGTTCGATGTGGTGGTGACCGGCAATATGTTTGGCGATATTTTGTCAGATGCGGCGGCTATGTTGACGGGTTCCATTGGCATGCTGCCATCAGCATCTCTGGATAAAGACGGTAAGGGTTTGTATGAGCCTTGCCATGGTTCTGCGCCAGATATTGCAGGGCAGGGTGTGGCTAATCCGCTGGCGACGATTTTGTCAGTTGCCATGATGCTTCGTTACTCTTTGAATGCGCCTGCTGCGGCTGAAGCTATCGAAGCTGCCGTCAGTCGTGTGCTAGATCAAGGACTCCGTACCCCCGATATTTATACTGAGGGTACACGTAAAGTTAGCACCTCGGAAATGGGTGATGCGGTTGTTGCTGCACTATAAACCAGTAGTTTTCAGTCTGAGATTTGGTACAAATAAAATTAAAGTAATTTGTTATAAATAATATTTAATTGGTTGAATATAAATGAATAAAGTAGGTTTTGTAGGTTGGCGTGGAATGGTGGGTTCAGTGCTGATGGATCGTATGCGTCAGGAAAATGACTTTGCCGATATTGAGCCAGTTTTCTTCACAACATCGCAGCTAGGACAACCGGGCCCCAGTGTGGGTAAGGATGTGGCACCGCTTCAGGATGCCAGCGATATCGAGTCGCTGTCTAAGCTGGATGTTATTGTGACCTGTCAGGGCGGCGACTACACCAAAGCCGTTTACCCCGAACTTCGCAAAGCCGGTTGGGATGGTTACTGGATTGATGCAGCCTCTGCATTACGTATGGCCGACGATGCCCTAATTGTGCTGGATCCGGTAAATTTGAACGTGGTTAAAGATGGCATTGCCAATGGCACTAAAAATTACATTGGCGGCAACTGCACAGTAAGTTTGATGCTAATGGCGCTGGGTGGGCTATTTAACCAGGGGTTGGTCGAGTGGGCTTCTGCGATGACCTACCAGGCCGCTTCCGGTGCTGGCGCCAAGAATATGCGTGAACTGATTGCTCAGATGGGTGCCATTGAGCAATCGGTTGCCGCTGAATTGGCTGATCCGGCTTCGGCGATTCTAGAGATCGATCGGAAAGTTGCCAGCACTATGCGCGACGGCGCCTTCCCCATCGATAACTTTGGTGCACCTTTGGCGGGTAGTCTATTGCCCTGGATTGATGTCCAACTGGAAAATGGCCAGAGCAAGGAAGAATGGAAAGGTCAGGCTGAAACTAACAAAATTCTTGGGCGTTCTGGCAATTCACTGGTTCCTGTGGATGGTCTTTGCGTCCGCATTGGAGCTATGCGCTGTCACAGCCAGGCGATGACCGTGAAATTAACCAAAAATGCCCCCATTGATGAGATCGAAGGGATTTTGGCTGAAGCCAACGATTGGGTAAAGGTTGTACCCAACGACCGCACTGCTAGCTTGGAGCAGCTTACTCCAGCAGCGGTGACCGGACATCTGCATGTACCTGTGGGTCGCCTGAGAAAGATGAATATGGGCGATGATTATCTGTCAGCATTTACCGTGGGAGATCAGTTGCTTTGGGGGGCGGCAGAACCTCTTCGCCGGATGCTGAGGATCTTATTGGAAGCATAAGCTGTACTTTGTTTGACCCTGGGGGCTCAGTCATAGTGATTATGTAGAGCCTCCTTACCTGGCTGTTTTGTGTCGCAGGTCATAAATCGGCACTCTCATTAGTCTGTTACAGGTCGATTTATTAATATTTTCCGTTAACAGCAGTTGAACAATTTTATTTAGTCATAAATACTTAGGGTGTTACATCTAAATATTGGGGCGTTAGGCTTATCTTCTTATGCATGCTATATGCAATGTAAGGCCGTTCCACATAAAGCAACACAGGGAATAAACTATGAAGTTGCGCAATTTGGCCTTGACAGCTGGTTTGTTGGGTACGTTTTTTACTAACTCAGGATTTGCTTTGGGGTTGGGCGATATAAAGCTGAATTCCTCATTGAATGAGCCTCTTGATATGGAGGTTCAGTTACTCAATATTGGTGATATGACTGAGCTTGAGATGCTGGTTGGCCTTGGTTCAAGAAAGGATTTTGAGCAGGCTGGCGTTGAAAGATTGTTCTTGCTCACTGATTTGCGTTTCGCGGTGGATTTATCCACACCCGATAAGCCCGTTATTAGGGTTTCATCCCGAAAACCTATCCGTGAGCCATATTTGGATTTTTTGGTGGAAATTCAGTGGCCCACCGGCCGGTTGTTACGGGAGTACACCTTGCTTCTTGATATGCCGCTCTATGCAACGGAGTCACCTTCTGCAAAAAAGATTGAGGCTGCGAGTCAAAGCTCGCAGCCGAAGGTTGCGCCCAGCAAGCGGGTAGATATCCCTGGAAAAACTACACCAGCTGGTATTTCGTCTTTGGATGCGGGTGATGATGAGTATCGGGTTAACTCAGGTGATACCGTTTGGGGAATTGCCAAAAAGATTAAGCCCAACGATGCGTCCATGCAGCAAACTATGGCGGCAATTAAGCAGTTTAATGCCCACGCTTTCATCAATGACAATATTAACTTGCTTAAACAAGGCGCGATTATTCGGCTGCCTGAAGGTAGCGATATTGCAAGTTTGAGTGATTCCGTTGTTGATGCCTCCATTGATTCAATGCTTTCTGAAGACAAAGCGTCTGCACCTCTGTTAGATACTTCCGTAGCCGATGAGCAAGAACCCGCTATGGAGCTGGAGTCTGGAGGTGGACAGTTAAAACTCGCCGCTCTGGATCAGAAGAGTGAGGCCTTAACGGTTAGCGGTACTAATAGTGCTACATCGGCTGGAGAGGGTGCTGTTGCCGATGGATTGCAGAATAATATTTCTGTTGTTCAGGAAGAACTCGATAAAACTCAGCGTGAAAATATTGAGTTGCAGGCTCGTATAGCAAACCTGGAAGAGCAGGTTGCTACGATGAATCGTCTAGTGGAAATCAAAGATGATTCCCTTCGTGCTGCACAGGTAGGCGCGCAGTCTGAGGCTGAGCCAAAGTCTGCGGCCCCAGAAGCTGTACAAGCAGCGGTTAACAGTGAAAGTCCAGAGGGCGAGGTTAAAGACAGTGGTTTCGACCTGTCGGCCTGGATGGATCTGCTGCTTTATCCATTGATTGCTTTATTAGCATTTTTGCTGGCAATCGTACTGTTTTTTAAAAATCGTAAGCAGGACGATGAAGAGGCGGATGAACTTTCACTCCAGAGTTTGGTAAATGTTCAGGAGCCTGAAAAAGTAGAAGATGTTAGTGAAGATGAAGCCTTCACGGAAAAGGAAATAGAAGCCCTTGTTGAAGAAACTGTACCCGAGTTTAATGAGCAGGAGTTGAAAGAGTTTGAAGGGCTGGAGCTTGCCGAGGGCGAAGATGTTGACCCAGAAGGTGAGGCCGACATTTACATCTCCCTGGGTAATTATAAACAGGCGGAAGGGGTGCTACTCAGTGCCATTGAAGAAGATTCGAGCAACACTGCCTTACGGTTGAAGTTGCTGGAAGTTTATGTGAATGCTAATGAGTTAGAAAAATTTGATGCGCAGCGCTCTGAGTTGGCAGAACTTAATGATTCAGGGGCCGATGCAAAAGCCCTCAACTTACGATCTGAACTGGCACCTGAGCAATCGACGGATGAAACTGAAGAGGAAGAGATTTCAGATGACCTTTCTTCTGAGGAAGAAGTAGCAATAGAACTTGAGTCGAATCCCGTTGAGAGTAAAGAGCCTGAAACTTCAGTTGTCGAATCTCAAGATGACTTTGATCTAGACCTGGATTTAGATGCTCTGGATATGGATTCTCTTTCATCAGATATTGATGCTGAGATGGACGACCTCGAGATTGATGAGGACGAGCTCAAAACTCAGATAGAGGGCGGCGACCAACTGGAAGAGCCTGTTGATTTCGCTGAAGAAGATAAAGGTTCAAGTGAGAGCGTCCTAGGTGATGATGCTTCGGAAGATGACTCAATTGATACTTTAGATAGCGAGCTAAATTTTTTAGAGGGTGCAGATGAGTGCAGTACTAAACTCGATTTAGCTGAGGCTTATCTTGCCATGGGCGATATTGATGGTGCTCGCGACATTCTCGATGAGGTTATTGCTGATGGCGATGACTCTCAAAAGGATAAAGCTCGTCAACTACTTGAGGGCGTTGCCTGACTTATACAACTTCCAGCTCTCCCTGGACATATTTGACCAATGGCTTAGTGCCGGAAGGCCAGAATCTGCCAAGTGGGGTTACCCGTATAGCTGCTGCCGTCGAATACGACGGCAGTTCTTTTTGTGGGTGGCAGCGGCAAACTCATAGTCCTAGTGTTCAGGCTGTGATTGAAGCGGCGCTATCTGTTGTCGCTAATGAGTCCATTACTGTCGTCTGTGCAGGAAGAACCGATACCGGCGTTCATGGCACTAATCAGATCATTCATTTTGACAGTTCGGCAGAGCGAGCCGCGCGAAATTGGTTGTTGGGCGCGAATGCCAATTTGCCTTTTGGCGTGCGTTTGCACTGGGTTTCAGAAATGCCCGCGCAGTTTCACGCTCGATTCAGTGCAACGGCCAGAACCTATCGCTACTTGATTGCCAATCAGGCTCAGCGTCCTGCGATATTCCACCGTTGGTTGACTTGGGAAAAAAATCCATTGGATCACTCCCAGATGCACGAAGCGGCTCAATACCTTCTGGGCGAACAGGATTTCAGCTCGTTTCGTGCGGCGGGTTGTCAATCTCGGTCACCTAATAGAAATGTTCATGCGATAAGAGTGTGGCGGCAAGGTGAGTTGGTGGTGGTTGAGATTATTGCCAATGCCTTTCTGCATCACATGGTGAGGAACATAGTTGGTAGTTTAATTGAGGTTGGCCGGCAGGCTCAGTCCGTCGATTGGCTAGAAACCCTGTTGCAAAAAAGGGATCGCACCCAAGCGCCTGCTACGGCACCTGCGAATGGATTGTATTTAGTGAAGGTGACTTACCCCGAGATTTTTAACTTGCCAACATTGACTCTAGGGCCTCAATTTATAAGTTCAGATTGATTATTGGTAAGCAGCAGGGAATAGCTGATAGGGAATAGGCGGGCTGATCCCTTTTTGCTACAATCCGCGCCTTGCTATTGGACGCTATTGTGAATGAGCCCACCGCCAACAGAGCCCCTTGTGAATAGAACCCGAGTTAAGATCTGTGGAATTACCCGAGTTGAAGATGCCCGCGTGGCAGTTGCTTCGGGTGCTGATGCGATTGGCCTTGTTTTTTACCCCAAAAGCCCTCGATATGTTGAGCTTTCATTAGCCCATGAAATAGCGGATGGCGTAGGGCCGTTTGTCACGGTCGTCGGTTTATTTGTTAACGCTACCGTTGAGCAAGTCAACACAGCCCTCGATGCTGTTGGGCTGGACTTGCTGCAGTTTCATGGCGATGAGGATGAAGCGTACTGTTCCCAATTCAAAAAGCCCTATATCAAGGCTATCCGTATGTCTCCTGGGCTTGATGTGCAAAAAGTGATTGCCAGCTACCCCTCTGCACGAGGTTTTTTATTCGATGCATGGAATAAGGACAAATACGGTGGCACGGGTGAAACCTTTGAATGGCAGCGATTAGCTGGGCTTGATGATATACATTTTATTCTTGCTGGCGGGTTGAACCCTGGCAATATTGAAGAGGCTGTGGCTACCGTCAAGCCCTATGCCGTTGATGTTAGTGGTGGTGTTGAGGAATCACCGGGCATTAAGTCATCGCTATTGATTCAGCAATTTATTAATAGATCGAATGGCACGTAAATGTAGGTATAAGGGTCTTTAACAAAAACATCGTTCATGCATACGTGTTGAGTAATTTTGGAGAAGTTAGTGACAAATAGTTCTGAAAAGACCGGCAGCGCTGAAACAAAGCAAGCCGTAGATTTTAATCACGTGCCTGATGCCCGTGGTCATTTTGGCCCCTATGGCGGCAGGTTTGTTTCCGAAACCTTAATTTATGCACTGGATGAGCTAGAGTCGCTTTACCGTCGATTAAAGGACGACCCCGAATTTCAGGCTCAGTTTGATTACGATCTGGCCCACTATGTGGGGCGACCATCGCCACTTTATTTCGCAGAACGCTGGACTAAGGAAACAGGTGGTGCGCAGCTCTATCTTAAACGTGAAGACCTTAACCATACGGGCGCTCATAAGATTAATAACACCATTGGGCAGGCATTATTAGCGAAACATACGGGTAAAAAACGTGTGATTGCTGAAACAGGTGCTGGTCAACACGGCGTTGCAACGGCTACGGTTGCTGCCCGCCTGGGGTTGGAGTGCCATGTTTTTATGGGTGAGGAGGACGTGCATCGACAATCTCTGAATGTCTATCGCATGAAATTGCTCGGTGCCCACGTGATTCCTGTTACGTCGGGTTCAAAAACGCTGAAAGATGCCATGAATGAGGCGATGCGTGATTGGGTTACCAATGTAGACGACACGTTTTATATTATTGGTACTTGTGCTGGTCCGCATCCTTACCCCGAATTAGTCCGAAACTTCCAATCTGTTATTGGCCGCGAAGCCCGTCAACAATCATTGGATCAGGCCGGAAAACTTCCCGATGCCCTGGTTGCCTGTGTAGGTGGGGGGTCTAATGCGATTGGACTGTTTCACCCATTCCTGGAAGATGATTCCGTTGCTATGTATGGTGTAGAAGCGGGTGGTTTTGGTCTGGAAACTGGAAAACATGCGGCACCACTAAATGATGGTATTCCCGGCGTACTGCATGGAAACCGTACCTATCTCATGGAAGATGAAAACGGACAGATTATTGAAACTCATTCGATCTCAGCAGGTTTGGATTATCCTGGTGTAGGGCCAGAGCATTCCTGGTTGAAGGATATCGGCAGAGTGGACTATGTAACTATTGATGATGACGAGGCAATGGCGGCTTTTAGAAATCTTACAAAGGTTGAGGGCATTATGCCGGCGCTAGAGTCTAGTCACGCTGTTGCGTATGCAGAAAAATTGGCTCGCCAGATGGAGCCGGATCAAATGATAGTCGTCAATCTGTCGGGGCGTGGCGATAAGGATATTTTGACCGTGGCAGAGATTGATGGCATTACTGTTTAATATTTTATGCCTTCTTATGATTTGAATAATTGTTAGTTTTCATAGGAACTAGTGATTTAACAGGAATTATTGTTTGTGAATAGAATTAATCAACGTTTTGAATCCCTCCGTCAGCAGAGTCGTAAGGCCCTGGTTTCTTATGTTGTAATGGGTGACCCAGCCAAAGACGTGACACTTCCCGTTATGCATGCGTTAGTGGCCAGCGGAACAGATATCATTGAGCTAGGGGTTCCATTCTCAGACCCCAATGCTGAAGGTCCTGTGATTCAAAGAGCTCACGAACGCGCATTGGAAAATGGTAGTAGCCTTCGCGATGCCTTGGCTCAAGTAAAGAAGTTTAGAGAAACCGACAATGTTACGCCGGTACTGTTAATGGGCTATACCAATCCTATTGAAAGGATGGGCTACGATAGTTTCATAGAACAGGCTGTCGATTCTGGTGTAGATGCGGTGCTGACGGTTGATTTACCACCGGAAGAGGCAGAAGAATTTAACCAGCATTTGAAACAGGCCAATATGGAGAATATCTTCTTATTGGCACCAACAAGTAGCCCAGCCCGTCAGAAAAAAGTCGCGGATATGGCCGGTGGCTTCATTTACTATGTTTCGCTCAAAGGTGTTACTGGTGCAGGTAATCTGGATGTGGACTCAGTGAATGAAAACGTCACCAGCATTCGTTCATTGACTGATCTGCCAGTCTGTGTAGGATTTGGTATTAAAGACGGGGCATCTGCTCGGTCGGTTGCTGATTTATCCGATGGCGTTGTGGTAGGAAGCGTAATTGTTAACCAGATAGCGACGTTGGCAGAGAATGGGGAAACTGACCCAGCAATATACGCCGGTGCTGTCTCATCGATTATTGCTGAAATACGAGAAGCGCTAGATCGTTAGTTATTGCATTAACGGCAGAGTTGTAGATTATTAACGGAAAATATTCTAGATAACGGGAAAAATTATGAGCTGGCTGGAAAAAATTCGTCCCAAGGGTCCAGCAACCCAGAAAAAGGATCGTACACAGAGTGTTCCGGAAGGACTGTGGACAAAATGCCCTAAATGCAGTGCCCCTCTGTACCGTCCTGAGCTCGAAAAAAATCTTGATGTCTGCCCTAAATGCGATCATCACATGCGAATTGGGGCTCGAAGACGGTTAGATATTTTTCTCGATGCTGAGAATCGGGAAGAATTGGCTACCGAAGTTAAGCCGATTGACAGACTGAAATTTAGAGATGTAAAAAAGTATAAAGATCGTCTATCTGCTGCGCAGAAAGCAACAGGTGAAGATGATGCTTTGGTGGCAATGAAGGGCACCTTAAAGGGATTGCCTGTTGTCGTCGTTGCTTTTGAATTTGCCTTTCACGGTGGCTCTATGGGCTATGTGGTCGGCGAGCGGTTTACCCGTGCAGCTCAAGTCGCGCTGGAAGAGAATATTCCCCTGATATGCTTTTCGGCAACGGGTGGTGCGCGGATGCAAGAAGCGCTGATATCGCTCATGCAAATGGCAAAGACCAGTGCTGTAATTGAAAAACTGAAAGCGCAGGGAACACCTTATATTTCAGTGATGACGGATCCTGTTTATGGGGGCGTTTCTGCTAGTTTGGCACTTCTGGGTGATATTAATACCGCTGAACCAGGTGCTAGAGCTGGGTTTGCCGGGCCAAATATTATTGAGCAGACGATTCGCCAGAAATTACCCAAGGGATTTCAGCGTGCAGAATTCTTGCTGGAGCATGGCGCAATTGACATGATCATTTCTCGTCATGATATGTGTGACACCTTAGCGTCACTGCTTTCGAAGTTCACTAACCAGCCAGAGCCTGGAATTGTTTCAGAGCAGGCTGCTGAACCTTCAGACAGTTTTCAAGATCTAGATAGCACTGATGCCTCAGCTGTCGCTGAATGAATGGTTAAGCCTGCTTGAGGCTCGGCATCCTACAGAAATAGAATTAGGGCTTGATCGCATAGGCCGGGTTGCTTCGCAACTCGGCTTTTTCGTGTCAGCACAGATTAATTCAATCATCAAAGAAGACCCGGAACAAAGAGAAGAGCTGGCCTCTAGTCCGATAACCCCTGCAAATAAAATCATTACGGTTGCCGGTACCAACGGGAAGGGATCCTGTGTCGCCGCGATTGAGCAGATGGTGCTGGCCGCAGGGCTTCGGGTTGGTTGTTATACCTCCCCTCACTTTATTCATTATAACGAGCGCATTTCCATTAATGGCCAACTGGTTGGCGATCAGGCTATTTGTGCTGCCTTTGAGCGAATAGAGGCTGCTCGTGGAAATATCAGTCTTACTTATTTTGAATTTGGTACGCTCGCTGCGTTACTGATCATGTCGCAGGAAGATCTGGATGTCGCTCTACTTGAAGTAGGACTGGGCGGAAGGCTGGATGCGGTCAATATTTTAGACCCAGATATTGCGGTTGTTACAAGTATTGCCAGGGATCATGAGGATTGGCTTGGCAAGGATCTAAACGGCATTGCCGCAGAAAAAGCCGCTATTGCACGACCTGATAGGCCACTTATATACGGTGATATCGAAGCAGTTAGGGGCGTCATTGAACAAGCGGATGAGATTGGTTCACAGTTACTGATAAATGGCCGTGATTTTTGTCTGTCGGGTTTTGGTGATATTCCTGAAACACACTTACCCCCTGTGAGTGTTGCCTGTGCATTGCAAGCGGTGAAATTGCTCAATGCTGCTCCCTTATCCACGATGATAAACGGGCTGCAGAATGTCGCCCTGCCGGGTCGTTTTCAGCAGGCAGAGGTGGAGGGCGTTCAGTTGGTTTTAGATGTAGCTCACAATCCTCAGGCGGCGGCGTTACTTGCGGAAAGATTATTAGCCACCAAGTGCCGTATTATTGCTGTTGTGGGCATTATGGCAGATAAGGATATTCCGGCGATTCTTTTGCCCCTAATACCATTGGTCAGCGCTTGGTACTGTTGCGATATTCCTGAGCAGAGCAGGGCCGCAACAGCACGAAATTTGGCTGCGCTGTTGTACAATGCCAGTCCTTCCAGCAAAGTTGGCAATGAAACTGACGTTGTTGAAATGGCATCGCCCGTGCGAGCATTAAAGGCGGCACTAGCGAATGTAACTAAAGACGACATTATCGTAGTTTTTGGTTCGTTTTTTACGGTTGGTCCAGTATTGCAATGGTTAAAAGACAAAGGGAATGGGAGTGTTCGTGGTGAATGAAAATTTGAAACAACGAATTGTTGGAGCTTTGGTGTTGGTGGCTCTAGCGGTTATTTTCGTTCCTTTGTTGTTTGACTTCTCCGGTAGGCAAGAAGTCGATACTACGTCTCAAATCCCCCCCAGGCCTGAAATACAAGCAGTAGAGATTGCCGAACCTGTGAGGCCAAAAGACATTGTTCCGGCTAAGTCCGATGAAGATATGTTTCAGTTCGGCGTAGAAACTAAAGTGGAAGAAACTTCTACAGATAAAGAAAGTCAGCCTCTCGTCAAGGAAACTCCCGCACCTGAAAAAGTAGAAATGACGCTAAAAGACGAAAAACCAGCACTTTCTTCTGAGGGTATACCCGTTGCCTGGGTTTTGCAGATTGGAAGCTTTCGGGACAAAGCTAAGGCAAAGGCCCTGTTGGAGGATTTGCTTAAGGATGGCTACAAGGCTTTTATTCGGGAAAAGAAAGATGCCAATGGTAGTTTAAGTCGGGTTTTTGTCGGGCCGCTGGTACTTAAGAAAAAGCTAGTTCAACAGAAGAGTGCCATTGATAAAAAATATCGGGTTGACGCTATATTGGTTCACTTTGAACCCTGACCTGTGAACGGCGCTCTGTTACACTTTGCGACGGTTAATCTGCGCCTGCTAAAGACGGCTGAGCACCTGTTGAGAGACGACTAAACGATGACTTGGGCTGACTGGGCAATCATTGCTGTTCTTGTAATATCCGCGCTGATCAGTGTGGTGCGTGGCTTTGTTAAAGAAGCCGTTTCTCTGTTGATTTGGTTAGCTGCGGCAGTTATTGCTTCTATCTTTCACGACCAGCTTGCGGTCTGGATGGTGGATCTGATCAGCACGCCATCCCTACGAATCTTAACTGCATGGGTCACCTTGTTTGTCGCTGTACTGATAGTTGGTGGTATTCTAAATTATTTGTTAGGAAAGCTGATTGAGGCAACGGGTCTCTCTGGAACAGATCGTTTGTTAGGCCTGTTTTTTGGTCTGGCTCGCGGGCTGATCATCATCATGGTCATTTTAATCGTCTTACCCGATATATTGCCTGTCAAACAGGATATCTGGTGGCATGAATCCAAGTTGATTCCATTTTTCTTACAGTATGAAGACTGGGCCAGGGAGACAGGCGCAGCGGTATTGGACTTTTTGAAGAACCTGCTTTAGTTCGGTGGAATTAAAACAGGTTTTTAATAATAGACTTTTAATCGTAGTCATAGCCGTTTAAAGAGGTTTCTTGTCCCATGTGTGGTGTAGTTGGAATTGTTGGTAAGAGTAATATTAATTTGCAGCTTTATGATGCATTAACCATGCTTCAGCATCGGGGACAGGATGCAGCAGGTATCATGACCTGTGAAGGTGGTCGTCTTAACCAACGCAAAGGTGTTGGCCTGGTGAAAGACGTTTTTCATTCGCGTCATATGGCGCAACTGGATGGAAATATGGGTATCGGGCATGTTCGTTACCCAACAGCGGGTAGTTCTGGCCCAGCTCTCGCGCAGCCGTTTTATGTGAACTCGCCCTATGGCATCTGCATGGCTCACAACGGTAACCTGACGAATACCGATGAGCTCATGGAGCACCTGTTTAAATCGGATCTTCGACATATCAATACGGACTCTGATTCTGAAGCCTTACTTAACGTGTTTGCCCATGAACTGCTGATTCAGGGAAAGCTGAAGCCAACACCCAATGATATTTTTGAAGCGGTTCGTCGAGTTCATCGCCGTTGCCGCGGTGCCTACGCCGTAGTAGGCATGATTGCCAACTATGGTATGGTCGCGTTTCGCGATCCACTGGGTATTCGTCCCCTTGTGTATGGTCAGCGAGAAACAGATAAGGGCACTGAATATATGGTTGCCTCAGAGAGTGTGGCCTTTGATGTACTTGGTTTTGAACTGGTGAGAGATCTGGCACCTGGTGAAGCCCTCTATGTCGATGAGAATGGTGAGTTGCATCTTCAACAATGTGCCGATAACCCCAAGTTGATGCCCTGCATTTTTGAGCATGTTTATTTTGCCCGCCCAGATTCAATTATCGACAAAATTTCTGTGTATAAATGTCGCTTGCGAATGGGTGAAAAATTAGCTGAAAAAATCCTGTGCGATTACGCTGACCTCGATATAGACGTGGTTATACCGATCCCGGATACCAGCCGTGTGTCGGCACAGTCAATTGCGGAAAAATTGGGTATTAAGTTCCGCGAAGGCTTTATGAAAAACCGTTACATCGGTCGTACGTTTATCATGCCCGGCCAAAAAGAGCGGAAAAAATCTGTCCGGCAAAAGCTGAACCCCGTGAAACTCGAGTTTCAAGGTAAAAATGTTCTACTGGTAGATGACTCTATTGTTCGTGGGACGACATCAAAAGAAATTATACAAATGGCTCGTGATGCCGGTGCAAACAAGGTCTATATGGCATCTGCTGCACCACCCGTTTGCTACCCAAATGTTTATGGTATTGATATGCCATCGGCTCGCGAGTTGATTGCTCATGGAAAAACAGCCGAAGAGGTGGCCGAGCTTATCGGTGCCGATTGCCTGATTTATCAAGATCTACAGGATTTGGTTGATAGTGCCAAAGAGGGTAACCCCGAGATAGAACGTTTTGACTGTGCTGTTTTTGATGGCCAGTACGTAACAGGTGACGTGGATCAGTCCTATCTCGACAAGTTGGATGCCGTGCGAAACGACAATGCTAAATTAAAAAATGGAAAATCAGCCGATTCAGGTAATGGTGAAGTAATCGGTCTGCACAATCCCGATGTGGAAGATGAGTAAATGATAGACGATGACAGTTTTGACCCTTTGGCCGGTGCTGGACTAGACACTCTGGCCATAAGGGCTGGCCATGTGCGTACGGCAGAAGGCGAACACGGAGAGCCGCTGTTTTTAACCTCAAGCTATGTCTTTGAAGATTCCGCTGAGGCCGCGGCTCGCTTTTCTGGCGAGAAGCCGGGTAACGTTTATTCTCGCTATACCAATCCCACAGTACGCACTTTTGAAGAGCGTATCGCAGCTCTCGAAGGTGCCGAGCAGGCCGTGGCTACCTCCTCTGGGATGGCCGCTATTCTCAGTACTTGTATTGCCCTGCTAGAGTCGGGTGATCATGTGGTCTGCTCCCGCAATGTATTTGGTACGACGACGGTCTTGCTGGATAAATATCTTCGACGGTTCGGTATTGAGACGACCTTTGTGCCATTAACTGAGCTCGACCAATGGCAGCAGGCTTTGACGCCAAAAACCAAGTTGTTATTTATCGAAACACCGTCTAACCCCTTGTGCGAGGTGGCAGATATCACGGCATTGGCGGCGTTGGCCCACAGCAATAATGCACTGTTAGTGGTCGATAATTGTTTTTGCAGCCCGGCACTTCAGCAGCCGCTCATGCTGGGTGCAGACTTAGTGGTTCACTCTGCGACCAAGTATCTGGATGGTCAAGGTCGCTGTATGGGTGGTGTCGTGGCGGGCAATAGTGAGCTAGTGGGCGAGGTTTTATCCTTTATTCGCAGTGCCGGGCCTACCATGAGCCCCTTTAATGCCTGGGTGTTCCTGAAAGGGTTGGAAACGCTCAGGTTGAGAATGGAGGCTCATTCAGCCAATGCACTTGAGCTCGCTCTGTGGTTGCAGCAACAGCCTCAGGTGGAGCGTGTCTTTTATGCTGGACTCACGGATCACCCCGGGCATGCTGTTGCTGCCAAGCAGCAAAGAGCCTTTGGTGGTGTTTTGTCATTTCGGGTCAAAGGCGCTCGGGAGCAGGCATGGAAGGTCATAGATAGTACCCGGGTGCTCTCCCTGACAGCGAACCTTGGCGATGTGAAAACCACCATCGTACATCCGGCGACGACAACACATGGTCGTTTGACCGATGAACAAAAAGCCGAGACGGGGATCACTGAAAACCTGATACGCATTGCGGTAGGATTGGAAGACATAGCCGATATTAAAGCTGATTTGGCGCGGGGGCTTTCCGCGATCTAATCCATAGATTTACATAGACGTTGTTCGTCAAAGTGTCAGCGACAATGCCAGCGGAGTAGCAGGCACCATGCAAAAAGCAGTTGATGCGATTATTACCCACGTCAGCAAGGTGCTGATAGGCAAACAAAAGCAAATTACCCTGTCACTGGCGTGCTTGTTTGCTCAAGGCCACTTGCTGATTGAGGATCTTCCCGGCATGGGAAAAACGACGCTGGCTCATGCATTGGCCAAGGTGTTGGGTCTTTCCTTCAGTCGCATTCAATTTACCAGCGATTTGCTTCCGGCAGATATTCTCGGGGTTTCTATCTACGATAGAACCAAAGCACATTTTGAGTTCCACCCTGGCCCTATCTTTAATCAGCTTTTACTGGCGGATGAAATTAATCGGACCACGCCTAAAACCCAAAGTGCATTATTGGAAGCCATGGCCGAAGGGCAGGTCACTGTTGAAGGCGATACCCGGCCATTACCCAAACCATTCTTTGTGATTGCGACGCAAAACCCAACGACTCAGGCAGGCACGTTTCCATTGCCAGAATCCCAGTTAGATCGCTTTTTAATGCGCATTGAACTGGGCTACCCAGACCCGGCTTCGGAGCGTGAAATGCTTTCAGGCGTCGATCCTAGAACTCGGCTTGCCACTATTCCATCGCTCATCACCGCCGAGCAATTGTTGAATATTCAGCAGCAGGTAATGCAAGTCACCGTATCCGACAGTCTGGTGGACTACCTGCAACGACTCGTCCAGTTTACTCGCGATGACCCCATGTTTTTCTCCGGGCTTTCACCGCGAGGTGCACTGGCCACATTGCAGTGTGCCAGGGCTTGGGCATTAATTCAGGGTCGCCAATATGTGATTCCTGAAGATATACAGGCGGTATTGCCCAGTGTTACAGGGCATCGGTTGCGAGGGTCAGCCGAGTTTTCTGGCCAGTCTGGAGAGGTGCTGGTTCAGCGGGTACTCAATTCCGTGGATATTATCTAGTTACCCACTTGATAGATAGCTGAGTTGCATCATAGGAGTTATGACGATGATTGAGAGGGTGGGGCAGTTTTTCCGCGACCACTTCTCACGCTGGGCTTATCGACGGCTACCACCTTCTCGTTCTGTGACCTTGAATAACCGCAGTCTGTTTATCTTTCCCTCCAAAGCAGGTTTTGGTTTTTTACTGTTGATCGTGCTTTGCTGGCTGGTGGCCACCAATTACGAAAACAATCTGGTGTTTGGCATAACCTGTCTTTTGGCCGCCGTATTTGTCATTACGATTCTCCATACCTTTTCTAATTTGTCGGGGCTAACACTAAAATTTTTCAGAGCAAACCCTACCTTTGCGGGAGAGCAATCGGTCGTTGATCTTATTTTGAGTCAAGACCAATCACACTGCCGTGAGAGTTTGAGCTTATCCTTCGAGGGAGATGAGGCGGTCATCACGACACTTTGTGGCAGGGGGGACGTCCACATAAAAGTGCCGTTGTTTGCACCGAGACGTGGTCTTTACAACCCGGGAAGGTTGACGGTTGAAAGCGTCTATCCTCTGGGTTTGCTCCGAGTCTGGACCAAGCTGGATTTTGATATTAGTTGCCTGGTTTACCCCCAACCTATCGCTGCTTCACCCCAAACCCTGTCTGCTCACAGTCGAGGCGATGGCCCGCATCATCGAGAAGATGGCAGTGAAGACTTTGTCGGCCTCAACGATTACCAACAGGGTGACTCGTTGAAAAAAATCGCCTGGAAGCAATATGCCAAGGAGCAGGGCATGTACACCAAGCACTATGCCGACTATCAGGATGAGCGCATCTGGTTGGACTGGGATGACTTTCCTGATATCGATCGCGAGTCTCGTTTATCTCGACTCTGTGGTGGCGTGTTACAGGTTTCAGCCACCAACAAGGCTTATGGTCTGAGATTACCCGGTATCGAAATCATGCCCGATAACAATGAGGCGCATCGACTGAGAATACTTCGTGAGCTGGCGTTGTATGAAGCATCTGACTCTAGGCAAGAAGCACAACAACGCTCGCGAGTGAGAAAGCCACAGCAGAGGAAAAAGCCCCGGTGATACCTTCGTGGCAAATTAATAGAAACGCGTTGATATGGCTTCTACTGGCTTTTATCGCTGTGGTTTTTATCCATGCGGCTCATCTACCACAGTGGATTATCGCCGCCGCATTGGTAGCGATTATTTGGCGAGTACAGCGCTATCGGGGAGTCTGGCCAATCCCAAACCGCGTAATAAAACTGCTGTTATTGGCAATGTGTCTGGCAGGGTTGTTTCTGGAGTATGGAAAGCCCATAGGCTTAGAGCCAATGGTTGCGCTGCTGGTGACAGCCTACACCCTTAAACTTATAGAAATGGAGCATCGCCGAGATGCTCTGCTTGTGGTCTTTTTAGCCTTTTTTGTGGCCGCCGTGCAGCCCTTGTTTGATCAAAGTATGGGGAATGCGGTTTACCTTCTGGGTTGTTTGCTATTGGTGGTGGCGGCACTGGTGGGGTTGCACCAAGGCGATGCCACTATTCATCCACTAAGGCCTTTAAAGAAAGCCTCTGTGCTGTTGTTGCAGGCCATCCCGTTAATGATCCTGCTGTTTATAATGATGCCCAGGCTGGGTTCCCTTTGGTCGGTGCCTATACCGAGTCATAGTGCAAAAACGGGCGTCACCGATACCATGACACCGGGAGATTACAGCCGTCTGGGTCGATCTGCCGATTTGGCCTTTCGGGTCAGCTTTGAGGGGCCAATACCCCGTCAGCATCAACTCTATTGGCGAGGGCTGGTACTCTCAAATTTTGATGGTCGCCAGTGGTCGCGGTCTAAACGTGATGATTTTGACCCTGCTGGTCTGTTTGAGGGCAGCCCGTTACAGTGGTTTGGTAAGTCAAAACAGCCGTGGGACGCCTTGATAGAACGCCGCGGGGAGAGAACGCATTACAGTGTGGTCATGGAGCCCTCTCAACAACCCTGGCTCTATAGCTTGGCGACCCCGGTTCCCCAAAATACCAATATAGCCCTCACCAGAGATTACCGGCTTATAGCCTCCGAGCCGGTCACCGTAAAAAAACAGTACGAGGTCGATAGCTGGCTCGATTACTCGATTGAAGCGAATAACTTATCCAATTTCCGTCGTGCCACTGAGCTTCATATACCCAAAGGGTTTAACCCGCGGACTGTGGCATTAGCCCAACGTTGGCGGAGAGATGTCGGTGATGATAAAGCTCTGATTCAGAAGGTGCTGGGATTATATAACCAGCAATTTGTCTACACGTTACAACCACCACTCCTGGGTAAACACAGCGTGGATGAATTTTTGTTCGATACCCAGCGGGGTTTTTGTGAACATTACTCCAGTAGCTTCGTGTTCTTTATGCGTGCCGCAGGGGTTCCAGCCAGAGTTGTGGCCGGTTACCAAGGCGGAGAGAGGCACCCGGATAACTACCTGTTGGTTCGACAGTACGATGCTCACGCTTGGGCTGAGGTGTGGCTCGAAGGCGAAGGGTGGGTCAGAGTCGATCCCACCGCTGCGGTCGCCCCGGAACGCATAGAAGCGAACCTTGAGGCAGCTCTGGGAAATAACGAAGGTTTTTTAGCCGACTCGCCCCTGTCGCTGATGCGTTTTCGCCATATCAACTGGCTCAACCAGTTACGCTTGAAGCTAGACTCACTCAATTACAGCTGGGCACGTTGGGTATTGGGTTACGATAACATTCAGGAAAACTTACTCGAAAAATGGTTGGGTGCCTACAACCCACTCAGAATTGCCCTGGCCCTGTTAATCTCCGGCGGTGTCATTCTAGGTCTGTTAGCCCTCTGGCAATTGCGACACGGATTGAGTGCCAAACACGATGAACTCGACCGAATGTTCCTGCATCTATGTAAAAAATTAGAGAAGGCCGGTATTCCCCGAAATGCAGGGGAGGGGCCAAGAGATTACGCACAGCGGGTTGCCGAGCAACGGCCCGACTTAGCGCGACAGGTGAAAGCCATCAATACGGTTTATGAGCATATGCGTTATGGCAATGAGAGCAACAATAGATTGACTCCAATGAAGAAAGCGATAAGGCGAATAAAATAAGCTGTGGATTTGAAAAAGAAGTGACGGCTCGTTTTAATGCAAAGCGAGATAAAATATTTTGATATAAAAAGCATCATTTACTGATGACTTTAAATGTAGTGTTCCACATATTACAAATGTCTTGTAGCGCATCGATAACCTCTTTTTCAGATGCTGTTTCCAGCGTTAAGTATAAATTCAGTCCCTTGCCAACAACGTTATCGTAGCCAGGTATTCCACGTAGTCGCGAAAAAAAGATAGTTTCATCTTCAGCACATTTACATACGGGGGCTGTAATTTCTATGATCATTAGAATGAGTTATACCTGATGCCAAAGTTCAGCTGCAGCGCCTTGTGAGACAGCCTGCGATAATGCATAAAGGGTTTTCGCAATCGGTCATACGCTCGATTTAGTCTGATTAAGTCAGTGCCCGGCAGTCTTTCCACAAGAAAGCTATTGCGCCATAGCCAATTTTGCCCTGGTAACCCCCGCCAGACTATTTGACCTGTTTGGACTAACGGTCAGACTTTTTTCATAGGCAGACAGAGCGCCAGAATAATTTCTGTTCAGCATCAACATGTCTGCCAGTAACTCCCTTGCCGGAAGAACAGCTCCCGGCGTTACGGGGTTTTTGTCGATTGAATCTTCAAGATCGGCAGCTTGTCGAAGCTGAGCCACTGCACCTGATATGTCTCCAGTGTGATAGCTTATCCAGGCATTTATAACTTGCCGTTGCGCATCTACGAGCGGAGCCCAATAATCGGGGCTAATTGCCAACGTTTTTTCAAATAGCGCATCAAGGACATCTACGTTTTCCCGAGCTCTCTTTGTGTCTCCCATTCTTGCGGCCCCAAGTCCTCGAGCGTAATAAGTTATAGCCTCAACCTGTGGGAATTTTTCCCAGGCGATGTATTCCGGGTATCGCGTTTTTATCACGCTTGCTTGCTGCCATAGTTGTTGCTCTAAAGCTAACCTGGCCGGGATTGCTGCAAAGGCATATGCCGCTGGGAAAGTCGCTTGCACGGGTTGATGAGCGTCTATTTCCTCCATGGCTCGCCTCGCCTCGTCCCCTTTCCCTGTCTGCAAAAGGCCATAGATTAAGTAATCCATGGCATGAATGTAGTGCATGCTGGTGCTGCCCTTTGTTGGGTATTTCAATGCAGCTTTCGCGGAACGAATATTCCAGCTTATGACGTCATCCCACATACCCAATCTTACGAAAATATGACTGGGCATATGTAGTGCATGCGGAACATCGGGCGCTATCCTGTCGTACGCTCTTGCATAATCTATCGCCAGCTCAGCCAGAGGCGCGTTGTCATAGGCATGAATAGTGTAATGAATCGACCCCGGATGAGTGGGTGATATCGCATTTAGTTCTTCGAGAAGGGCGCCCGCTTTTCTATTTTGGTTAAAAGTTGGGTCTGTTTTAGGAGCCGTTACAATTTGGGAAAGGGCATAAAATGCTGCTGCGTCAATGTCGGTGCGATATTTCCGGTAAACGGTCTCCTGAGCTGCTGCCCAAGCTTTGATTCGTGAATCGTCAGCGGTGTTTTTCCAGTTATTGTAATACTCTGCTGCTGCCCGAATATAATATGATTCGCGTTCTGTGGTGTCGAGCGTCAGGGCTTTTTTGATCGCAGAAGCACCTCTATCCAGTGCTTCATCTGTAATAGTATCAGGCCACAGAGGATGAAACAGGGTCATAGAATACCCCCAGTACAACATGGCGCAATCTGATTCTTTTTCTATCCATGCTCCATACAATTGCTCAGCCTGCGCGTACATCATGTGGTGTAAAAGTCCAACACCTGTATTCATGGCTTTTTGGGCAGCGTCGCTACATGACACAGGGAAGTTAACCAAGCCCAAATCTCCCAGGTTCGGGATTATCATGTCCTGCTCTTGATGACCTTCATAAGCAAAACTGGTGTTGCTCAAGAGGAGCACGAAACACACCGTTGTGAGATCAAAAAGTTTGAATTTAGCGGGCATGAATTCTCCTTCGGCAAGAAATGTGAGAACACACTTGAGTATAGTTCAAAACAGGAGGGTATTTATGCGCCCGGCCACCAATCAAATGGTCAGTGGCTCCGTGGGACGGAAGCGGTCATACGACCGAGATACAGTATGCGGCCTAACGCCAGCACTTGGGGCCGTAGTGAAGCGCAGCGGAACGGAGGTCCCAGCCCCGCAGGGGCGAACAACATGCGCTTGTTCAGTTGCGGCTAGTCAATGCTGCGTCCTATTAATTTAGAAAGAAATGCAACAATACCTTTTTCGTTGCTACTAGCACGGTTGAACACAAAGTAATTACGAATTGCAAAGAACAGCCCGGCAATAAAACACGCTATACCCACCCAATTACATACGTGCACCAAACGACCATAGCGAGTCTCTATGACGCCGTAGAATTTGCTACCGGCTTGACTTGCAATATACCCTTCGATGTAACCACTAAGCACAATAGCGATAAGGAAGTAGGAGAGAATGCCTGTCAGTAGCGCTCCCCACCAAGGCAATCTCGAAGCAATATGCACAATATCTGGAATTACAGATACGATGTTATTGCTACGTCTCCTACGATAACTTTTTCCCATAGCTGCGATTCCCTTTTAGCAACTTAACAGCTAATTATAAAGACTCGGGCACTCTATCACTTTGCCCCTTGTTTTCGGGGTGTGAGCGATAGGTGTTTCAGTTTTTATCGTCAAAAATCAAGATGTTACGTTGTTTTAAACAGTGTTGTGCAGACTCTGGTCGCCGTTAATAAATATACCGCATCACTTTAGCAACATATTTCTCGCACCCTTCACAAAATCTTCTGCCTTTGCTTCCTGCTCGTATTCTGAGGGTGGGGTATTGATGCCTTTTTGAAAAGCGGGGCGTTGATTGAGCCGGTCTAACCAGGCGGATAGGTGAGGAAAGTCGTCGATGGGAACCCCAGACCAATCGTAGATTCTTACCCAGGCCCAGTTGGCGATATCGGCAATGCTGAGCTCGTCGGTGAGGTACTCGCGGCCTTTGAGATGTCCATCCAATACGCCAAATAAGCGTTTCACTTCGTGTTGGTAGCGGTCGATGGCGGGTTGGTAGGTTTCTTCCCAATAGCGGAACCAGACGTTGGCCTGTCCCATCATGGGGCCGATGCCGCCCATTTGAAACATCAACCATTGAATAGCGCGTGAGCGCTCTTTGAGGTCGCCGGGTAACAGTTGGCCGGTTTTTTCCGCCAGGTAAATCAAAATAGCACCGGATTCGAACACCACAAAATCATCGTTGTCGCGGTCAATAATAGTGGGGATTCGGCCGTTGGGATTCAGTTCCAGGTAGTCGGATTCTTTTTGTTCTTGTTTGCTCAGACTCAGGTGGTGGATGTTATAGGGGAGTCCCATTTCTTCCAGCGCAATACTGATTTTATGGCCGTTGGGCGTTGCAGCAGTGTAGAGTTCTATCATGGAACCTTTCCTTATGGGGTTGATCAACAGTAAGGTCTGAGCGTTAAGAATAGTATCTACAACAACTTGTTATGGCCAGATTTTTACGCGCTTGTGGAGTAGAGAGAAATGTTTGGAAACAATAAATCACAAATGATCGACGCACAGCATGCGCTGCCTGGCCGTGCTACGCCGATGGTGGTGAGTAAACAGCATTATGTGTCTGGCAAGCCGATCGTACCGCCATTCCCGGAGGGGCTGGCACAGGTTGTGTTTGGTCTGGGGTGCTTTTGGGGGGCAGAGCGGTGCTTCTGGACTCAGGATGGTGTTTATACAACGGCTGTGGGTTATGCCGGTGGCTACACGGAGAATCCAACCTATGAAGAAGTCTGCTCTGGACTCACCGGGCATACGGAAGTGGTGTTGGTGGTTTACGACCCTTTAACGTTAAGTTTCCAGCAATTGTTAGCCAGGTTCTGGGAGGCGCACGACCCTACTCAGGGAATGCGTCAGGGAAATGATCAGGGTACTCAATACCGTTCTGCGATTTATTGTCAGGATTCTGCTCAGTTAAGTCTCGCCACGCAGAGCCGGGACAGTTATCAGGCGAAGTTAATGCAGGTAGGGTATCAACCGATTACCACTGACATTGCACTGGATCAGCCTTTTTTCTATGCGGAGGATTACCACCAACAATATTTAGCCAAAAATCCGGGAGGGTATTGTGGGTTGGGAGGAACGGGTGTTGCTTGTTCAGTTTAACCGGCGTATTTCTGCGGTGTTTAAGTGGGTAAGTTGTCGATGTTCACTGGCAGGAACCCCCTGAAACCAAGTTTGTAATAGTTGTAATACATCACCGTGTGCCACCAGAAGAAACGTTTCATTGGAAAACTGGTTCTCCAATGTATTAATCAGCGCTGCTGTTCTGGCCACCACTTCGTTCGCACTTTCGACACTGAATTCATGGTGGTCGGGATCATTCTTGTCGAGCGTCCACACCTTTTGATAGTGGCTATCGCTAAGACTATTAATCTCGCCAAAAAAGCGCTCTCTAAGTTTTTCTGTAAAATGTATGGGGTATTTCCCCCGAATGGTTTTGTGGACAATCTCTGCGGTTTCTCTGGCGCGCAAAAAGTCCGAACTTAAAATATGGGTGTTGGACGTTATGTCCGATGACGAGGCTATGGAGTCGGCAGCCTGTTTTTTGCCAGTTTCCGTTAGCCCGTAGGCGGTACAGCCTACTCTGGGATCGCTGGCAATAATTCCTTCAACATTAGCTTCGCTCTGGCCGTGGCGCATGACCAGGTAGTGATTCGATAGTGTCTGCATAGGCTCGATCTACTGACAGTGGTCTCATTAATGTAAGTGTGTTGTTTTCGTGAGGATAATCTCGTGGTACAAATGTGGTGACAAGAGATTATCGCCTGTGCGGTAATAGCTATCATACACAAAGTGGGGAAGTTGCGTAGATGCTTGGATTACCTCAGAGAAAAGAGGCCATGTTGGTTTATGGCCACCGGGGTGCCGGTGGTGAAGCACCCGAAAATACGATTGCCGGATGTCGACATGCAATAGAGCGAGGGACGCGCTACCTTGAGCTGGATATGCGGTTATCCAAAGATGATCAAATCGTGATGCTTCACGATGATTCTGTTGACCGGACCACTGACCATGAAGGTAAGGTCGCCAGTTACACGGTTGCTGAACTGAAGGATATGGATGCTCGCAGCTCTGGTGCTCCCTGGCCCAATAAGGAGAATACCGGCATCGTGACGCTGGATGCGATGTTGGAGGCCACACCTGAAATTGAGGGTTACCAACTTGAAGTTAAAACCGGCTCTGCGGTACAAATGAGTCGTATGGCTGAGTTGTTAGTCGAGCGCTTTCCTACAGAGTCGTCTGTGGGAAGAGTGGTCATTACCTCCTCTAGTCTGACGTTACTTCAGAAGTTGATGACCATTGCTCCTCATATCCCCAGAGGATACATTTCCATCACGCCCAACCCATTTCCCGTTCTAGACCGGTTTAAGTGCACCTTGCTGGCTATGAACTGGGGCGTGTGTAATATGATCAATGTGGGACATGCCAGACGCCAGGGCTTACATGTGTCGGTGTGGACGGTGAATGATGCCAGTGTGATCAAAAATATGGATCGTTTGAAGGTAGACAGTGTGATCACCGACTACCCCTCTATGGCTTTGCCTTTAACTGCAAGCCTGATACGCAAGTAAATAGCGCCTCAGAAAACCATGATTAAGGCTGAGGTTTCTTAAAAAATTAGCAGCCTTTAGCCGGTTAATTATTACGGGTCGTACGCGGCTATTTCACCGGGGCGACGTAACATTTTGTTGACTTCGCCTTCGTGCATTTCCTCTTCAGAAATTTTCTGGCGGGCGTACTCTTCCAGCATGACAGATTTGTCTTTTACTTCATCGAGTAGCTCAAAGTAGAGCGACTTTGCTTTGGACTCATGTTCCAGAGATTCCCGCAGAATATCACCAATATCGTGTTGATGGGTTTCCAGAAGTGGGCCGATACCCAGGGAAGGATGTCCTCCCAGCGAGGTAATGAGCTCTCCTGCCTCCTGCGCGTGAAGAAGGCTATTGTTGGCCTCGGAGCGTAACCAGCTGACAATGGGTATGCGGCCATAGCCAAATACCATCAGGGCATAATGATTGTAGCGTACGACCCCGGCGAGTTCGGTTTCCAGAATTTTGTTGAGTAGTGCAATGGTTTTACTCTGGTTTTCTTTCATAAGGTTACCTCCTACAACAGCGTAATAGATGCCACCGTTACCGCAGTAAATGCGCTTAACGATGACGTGAAGTGGATACTATTAAGGTATAGACAAAGAAAAGGAGACAGGCCAGTTTTGAGTGAGTGTCGTCACTGAGCAGAGCAGGGGGGTAGTTCGGAGTCAGCTAATAAGTATTGTATAAATTGCGATATTAGTAGCCATTTAAGAAAGCTTCACCTAACAAAAGTACGCCGCAAATGGGCATTAATATGAGTGTATAAATACGAAATTGGCCAGGGTTTATGTGTTTCAGGTGGTTGCTCGCGATCCATGCACCGATTGACCCTCCAATGCCAATCGCTAATCCATAGCTGCCAATCTCCAGGGTCATTGCACCAAAACCGGCGTAAGAAATCAGCTTGGTCAATTGCATCGCTAGAGAATTTATCGCTTTTGTGGCGACGAGCTTTTCTTTTTCCAGTCCGTAGTTGAGCATAAACGGGTTATGTACCGGGCCCGTTCCACCGACGATGCCGGACAAAAACGATATTGCGACGCCCAGCGGAAAAAACCAGCGTTTTTTCATGGTAAATGAACGCTTGGATTTACCAAACTGATATTGAAATACTGTTGAGATCAAAAATAGACCGAGCAGTACCTGAATCCAGCGTGCGGAGAACTGGGTGAAAGCCCAGGCTCCCAGTATGGCACCTACCAGGCTCCCAGGTATCAGCCAACTACTGACTTTCCAGTCGATATGGTCTCTGAACATCCAGGCTCTGGATGGATTGGCCAGAAAAGCCCCCAGGCTAATGGCGGGGGCGACGACTTGTGGCCCCAGCATGAAACTGAGAACCGGTATCATCAGCATTGCTGCGCCACCCGCTGCGACAGTACTAATAAACCAGGCGATACCTCCGCCTAAAAATAAGATCAACAGGGTCATCATAAATCGGGTGATGTTTTACGTGGTGGCTCTATTGGGTTGGAGGGATAGCTACACCAGTCACTCCAGCTGCCTGGGTAAAGCCGAGAATCCTCTAGCCCCGCCATTGATAATGACAGTATGTTTACGCACGCTGTTACGCCAGAACCACAATATACTATCGGGTGTTCTGTCATGGGTAGAGCCTGCCATATCTGTTTTTGTTGCTCTACGGGTTTGGTCAATCCTGCTTCGTTGGTTACTTGCTGCCAAGGGGAGTTTATCGCGCCGGGAATATGTCCTGCGACAGGGTCAATCGGTTCTTCCCGCCCCAGATATCTAGGTGCCTCTCGTGAATCTACCAGTGTCAGCTGGCGATTGGTGAGATTTTTTCTTATCCAGTCACAATCAACGATTAAATTAGGATTTTCTATGGCGTCAAAATCACCTGCAGCATTAGCTGGACGCTCTTGCGTTAAAGGTAATTTCGCCGAAAGCCATGCGGGTAAGCCACCATCTAATATTTTTACTCGATGGTGACCAAAGAAGCTGAGCAGCCACCATAATCGCGCTGCTCCAGCTAGCCGGTTGCTGTCGTAGGCCACTACCAGAGAATTATGGTTAACCCCACATTCCTTCATGCGGGAGGAAAACACACGGGCATCGGGAAGAGGGTGGCGACCACCATGCAACCCCTTGAGGCCAGAGAGGTCTTTTTCCATATCCAAATGATAGGCGCCGGGAATATGCCCTTGGTGATAGAGGGATTTCCCCATCTGTGGGTCTGCTAATGAAAACCGGCAATCAAAAATAACGGTGTTGCTTCCTGTTAGGGAATTAAGCTCATCGGCACTGATTAACCATTTATTTAGCATTTGGTGCCCCTAAAAAAACAGAAGGGTATATAGAACTATAATCGTTTACTGGGATACTTGCTGTTTACATTCATAGGCCAAAAATGTTCACTGCGGGCTATATTTAGCAAGAACCTTCGATATGAGGCTAGTTGTCATCTATGGTCGATCTTCAACCAAATAACCCGCTGCATGGTATTACCCTGGAGAAAATTGTAAATAGCCTGGTTGATCACTACGGTTGGGGTGAATTGGGCAAGCGAATTAATATCCGCTGTTTTAATAGTGATCCTTCCGTAAAGTCCAGCTTAAAGTTTTTACGTAAAACACCTTGGGCAAGAAAAAAGGTAGAGGATCTCTACTTGGTGACCCAAAATAATGTCTATCAGCAGAAATAGCGAAGCCTTCAGCTGAATGCCCGAGTATGTAAAAAGTGGTTCCTAGGCGTAAAGAGCGTTTTTCGATTGGAGCCTCGTCATGCCGAACCTGCCTAATTGTAAAGACCAGAGGTATCAATGAGCGCGAAAAAACCCAATAAGGGTACTACCCAAAGGGCCATAAAAGGTCACGATTTTTCGAAGAAAAATAAAGTGTCAGTGTGGGCATCTAAGCACCCCTATAGCGATATCCCTGATACCTATTTTGAGGAGAGATTTAGCCGTAACAATACTCGCGCTACCAATACCTGGTCGAACAACTTTAACCTTCGATATTTCAGCCCCGGGAAGATGGAAACCAACGGTGCCTACGACGGTAGTCTTCCTATTGAAAGGGCGGTTGGTGAATGCTCTTTTTCCGCCTCTTATATTGATATTTTAATGAGTAAGGCGAGAAAGAAAAAGTTGGAGGCTGTTACCTGGGTTGTCGTCCTCTTTGAGTATGAATATAGCCCTAAGCTCTCTGGTGTTGAGCGGGATAACTATATGACATTTGTGGGGGCCTTTGATTATGACGATGATGCAGATAGCTTGTATGAAGTCGAATAACCAACTACCTTCCTATACATGCTTTTATTATAGGCTTTGTTAATAGTGGATATTTCTTTAGATTATGGTGAAAACCCTAAAACCTGCCCTCTGTGTGGCAAGGGGAATTATTGTGGGGTTAATGCAGAGAGCGATTGTTGGTGTTACTCGGAAACTATTTCTGAGTCGTTGCTCTCGAATATTCCTGTCGAGCGAAGAGGGCAGGCCTGTATCTGCCAAAACTGTATAAAAAACTCTATTATTCATGGTGTTAGCTAGATTAAAGGGTGGTTTTGGTACCTGCTATTAGCTGGGAATGTATTAAAGATGCGTTTGTGCCACATACCTGTGTTTTCCTTCCTGGATCCTACCTTTTACTACACGGATGACCATATTTTGATGTGGCTGATTATCTGCCAGTCTAAAAGCCACAAAGTTTTTATGTTTTTCTATAAGGCTGCCTTAAGATAGATGCTGCTAAAATATCCTGTATATGGCTGTCTATAGTATTGTCGCAAGGTAAATTGAGTGCTGATTTGCCTAGATTTTTTGGGAAAGGCCAATTAGACTGCGTACCCTTGACATAGGGGTCAAAAATTATCTTGATTATTAACATTACGAGGGACTCAATAATGAACCTTATTAAATTGTTTGGAGTATCTGCATTGGTACTTGGTTTGGCAGCATGTGGTGAAGCTGATAAAACAGCTGGTACTGAAGATGCAGGTCACACCTCTGAAGCTGCAGCTACCTCTCACGAAACTGCCACAGAAGCAGTAGAAGCTGTAACAGAAGCTGTGGAAGCCGTAAAGACTGAAGCTGAACTTTCAGCTGAAAGAGTTAAGAGCAAATTTGATACAGAGAAATTTGAAGGCGGTGCTAGTGGTGACGTCTCATCTGCTCCTGCTCCAGCATTTGCTATCTCCGAAAATTTGGAAGAAGGCGAATATATCAATGAACAGGGCGAAATTGTTAAAAACAGAGATTTGAGCACAGTAAAAGAAAATCCCAAGCTGCGCGAAATTCCTGAAGGCATGGAAGAAGGTAGTGTTGAACACACTATGTGGCTTCTAGAGCAAGAAGAGTAACCTTTAAGGCTACTCTTTCATAAGCAGAAATTCATCCCAGTGTGTTCTTGCCACTGGGATGATTTTTTTGGTGGATTAAAATTTCATACTTTGACGTGTTCATAACAAAAATTTAAAAAATTAGTTCTCGTTTTTCTGCCCTTTGTCCTCTAGCTGTTCAGTTACCTCCTTATCTTTCGGTAGCTCCTGTTTTTGTTCTTCCTTTGTTTTAGTATCCTGGCCGCCACAAGCGCCGCAACAACTGCTCATAAGTTTTACCTCTGGTTCAAATTGTGGGGTTGAATTCAAGCGCTACGACTGTATCTGTGTGGTTTGATCAAACAAATGATTAAAGTCACCTTTGCAGACAATCAACTGGAGGCCGTGTGTTGTTTGACGGGGTAAATTCTAGTTTTCAGCAATATATCGCAGTTGGTCATAGAGACTGTTAAGCTGCGGCTGAATTGCTTAAAGCTGTTCACTTCAAGCTAAGGCTTACTTCAATAAAGTACTATATATAGGATTATTATTTTGAACCCGGCCGCCTTTTCATCTCTTACACTAAAGCCAGATTTACTGCATAACCTCTCGTCTCTGGGTTATAAGGAGATGACACCAATTCAAGCAAAGAGCTTGCCTCATATCCTGATTGGTAAGGATGTGATTGCCCAAGGTAAAACTGGCTCGGGTAAAACGGCTGCTTTTTCACTCGGCTTACTGGAAAAACTCAACGTAAAACAGTTTCAAGTGCAATCACTGGTACTTTGTCCTACGCGTGAGTTGGCAGATCAGGTAGCCAAAGAAATTCGTCGCTTGGCGAGAACCATTCATAATATCAAAGTGCTAACGCTGTGTGGCGGCATGTCATTTGGCCCTCAGATTGGCTCGCTTGAGCATGGTGCGCACATTGTTGTGGGGACACCCGGGCGAGTAGAAGAGCACTTGCGTAAAGGAACCCTGAAGTTGAATAACCTGAGAACACTGGTGTTGGATGAAGCTGATCGAATGCTTGATATGGGATTTCAGCCTTCGCTGGATGCTATCGTTGAATACATACCTTCTAAGCGACAAACCCTATTGTTTAGTGCGACCTATCCAAGTGAGATTCAGTCTGTCGCCAAGCGCATCATGAGTGAGCCTGTCATGGTTCAGGTGGAATCCACTCATGATAAAAATACGATTCAGCAGCATTTCTTCAAGGTGACTGATGACAAACAACGTATGACTGCTCTTCGCTTGCTATTAATGAAATACCAGCCGGAATCTACCGTGGTCTTTTGTAACACGAAGCGTGAGGCTCAGGAGGTTGCAGGCGAACTCGTGAGCAATGGTTTTAGTGCGGTGGCACTGCATGGTGACCTGGAACAACGGGATCGTGATCAAACCTTGGTACGTTTCGCCAATAGAAGTGCCTCAGTACTCGTGGCGACAGACGTAGCGGCAAGGGGGCTGGATATTGACGCGCTCGATGCGGTGATTAACTATCAACTTGCCCGAGATTCAGAGATCCATATCCATCGCATAGGACGTACAGGACGGGCCGGTGGTAAAGGTATTGCCTGCTCTCTTTATTCCGACAGAGAACATTATAAGGTCGTTATGCTGGAAGATTATTTAGACCGTATGATTGTGAGTGAAGCGTTGCCTTCGATGAGTCTGCTGGATAAACCTGTGTTTCAATCGGCGATGGAAACGTTGCAAATCGACGGTGGAAAAAAGCAAAAAGTACGCCCCGGTGATATTTTGGGTGCGCTCACGGGCGAAAATGGCATTCCTGGTGCCGCGGTGGGAAAAATCAATGTTGCTGATAATTGTTCTTACGTGGCAGTGAAAGGTGATGTGTATAAGCTTGCACTTCAAAAGCTCGGTCAGGGGAAATTGAAAGGGCGCTCTTTTCGGGTCAGGCTGCTTCGTAGCTAACCAGATCTGTTGGGCGCTGAGCTAGCCTGGTGCGGATGGTTCCCCTGTTTTTTTCAATTCATCGATTGGATTAAATCAACTTGCCGCTGTCTTTCTTTAATCGGGTCGGCCACAGGAATGGCGGACAGTAATCGCTTGGTGTACTCGTGTTTCGGTGCTGAGAATAAGGGCTCTGTGCTACCGGTTTCCACCAACTTCCCATGATGCATCACGGCTATTCTGTCTGCGATATAACGAACGACGGAGAGATCATGCGAGATAAACAGCATGGTTAGGTTGTGTTTCTCTATCAGGGCCAGTATCAGGTCGAGTATTTGAGCCTGAATGGTGACGTCCAGAGCGGATACCGGTTCATCTGCTATGACCAGTTCCGGTTTGGTGGCAATAGCACGACCGACCGCAATGCGCTGTCGCTGACCTCCCGAGAACTCATGGGGATATTTGCGAATGGCGGCGCGGGCAAGCCCCACATCATCCATCAGATCCAACACCTGAGCTGTGACGGTCTTTCGAGTAGCAAGTCTATGGTAGAGCAATGGCTCAGCCAGGGTGTCAAATACGGTCATACGTGGATTGAGAGAGGCATAGGGATCCTGAAAGATCATCTGCATGCGGCGACGCATAGACTTCATTTGCGTGGGCGATAAACGGGTTAATTCCGTCCCATCGAACACTACACTACCACTAGAAATCGGCACCAATTGTAGAATCGAGCGACCTAAGGTTGATTTGCCCGAACCAGATTCACCCACAAGTCCAAGTATTTCACCCTGTTGTATGGTCAACGAGACATCATCTACGGCCTTGATAACTTTTTGGTTCCGCTTGAGCCAGCCACCGCTATAGTCGTGGAAGTGGGTCTTCAATGCGCTAATACTGAGTAGCGGTTTATGTTCAGCGTTTTTATCGGTGTAAATCGTTGGAGGTTGGGTAGATAAAGGTTTGGCACCTTCGGGAATCGCGGCCAACAGTTTTTGAGTGTATTCATGCTGGCTTCGATAGAAGATCTCATCAACCGGCCCTTGTTCTACAATCAATCCGTCTTTCATCACGGCTACGTTGTCGGCGACGCCGGCGACAACGGCGAGGTCGTGACTGATAAAGATCACCGCAATATTACGCTTAATCTGTAAGGCTTTTACCAAATTCAGAATCTGTGCCTGAATGGTGACGTCAAGTGCCGTGGTGGGCTCATCGCAGATGAGTAGTTTGGGTTCAGTGATCAGTGCCATGGCAATCATCACTCGTTGGCGCATACCGCCCGAGAATTCGTGAGGATAGCTGCCCATGCGTTTTTCTGGTTCCACAATGCCCACCTCGCCAAGAATCTCGGTGGCGCGCACTGCCGCGTCTTTGCGTGACACGTTGTGATGGTAGATAAGCGGTTCAACGAGCTGTTCACCGACGGTTAAATAGGGGTTGAGGCAGGTCATTGGGTCTTGAAAAATAATAGCGATATCATTGCCGCGAATGTTTTGCAGGGTGCTTTCGTTGGCTTGAAGTAGATCGCGACCTTCAAATAGGGCACTGCCTGCGACAATCTTTCCTGGCGGCTGGGGTATGAGTTTGAGCAGGCTGTAGCAAGCTACAGATTTTCCCGACCCGGATTCCCCTACAATGGCCAGTGTTTCACCCTGTTCGACGCTAAAACTAATGCCGTCCACAGCTTTAACCACGCCCTCGCGGGTATGAAAGTGGGTGGTTAAATTGTCGACTTTAAGTAATTTCATTATGTTTATAATCAATTAGTTACGATAGTTATCTAAAAATATAATTAATATTTATTTTTCAGTCTCTCGAGGCTTTTGGGTCAAGGGCATCACGTAACCCATCACCGAGGAAGTTCAAAGCAAACAGGGTGATGGATAGCGTCAAACCGGGGAATAGCAGTAGCCAGGGGTACTCCTCCATCGTTTCTACACCATAGGAAATCAGCAGTCCCCAGGAACTTTGCGGCGGTTGAATGCCCAGCCCAAGGAAGCTGAGAAATGCTTCCAGTAGCATGACGCTCGGAATGGTCAATGTGGTGTAGACGATCACCGGTCCGAGGGTGTTGGGTATGAGGTGGCGGCGGATAATGGTCCAGCGTGACAGGCCAAGAGAAACGGCCGCTTCCACAAATTCCTGACGTCGCAGGGACAATACCTGACCGCGGACAATACGGGCCATAGTTAGCCATTCAACGGCACCGATGGCCAGAAACAGCAGAAGAATATTTCGCCCAAACACTACCATTAACAGCACGATAAAAATCATAAAGGGCAGAGCATAGAGAATGTCGACGATTCGCATCATCACCGCATCCACACGGCCACCGGCATAACCCGCTATGGTGCCCCACAGGACACCAATAGCCAGTGCAACTCCGGTGGCAATAAAGCCTACCATCAGAGAAACGCGGCTGCCGTACATGATACGAGTCAGCATATCCCTGCCAAAGATGTCGGTTCCCAGCCAATGTTCCGCAGAGGGTGGCGCAGCGCCGAGTAACAGGTTTTGCTCTTCATAGCCGTACGGGGCTATGAAAGGGGTCAACAGGGCGATTAGGCAGAGCGTCAGGATTACCCCAAGACCAAACAAGGCGAGGGTGTTTTTACGCAACCGAATCCAGGCATCCTGCCAGAGGGAGGTACCTTTTTCGGCGTGTTCGAGACCTTCAACTGCCGGTATAGATGAGGACATTAGTTGCCCTCCCGTAGCTGATGGCGCAGCTTGGGGTTGATCCATACGGAAATGATGTCCGATAGCAAGTTAAATAGGACGATGAGGGTAGCGAAAAATACCGTAGTGCCGAGAATCATGGTGTAGTCGCGATTAAAGGCAGCCTGTACATAAAATCGCCCCAATCCAGGGATCTGGAAGATAGTTTCCACCACAAATGAACCGCTTAATAGACCGGCAAAAGCCGGGCCGAGAAATGCGACTACCGGGATTAAACCACCTCGCAGACCATGTTTTAGTACCACGACCCATTCCGGCAGGCCCTTAGCTCTGGCAGTGCGAATATAGTCCTGAGACATCACCTCGAGCATTCCGCCTCGGCTGAGGCGGGCGAGAAAAGCCGCATAGCCGGAGCCTAGGGTAATGGCTGGTAATATTTTGTCGCCGGGTAAATCGCCCCAGCCGGATACCGGTACCCACTCAAACCAGATACCAAACACCAGTACCAATAGCGGTCCCATTAAAAAAGAAGGCATACAGATACCCAGCATGGCAGCGGACATGGGGATATAGTCTTGAGGCGTATTGGGTTTAAGCGCTGCAAAAACACCGGCGAAGACACCGATAATAATGGCCACCAGCATGGCATAGAATGCCAGTTCCGCAGTGATCGGTAGGCCGCCAGCAATCAATTCGTTGACCGTTCTGCCTGGGTAGCGGAATGAGGGTCCAAATTCGCCATGGACCAAATCATTCAGGTAGCCAAAGTATTGTTGCCACACCGGCTCATCCAGATGGTAGCGTGCTTCCAACGCCTTGATGACCTCGGGTGGAACTGCCTTTTCGGCGCTAAACGGTCCACCGGGAGCGACACGTACCAGAAAGAAGGTGGCGGTAATGACGACCAGTAATACCGGAATTGCCTGAAGTACTCGGCTGAGGATAAATCGGAACATCAGCGCACGGTCTCCCCTGAGTGATTTGTATTGCTCAAAGGCTTACCTTGATAGCTGCTATCCAGAGAGAGATATTTGTAAACGGTGTAGTCGAGAATGTTGGGTGTTAATCCCTTCAAACTGGGGTGAACCAGACTTTTTCTATTGTAGATATAGATGGGAATTACCGGCATCTCATCCAGCAGGATTGCCTCGGCCTCAGCCATGAGCTTGTAGCGGGTTTCCCTATCAATGGCGGTGGGAGCCAGCTTTAGGATCAATTCATCGTAGCGGGCATTGGACCAACCCGTGCGGTTGTTGCCTCCGCCAGTGATCCACATATCGAGAAATGTGTTTGGGTCTACATAGTCACCAATCCATCCAGCTCTGGCAATAGCGTAGTCGCCGTTATCTACAGAATTCAAATAGACCTTCCAGTCCTGATTGTTGAGGGTGATGTTAACGCCCAAGTACTGATTCCACATCTGCTGAATAGCCACAGCAATCTTGCGGTGGCCCTCTGAGGTGTTGTAGAGCAGTTCAGTGATAGGAAAGCCCTCTCCATTGGGATATCCGGCCTCGGCCAGGAGTTGGCGAGCTTTCTCGGGGTTAAATTCAAACCCTCCCTTGGCGGTATAGCCTAGCGTATCGGGTGGAGTGAAAGTATAGGCGGGGACTTCACCTCCCTTGGTGACTTGCTCCACAAGCTGTTTGCCATTGATGCTCATGGCCAATGCCCGACGTACTCGTTTGTCACTAAGGTGGGGCGATTTTGTATTGATTCGGTAAAAATAATTACCTAAGTAGGGGTAAGAGTGGAGCAGCTCAGGGTTGTTTTTTTTGTAGACCGCCACTTTGTCGATAGGAATGCTGGCGGTATGGTGCAATTGACCGGATCGGAACATGCGCTCCTCTGTGGTGACGTTCTCCGTTGGATGGAAGCGAATGCCTTTAAGCTTTACCGCCGTCGCATCCCAGTAGTAGGGGTTTTTTGCGACGTCCACTTTTTTAAAGAGTTGCCACTCGGTGAGCATGAATGGGCCATTTCCGACGAAGTTTCCCGGGCGGGTCCACAAGCTGCCGCGTTCATCGGCAGCGCCAAATTTCTCGATAGTGGGGCGGTGTACTGGAAACATACTGTAGTGATCCAGTAATTGCAGGAAATAGGGCGTGGGGTTGGCCAGCTCAACGCGTAGCGTATAGTCATCCAATACTTTCACGCCTACTTGGGAAAAATCGTCGATTTTTTGATTCAGATAGGCCTCGGCATTTTTAATCGGGAAAAACATATAGGCATATTGGTTTCCCAGCGCCGGCTGTAGAGCTCGCCACCAGGACCACGCAAAATCATTGGCGGTAACGGTGTCGCCGTTTGACCATCTTGCATTATGGCGAAGATGAAAAGTATAGATTCTCCCATCATTGCTTACCTCCCAACGCTCGGCAACACCCGGTATCGGCTCAAGTGTCTCGGGGTTTTTCAGTACCAGGCCTTCGAGCAGTGCAGTGAGAATATGATGTTCTGGAACACCTGTAACGATATGTGGGTCGAGTTCCTGAGGGTCTGTGCCATTGCCCCAGTGGAGAATGCCATCCCTATTACCCGTGGTGACATTGCTTTCGCCACCACCACTACAACCACCAATCAGTAAGAGGCAGAACACTATTATTAGGCTGTAGAATTTATTCCAGATCATGCCTTTCACAACGCCATTGGTTAGCGCTCTATGTTAGGCAAGGTCGAGGTCAAGTGCCAGCACGGATTACAGTTGAAAAGCGAACGCGAACCCACCATAATGCGCAGCCTTAAGGCCTTTCGCATCAGGCCCGTCTTTATGGTGACCCCTGTTGGTCCCCTCGCAATGATTTGCTGCGAACCCCGCCAGGCCCGGAAGGGAGCAACGGTAGTGGTTATATCATGTGCCGAGGTGTGGCTGGCAGGGGAAGCCACCAGATTTTTTATCCAGTGTCTTCCCTGTTATTTCTTCGATTTACAGTCTCAATGAAGCGATATTGAATGCATGGATGTATTCTGGAATTGTTTGAAATTATGTCCGTCGTATTCCAGATCTAAAAATTTCCCCACTGTTGTCGACCCGTCTCAGGCTGCTTCTGTACTCTGTTTATTCTCAGATGAAAGTGAAATGACCTCGCTTGATGACGCTTTTGTTTTGCTTTCCTCGTCCAAAGAAGTCTCAGTTGATGTGCTAGCAGGGTTCTTTTGTTTTTCATAGAGAAATCGCAAAACCTGTTGTCGGTAGTGGATAAATTGTGGATCTTCGGCCAATTCGAGGCGATCTCGGGGGCGCGCTAATTTTACATCCAGTATTTCTCCAATCGTGGCAGCAGGACCATTGGTCATCATGACAATACGATCGGAGAGCAATACGGCTTCATCCACATCATGGGTAATCATGATTACGGTATTGCCCAGCCGTCCTTGGATTTCCATGAGTGAATCTTGTAAGTGTGCACGGGTCAGCGCATCCAGGGCGCCAAAGGGTTCATCCATTAGCAGTACTTTAGGCTGCATGGCGAGACAGCGTGCAATACCTACACGCTGTTTCATCCCGCCAGAAATTTCTCCCGGCAGTTTATGTTGAGCATGATCCATGTGAACAAGCGAAAGGTTGTGTAAAACCCATTCGTGCATTTCTGATTTTGTTTTGGTTTTTTTGAATACGCGTTTTACCGCCAGTTCAACGTTTTCATAGACCGTAAGCCAGGGAAGAAGGGCATGGTTTTGAAAAACCACGGCTCGGTCGGGACCGGGTTTGTCGACTTCTTTTCCCTCGAGAATAACTCCGCCTTCAGTGGCTTGATAGAGTCCAGCCACAATATTCAATACGGTGGATTTACCACAGCCGGAATGGCCGATGAGCGAAATAAATTCACCCTGATTGATAGGCAAGTTGATGTTCTGCAAGGCTCGAAATGGTTCGTCGTCAGTTTCAAACTCTATTCCAACCTGGCTGATAAGAAGGTAACTATTATTCATGATGGATTCCTTATAACTATCGTTCATCGCGCATTAGATAATGGCCTAACGAAGAATGGCCTGTTTATCCCAACTGATACGTTTTTGAACCATCAGCATTAAGCGATCAAGTGAAAACCCAATAAAACCGATGGCGAGTACTGCGACCATTATCCTGCCTAACGAATTTGATGATCCATTCTGGAATTCATCCCAGATGAACTTTCCCAGTCCGGGGTTTTGGGCCAGCATCTCAGCAGCAATCAGTACCATCCATCCGGTGGCGAGAGAGAGGCGCAGTCCGGTGAAAATCATAGGGATAGCCGATGGAATAACAATGGTTCTAACGTGTACGACGGGGGATAGCTGTAGTACGCGACTGACATTAATAAGGTCTCTGTCAATGCTGGTAACGCCTACAGTTGTGTTGATGACCGTTGGCCAGAGGCAGCATAGTGTGACGGTAAAGGCAGAGGTCAAAAATGACTTGTCAAAATAGGGATTCTCCGAGGTATAAAGTGCTGAGACCACCATGGTGACTAATGGCAACCAGGCAAGCGGGGATACCGGTTTAAAGATCTGAATAATAGGGTTGGTGGATTGATAGACCTTCTCGCTAAGACCACAGGCAATACCTAGCGGTATCGCAATAATTGATGCGGCCAGGAATCCAAAGGAAACGGTATACAGACTGGTAATAATTTGATCAAAAAATGTGGCCTTTCCAGTGTAGTTTCGTATCTTTATTTTGGCGTCGGGGTCTTTGGCCAGTTTTTTTGCATTGCGTTGTTCCTGGCGATCGTAAAAAGCAGCTTCTTTTTCCCTCTCTTGCTGGTGTTCTGCCACCAGATTTTTTGATTGTTCCCAGACTTGAGAAGGGCCAGGGAATTGACCGAGAGAGGTGATAATATTATTGGCAACGGATTGCCAGAGTATTAGAAATAACACAATCCCTGCCAATGGAAGGGCTAATGCCTTTACAATGCTCCGAACAATACTTCGTGCTTGAGCATAGGAAAAAAAACTTTTCCACGGTTCATCTCTCAATACAGCGGCGTTTTCAGTCATGCTTAAATCCTTCATTAAGAGGCCGGCAGGCAGTGCTTGAACACGGGTCGATTAATTGCGCCTACCAGCCTCTTTTTATGCAAAACAAATTGTCGTAATTGCGTTGTTTAAAGTGTTTCGTCTTTTAGTCCGATAGGGAATTTTTTCAAATAAGCATTGGGTTGTTTGCCGTCATACACAATGTTGTCGATAAAGTGTTTTTGTGGCTTGCGGAACCCTTCTTCTGATGAAAACTCAGGGAATTCCGAGGCGCTCATATGACCTTCACTGATCAGTTCTTTGGCGGCTACTGCATAAATATCAGGACGATAGACCTGCTTGGCAGTTTCAAAGTACCAGTCGTCAGATTTAGGTTCGGAAAGTTGTCCCCAGCGTCGCATTTGGGTGAGGTACCAAACGGCATCAGAGTAATAAGGATAGGTGGCAAAATAGCGGAAGAAAACATTGAAATCGGGTACTTCACGCTTGTCACCTTTTTCATATTCGAAGGTACCAGTCATACTGTTGGCGATCACGTCATAATCTGCACCTACATACTCAGACCGCGAAAGAACTTCTACCGCAGCTGGGCGGTTGGCATTGTTGTTCTCATCGAGCCACTTCGCCGCTCTTAGCAAGGCTTTAACGATACGAACCGTTGTATTGGGATATTTCTCAGTAAATTCCTTCGACATACCAAATACCTTTTCTGGGTTGTTTTTCCAGATTTCGTAATCGGTTACGACCGGAACGCCAATCCCTTTAAATACGGCCTGTTGGTTCCAGGGTTCACCTACGCAGTAGCCATAGATCGTTCCGGCCTCAAGCGTGGCTGGCATCTGTGGTGGCGGTGTTACTGAGAGTAGGGCTTCTGCATCAATGAGTCCGCTGGTATCACCTTTATGTGGCGCGTAATACCCAGGGTGAATATTTCCTGCCGCTAACCAGTAACGTAATTCATAGTTGTGAGTAGAGACAGGGAAAACCATTCCCATTTTAAAAGGCTTCCCTGCGTTGCGGAATTCCTCAACGACGGGTTTTAGATAATCTGCTTTGATCGGATGTACCGGCTTTCCATTTTCCACTGGGATATGTGGCTTCATTTTCTCCCAGATTTCATTGGAAACCGTAATACCGTTGCCGTTGAGGTCCATACTGAAGGGGGTGACGATATGAGCCTTGGTACCATAGCCTATGGTGGCGGCCAGTGGCTGGCCTGCTAGCATATGGGCTCCGTCCAGTTTTCCATCGATAACGCCATCCAGTAATACTTTCCAGTTGGCTTGTGCTTCGATGGTGACATAAAGGCCCTCATCTTCGAAATAGCCATTTTCGTAGGCGATCGCAATGGGAGCCATATCGGTGAGCTTAATAAAGCCAAATTTAAGTTCGTCTTTCTCTGGTTCACCGATCTCTGCGTGCCCAGCTGATGCGACAGCCAGTGAGCAGGCCGCAATAAGCGTTTTAAAAATACCTGGCTTTTTTCGTGGTAAATAATGTGCTTTAGGTGCATGTGAGTGTAGATATGTATCGTTCATTACCTTGCGCCTTAATGTCTAATTAAATAAAAAAAAGCCCGCCAAACTCTTTGCTTTGAGAGTTGGCGGGCTTCATTACCCATTGTTTCGATTTGATACTGAGTTGACATTGCTCTGTTGTAAAAAACTATTCAATAAGCATGCCAATTTTAAAATACCGGAGGTGCGGCGGGCTAAGGTCGACTTTTTAATTTGTTTTAGCGCTGCAGGCACAGATATGTTGCATTAATAAATGTTGCGCCCAGAGATGGGGCGAGGATTATGACTAATTTAACGTAAAATAAATTAATTAATGATGAGTTAATGGGTTTTCTGGATTATTTGTTTCATTGGTTATTTTTTGAAATTGATCAGAAATAGTTTCGGTTTTATAGTCTGAATCAGGTGCAGTAATATTTAGCCGTCTAGCAGCCTCTCTATAAAGATCTGTTCGGTAACACTGCTGAGTAATAGAGCTAATTTTAGATTGATCGATTTTTTTACCTAAAAGAGTTTCACATTCCTTTAGCATAAACTCCGCCTGTGAACGCCATGGAAAGCCCGCGTTAAATTTAGATAATACTTGATGGTTAGGTAAACCCTGTGCTCGACTGTAGCTATTGTTTCCAATTAAGGATGGTCTGAGGTTGTGTGCGGGAATATCCAGGTATTCTGGTTTTGAAATGACTTTTACTGCGAGTTCGCGGTTGTTCATATCAGCTAACCACTCGCATGCATCCATAAGCGCCAAGCGCAGCCTGAGGTGTGTTGCCGGGTTTCTCAGGTGCCAGTCCTCTAGGACGCCAAGCACCTTTTCAGTGGCATTGTGCCAAATTTGTGACCCACTAGCGGTGAGGACGCCAACACCATAGTCAGCTGCGATGCTATTCCAGGGCTCACCAGCACAAAAGCCATCGATAACGCCCTGAGCGAGACTGTCCACCATTTGTTCAGGGGGAAGAACAATTATCTTTACATCCCGATCTGGATCTATGCCTCTCGCTTTAAGCCAAATGCGTAATAGAAGGGTGTGTGTGGAAAATGGATGGACAGTAGCAAAAGTAATTTGTTGGTTTCTTTTTAGATATTCAGTTTGAGAGCGTTGTTTAAAATAGTGGCTCCCACAATTTTCAATGTGGTTAGACAGGGTTTTCCACAACACTGGTGAAAGAGTAATGCCGTTACCATCAAGTGAAAGGGCAAGGCCAGTGATGATGGGAGCCCTGATTCCCGCAGCACCCAGGGTCGTCACCAAAGGCATTGGCGCAAGCATTTGGCTGGCATCCAATGCCCCAGTGATAATTTTGTCACGGATATTTGCCCAGGATACGTCCCGTTTAAGGGTTACGCTGAGATCGTATTTGCTAAAAAGTCCAAGCTCTTGGGCAAGGATCAGCGGGGCACTGTCACTGAGTCGCATATAACCTAGTTTAATTGATTTTTTTTCAGGGCTAGGCAGAGATTCTTTTATTATTTTTTTATTCATTGTATTAGGCTATTACCATGGTTCTTTTCCATTAATTCAATCACTGCCTTGGCAGCATCGGGAAGGCTTTGGTTTGTATCCATTGATAACGTTCGTAATGTTTTATGCGCCTTATTTTCGTTAATATTGTGTTTTTTCATCAACAATATTTTTGCTTTTTCAATGATAGACTGATGGGCTAGTTTTCTTTGAGCTTCATCAAGTGCCTGACGTAAAGATTGATAGGATTTAAATTGGGCGATCGCCAGGTCGATTATAGGTTTTACCCGTTTTGGGTTGAGTTCGTCCATTAAATAGGCGGTAACACCGGCATCAACGGCTTCTTCAATATAGGCTGGGTCATCCTTTTCGGTAAACATGACCACGGGCTTTGGGTTGTGATGGTTTAGAACTGACAGACTTTCCAAAACATCGCGTCCTGGGGACTGAAGATCAATCAATACCAGATCCGGTTGATGTTGTTCAATTTGATGCAGCAAGCCTGTTGTTGTGGGTAGTCGACATAGAACAATAAAACCCGCAGCTGTGAGTTTTTCTTCCACGCTGGTAGCCCGTTCAAAGTGATCGTCCACCAACATAATTCTAATCGGATCGGTATCAGACATATATGTTATCAATACCCATGTACATCGTTAGATGTATGAATGAAAAAGTACATACGGAGCGCGGTAGTTATCCGGCCCCGTATGCGATTTTTTAACTAAAATTTCATGTTGATGCTAAACCACAACTTATCTGTATCTGTAGAAAAGTCTTCGGCATCGTATTTTGCGTATTTTAATTGCGCTGAAATATTTTTATTGATTGGGTAGGTTGCCACTGCATCAAACTCTGTACCGTAGTCAGCACTGCCTTCATCTGCAGAAAAATCGTGGTAGAACATGGCTAAATTTGCTGGTCCCACCTTGCCTGCAACTTTAAAGTACACGTCTTCAATACCATCGGCAGGGGTTACGAGAAATTTGTCTGCCCAGCCTTGGAATTTGTGCAGTGTTGCCAGCGGTGTTCTGAAGGCAAAATTACCGTCGTCACTGCCCAGTTGTTCATAACCTGCGGCTAGAGAGATACCTTTCACTTTGTAGCCAAGTTCAGCCATGTAGTACTCCGCATCGTAGTCTACAGGGTTGTCCTTATAGTCGGACTGGGTGGCAGCGGCGGCAGCGAGTGATACTGGGCCAATTGCACCTTTATATTCTATTCCGTAGGTTTCCGAGGAGTTGGCTGCCGCATTATCAAAGTCGAGCATGTATGCGTACAGGCCGATAGTATGTCCATCCGCTGGTGAATATGATGCGTAGACAGCGTGGGAATCTGATTCATAGCGACGGGGTTGACCTCCATTGGTGTCTGGCCCAAAAATCCGGTTTACATCCCAGATATAGCTATAATCCACAGAAATATCACCCAGAGGCAGTTGCAGGCGAAATGAATCGAAGGTTTGCTCATTTTGACGCCAGCCTACACCACCGACAAAACGTTGACCTGCATGCAGAATACGTTGACGACCGGCGATACCGGTAAAGCTATCGCCTTTGTATTTCAAATAAATTTGATTGATATCTGTGCCATCAGGATCTGCAACTATCGGGTATTCGCCGGCTTTTCCATTAGAGGGCGTTGCATAGTTTTCACCGCCAATATGACTTACGTCATCGATTTCAACCAGTCCCGAGAACCCTTTGTAGGTGCCCGAACTCCAGGTTACTCGCGATTTTAGTGTCGATGCATCCGCGTCTTTAGCTGAACTGTTGTCATCTACATACTCATAGCGATAGCGAAAGCTAAATGTAGTGTCACCTTTCGTTAAAATTTCAGAGAAGCTGGTTGCCTCTTCGCCTATTGCTGAAGCAAAAGGGGTTAAGCTCATAGCTACAGCAAGTGCTGAATATTTGAGAGATTGTCGTTTCATATTGATGCCTTAAATTTATCGTTTCCCCAAACAAAATAGAAAAGCCCGCCCGCCTGATGGCAAGGGCGGGCTTCGTTACCCAACAGAAAGCAATGTCAAGATTGATTAAGCAAACGGCGTGCCAGAAACAATAACTCTAATAAATTCAATTAAGTATGATTTATTTGCCCGCTTCAGGTGTATCGCTGGTTCAGTCCGTGGTCTAGCATAGTGCGAAAATAATGGGGGTTTGAAATATTATGAGGCAAAAAACAGGAGGGAAACCATTCAGTCAATTTAGGTGATTAAATATTTAATTTGTGGCGTTCCAATATGTGGTGAATTAACCATCACCCGCCCTTCAATCTATCAGGGCGGGTGATGGGGGTTGTTTTTTTGATACGCTTATTTGTTATCTTCTTTACATTCCCGACGATGTTCTCTCCGTTTTTCGCCCATGTTTTCCCTGGCTGTTTTGGCTTCCTCCTTAGTCAGCATGCCATCACCGTTAGTGTCCATCGTGCTAAAACGTGCTCTATGTCTTTCCTGCATCTTTTGTAAGCCCGCTTCATGCTCTTCAACTGAGATGGCTCCGTCCTGGTTGGTGTCCATTTTTTCAAACATCATTTTTCCTGGCGGCTGTTTTCCTTCATGCATCTGTCCGGCCCATGCGGTTGTTGCAATGGCCAGGCCGGCAATAATGAGAATGGTTTTCATGTTATGTCCTTTTTGTGAGATATAGAGGTTGCTAGTGAGTGTTGTACTATCTAACAACGTACATACGGTTATTTGGTTGACACTAACGTATATGCGGTCGCCGTGATTCTGTGGGAGCTGGAACAAGAGGCTTCTAAAGGGAGTGTATGCAGGGCTCCATTGATCGGTAGCCCTGCCGTTAAGCTATGGAAGGTAGGTCAATGCTGTTTGTCGAGAATCGTCTCTACTTCATCCATCAGCCTGTTCATGCGCCGGATAATGGCTTCATAAACTTTAGGTGAAGACATGTCTACACCGGCTTTCAGGAGGATGCTGTGCGGGTAATCGGAACCTCCAGCCCGCAGGATATCGAGAAATTGCTGTTGTGCCTCTTCGCCATCATTGAGAATTTTATCGGTGAGAAAGTAGGCGGCTGATATGGAGGTGGCATACTGATAGACGTAGAAATTACGGTAAAAGTGTGGGATGTAGGCCCATTCAACAGTATAGAGCTCATCAATGTTCATAATGCCCTGATCGTGTCCGTAATAGCGTTTGAGTATATCGCCATACATGATATTAAGTTTATCGCCAGATAGGGCACCGCCATTTTCCACGTGTTCGTGGATAGCCAGTTCAAATTCAGCAAATTGTGTCTGGCGGAAAAAAGTCCCGCGAATCTGGGATAACTCTTTAAACAAATAGTAGAGACGCTCTTGGTCGTTGGCCGCATTCTTTCGTAGATAGTCGAACAACAGAACTTCGTTAGCTGTCGATGCTATTTCAGCGATAAACGTGGCGTAGTCCGCTTTGCTGAAGGGCTGGTTGTGATTTGCCATTAATGAGTGCATGGCGTGGCCCCATTCGTGGGTGAAGGTGCTGACTGATTCCAGTGTGTTATCAAAATTCAGCAAGACATAGGGGTGTACATCGTAGGCTGCACCCATGACATAGGCTCCGCTGCGTTTAGCCGGGCTAGGGTATACGTGCATCCAGTTTTTGTTTACGGCCTCTGTAAAGGTCTCGATGTAATCTTTTCCCAGTGGTTGCAGGGCGGCAGTGGTGAGCTCAATGGTGTCATCGAGTGTGTAAGTCTTATCCAGCGAGATAACGGACGGATAAATATCATAGTAATGGGTTTCATCAAGATTCAGCATGCGTTGACGTAATTTGACTAGCCGATGGAGACTGCCAAGGTTTTCATTGACGGTGCTGACCAGTGCACGGTAGACGTCTTCTGGAATGTTGTCGTCTGAGAGCGCTCGCTGCAGGGCGGAATCAAAACCACGTAACTTGGCTATTAACACCTGACTTTTCACTTGGCCCTCCAGCGTGATGGCCAGGGTTTGCCGGTAGTTTTGATAGACATCCCAAAATGCTTTAAATACTTTTTTTCGATCTTCCCGAACGGTTGATGTACGGTGTTTACTATAGCCTGATGCATCAAGTCTGGCAGTGGTTCCATCTGAAAGCGTGATTTCAGGCCAGGGCATTTCAGCATTGGTAAGCACTTCGTAAGCATTGGATGAGGCGCTTAATGCATCAGCGGATGCCGCAATAATCAGTTCTTCTTTGGGGCTGAGAATGTGCCTGGATTGGCGCAGGGTGTTCTTGATGTAGAAGTCATGGTCTTTAAGAGCATCGGATTTCGCAAGAATCTGATTAAGTCTCTCTTCACCGATGGAAACCAGTTCTGGGTTTACATAGCTAGTGGCTTCGCCCAGTTGGGTAAGCAGGGTTTGTGCGACCGATGCGCGTTCACGGAATTCAGAATCACCCAGATCGGTATCTTTTGCCAGGTAAGCAAAGACATACAGGCGCAGTAGTTCTTTGTAGCTATTGGTAATGTTATCCAGGCATTCCCTTAGCTTGGCGGTACTTTTATTGAGCTTACCCTTGCATTCTCGGAGCGTGGTAATGTGAGCGGCGATATCTTTTCGTGCAGCATCCCAGCTGGAGATGTCGGGGTATAAGTCGCCCAGATCCCATACAGTTGGTCTCGAGGTCTTTGCTGGTCTCGCTTCGGATGAAATGGTAGCCTCAGATACGTCTACAGCGGCCTTTATAGGTTGAGCTGCTATGGCAGACGTTGAACCAATTGCAAAGGCAAGTGCCAGGCCAAGTGTAACGCGATGATTCATACCATCAGTGATGCGTTGTTTTATCATTATTCTTCCGGAATTATTTGATTAACAGTGCTTACGTTGTCTACTGAGCAATGTATTGAGCCATCGATCAGTTTGGCGGAAATCTTGTCGCCAGCCGCCACATCTAAAATACTACGGACAATCTGTTGCTTTTTGTTCATGACGATAGCATATCCCCTTTGTAGTGTGTTGAGTGGGCTGACCGTATGTAAAAGCTGGGCTGAACTTTCCCAATAGGCCCGCTTTTGTTCGAGTGATTTTGCCATTCCCTGGTGTAAACGTTTTTCTAGTGACTCCAGTTTTAGCTGAAATTGATCGAGCTTTTGACTTGGGTGATGTTGAGCCTGCCTCGTTTGCAGTTCATATAATCTGTTTTTGTAACTGTTTATATGGGATGTGATCAAATACTGGAGTTTGTTCTTTAGGTTTTCCAGTTGCTGGCGCTGGTGTTGCAACCGTTCGCCCGGGTGACGTAAATGGCGTTGTAGGTGATCTACTTGCTGGCTGAACGCCTGTATGCGTCGTTGAATGGCGGCGATGAATAGCTGCTCATAACCTTGAAAGCTGGCTTGAATTTCCTCGCCATTGGGGCTGAGAATTTCCGCAGCAGCAGAGGGCGTTGGTGCCCGGTAATCGGCGACAAAGTCAGCGATAGTGAAGTCTGTCTCGTGGCCAACGGCGCTAATAATGGGAATGTTGCTGGTGTATATGGCTCTAACCAGAACTTCTTCATTAAATGCCCAGAGATCTTCCAGCGAGCCTCCACCACGCCCTACGATTAAAACCTCACACCGATTATCCTCGTTGGCGAATTTGATGGCGTCGGCAAGTTGGCTGGCGGCACTGGATCCTTGCACGATACTGGGATAAATGGTGACTGGAATGGCGGGGAATCGACGTTTTAATACGGATAAAATGTCTCGAACAGCAGCGCCGGTAGGCGAGGTTATGACGCCTATTCGCTCTGGCAGCGAGGGGAGTGGACGTTTGTGCTCTTCGGCGAACAACCCTTCTTGAGAAAGACGATGTTTCAGTGCATCAAATTGTCGTTGTAGTGCACCGTATCCTGCCTCCTCCATATGCTCAATTATGAGCTGAAAATCACCTCGACCTTCATAGAGGCTAACTCGACAGCGAATCAGTACATGGTTGCCATTGCCCGGGCTAAAGCGAACCTGATTGTTTCGATTGCGAAACATGGCACAGCGAACTTGAGCCTGCTCATCTTTTAACGTGAGGTACCAGTGCCCTGAACCGGGGCAGGAAAAGTTGGATATTTCACCTTCAACCCAGATTAATGGCAGGTGTGTTTCCAATAGCTGTCGAGCGCGACGGTTCAGCTGTGAAACCGTCAGTGTTGCAGGTTGAATCTCCATCTAGTCATTGTCCATTACTGCCCGGTGTAGTCAACGTAAACATAAGTAGGGCAACGTATGCATCTCTCGCCTGCAAGTCAGTGAAAAACAGTGTTTTTTAAGCCTGTATCGGCTTATAATGCGGCGCTTACTTTTATTACCCCT
>JBFICW010000008.1:0-77327 GCA_041581635.1 Porticoccus sp. | reverse complement strand
ACAACAACGTTTACGAAACGCTGCGGCTTCCCCAAGGAAAATGAACGAAAAATCTGGAGCATGCTGGCGTTCAGGGATGTGTATGATGATTAAACGTATAACAAGTAAGGGCTGCGGACGGTTTCACCGCTGATCTTATACCACTTTAGTGGACACCTTCTGATAACTCAGCGTTGGATCTATCGCTAGGAGGTAATGTGGAGATCATCGTCGTTTCAATAGCGGCACTATTCGCCTCGGCATTGACCCTTTTCTCTGGGTTTGGCCTTGGAACGTTACTTATGCCCGTTGTCGCGATCTTCTTTCCTGTTGAAATAGCCATTGCGATTACGGCAATGGTGCATCTTGCCAACAATGTGTTCAAAGTTGTTTTATTGGGCAGGGCGGCCAGTCGCTCTGTGCTTTTGAGTTTTGGTATCCCCGCTATTATTTTTGCATTCCTGGGTGCGTTGGTTCTCGGCTGGCTGGTTGACGTTCCGCCGTTATTTGAATACACGGCCTTCGGCAACCAGTTACAAGTGTCGCCGGTCAAGCTGGTCATCGGCGGACTCATCTTGACCTTTGTTTTGCTCGAGTTGTCGCCTGGGTCCTCGTTCATTGCAACCGATAAAAAGTACCTTCCCTTTGGTGGTGTGATGAGTGGATTCTTTGGTGGTTTATCCGGCCACCAAGGTGCATTCAGAAGTATGTTTCTGCTCAAAGCGGGATTAACTAAGGAGGAATTCGTCGCAACTGGCGTCGTGCTTGCTGTGATGGTCGATATGTCCCGCATGCTAATTTATAGTTGGGATATGGTTGAGCAGCATCGCAGTGTTGAATGGCCGCTGGTGATCGCTGCATCTGTATCGGCATTTGTTGGTGCCTATTTCAGTTCGCGGCTGCTCACCAAAATCACGATTCACTTTATACAGATGGTGGTGTCTGTCTTACTGATGGTGGTTTCTGTTGGGCTTGTTTCAGGTGTGCTATAGGCGCTGTTTGACCATTCGTTGCAACGGGCGGTCAAATGTTGTGCTTCCCTCCTGAAACCCTTAAAGGCGAGGTACTTGTTGTTGCTAAATGTCTGTGAGTCAGATGCGAGAGCAATCGAGGGCTGAAGAGATTGCGAACAGCGTTAGCCATGCTTTCGGGTTGATGGCTGCATTCGTCGGTGCGCCTTTTCTTATCCTTAATTCAGCACGTCACGACAACCGTGCATTTATGGTCGGTGCAAGTATCTTTTGTGCCACAATCGTTTTCCTTTACCTTGCTTCCACGCTTTATCATGTTTTGCCAAGGGGTAAAGCCAAGCACGTTTTTAGGCTGATTGAACACTCTGCCATATTCTTGCTCATTGCTGGCACCTACACGCCCTTTACGCTTGGGGTACTTCATGGTGTTTGGGGGTGGACCCTTTTAGCGGTTATTTGGGGGCTGGCCATCTTGGGTGTACTGCTGAAGGCATACTATCAGGCGTCTCTCCCAGTACTCTTTACCTGTCTTTATCTGCTGATGGGATGGCTTATCGTCGTTGCGATTGATCCCTTGATTGATCGGGTGCCGACAGAGGGTTTACTTCTGTTGCTTGGCGGTGGGTTGGCTTACACGGTCGGAGTGGCGTTCTTTGCTACTGACTCGCGGCTGAAGTATGGCCATTTCATCTGGCATCTGTGTGTGATAGCCGGGACGATGTTCCATTACTTTGCGGTACTTTGGTATGCAGCCTGACGGAGTGGGGGCACTCGCTAATAGGCAAGAGTAGTCTTGGTTGGCTTTGCCGCTTAAGCTCTCTATGACGCTAAACCTTTGGGTAAAAATAAATAGCCGGTCTACAGTTAAACAAAAATTAACGGCCACCACCTAGTAGTGTGATCAATAGAATTTAAGACCTTGTTATCGCACTGTTGAGGTAGGCGTTATGTACTTGGGTACTAACTTGAGTAGAGGGCATATGCTACATTTAGGCTTGCATTTTATGGTGCCGGCATTGGTTGCAGGGCTGTTTTTTCGAAAGAACTGGCAGGTCGCATACCTATTAATGATTACTACAATGCTGGTTGACGTTGACCACCTGTTGGCTAATCCGATCTACGACCCCGATCGCTGTAGTATTGGCTTCCATCCTTTGCATCAGCCGTGGTTTATCGTTACTTACGTTGTGCTCTGCTTTGTACCCCGAGTAAGACTGGTGGGTATTGGTTTGTCTCTTCATATGCTTCTCGATGCCATAGATTGCCAGGTAATCAATGGAGTATGGATCAATTAAATACGGCAGTGGGTTGTTAGATGAATAAGCGAGATATTTGATGCTGGCGATCTTTACAGAATTGGCAGACTGGCTCGTTTATGCCGTAGTTGGTTTGGCGGCTGATTCGAAGCTAGGGGGTGCCGTTCACTTTTTTGTCGAGGATACGACCAAAATATTCTTTCTTTTGGTCGTGATGATTTACGTTATTGCGCTTATTCGTGCCTCTTTAAATGTCGACCGAGTTCGAGATTATTTGGCAAGAAAGAACCGGTTTGTCGGTTATGTTATGGGGTCGATATTTGGCGCCATAACGCCATTTTGCTCCTGTTCAAGTATTCCTGTGTTTCTTGGTTTTACCTCGGGTGGGATTCCTGTGGGTATCACGATGTCGTTTCTTTTGACGTCTCCGCTTATCAATGAAGTGGCGGTCTTGCTCTTGTTGAGTTTGGTCGGGTGGAAAATAACCCTGATTTATGTCCTTGTTGGGCTGGCAGTGGGAATGATGGGTGGTATTTTTCTCGACCTGATTCATGCCGAAAAATTGTTGCAGCCCTTTGCGTTAAAGGCCTATCAATCTGCAAAACCCATGGATGGCAAAGCGCCTGGCAGGATAAAACTGTCGTTCGGAGATCGACATGATTTTGCCAAACGCGAGCTATTTGATATTTTGGCGCGTGTGTGGAAGTGGGTCTTTATTGGCGTAGGCCTGGGTGCGGCATTACACGGATTTGTACCGGTTTCCTGGGTGGAGGTGAATCTTGGTAGTGGGCAATGGTGGTCTGTTCCTTTGGCTGTTCTCGTCGGGATTCCGCTCTATTCAAATGCTACCGGTGTGATCCCGGTGATGGAAAGCTTGATCTCCAAGGGCCTACCCATTGGAACCTCATTAGCATTTTGTATGAGTACTGTTGCGGCAAGTTTTCCTGAATTTATATTATTAAAGCAGGTTATGACATGGCGGTTGCTTGCGATTATTTTCATACTTCTGCTCGCCTCCTTTACCGTCATAGGATGGACTTTAAATGTTATCCCTATTAGCTAGGAGATCTGGATGAAAGAAATTAAAGTATTGGGTACTGGGTGTAAAAAGTGCGTTAAGACGGCTGAATTGATTCAACTGGTGGCCTCAGAATGTGGTGTTCCGGTCACTGTTGTCAAAGAGACGAGCCCCGAAGTAATAATGAGCTACGATGTGATGAGAACGCCCGCAGTGGTTGTCGATGATTGTCTGGTGCACTCGGGGTCGATTCCCCATAGAAAAACGGTTGAGAGTTGGCTGAAATAGAAACAGTGTTCTTAATCCAATAACGAGTGGTTAAAAACATCATGTGATGAATAAGCGATTTTTGTTCGACAATAAAAAACCCGGCAATGCCGGGTTTTTTACATTGTACTTTCTCTACATCGAGTAAGGAGCACTCAATGTTGAAGAATGTCTTAGCCTTCTTCTGTTAGGTAACGCTCGCGAGAAGAGTTGATTTCTGCGCGGGCTGCTTCGGCATCGGCCCAACCTTCAACTTTTACCCACTTGCCCGCTTCGAGAGCCTTGTAGTTTTCGAAGTAGTGTTTGATTTGGTTGATCAGAAGTTCTGGCAGGTCGCCAATTTCTTGAACGTGATCGTACAACTTGGTCAGTTTGGTGTGTGGTACGGCAAGTAGTTTTGCATCGACACCAGACTCATCAGACATGTTCAATACGCCAATTGCACGGCTGCGAATAACAGAGCCAGGCATAACCGGGTAGGGGGTTACAACCAATACATCCAGGGGGTCGCCATCTTCAGATAAAGTTTGTGGGATGTAGCCGTAGTTCGCTGGGTAGAACATGGGCGTTGCCACGAAACGGTCGACGAAAATAGCGTCGCTGTCTTTGTCGATTTCGTATTTGATTGGGTCGTGGTTGGCAGGAATTTCGATAACCACGTTGATGTCGTTTGGCAAGTCATTGCCTGCTGGGATGTTGTTGTAGCTCATGTCTTCTTTTATCTCGCTGTTGGGGGGGAGGCAGAGGAAATGCACATCCGCATGTTTTCAGGCACGTAGTTCCCAATGAACCTGTGTCCTAAAGAAAGTCCGGTCGGCGGTTTCCAAGAGAGGCGGAATTATACTGAGTGGGAGGGTTGAATGCCAGTTGCACTTTGGTCTAACTACCTGATATGCAGGCTGAAACGGACCATCAGTTAGATGCTTGATGATTTGATGGGTATCAAGACAGTGTTCCATGGCTCAGTTACAATGGCTGTCTGTTCCCGGTGCTTACTAGGCATCAACAACGATTCAATAGAAAGCGTCAATGAAAGGTTTTATATAGCGTGACTTCTTCGAGTTCCTGTGTTGGTTCGAATTCTGTAGTTTGGGATCGGAGTCTGATTGATCGATATGATCTGTCCGGCCCGCGATATACCTCTTATCCCACGGCCCCCCAATTTCATGAGCAATTTGGTGAGGATGAGTTGCGCAGTGCGATTGAGCGCAGTAATGCCTCTGGCCGGCCGATGTCATTGTATTTTCATATTCCGTTTTGTAGCACGGTTTGCTATTACTGCGCCTGTAATAAAATTATTACGGCCAATCGTAAGCGGGCAATGCCTTATTTGGAGCGGTTGATTGAAGAAATTGCCATGCAGGGCAAGCTGTTTGATGGGTCTCGGCCTGTGCACCAGTTGCATTGGGGCGGCGGTACGCCAACCTATATCAGCGATGATGAAAAGCGCTTGCTGATGGCGGCGACCCGCGAGCATTTCAATTTGCTGGACGACGACAGCGGCGAGTATTCGATTGAGATTCACCCCGGCGATATGGATGTCAGCACCATCGCTTGTTTAAGGGAGCTTGGCTTTAACCGACTGAGCATGGGTATTCAGGATTTTGACCCCACGGTACAGCAGGCAGTTAACCGGTTTAACTCGGTGGGGGAAGTGCGCGAGCTGGTTGATGCGGCCAGGGTCGAGGGTTTTCACTCGGTCAGTATGGATTTGATCTATGGGTTGCCCCATCAGTCGTGGCAGACCTTTACGGGTACGCTGGACAGCATTATTGACCTCAACCCCGATCGACTGTCGGTCTTCAATTACGCCCATATGCCGCACTTGTTCAAAGTGCAAAAACAGATTGATGAATCAGCGCTGCCCAGTGCCGAGGAAAAACTGTTAATGATGGAGCGGATGACCGAGAAGTTACTCGATGCCGGGTATGTGTATATCGGTATGGATCATTTTGCCAAGCCCGATGACGAGTTGGCGGTGGCTCAGCGGGAAGGGGTGTTGCAGCGTAATTTTCAGGGCTATTCCACTCACGGCGGTTGTGATTTGGTGGCCTTTGGCGTGTCGTCCATTAGTGCGATTGATAACGTGTTTGCCCAGAACCACAAGCAGATAGACGATTATCAGGGTGCTGTGGATGCCGGTAATTTACCGGTGGCTCGCGGCTTTGAGCTGAGTGCCGATGATTTGTTACGCCAGGAGGTGATCAAGCAATTGATCTGTCACTTTGAACTGAATTTTGCCGATATTGAACAGCAGTTTGCGATTAATTTTACGGAATATTTTGCCGAGGAACTGGAGCAATTAAAGCCGATGGCCGCCGACGGTTTGGTCGTTATTGGCGAAGATAATATTCGGGTCAGTCTGGCAGGGCGGTTATTAATCCGCCGTATTTGCATGATCTTTGACGCCTATATGAAGACATCAACAGAGATTCGTTTTTCTAAAATTATCTAGCTTTGCGTAAAAGCAGTTAAACAAGCAGATTGAGTTAACTCGTCATTGGAGTAGAATGGCGGCCGTCGCACTACTCTCGGTTGAGGTTGTCCTCGAACGACCAATCAAGAGTGGGGTGATTTTCCTAAGGGGAGGCGAAAGCCTGAGACATCTTTCAGATGGACCCTTTGAACCTGATCCGGATAGTACCGGCGTAGGGATAGGACGCAAAGAGCGTATGATTCAATCATTATCGTTCATTCAGTATCGTTCCATCTTTCCCATATCCGGGTCTCTTTAACCTATGTTAACGAGGCTCAAGCAAGTGAATACAAACATTAAATCCGGCCTTCTGGCCATTGCACTGTTTATCTCCCAGGATGGTTACGCCGCCGGCGTTGTTGACGAAACCACGCCCGACGATGTTCAAACCGACAATGTTTTGGCGACAGTCCCTGTCGTTAACGGTGCTATTCTCGAAGAGGTGATTGTCACGGCAGAATTTCGCGATGTGAGCGTACTGGACACCGGTAACAGCATCAGCGTGGTGAACAGTGACACCATTGCCCGCCGCGAGGCTCAGCATCTTGAACAGGTGCTAAATCTGGTCCCCAATGTGAATTTTTCCAGCGGTGCTTCCCGAGGTCGATTCTTTCAGATTCGCGGTATTGGTGAGCGCAGCCAGTTTATTGAGCCCTTAAACCCCTCTGTTGGCATTCTCATTGACGGCATTGATTTCAGTGGCATTGGTGGGGCCGCCACGACGCTGGATTTGCAGCAAATCGAAATTCTTCGCGGGCCACAGGGTACGCTCTATGGTGCCAATGCTCTGGCGGGGATGATCGATATGAAATCCAACGATCCCACGGAAGCCTTTGAGGGCAGCCTGGAAACCTCTTTTGCCGAATATGAAACCCGCACCGTCAGTGGCGTGGTCAGTGGCCCGGTGACGGATAATCTGGGTTACCGCCTCGCCGTGCAGCAGCACAAAAGCGATGGCTATGTGCAAAATGATTTCCTTAATCGGGATGACACCAATAATCTCGACGAGCAAACTGTTCGAGGCAAGCTGCACTGGCAAGTTAACGATGAGCTGTCGGTAAAATTTACCGGGTTTTATATGGATGCCGACAATGGTTATGACAGCTTCTCTCTGGATAACACCCGTCATACTTTGTCGGATCAACCCGGCCACGATCGTCAGGAGTCTACAGCGTTTGCTGTAGAAACCACCTGGAAGGGTGTCGAGCAGTTTGATGTGGTCTCACAGATTAGCTATGGCGAGAGTAATCTTGAGTACAGCTACGATGAAGACTGGACCTTTAGCGATATTTGTACGGGAGAGCCCTGCGATGGTTGGTCCTATTCGTCCTTTGACAACTACCTGCGTGATCGTGAAACCAAAACGGTAGATGTAAGGCTGGTTTCCAGTGAGCAGGGGCTGTTATTTAATGCGTCAACAGATTGGGTCTTGGGCGTTTATTTTAGGGATCAAGACGAGTCTCTATTGCGTGAATACACCTATGCTGCCGGTGACTTTACCAGCGATTTTGACACCAAAAACTACGCGTTGTATGGCCAGTTGGGGAGTCAGCTCACTGACGATTTGAGACTGGTCACAGGCCTGAGATTGGAATACCGCGACGCAGATTACAACGATAGTGATGCAGTGACACACGATAATGGTGAGCGACTCTGGGGTGGCCGAATTGGTCTGGAGTACCACATTACCGAAAACACACTGGTCTATGGCCTTGTTTCCCGAGGCTATAAAGCCGGTGGGGTGAACAGCGACTCGTCATTGGCGCCAGCGTCTCGCGAATTTGATACAGAGTATATGTGGAATTTTGAAACCGGGGTGAAGGGCAATTGGTTAGACGGAACATTGCAGGCTCAGTTAGCGTTGTTCTATCAAAAGCGTAAGGAAATGCAGGTGAAGCAGTCACTTGTTCAGCCTATTTCAGGTAGCGAATGTCCCTGTAGTTTTACCGATTTTCTGGACAATGCCTCGAAGGGTGAAAACTATGGTGCAGAACTGGAGTTTACCTGGCTAGCATCTGATTTTGTTCAGTTCTACGGTAGCCTGGGGCTACTTCGGGCCACCTTTAAAGATTTTGAGAGCTTTACTCACGTGGATGCTGATCCGGTTAACGGAATCGCCAAAGACCTCGATGGCCACGAACAGGCCCATGCCCCTTCCTATCAATTTGCGGCGGGCGTTGAATTTGCGTTGACTGACAACCTGACGGCTGGGCTTGAAGTGGAAGGAAAAGAAGCGTTTTATCTTTCTCCTCGCCATAATGAAAAAACCAATCGCTACGAGTTGGTCAATGCTCGCCTGAAATATCGGTTGGCAAACTGGGAGATGTCCCTGTGGGGCCGAAACCTGGCGGATCGAGATGTGATTGTTCGAGGCTTTGGTAGCTTTGGTAATGATCCACGTAAGTTCTACGTGACCGAGCCTTATTATCAATATGGTGAACCGAGAATATTTGGCGCAACGGCCAAACTTCACTTTTAATGGCGCTCTGAACGGGAGTTAAAGATGCAATTAACCATTGATGTCAGCATGTACCCCAATCGGGAGGATTTCATTCCGCCTATCGATGGGTTTATTCGAAAAATTAACCAGTACGATAATTTAAAAATTACCACATTTCCCACCAGCACCGTGGTACAGGGAGAATATGAACATGCCATGAAAGCGGTGCAGGAAACGATTGCTGCCTGCTACAAGGAATTTGGTATGGCGGTATATGTGGTGAAATATATTCCCGGTTACGAGGCCCTCTAGTTTTGCCGGAGTGGTTTAGTTTTCACGGGTTAACCCTCGAAACATTGGCGGTGGTTTTTTCCATCGCCTACCTCCTTTTTGCGCTGAAAGAAAATAGCCTTTGCTGGTACTGCGCCTTTTTTAGTACGGCTATTTATACGTGGATATTTGGTGATGTCCATCTGTATATGGAGTCCTTGCTGAATGTTTACTATTTGGTGATGGCAGTTTATGGCTGGTACCAATGGCGCAAAGGCGGAGAGAACCATCAGGGTGTTCATATTTCCGTTTGGACGTTGCGGCAACATGGTTTGGCCATCGTGTCCGTTATTGTCCTTTCGGTTGTCTCCGGTTATCTGCTGGAAAAAAATACCGACGCTCAATTACCCTATTTGGACTCGTTTACCACCTGGGGAGCCGTGTTAACGACCGTGATGGTGGCCCGAAAAATTCTGGAGAACTGGCTTTACTGGATTGTCATCGATGCCGCCTCTATCTATCTTTATCTGGATCGAGCGCTGTACCAAACCGTTGGGCTATTTGCAGTTTATGTGGTGCTGGCTGTGGTGGGTTACCTCACTTGGCGCAAGCATTATCTTGAGCAGGTGAACACGTGAAGAGAGTGGAGGCCTTGTTGCAGCAGGCCTTGTCGGGTTGGCAGGACTGGGCCGTTCCAGTTGAAACCAAACCCATTGTGATTGAAGCGTTGTCTGGTGGGCTAACCAACCGCTCTTTTTTGGTTGAATCGGGCATTTACCGGGCCGTGGTAAGAATTAATGCAGAAAACAGCCAGAGCCTCGGTATTGATCGTCGGCGTGAAATCGAAATACGCGCTCAACTACAACCGATGGGTTGTGTGCCGAGAACACTGTTTGCCTCGGAGGAAAGCCTCGTCAGTGAATATATTTCGGGACGTTGTTGGCAAGCAGCGGATCTTAAAAATAAAATTAATCTTAAAAAAATTTCCATATTATTAAAAAGAATTCAGGGTGTTTCACTGCCTGAAAAGATAATAAAAAGAAATTATTTTGCGTACTGTCAGAGCTATATTCAGCAGTTGCCGCGATCAGTTCAGAGGTTAGAACAACCATTTATTGACGAACTGCTCGAAACCGCACATACCATCGACCAAGGAAATTGGGTTCCTGTGATTAGCCACCACGACTTGGTCCCTGAAAACATTATTGAGTCTGGCGACAGATTGTTTCTGCTGGATTGGGAATATGCTGCTTATGGCCATCCGGCCATCGATTTTTTAAGAATCCATGGCGACAATTACAACAAGCCTGATGGCCCGAGCATTAAACTCCTGCAGAAGGGGATGGATAAACTGTGGTATCTGCTACAGGAGGTGGAGAAAGATAGTTTCGGTTCACGTTTTAACGGGGCATCCCTGCCCAATTAAACCCGCGGTTTTATGCTGTTGCCTCTTCGTTAGCCGCAGCGATCATTGTGCTTGCCAATACACCGTATGCAGTGCCCCAGGCTTCCTCGACATCGCTGGTAAACTCATCGCCGAGACCCATCCCCAGTGTTTTTACTTCGGCTTCTACCAATAATGCAGCTTGGTCATCCAGCTGGCGGTTCATCAGCCTTGGGCCCTGCTGAATAACGGTTACTTTGGTATTAAATTTTAATAAACCCTTGGCCGCTTCCAGGCCCAGTAGGCCTCCTCCAACGATCTGTCTCGACCTAAAAATTCGAGCGTATAGGAGCTCGGTATCTTTCAGGCTTCTGAAACTGAAGACTCCCTGTCTCTCAATACCGTAAATGTTTGGAATGTGTGCTTTTGCACCAGTGGCAAGAATTAGCTTGCTGTAGGAATACGTGTTTCCTGTGGCATCGGATACGGTTTTATGTCGCCTATCAATCGTGGTGATTGCGCCGGGTACATAGGTAAAGTTTGTGTGTTTTCTTGTGTCTGGCAGGGGAAGATCAATGTCGTCTCGTGAAATTTCTCCAGCGAGCAGGGCTGATAACTGTACCCTGTTATACGGCTTACATTGTTCGTCGCCAAATAAGAGAATGTCTTGATCTGGGCAATGGCCCAACAATTCGTCAGTAAATCTTATCCCCACAGGGCCGCTCCCTATGACGATAACTCGTGATGGGCTCTGCGGTTTAACAGAATCTATTTGACGCCTGTTGTCCGAATTGGTGTTAGCTAAACGATTAACTATTGCATCCATTGTGTTCATTTCAGTCACATAAAAAAACCTGCTGGCAGGCACATTTATCTGTGTCTGGTCAGCAGGCTCCGTTACCTGGAAAAGAAAATGGTGAGAAAGTTAAACTTTCTGAAATGAATAATGCATAAACAGTGCCAAAAATTATTATTTTTTAACCTGTTGAAAAACAAAGAGATCTTTTTTCGTTGAGAATTTCTCTGAATCCCTGAGGGTTGATATGGTTATTGGATAACCTGGATTGCTACCATTTGGTGCGTTGATGGCGTTAGGGAGAGGTTGGATGTGCGTTTAGGCGATTAAACAGCAAGTCTGCTAGGCATTTGGTGTTCTGTAAACCAGCCGGCCAAAGAAGATGCCAATCTCAAATAGTAGCCACATGGGTACCGCCAATAGGGTTTGAGAAATGACATCGGGGGGGGTCAGTAACATGCCAAATACGAAACACAGCACAAAAACATAGGGGCGTTTTTTTGCGAGAGCATCGGGTTCCACTGCGCCAACCCAGGAAAGAATCACTACCGCGATGGGGATTTCAAAACTCAGGCCGAAGGCAAAAAATAGTTTAAGCACAAAATCCAGGTAGCTGCGGATATCGGTCATCATGGCCACACCTTCCGGGCCGACACCGGTGAAAAACATAAATACCAGCGGAAAGACTACATAGTAGGCGAAGGCCATGCCTGCATAGAAGAGCAGTACACTAGAGAAGAAAAGCGGAAGGACAATTTTCTTTTCCCGTTGGTATAAACCCGGCGCCACAAATGCCCACACCTGATAGAGAATAAACGGCATGGCGGCAAACATGGACAGGACAAGTGTCAGTTTGAACGGGGTGAGAAACGGGGAGGCCACATCTGTGGCAATCATCGAGGATGTCTCGGGTAGGTGTTGTCTCAATGGTTCAGAGACATAGAGGTAGAGTTCATTGCTGAACGCAAACAGGCCGACAAAAATCACCAAAACGGCAACGATGCAGCGCAGTAGGCGATTCCTCAACTCGATGACGTGTTGTATCAAGGGTTGGTTGGTGAGCTTTTCTTCGGTCATTTTGGGTGATCCCCTGAGTTTTCTACAGAACCACTCGAGGGGGTGTCAGAGGCTTCGTTATCATTATCGTTGTTTTTATGGGGCGTATCTTCCTCTGAAAAAGGCGACTCCATCATCTTTTCAAACTCGGATTTGCCGGACTTTAGATCCCGCATAATCTGCTCGTTATGGAGCTGTCGCTTTACGTCGTCCATACCGACTTCGTTTTCCAGCTCTTTGCGAGCGGCGGCAAAGGCCTGTCGAGCTCTTCCGAGCCACAGGGTGATGGTTCGCATGGTTTGTGGTAAACGCTGAGGCCCCATGACCACTAGCGTGATAACGGCGATGAGCAGCAGTTCCATGAAGCCGATGTCAAACATGGATTAATTAACCTGGGGTTTGGTGAAAAGGTGAGGGTGCACTAGGCGTATCACACATCACCTGTGGTTATTCTGCCGTGTCTTTCTTTTCGGCAGGTTTTTCACTGCTCTGCTCGACATTATCGGTAGAGGGGGTGTCTGTTGGTTGGCTGTCGGGTTCTTTCTCTGACTTGTCGTCTGATACCGAATCTTTAAACCCTTTTATGGCACCGCCGAGATCAGAACCGATATTTTTCAATTTTTTGGTGCCAAAAATAAGCGCAACAATTACCAGAATGATTAACAGTTCCTGCCAGCCAAAGCCCATAAGTATGTCTCTTTTTAACGTAACTAATTTAATGTAACTAACTTAACGCAACTAATTTAACACAAGGACATTAATTGAATTAATTTTGGTCGCGTCGGGCCTTTTCTTCAAGGCCCGATAAATCAAAACGGCGTTCCAGCTCATCGAGCACCGATTGGGCATTCGCCCCCAAGTGGGACAGCATCACCAACGAGTGAAACCATAAGTCAGCAGTTTCATAGATCAGCTTGTCAGTATTGCCACTGACCTCGGCATCCCTGGCCGCCAGTATGGTTTCAATACTTTCCTCGCCCACCTTTTCAAGGATCTTATTCAAGCCCTTGTGGTGGAGACTGGAAACATAAGATTCATCTGGGGAGGACTGCCTACGTGCTTCCAGTACTTCTGTTAATTTTGCTAGTACATCAGTGCTCATGAATACGCTTCTTTAATCATAAAATGCATGGCTTGCGTGATGAATACATGGGGCCATGAATAAATTGTCGTGGTTATGAATAAATATCACCGGGGTCTTTAAGTACCGGGTCGACAGTGTGCCATGCCCCATCGCTCAATACTCGGTAAAAACAGGATTCTCTTCCTGTGTGGCAGGCGATACCACCTACCTGCTCAATTTGTAACACGATTACATCGCTGTCACAGTCCAGCCTGATCTCTTGTACCCTCTGTACATGACCAGATTCTTCACCCTTTCGCCACAATTTCTTGCGTGAGCGAGACCAGTAGACAGCGCGCTGCTCAGTGGCTGTTAGCGACAGTGATTCGCGGTTCATCCAAGCCACCATTAGCACTCGGCCGGTTTTGGCATCCTGTGCGACCGCGGGCAGTAGGCCGTCTTCGTTCCAGTTAATTTCATCGAGAAAGTCAGTCATGGGCGACATTATGACAGTTGTGGCTCTTTGGGCAATATGGATTTTTTGCAACGGGGCCGGCGTGATTGAGTCTTAGCTATGAGTCAGCTACTTATCTCAGAATCAATAGCACCATGCCAACCCCGGCCAATATCAGACTGCTGGTCGGTATTTGTTGTGCGCTCTCAGCCCAATGGGGAAATGCCACGCCTAAACCGGTACCCACGAGTGCCGCACCAGCCCAGGTTTTCAAGCGGCTCTTGGGTTCAACAGAAGGGCAAAGGTGGACTGCTTTTCTGGGCCTTACTTCTCCCGCCTGAAGTTTTTCAAGGGTTTGGAAAACCATTTGAGGTAGTTGGGGAAACTGTTCTAGCCACTCCGGGCCATGACGTTTCAGTTGTTCCACCAGCGCATTTGGCTTGAATCGTTGCTTTAACCAGCGCTCAAGAAACGGGTGAGCGGTTGCCCACAAGTCGAGGTCCGGATAAAGCTGCCTTCCCAGCCCTTCGATATTGAGCAAGGTTTTTTGTAATAGAACCAATGATGGCTGTACTTCCATATCAAAGCGGCGTGCGGTGCGGAATAGGCTGACTAACAGTAACCCAAAGGATATTTCACGCAGTGGTCGTTCAAAAATAGGTTCGCAAACTGTGCGAATAGCTGCGGTAAAGTCACCGACATTAGTATCTTCGGGAACCCAGCCGGATAGCACGTGAAGCTCGGCCACCTGGCGGTAGTCACGGCGAAATATGGCTAAAAGGTTGCGGGCCAGATAGTACTGATCTGCCTCCGTTAGCGTGCCCATAATGGCGCAGTCAACAGCCAGGTATTTAGGCTCGTCGGGTTTGCTTGGGTCGACAAAAATATTGCCGGGGTGCATGTCGGCATGGAAGAAGTTATGTTCAAACACCTGAGTAAAGAAAATTTCTACGCCGCGTTCGGCCAGCACTTTGAAATTGGTGTTGTGTTGTTGCAGGGTTGCCACATCGGTGACAGGGGTGGCATAAATGCGCTCCATCACCATGACTTTTTCATTGGTGTGAGACCAGTGAATCTCTGGTACATAGAGCATCGGCGAGCTGTCGAAATTACGTCGCAACAGGGAGGCATTGGCGGCCTCACGCTGTAGGTTGAGCTCATCAAAAATAGTATTGCGATAATCGCTAACCACTTCGGTGAGCCTCATTCGCCGGCCATCGAGTGTGTTGGCCTCCAGCCATTTTGCCATGGAGAACATCAGTTTAATGTCTTGCTCGATGGTCTTTTCAATCCCGGGCCGAATGGCTTTTACAACGACCTCACGGCCATCGGGCAATACGGCGGCATGAACCTGAGCTACCGAGGCAGAGGCCAGTGGATCGCGATCAAACTGCAGAAACAGGTTGTCGATACCATCACCCAGTGCTTCTTCAACAATGGTGACAAACTGATCTTTGTCGAAAGGTGGTACGTTGTCCTGAAGATGGTCCAGTTCTTCACAGATGTCGCTGGGAATTAAATCTGGACGGGTAGAGAGCAGTTGCCCAAACTTAATGAAAATTGGGCCAAGATCCTCGAGGGCACAACGGAGTCGTTCACCGCGGGGTCGTTTGGGTTCAGGTAGTAATTTATTGATGTTTAGTAGTAGTTTGGCGCTCCGAGGTAATTTCTCTTCATCGAGAAATGTATCCAGCCGATAGCGGGTGGCGGTTCGGATGATGGTAGCCAGTCGATTGATTCGTGACACGCTTAACTATTCCCGTTCTCTGGTGTGTTCGTACCTGGCTTATCGGCACTTTGTTGGTCTAGCTGGATCTTTAGTTTGTTGACCCGTGCAGTCAGCCGGTCTACATCATTGGCGATGTGTTTGACTTCAGTCGTAAAGTTGTCGACTTCACTTCGACTAGGGGTCAACCGAACCTCTTCCTGACTAAACTCAGCCGCTGCAGTACTGGCTCGTTCTGCTACCTGTTGCTTCCATTTGGCAGATGAACGTAGGGATTCGCCGATCAAATGGGCGGGAACATCTCCAATTAACTGGGCAAGGGCTGCCTCCCAGTCAATATCCAGATTTTTAAGAATCTTCTTAATTTGGCGAAGTAAATCGTGATCTCCGCGAACTTCCACACCGGTATCAAAAAAGGATACGCGATCCTGACCATCGGTCGCCAGTGATGCCAGTGCCAGCGCGCTACCTCGCAGAGTTGTATCAGGTTCGCCCTCATACTGTGCCATCAGGCTAATGTCTTTTTCACTGTGAATGGCATAAAAGGTCAGGGGCGGTAAGGTACATTCCACCGCGAGTACTTTGCCAGCCAGTTCGCCAATGGCATTTTGGGTGGCGGGGTCGTATGCCAGCGCCTTATTTATCGCCACCTCAACACCCATCAGAGCGGTACTCTGAAGTGCCTTTAGAGGGTCGTTAGAAAGGAAGTCAAAAATCAAGCTTTGAAACCTCGATGAAGGGCCACGATGCCACCGGTCATATTGTGATATTCGGTGTTCACAAATCCCGCTTCTTCCATCATGCCCTTCAGGGTTTCCTGATCCGGGTGCATGCGAATCGACTCTGCCAGATATTGATAGCTCTCAGTATCGTTGGCCACCAGGCCTCCTATTTTGGGAAGCAGGTTAAACGAGTAGAAATCGTAAGCTTTTTTAAGCAAACCATTCGATGGTTTTGAAAACTCCAGAACCAGTAAGCGTCCGCCGGGTTTCAAAATACGGTTCATGGAACGCAATGCTAAATCCTTGTCTGTCACATTGCGAAGACCAAAAGCAATGGTAATACAGTCAAAGGTATTATCGGGAAACGGGAGATATTGCGCGTCGGCCTGAGCATAACGTACGTTGCCAGCAACCCCGTGATCCACGAGTTTGTCGCGGCCGACCTTCAGCATGGAATCATTAATATCTGCCAGAACGACGTCGCCCGTTGGCCCCACCAGCTTGGAAAACTTGGCGGTGAGATCGCCTGTGCCACCGGCAATATCCAGTACCCGGTGCCCGGGTCGAACACCAGAAAGCTCAATGGTGTAACGCTTCCATAGGCGATGAACACCTCCGGACATCAGGTCGTTCATCAGGTCGTATTTGCCTGCCACTGAGTGAAAAACATCAGCCACGTGGGAAGCTTTTTCTTCAACGGGCACGGTTTTAAAACCGAAGTGGGTGGTTTTGTTGTCTGTCATAGCCGTCTTGTTGTCTGCCGTGGCCCTAAAAGCCAGATTTTTAGAGGTCGACATTGTACACCGACACAGAGCGGGTGTCCCTGTGGTCAATGGATCGATTCGCGATTTCACTGACGGATGTCATGCGTCAATTGCTGTGGAGACGCAGCGACTAAGAGACGCTGAGTATTAGCCTGAGAATAGGACTTTGACAGAAGGGATAGATTTCGACCTCTATATCAATTGAGCCAGTAGAGGTCGACGTCGTGATTAACCAATATATCTTTCGCGTTTTGATCGTTTTAGTCGAGCGAGGTCGACGATAATCAGTCCGTCCACACAGTTGGAAAAACTGGGGTCAATATTAAATCCGGCAAATTGCACACCGCCAAAATCGCAAACTTCGGTGTATTGCTTGTAGAGCGTCGGGACGCTGAGGTTCATATGAGCCAGTTCACTTTTTAGCTGAGTGAACTCAGCTTTTTGATTGTTTCCGGGAAATTTTTCTGCCAGTTCGAGCTCTCGTTCAGGGCTAATCCGGTAGGGTAATTTGGGTTCTGCCAATTTCTGAAGTGTGGGGTAGTGACGTTTATAAAAATAAACCAGCATTTCCATGGCCCATTCGGGGTAGGCTGAACTTAACGTGACCGGGCCGAGCAGGTAGCGGTAGTGAGGGTTTTTGCGGAGGAAGGCTCCGATGCCATACCAGAGGTAATTCAGGCTGCGGCGTCCCCAGTACTTGGGTTGAACAAAGCTGCGTCCAAGTTCCAGGCCGCGTTCCAGGTAGGGTTTCATCGGCTGGGTGTAATTAAACAATTCGCTGGAGTAGAGGTGGTTTTCCCCTAGGCTGTCCACACAGGCCGAAGCATCACAGAATCGATAGGCTCCGGCAATTTCCAGCTCGTCTTCGTCCCACAAAATCAGCTGAAAATACCGGCGGTCGTAGTTGTCGATATCGCGTCGGCTACCCGTACCTTCGCCAACGGCGCGGAATGCAATTTCACGTAATCGGCCAATCTCACGCATGATGAGAGAGTTTTGCTGATAGCGGTACAGGTAGATAAGTTTGCCATCTCCCGTTTCCCCAAGACGCTCACACCGTTTCACTTCATCTCTTAGCAATGCTCTATTTTCGGGGTGGGCAATAGCGGTAACGGTGCTGAAAGTCCCGGACTTGTTTTGTCCAATTCGATAGAGGTGCCGTTTAAAAAGCTTGGATTTTTCTTTGAGAGGGACGTTGATCTGTTGGTAGCTGTCATAACTGATGAGATCGCCAATTCTGATATCAACACAGTTGCGAGCCTGTTTAAACATTTCTCGCACCAGTAGCAAGGTGGATAACGGTTTAGCCACCATTGACACACTATAAAACAGTGCGGAGTTTCGGCCATCTACAAAAACAGGAAGTATGGGCGCTTTGCTGTTAATGGCCATGCGCAGAAAGCCACTGTGCCATGTGCCATCGCGAACGCCCTGCGCACTGAGCCGGGACACTTCGCCGGCGGGAAAGATGATTAATGCACCTTCGTTGTCCAGGTGGTTGCGAATAGCCTGCAGGTTTTGTCGGCTGGTATTCCCTCCCATGTTGTCTACCGGTAACAGAAGGTTGTGTAGTGGTTTCAGGGTATACAGCAGCTCATTGGCGACAACTTTGACGTCTGGGCGGGTTTCTCGAACGAGCTTCAGTAATGCCAGTCCATCCAGAGAGCCAATGGGGTGATTGGCGATAATGACAACCCGACCTTGGGCTGGAATACGTTGTCGCTCATCATCTCGGGCACTGTAGCGAAAATCAAAGTAGTCCAGCACTTGTTCAACAAAATTAAAGCCCTCAAGGTGCGGATAGTCCACTTCAAACTGCTGAAATCGCTTTTCGCGGAATAGCATTCTGAGTACCCGAACTATTGGGCGCACCAGGCGAGGGTGACGCTGGTAAAAGTCGGGGTATTTATCCTGGATAAAACTATCTACGTTGAGCATTGGCGGGCTGCCTCCTTTTACCTGCCAGCTTATCGCTGTTTTATGACAGTATTCTTAACGATTTATGTCAGAAATATGTCGGCTTTTGAGTGTCATTATCCAAGTAATTTCTTGGTCGTTTAGTGATTGTGATTAAAAATCAGGACACCATCTTCTACGGGGTTATCTCTCAGTAATTTTTTGTCCCGGTTGTAATCCTGTGGGTTAATCCAGGGTTCGTGGTCACCTTGTTTGGGAAAGAGATGCATGGCCCGCAGTATGTAACCTGAAGAAAAGTCCGCTATCCAGGGGCGAGTAGACATGTTGCGATCTTCATCCCGTAGCTGGGGGGTGCATTGGTTATGACCTGTCTCGTCCATATGGTTAAGAATTTTACAGGCGTATTCTGCGATAAGATCGGCGTGAAGGGTCCAGGACGCATTGATATAGCCGAATGTTGATATTAGATTGGGAACACCAGAACACATTATGCCCTTGTAGGTATAGGTCTTGGAAAAATTGACTGGCTCACCATCCACCTCAAACAGTGTATCCCCGAGTACGGAAATGTTTAGCCCTGTGGCCGTGACAATGATGTCTGCTTCCAGAGACCGGCCGGATACCAGCTCGACACCTGTTTCAGTAAACCTGTCGATATGATCTGTGACCACAGAGGCTTTTTCGGATTTGATAGCCTTAAAGAAATCATTATTAGGAACAATGCACAAACGTTGGTCCCAAGGGGCGTAGCTTGGCGTGAAGTGAGCTTTGACTTCTTGAGTGCTGCCCAGTGTTTTGCCGATTCTTTTTAATAGAAAGCGTTTGATCTTATCTGGGCGAGTTCGAGTCGCGTGATAAAGGAATTGTTGTAGCCTGGTATTTTTCCAGCGACTAATTGCGTAAGCCCATGATTCGGGGAGTACCTTCCTTAAAAAGTTGGCAATAATGTCTCTGTCGGGTAATGACAAGAAGTAGGACGGTGACCGTTGCAGCATTACCACCTGCCCAGCCATTTTGGCTAATTCTGGTACTAGGGTGACCGCTGTTGCACCAGAACCAATAACGATGATTTTTTTGCCCTGGTAGTTGAGGTCTTTGGGCCACTTCTGTGGATGAATGATCCGGCCTTTAAAGCGTTCACGGCCACTGAAGTTAGGGGTATAGCCAGCCTGATATCGATAGTAGCCAGCACACATAAGTAAAAAGTTACACTGATAGTTAATCGTTTCACCGGTGTCGGTACGTTGAACTTCAATGGCCCAGCGAGCATGTTCGGTTGACCAGGAGGCCTTTGTTACCCTTTGCTCATAACGAATGTGTCGGTCAATATTGTGTTCTTTAGCGGTTTCTCTGACGTAGTTGAGGATCGACGGGCCGTCGGCAATGGCCTTCTCGTGACGCCAGGGTTTGAAACTGTATCCCAGCGTATGCATGTCGCTGTCAGATCGGATGCCTGGATAGCGGAAAATATCCCAGGTTCCCCCCATTGACTTTCGGCTCTCCAGAATAAGGTAACTTTTATTGGGACACAGGTTTTGCAGGTGGCAGGCGGAGCCGATACCAGAAAGTCCGGCACCAACAATCACAACATCAACATATTGAATCACCGCGCTTATCCCGCCTGCCGTTTTTTTATCGAGACGCGTTGCGATGTTGTGACTACTGTGGTCTGTTTAATGCGGGCTATATCCATCTTTACGGATTAAATCTGTCGCTTTATCGATATCCAGCTCTTCAATGGGCGAGGCCAAATAATAAGGTAACTCCACGGCTTGTTCGCTAAGTTGGATGATTTTACCTTCCTGTAGGCGCTCAATAACAGAATGAAGGGTTTCCTCTAAATTCTGGGGGGCTTGTTGATACTGGACGCGCATGTAATCTACTAATTCTTGAATAGTATGCTGGCCATCGGCTAGGGATACGACAATACCCATCCAGTCATCCAGGGGTGTTGTGTTACCAGGTTGACTGATATCGGCTAACGCAACCTCATTGTTTGTGCGAGTGAAAATAGCGGTGCGGTAAAAATAGGCTGTGTTTTCCATGGGGCGAATCTTTTCTGCTTAATTAAAGGTTATAGACATATAAAAAGAGAGCTTAACTTAACTGGAAAACCGGAGATACACGATGTTTTACGAACAAAAGTTACCTTTTGTTGGTCATAGATCAACAATGGGTTGTGGGGTATCGCAGTTTTTGACCTTGATGATGGGTTTTTGTTATCGCAGCCCTTGTTGTGCTGACTTTTCAGTAGTTCGCAATATGAATATACTGGCGAACTGATCTACTGACAGCTGGGCTGATGGATGGTAACCGGGTTTTACTCTCGCTGGCGTAATTTGATGTCAGAAAAATGTTTGTAAATCAGTTGGTTGTCTTCAGTGTTGTGGTGGTCATACGCTACACAAAATAAATGCTTAATGTCCTAATATGATGAGCTACAGGTAATATCTATGAAATATTTAAGTATCTTCTTCGGGCTTGTTTTTTCCGCCTTTTCATTCGCCAGCACCCTTGAAGAAGGTTACACCGAAATTCGAGCTGGAAACCTAAAAGAAGGGTTTTCGATTATCTTGCCCCTTGCTGAAAAGGGCGATGCCGACGCGCAATATGGTCTGGCTATTTTGTACAAAGAAGGCTGGGGAACGGATATAGACCTGGAAAAGTCTCTGGAATACTATGAAAAAGCAGCCAAGCAGGGCCACGTTAACGCCATGTTTTATACTGCGGGAGCCTATCAATCCGGTTCAGGTGTAACACAAGACTATTCCGTCGCGGCAAAATGGTATGAGCAGGCAGCAAATAAAGGACATGCGCCGGCAATGTATGGGTTGGGAAGTTTGTACTATAACGGGATGGGCGTTGCGCGGGATGACTTAAAGGCCGATACCTGGATTACTAAGTCCGCCGATGCCGGATTCCCCCTTGCTGTTGAGTTTTTGAAGCAACAAATGAAAAGGTGAGTTGTTTGATGTCCGGTCATATGTGTTGTGAATAATATATCCGTGGATGAATCATTTTAACAATCTGAAATTAGCTGAAGCCAAAAGGATGTGGTACATCTTTCTGGCCTTTTTAGTGTCTGGTGTCGCGGGTATAGCCGTTGGATTGTCTCTCGTGTTGATGGTTGGCTGGAGGTTAGATTCTGGGCCCAATTTTTATTCAACGATTGGAAAAATATTTTCAATAAGTATTGCCGTATTCGTGACATTTTTTGTGGCTAGAAAATTGACAGCTCTTGTCTGTGAAAAAGTTAAATTGCCATGCCCCCTTTGTCACCAGGCTACATTGGAAGAGCAGCATACACTGCAGTGTCAGCCAGTTAAGTATGAGTGTAAACACTGCCGTAGCGTTTATAGGGGTGGGAAATTGGTCACAAAGTAAGGCGGTTTAAAAGGGTAGAACCTAGGAAAACAGAACCTAGGAAAAAAGCGAAGACGAAGATTAATAAATTAGAATAAAGCGCTATAAAAACCCATATGGACAAAGGTCAGACAAGACCTTGATTAAAAGCCTTGTCCGACCTTTCCAGTGTGTTCGTTGTTTTGTCTTAAGCGGCTTCCTGGCAGGCAGAAACCTGACCTTCCAGATATTGGATAATCTCTGAGGACTCATACATCCAGCGAACATTGCCAGAATTCTCTTCAATTCTTAGGCAGGGAACCTTTAGCTTTCCGCCACCCTCTACCAGTTCTTTTTTACTGGCTTCACAGCGTTTTGCATCCACTGTTTGAATATTTAAGCTGTTTCGTTTCATCGCTCGACGAACCTTCACACAGAAGGGGCAGGCTGGGTATTGATACAAGGACAACTTAGCAGTTTGCCGATCTATTTTTACCTGCAGAGCGGAATCTCTTTTAATGCTTTTGGGAGTGAAAACCCAGTTAAAGAATAAAATCAATGAACCTAAAACCCAGCGAACCACCTGCATAACAATACCTGTCTAAAACAAAGAAAAAATGACCACTGAGAGGTGGCCAAAGAAAGCGCGAGAAGTATACCTAAGTGGGTTGGTGCGACCAATAGGAATAATGCGTGAAAATGGAGCGGGGTACGAGGTTCGAACTCGCGACATTCAGCTTGGGAAGCTGACACTCTACCAACTGAGTTAACCCCGCATACGTCGGTCTATAATATCTCAGCTGTTGATAAATATCAGCTGCACCAGTTCACAGGGTGTTTGCCTAGTGGGTGCTATGGCTTGTCTGTACCGGTTAAACGGTAATGTCAGACCATACTGCCAGTTCATTGCCACTGGGCTCGGTAAAATGAAAGCGACAGCCGCCAGGAAACGAAAATATTGGTTTTACGATGATCCCGCCTGCGCGCTCAATGTTGGCTTGGGTTGCTTTGAGGTCATGGCTATAGAGAACAATAAGTGCGGCCCCATGTTCGCTGGACGACTTCAATTCAGACTTAAAGAATCCTCCGTCAATGCCTTGATTTGAGAATGCAATGTAGTCCGGGCCATATTTCTGGAATGACCAATGAAACGCAGTTTCAAAAAAAGCCTGGGTTGCCTGAATATTGCTGGCTGGGAATTCGACGTAATTTATCTTTTCATGCTCGTTCATTATTTATTTCCACTTGCGTCAGACATGTTAAGTATGGGGGCAATAGGTGATAAGAAAAAATAGCTGTGTTATCTGCTGGAAAGCATCTGATTACGTCACTATCGAATAGCTTAATTTGTACTGACCTTATGTTAAAATCAGGGCTGTTGCGCAAGCCTAAAAGCCCTGCCTGCAAGTTAGCTCCAACCTTTCTTACTATAACCGGCAGCGGCGTTAAACCATTATGCTACGACTCAGTGACCTACAACTACCGCTCAATCATACCGATGACGAACTGCACACTGCTATTCTTAGCCGGTTGAATGTCCGTGACGAGGAACTGTTGAGCTTTAATCTGTTCAAACGGAGCTATGATGCCCGCAAGACAGCCAATATCCAGCTAATCTATCAGCTCGATGTGATCTTAACCGATAGCGCAGAACAGCGGGTGCTAGAGCAGTTTGCCGACCAGTCTTTTGTGAGGCCAAGCCCCGATACGGCCTATCATTTTGTTGCAGATGTCAGGGATGAGTTTCCAGTTGGAAAGCAGCAGCGTCCCATCGTTATTGGCTTTGGCCCCTGTGGTATTTTGGCCGCATTGGTGCTGGCGCAAATGGGCTTCAAACCCATTGTGCTAGAGCGAGGCCAGGAGGTTCGACAGCGCACAAAGGACACTTGGGGGCTGTGGCGAGAGGGAAAGCTTAATACCGAATCAAATGTGCAATACGGTGAGGGAGGCGCGGGCACTTTCTCTGATGGAAAACTGTATAGCCAGGTTAAAGACAAGCGTCATCTGGGTCGTAAAGTGCTTACTGAATTTGTCAAAGCGGGTGCCCCAGAAGAAATCATGTACGTCAGCAAACCACATATCGGCACCTTTAAATTGGTGACGATGGTTGAAAATATTCGCAAGACAATCATTGCCCTTGGTGGCGAGATTCGCTTTGGTAGTAAAGTGGAAGTTATTCATCGGGAAGCGTTGGGTGGCAGTGAAGACCAAGGCCGGGAACAAGCTCAGGAACAAGAACAAAGCTTAGGCCAGATCACCGGGGTCACACTCAGTACCGGTGAAACACTGGAAACCCGGCATATTATTTTGGCCATAGGCCATAGTGCTCGGGATAGTTTCCAAATGTTGCTGGAGCAGGGGGTCTATATTGAACCCAAGCCGTTCTCCATCGGGTTTCGTATCGAACATCCACAATCTATTATCGACAAAGCCCGGTTCGGTGATCAAGCGGGCCATCCTATTTTGGGTGCAGCAGACTATAAGTTGGTGCATCACTGTAAGAGCGGCCGAAGTGTTTACAGCTTTTGCATGTGCCCTGGAGGCACTGTTGTTGCGGCCACCTCGGAAGAGGGCGGTGTGGTGACCAACGGTATGTCGCAATATTCACGCAACGAGCGCAATGCCAACTCCGCCATTGTGGTGGGGATAGAACCAGAAAAAGATTACCCCGAACACCCCTTGGCCGGCATTGATTTGCAGCGTCAACTCGAAGCTCTGGCCTTTCAGCTGGGTGGCGAAAACTACCATGCTCCCGCACAATTGGTGGGTGATTTTCTAGAGGGAAAGCCATCGGCGGCGTTAGGGAGTGTCACGCCATCCTACTCGCCCGGTGTTAGCCTGGGTGACTTAAGTCGGGCTTTACCCGAGTTTGCGGTCGAGGCTATTCGTGAGGCCATTCCCGAGTTTAATAAGAAGATAAAAGGGTTTTCAATGTCTGATGCGGTGTTAACGGGCGTCGAAACCAGAACGTCAGCACCGATCTGCATCAAACGTGGAAAAGACTTCCAAAACATCAACACTCGAGGCTTGTTCCCCGCAGGCGAGGGCGCAGGTTATGCTGGCGGTATATTGTCTGCCGGCATAGACGGGATTAAAGTTGCCGAAGCTGTGGCTTTGGATCTGTTGGGGTGAATCCCAGCCAACCCGTTAACATTTAACAAGCCCAATAGCGTTGCTGCGGTTTTTGAAATTTAACAATCTTTACTATGAAAAATTGACGGTGTTACCGAACCCATTGTCTTGGGTCGGTTTGGTAATATTCTTGTAGCTCCTCAAACAATGCCGGATGCTTTAGGTATAACTGCTGGGGTTTTTCAAAAAAAGTTTCCGTAGCTACGGCAAAAAACTCTGCCGGATTGGTTGCACCGTATTGATCCATCACTGTCTTATGATGGCTTAAGCTTGCACCCTTCAGCGCTTCAAACTCCTCCGACAGTACCGCAGCCCATGAGCCGTAACTGTTTCGTCGAAGTGGCGGTGCTCCGTTGGTTGAGCCGGAAGCGGCGTCCAACTGGTGGGCAAACTCATGTAACACTACATTGTGACCATCGGTGAAATCTGACGCACCAGCGACCACGTCACCCCAAGACAGTATCACCTTGCCATTACTCCAAGATTCACCGGACAAGTTATTGGCGGCCATCACTACCGTGCCATCCGCTTGTAGCTGTTCGCGCTCAATTTTGAAGGCTGTAGGGTAGATCAAAACAGAATAGAGCGTTGGATACACTGCTGTTTTCGGATGATTAAGTAGCAGCAAGCAGGCCTCTGCAGCGACACTCACTTTTATTTCATCAGTGATATCTAATCCTGCGCAACCCACAAAGTGTTTTTTGGTAATAAACAGATTGATTAGCTGGTGTAACCTGTGTTTCTCGTCTGGTTTAAGGGCAGAGTAGACTGGCAAGTTGGCCGCTAATATCTCAGTCCATTTCTCGGGGAAAGGTTTATTGCGAATTCGACGATTTCGCCATGGGGGTATATAGAAGGCTAAAAAGACAAATAGAACGATAAAAATAAGCAGTAGGGGAGCAATCATATTGGTGCTATCTAATCCCATGGGTGTTGCACGTTATCTTGCTGATGTTCGTAGTCTTAGTGATCATTTTCAGTCGCTTCAGTATTTTCTGAAGCTATATCGGTAGTGAGTGGTAATTGTGCCAATTTAATGACCGCTTTTTGTAAGATCAACGTATTTGGATAGGTGATTAAGTCATCGTTTTTTTTGATAATCACGTGAAACAGGGATATCTCTTCGATGATCCCTGAAATATCGTCATCTTTGTCTATTATTTTCACGGCATCACCCACGCGATAGGGAAAGGCGAAGAAAATAATGAGGCTGGCCGTTATATTGCTAAGAATTGACCATTGGGCAAAGAGTGCGACCCCGAGAACGGCAAAAACGGAAGACAAAAATAACGATAGTTGTGAGTACTCAATACCAAGAAATAAAAATAATAGAATGACAAAAAATCCAGACAAAACTAGATTTATCGTTTTACTAATATATTTTATTCGGTAACTTTTTACGGACTTTATGGCGCCGATTTTTGAAATTGTTTGTGTCACAAAACTGACCGACAACAGGTAAACCGCGAGTAACGATAAAATAACAACTATTTTCATGCTGAGTTTATAATCCCTTGAAATATATTAATAAAACATTTTTATGGGCCGACCATTAAAGCTTGGCCAAGCAGCATTTTAACGCAAGGTATTGCATAATACATTTTCATCTTAATATGCTTATGACAATGTTTTTAAGTGGATATTCTATTCATTAAGTATTGGGTAGTTGTCGTTTCCATTTAAGTTTCTTTTCGATGGACGCGATAATCATTCCTGCAATATCTTTTCCTGTGGCTGACTCGATACCTTCCAGCCCTGGTGATGAATTGACTTCCAGCAGCAGTGGTCCAGATTGAGATCTGATAATGTCGACACCGGCTACTTGCAAGCCCAGAATTTTAGCGGCTTTGACGGCAAGGGTTCTCTCTTCCGGGGTTATTTTTACCACCGAGGCTGTGCCACCTTGGTGTATGTTTGCTCGAAATTCTCCCGGTGCTGCGGTTCGCTCAATTGAGGCAACAACTTTTCCATCAATCACAAAGCACCGCAGGTCTTTGCCATTCGCTTCTTTGATGAATTTTTGCACCAACAGGTTGGCCCTTAGGGACTTAAAGGCATTTATCACACTATCGGCGGCTTTCTTTGTCTCTGCCAAGACGACCCCTCTACCTTGGGTGCCCTCCAATAATTTAACGATTAACGGGGCACCTCCAACCATATCGATTAGATCATTGGTATCCATGGGGGAGTTGGCAAAACCTGTCGTGGGAATATTAATGCCATTTTTAAGCATGAGCTGTAGTGAAAAAAGTTTGTCTCTGGATTGGGCGATAGCCTGTGAAGCATTGGTGGTATAAATACCCATGCTCTCAAATTGCCGCGTTAGCGCTGTTCCATAAAAGGTCACACTGGGTCGAATGCGCGTGATGACGGCCTCGACATCATTGAGTAGTTTGCCCCCCCGGTAATGAGCTTCGGGTTCTAGTGCATCCAACTTCATGTAGCACTGCTGGACATTCAAAAAGATCATCTCATGGCCACGCTCTTCCCCCGCCTCCAGTAACCTCTGGTTACTATATAACTCTTCATCGGTGGCCAGGAGACCGATTTTAAGGCCACCTTTGGCTGATTCTTCCCGTCCATACATGGTGGAGATTGCCTTGCTATTAACTTGCCCAAAGATGCATTTCTCGGAAGGGTCGACAATCAAACGGTTCTGCATGGCCTCTCTACCCAGCAGCATTCTGAAACCCATGGAATCTCGATTTGCCAGAGTGAGTTCTATGTCCCAGAGATCACTGCCAAGTTTAACTGCGGCACATACCACATATCGTGTTTCTGTCAGTCCACTGGAACTCTTTACGACCCGTTTATCAACAATGGGTCGCTCACATCGGATAACAGTCCGGCGATTATTTTGTATTGGATGGATTTCAAAGCTCACCCAAGACTGCTTGCCACGGCGAAAAGGCTGGATGTTAAAGGCGTGAATCGAAGAGGTTTTTGCCCCGGAATCGACCCTGGCTTTGATGGCGGGAACTCCCAACTCTGGGAATGAACACCATTCTTCACTACCGATGACTTTTTTTGAAGTGGGTTTAGTCAATTTTTATCACTCTACTATTAGGCTGTCTCGACATATACGACACTGTCATTATGGATAACAGGTACTCGTTTTAGATCAAAAAGTGCGCTGTTGTCATTTTATCTGGAGTTCCAACCAGTTTTTGGCCACTTTATACGTGAATGATCTGAGCGGGAAGGATTAAACACATGTTTTCATACCCCTGTAACCTTTCTGTATAATGCGTGACCTTTCTCGATTTGCCGGCCGTTATGACCTACACCACCAAAGGATATTCAGCCCAAACGGCTGCACCGCTATTCTCCCATCGTAAATATTGGGCTGAGTGCTATGGTACGGCACCGTTTTTGCCCATGTCTCGGGCCGAAATGGACGAGTTGGGCTGGGATAGCTGCGATATTATTCTCGTCACGGGTGATGCGTATGTGGATCATCCCAGCTTTGGTATGGCTGTGATTGGTCGTAGTCTTGAAGCTCAGGGTTTCAGAGTTGGCATCATTGCCCAGCCAGACTGGACCTCCAAAGACCCATTTATGGCACTCGGTGAGCCCAATCTGTTTTTTGGCGTCACCGCGGGCAATATGGATTCGATGATCAACCGCTATACTGCAGATCGTCGTGTGCGGCATGACGACGCCTATACACCCCACAATGAAGGGGGTAAACGCCCAGATCGTGCTGTCACGGTCTATTCCCAGCGCTGTAAAGAAGCTTACAAACATGTACCGCTGGTGATTGGTAGCATAGAAGCGAGCCTGCGCCGCCTGGCTCATTACGATTACTGGTCTGATTCTGTTCGACGTTCTGTCTTGGTAGATTCCACCGCAGATATCCTGCTCTACGGTAATGCCGAGCGAGCAATTATTGATCTTGCCCATCGTCTTGCTGGCGGGGAGAAGGTCTCGGATATTACTGATATTCGGGGAACGGCGTTTATTCGTAAAACTGTCCCGGATGGTTGGCGAGAAATCGATTCCACCCGCATCGATGCGCCGGGGAAGATAGACGCACTGCTAAGCCCTTATCAGCGAACTGATCAAACAGATCCAGCAAGCTGCGCTTCAAATACACCCGCATCATCTGCTGATGTTCAAGTGGTGACTATTTTGCCCAGTTCCGAGGCGAAGGTTGACGATGCTGAAGCCGCTCGAGATGAGCAGACCTATATTCGGCTACCGTCCTACGAAAAACTTAGAAATGACCCGGTGCTTTATGCCCATGCATCGCGGGTGTTTCACAAAGAGACTAACCCCGGTAATGCGCGGGTATTAGTGCAACGTCACGGCATACACGAACTGTGGGTGAATCCTCCACCGATTCCTCTGGAAACGGATGAAATGGATTGGGTGTTTGATCACGCCTACCAACGCGTGCCACATCCTGCTTACGGCGATGCAAAAATCCCCGCCTACGAAATGATCCGCTTCTCCATCAATATTATGCGTGGCTGTTTTGGCGGTTGTACCTTTTGTTCTATCACCGAGCACGAAGGGCGGATTATTCAAAGCCGTTCGGAAGATTCCATTATCAGTGAAGTCGAAAAAATTCGGGATATGGTGCCTGGTTTTACCGGCACGATTTCCGACCTGGGTGGTCCCACGGCAAACATGTACCACCTGACTTGTAAGAGTAAGGAAATCGAAGAAAGCTGCCGCCGTCCCTCCTGTGTGTTCCCGGGTATTTGTAAAAACCTGATAACGGATCACAGCCCCACAACACAACTCTATCGACGCGCCAGAGCTGTACCCGGTGTGAAGCGTGTGGCCATTGCCTCAGGTTTGCGTTACGACCTGGCGGTGGAAGACCCGGAATACGTAAAAGAACTCGTCACCCACCATGTGGGGGGCTATCTAAAAATTGCACCGGAACATACTGAAGATCGTCCATTGTCGATGATGATGAAGCCGGGTATGGGTACCTATGACCGCTTCAAAAAAATGTTCGACAAATATTCAAAAGAAGCGGGTAAAGAACAGTATTTGATTCCCTATTTTATTTCGGCACACCCCGGCACCACCGATGAAGATATGATCAACCTGGCCGTGTGGTTAAAGCAGAATGAGTTTCGGGTGGATCAGGTACAGAACTTCTATCCGTCACCCATGTGTTCCGCAACGGCCATGTACCACGCCGAGCGAAACCCGCTTAAGAAAGTGAAATATAAAAGCGACAAAATCTTCAGTGCGAAAACCAAAGCCCAACGCACATTGCATAAAGCCTTACTTCGCTACCATGACCCGGATAACTGGGCACTGGTTCGTGAGGCCCTAAAGAAAGCGGGTTTGGCTAAACTGATTGGTAGCGGCAAACACCAGCTAGTGCCTTCAGAAGAGGCTGAACTGAAAGGACGTCAGCAAGATAGGCAGCAGCAACAAGCGAGAGGTGGCAGGCGTGCGCTGACAAAACATACGGGTTTGCCGCCCAGTGGGCAGGCGCCGAAGTATCGTGCAGCTAAAAATTCGGGAGCTAAGAGCTCTGGAATTAAAAGGAAGTCATCAAAGAAAAGCCCCACAAAGACTCGGCGTTAATACCAGAAAAACCCAATAGAGAGTAACGTTATAATTTGTTAAAAATAGATACGCTCCCTTGTTTCTTTTTTTATAAATTCGTGGTCATTGACGATCATCTAAAATAACTTGCATCATTTCGTAAATAAACGTAACGTTAACCATGATTCTTGAACAGATTAAAGCACTTAGTAATGACACTCGCATGCAAATTATGGAGTGGCTTAAGCAGCCACGGGATAACTTTCCGCCTCAGGATCACGAAGACCCTGAGGGAGTGGGTATCTGCATGACGCATATCCAGCAAAAAGCTGAGCTATCGGCGTCAACAGCGTCCACCCATTTGGCAATTTTACAAAGGGCCGGGTTTCTGACGGCAACCCGGATCGGTAAGTGGACTTATTTCCGTCGGAATGAGGCGGTCATCCAGTCTTTCGCCCAGCATTTGCAGAAAGAATTGTAAGTAAAGTTTTCAGATAAAATTTCGTTGTTTTGGGAAATATAGAATTAATTGAAAGGTAATCATCTCAACAACCCAAGTCGAAGGAGTCTTTAATGACAAGCAAAGCTATTTTTTTACGTCCTGGTGGTGGCTATGACAATGTATTTGTTGGTATCTATGACGCACCAGAGCCGCAAGCCGGTGAAATTACGGTGCGCCTACGGGCAAACTCCCTGAATTACCATGACTTTGCCGTAGTAAGTGGTGCCTGGGGACCCACGGAGCAGCGCATTCCTATGGCTGACGGCGCTGGCGAGGTTGTTAAGGTGGGGGTTGGGGTTACCGATTTTTCCGTAGGGGATTCTGTAGTTAGTACTTTCTTCCCGACGTGGATCAATGGTGAACCCGAGGTGGAAGGTTTTGCCACAGTTCCGGGCGACGGCATTGATGGCTATGCCCGTGAAATGGTTACTGCCTCAGCCACATCGTTCACGCTGGCACCTGAAGGCTATTCCCACGTAGAAGCGGCTACATTGACCACTGCTGGACTTACAGCATGGCGTTCACTGATGAATGATGATGGCATCAAACCCGGCGAGACTGTTTTGGTCCAAGGTACTGGCGGGGTGTCAGTATTTGCATTGCAGTTTGCAAAGCTGGCCGGTGCTACGGTGATTGCTACTTCCTCGTCGGACGAAAAGCTTGAGCGCATGAAGGCACTTGGCGCCGATCACCTGATTAATTACCGCACCACGCCTAATTGGGGGGAAGTTGCCCGAAAATTAACGGGTGGTCGTGGTGTCGACCATGTTGTTGAGGTCGGTGGCCCTTCGACGCTGGTGCAGTCAATGGAAGCAGTGCGGGTTGCCGGACATATTTCTGTTATCGGTATTCTTACCGGAACCGGGGGCGATATCCCGCTGGTACCTGCGTTGGTGAAACAGATTCGTCTGCAAGGGGTTCTGGTTGGTAGCCGTCAACAGCAGCAAGAAATGATCAGAGCGATCAATAGCACTGGTTTGAAGCCTGTTATATCCAAGCAGTTTGCTGTTGAAGACATAGTTGAGGCCTTCCAGTATCAGGAGAGTAATCGTCATTTTGGTAAAATTTGCCTGGAGGTTTAAACACCGATAGCAGGCCTGTAACCATCTTCGTAATTACATTATTTTTTCAATTAACAAGGAGTTAAAAATCATGATAACAATTTATCACCTCGGAGTTTCGCAATCAGATCGTATTGTTTGGCTTATGGAAGAACTGGGTTTGCCTTATAAACTCGAATGGTATGATCGAGGAGAAGATATCCTCGCTACTGAGGAATACAGAGCTTTGCACCCTGCGGGTACAGCGCCGGTCATCAAAGATGGCGACCTTGTTCTTGCCGAATCCATGGCTATTGCTGAATATATTAGCCATCGTTATGGCGACGGTAAATTAAGTGTTGCCCCAGATGCGTCAAATTATACTGACTATCTTTATTGGCTACAGTTTAATGCCAATGCGTTAATGGTCTTTTTTGTGAAGGCAGTTGTTGGCGAAAAAGAAGCAGAAATGCAAGATAATCCTGTTGTTATCTCATCACTGCGTCGAGAGGAAGCCCATTATCAATATTTAAATCAACGCTTGGGCGAGTCTGATTATTTAGCGGGTCCAGAACTGACTAATGCTGATATTTTGACGGCATTTAACCTTACGACACTCCCGGCTTTTGGTGCTCGTGCTATTGATGATCTGCCCAATGTCGTTGCTTATGTAGAAAGGATTTCCAAACGACCCGCTTATATAAAAGCTATGTCGATCGCTGGCCCTGAAGCAACCAGACCAGAGAGCTAAATATTCATATTACAGCGAACTAAAGGGGGTAGGGGGCGGCGACATTTAAGGAAAATTATCATTTCTGTTTGCCCATCGGCTTCCCCCATACCCGTGGACACTTACCACTGTAATGCCATCGGCTCTTCATCCACATCAGGACTTATGTTTCCTAGAAGTTGATGGCGCCTCGCTCGTTTATGTTAAAGACAATTTCAACGCTTTGTTTTTTTGTTTGGCCTGGTTCTTGCTTTGTTAAGAGGAAGGAGGGCTGTTAGTGATGGCAAACATCATGTCTGGCAGCCCATTTTTAGCTTACCGGGTGAGGAAAATGAACATGAGTGGAAATCAATCACGTATTCAAACGATTGCCAAAATTGTAGATCGAGCACCAAAGTCGTGCGTTATGCCATCTCCGTTGAGCGAAATCTGGGCCTCTGATGTGTTTGATCTGGCCACAATGGAAGAAGCGTTATCAAAAAATTCGTTCAAAGCGATTAAGAAAACAGTTCAGACTGGGGCTCCTCTTGATTCAGCTACGGCCGATGTGGTTGCGGCGGCAATGAAGGATTGGGCTTTATCGAAAGGAGTAAAGTTTTTCTCTCATATTTTTTATCCGATGACGAACCTGACGGCAGAGAAGCACGATGGTTTTATTGTCACGAATTCTGATGGCGGCGCGATCACTGAGTTTACCGGTAGCCTATTGATAAAGGGTGAACCTGATGGCTCATCATTCCCCAATGGTAGCTTGAGGATGACCAACGCAGCGCGAGGTTACACGGCTTGGGATCCCACCAGTCCGGCGTATGTGATGAATACGGCCAACGGGGCAACATTGATGATTCCTAGCGTGTTTATGTCCTGGACGGGCGAGGCGCTGGATAAAAAAATTCCTTTACTACGTTCTAATGCAGCAATGAACAAGGCCGCGACCAAAGTACTTTCGTTAATGGGAGAAACCGATATTGCCCCGCTCAACTCCAGTTGCGGTGCCGAGCAGGAATACTTTTTGGTTGATGAGTGTTTTGCTAATAATCGCCCCGATCTATTGTTGGCTGGCCGTACTTTATTCGGTGCACCATCAGCCAAAGGCCAAGAGTTTGATGACCATTATTTCGGTGCCATTCCGGAACGCGTTCAGGTGTTCATGCAAGACTTTGAAGACAAACTCTATAAGCTGGGAATTCCCGCTAAAACACACCACAACGAAGTTGCTCCCGGTCAGTTTGAAATAGCCCCTTATTTTGAAGCGGCAAATGTCGCCGCCGACCACCAGCAACTCTTGATGACGGTGATGAAAAGTACGGCAAAGGAACACGGTTTTCTTTGCCTGCTCCATGAAAAACCTTTTGCGGGTGTGAATGGCTCCGGGAAACATGTGAACTGGTCAATCGGTAACGCTACGCAAGGCAATCTACTGGATCCCGGTGATACGCCCCATGATAATCTCAATTTTTTATTGTTCTGTGGTGCGGTAATACGCGGTGTTCATCTGTATGGCCCTATGCTCAGGGCGGTTATCGCTTCTGCTGCAAATGATCATCGTCTCGGCGCTAATGAAGCGCCTCCTGCTATCTTGTCCGTTTATTTGGGTGATCAGTTAGAAAGTGTTTTTGAAGATATAAAAGCGGGAAAGCTGCTTGAAAAGGCGGAGGGTGGTCTGATGGATCTCGGGCTGTCCCAGATACTGTCATTTGAGCGTGATCCGGGTGATCGCAACAGGACATCCCCATTTGCCTTTACCGGCAACCGTTTTGAGTTTAGAGCTGTGGGATCATCGCAGTCGGTTTCAGGCCCATTGGTGGCGATGAATACGATGTTGGCAGACTCGCTTCACTGGATAGCCGAAAAGCTTGAAACGGCATTGTCCGATGGAAAAGATCAAACGGCAGCCGTTATTGTGGTTCTTCAAGAATTAATGGAGCTGCATGGTAATGTGATTTTTGGCGGAGATGGTTACTCATCAGACTGGCATACAACGGCAGTGGAAGAACGTGGTTTAAAGAATATTCCAACCACAGCGGATGCATTGCCAGCCTATAAAGACCCTTCAGTGGTCAGCCTGTTCGAAAGTACTGGAGTGCTTTCTCCAACCGAGTTGGCGAGTCGTTTTGAGGTTTATGCCGAGCAATATATTTTAGCCATTGAGGTGGAATCTAAGCTGGTGATAGATATTGCTACCACTAAAATCTATCCCGCCGCCATAGCGTATATGTCTAACCTGACGTCAATATCATCCAGTCTATCCAGCATGGGGTTGGGCCTGGAAAATACCGGTATCGAAACGGTCGTATCAGAGGCAAATGCCATGATGTCTTCTGTTGCTGAGCTTGGCGCTGCATTGGGAAAACATGATTTTGCTTCTGTTGAAGCGCATATGAAACATTGTTCAGATGTTATCTGTGGCTTGATGCTTGAAGTTCGAAAGCATGCTGATGCATTGGAAGGGCTTGTGGACGATGAACTGTGGCCATTACCCAAATATCAGGAAATGCTGTTCATAAAATAGTACGGTTTTTACTAAGCAGACACATTTTGTTAATGGGGCTGAAGATGAATACATTAATTTGTCTCAGCCCTTTTTATCACCTTGGTTTTTAGTTGTATTGAGGCGATAAAACTTCCATGGGGTTGTAAGCGAAGGCAAGCTGGAACATAGGTAAGGCGGTTATGATTGATAAAAAGCAGCTTGTCCTTTTCCAGCCTTTTTCGCTAAATACATGGCGGTGTCAGCCTCGTTGAAGAGTTCATCTATTGAGGCTTGCTTCTCGTAATCCAAAAAGCGTATACCGATACTGGCACTAACCTGTAGTTTTCTTCCGTCAAACGCCAGTGGTTTGCCTATCGCCTGGATGAGTCTGTCGGCTATAAACTCTGCTCTTATAAGGGCCTCCTGTTTATTGTTATTCAGGTCACTCATGACGACAATAAATTCATCGCCTCCCAGACGGCCGATAATATCTTCTTTTCGGGTGGCCGATCTGAGACGTTTTGCAACTTCGACGAGCATCGCATCTCCTGATTCGTGGCCATAGAGGTCGTTTATTGGTTTAAAATCGTCTAAATCCAAGACCATGACGGCACCATAGAGTTTATGCCTTTGTGCACTGGAGAGGGTTTTTTCCATATGCTGCAATATAAGACGCCTATTGGCTAGTTGCGTTAGCGGGTCGATCCATGCCATTTGTTGAGCTTGATCGATGGCGTTTTGGTGAGCCATAACAAAGGGTTTAATGACCCAAAAATAGATAATCGGTGTTGTTAAAATGACCAGTGAGAATATCTTAAGAACGGCTTCCTGAAATGGGGTCAGGTCAGGGTTGCTGGTTGAGTATATCGCCAAAACTAAAAAGCCTGATGCAGAAACAACACCGGTTATGCGAACGGTTACCTGAGCTTTAGTCGGAAGTTTTATCAATGGTTATAAGATCCATAGTCGTACTAGTTTTCGATAGGCCTTTACCGGTTTTTTTAAGTTGTTCTCTACGGGTAGTTTTGGGCGGCGTTCATAATAGCACTCTATGGGTGTTACAAATGAATTTGTTTGGGTTGGTTATATTGGGGTGGGCTATGTTTCGGGTTTTTCCTTGAGCGAATAAAAGTGGTAAGCGTTTAGCAAAACTGAACACAATCTTATTTGGGGTTCTGGAATTGAACCACCTGAACGTCGGCCTCCCTTCGTTTTCCGGCCTCATGTAATGCAGCCAGATAATTCTGCCAGTATTTACTGTGGTTGGTGGCGAGATCAAAGAGGTAGTCCCAGCTATAAATGCCGGTATCGTGGCCGTCACTGAAGGTGAGCTGCAGGGCATAGTTACCAGAGGGTGTCAGGCCGGTAACTTTGACCTCTTTTTTACCATGTTGAAGGATTTCCTGCCCCCTGCCATGGCCGCGAACTTCGGCGCTGGGGGAGTGTATGCGAAGGTATTCACCGGTAAGGGTGAAGTGGCTTCCATCTGCGTATTCCAGAGATAGGCTTCCCTCTTCTTTGTGAAGTTTTATTTTCGTTGGAACCATATAAGTGTACCTCTAAAAATGCGCTTTTTTCGCGTCAGCTCCGTGCTCAAATCCTCATGTATGTCGTATACATTCCGGTTTTGCGCGCGGTGCTTCCTTGCTCTCACAAAAAAATCACTATTTTTAGAAGCACCCTTGAATCTAAATTTGCACGCAGGCCATAGGTTATAGGATAAACCGGGATAAATCCTCATTCTGTGAAATATCGTTCAGGTGATCGTCCACATAGGTTTGATTAATGTTGATGGTTTCATTTTTGGCTCCAAGGTCGGATGCTTCGAAGGAAATTTCTTCCAGCAGTCGCTCCATAATGGTGTGGAGGCGACGGGCACCAATGTTCTCGGTTCGTTCGTTGACCTCAAAGGCAATTTCAGCAATCCGTTTTACACCATCTGGATGGAAGTTAACTTCCAGGCCTTCCGTGGCTAGAAGTTCCCGGTACTGCTCGGTGAGAGAAGCGCTGGGTTCGGTGAGAATACGTTCAAAGTCTTCGCTGGTGAGTGAGGTTAGCTCCACACGAATGGGTAGTCTGCCCTGCATTTCGGGGATGAGGTCAGAGGGTTTGGAAAAGTGGAATGCACCAGAGGCAATAAACAGAATATGATCGGTTTTTACCATGCCGTATTTGGTGGTGACGGTACAGCCTTCGATCAAGGGTAGTAAATCGCGCTGTACACCTTCTCGGGATACATCGGTACCAGATGTTTCGCCACGCTTGGCTACTTTGTCGATTTCATCAATGAAGACAATGCCGTTTTGTTCGGCGGATTCTACGGCTCGGATTTTCAGTTCTTCTTCGTTAACCAGTTTGGCCGCTTCTTCTTCGCTGATTTGAGCCATGGCTTGGGCTACGGTCATTTTCCGTTTGCTGGTTTTGTTTTTCCCCATATTAGAAAACATACCTTGAAGCTGATTGGTCATTTCTTCCATGCCGGGTGGTGCCATAATCTCAACGCCTATAGGGGCATCACTGACATCGACTTCAATTTCTTTGTCGTTCAATTCACCTTCGCGAAGTTTTTTACGAAATACCTGACGAGTGGTGGATTCTGTCGGTTCTTCTTCGACGCCGCGAGCGGGTGGCAACAATGCATCCAATACCCGCTCTTCTGCCGCATCCATGGCACGCTGCTGAACTTTGTGCATTTCCTGTTCGCGAAGTTGTTTAACCGAGGTTTCTACCAGATCGCGAATAATAGACTCCACGTCTTTGCCCACATAACCTACTTCGGTAAATTTTGTGGCTTCTACTTTGACAAAGGGGGCGTTGGCCAGTCGTGCCAATCGCCGGGCAATTTCAGTTTTACCGACGCCGGTAGGGCCAATCATGAGAATATTTTTGGGGGTGACTTCAGCACGCAGTTCTTGGGTAAGCTGCATACGGCGCCAGCGGTTCCGCAGGGCAATGGCAACGGCCCGTTTTGCGGCATCCTGACCAACGATGTGCGTGTCCAGCTCGTGGACAATTTCGCGAGGTGTCATATTTGACATGGTAATAAACCTTGTTTGTCTCTGAAGCCCCGAGATAATTGTTATTCAGGCACTTCTCTAATTCATATTTATCTAGTCATCGAGTGCTACTTTTTATGAGTAGCCAAGTCCAGTATTTGGGTTTAATACCCAAGATCTCAATGCTTAGTATTCAAGTTCTTCGATGGTGCGGTTATGGTTCGTGTAGATGCAGATATCCCCTGCAATTTCCAAACCTTTTTCTACGATAGATCTGGCATCGAGGTCGGTGTTCTCGAGTAGTGCTCTTGCACCAGATTGGGCAAAGGGGCCACCAGAACCGATGGCGATTAAATCGTCCTCGGGCTGAATGACATCGCCGTTGCCAGTGATGATCAGGGATGCATCTTTATCGGCTACGGCCAACAGTGCTTCCAGTTTTCTCAGAATCCGGTCTGAGCGCCAGTCTTTGGCCAACTCTACAGCGGCGCGAGTAAGGTTGCCGCGGTGTTCTTCGAGTTTCGCCTCAAAGCGCTCAAATAGAGTGAAGGCATCTGCTGTTCCACCTGCAAACCCTGCGATTACTTGATCGTTGTAGAGGCGGCGTACTTTGCGGGCATTGCCCTTCATGACGGTATTGCCGAGTGTTACTTGGCCGTCTCCGCCGATGACAACTTTGCCATTGCGGCGCACGGAGAGAATAGTGGTGCCACGATATTGTTCCAAGGGAGGTCTCCTGTGAGGATTTCCATTAAATGACTGGGGGGTTAATGGCTAAAAAGTAAGATGGGGACGAGGTCGTAAAATTCAATGCTTCTGGGTGAGTTATTCTGGTTATGCGCCAGAGTTTGTTACCGAAGTCGGCGCAACGATAAAAACGGTACCTTCTATTATTTCGGTGGCTAATGGTTGCAGTGATTTCCCCTGACAGGGGCCTGCTACACATAAACCGGTTTCAATCTTAAATAGAGCCCCGTGACTGCTGCACTGAATATAGCGTTTGTCATAATCCAGAAACTTATCGGGCATTAGATTTAGCGGCAGTCCCAGATGAGGGCAGTAGTTGCGATAGGCATACACGCTCTGACCGAAACGAACGGCAAAGTATGCTTCGCCGTTCAATGTCAGCTCTTTTCCACCGTATTCTGGTAGCTCATCTAACCTGCAGATCTGCTGCAATGTGTTAGAGACCACGGCGTAGCGCATCGATACGTTCTTCCAGCGGCGGGTGGGACATAAACAGCCGGCTGGCATGTTGTTTCCAGCCACTGGAGATACCGAAGGCGGTGAGAGTGTCAGGCATCTGGTTCGGTACATGTGCCTGGGTTTCCGCCTGTAGTTTTTGCAGTGCGGCAATCATTGCACCTCGCCCGGCCAGCTGAGCCCCGGCATTGTCGGCCCGATATTCTCGCCAGCGGGAGAAGGCCATGACAATCATCGAGGCAAAAATTCCGAGAACCACTTGTAACACCATCACAATAACAAAATAGCCAATACCGTTACCGCGTTCATTTTTGAAGATAGCTTTGTCAATGATCGAGCCAAGAATACGTGCAAAGAACATGACAAAGGTATTCAGTATACCTTGAATGAGTGTCAGGGTAATCATATCGCCATTGGCTACGTGACCAATTTCATGGGCAAGTACAGCGCGGACTTCTTCTTTATCGAATCGATGTAGAAGTCCCGCACTGACGGCAACTAATGCATTGTCTTTGTTCCATCCTGTGGCGAATGCGTTGGATTGCTGGGCGGGGAATATGCCCACTTCAGGCATACCGATATCGGCTTTTTTGGCTAAATCGGCGACAGTTTCCATTAACCAGCGTTCATCGGGCGTACTGGGTTGGCTAATGATTCGGGTGCCAGAGCTTCTTTTGGCCATCCACTTGGAAATCAGTAGTGATATCAGTGAACCACCAAAACCAAACATGGCGCACATGATGAGTAGGCCTGCAAGGTTGGCGTTGATGCCCTGAGAGGCAAGATATTGCTCAAGCCCAAAAACCTGAAAAATAATAGTAAACAATGCCAGTATGGCAATGTTGGTTGCCATGAATAACCCAATTCGTAACACTCGACGTCTCCTTAGTCTGCTCTGTCAGTGTGGTGTCTGTAGTTTGCTCTCTATAAGATGCTATCTGTTTCGAAAAATTCAATAGCTGGGAGAAAACCTGTGTCAGGTGGCGCTGATTCTATCAGAAGTATTCTTTATGCTCTTATGGCAAATGCTGCTATTGCCATTGCCAAGGGGATCGCCGCTGCCGTGACAAATTCTGGCGCAATGTTAGCTGAAGCTATTCACTCCCTTGCCGACACGATAAACCAGTTGTTACTACTGCTAGGCATGAAGCGGGCGAAACGACCACCTTAGCCTGATTATCCGTTGGGCTACGGTAAAGAAATCTACTTCTGGTCATTTATCGTGGCATTGCTGCTCTTTTCCGTGGGTGGCATTTTTTCGGTGTATGAGGGTTGGCATAAGCTTCATTCACCGGAACCATTGGAATCACCCTGGATTGCAATTAGCGTTCTGCTATTTGCCGTGATCGCCGAAGGCCTGTCGCTGCTTGGTTGTCTGAAAGAGATCAACAAAGTGCGTCAGGGCAGGACGTTATGGCATTGGTTCAGGGAAACCCGGCACAGTGAGTTGCTGGTGGTGTTTGGCGAGGACTTGGCGGCCCGCTGGGGTTAACATTTGCCTTGATAGCCCTGTCTGCCACGATGATCACCGGTGATCCTTTATACGATGCTCTGGGGAGCATAACCATTGGCCTACTGTTGATTGTGATCGCGCTATTGGTGGGGGTTGAGGTCAAAGCATTGCTCGCCGGCCAGGGTGTTAAGCCCCAGGTGAAAAAAGCGATGGTGAATTTTCTTCAGCAACAGTCTACAGTGTCCAAGGTATTTAATGTCGTCACCCTGCAAATGGGCGCGGATGTGATGGTTGCTGTGAAAGCAGAGGTGCATCCCGTCGGTAGCGGTACAGTATTGATTGAACAGATTAATCAGGTGGAGTCAGCTTTCAGAGCTGAGTTTCCACAAGTAATGTGGTTGTTTTTTGAACCGGATATAGATGACTAATTGAAGAGGCTGTTTATGGGGCAAATTAAAGTCACGAGAGCGATAAAGGGCACTGGGCTGCTTGCCATGATCTGGTTGCTCACCTCCTGCGCCATCTGGACGCCTGGGTATCAACAGCCTGAAGTACAATTAACTAATATTGAGCCTCTTTCCCGTCAGGGGCTTGAGCAACGTTTTCTGATCACCTTAAATATCTTAAATTCAAACGATGCTGCACTTAAAATTTCCGGGCTGTCCTATCACCTCAAACTGCAAGGGCACAAGGTGGTTAGTGGCGTCTCCTCAGGATTAAAACCCATCCCGGCTTTCAGTCAGTCCACGATAAAACTACAGGCCACTGCCAATATCTTTGGCGGATTTAGGGCCTTGGAGTCGCTAATGAACAGTAGTGGTGGGCCGGTAGAATTTGAACTGGAAACCAGAATAAGTACCGCCTGGTGGAAGTTTCCGATCACCGTCGTAGAGTCTGGATCTCTGGATGTTGGTCTGTAAATTTGTCAGCAGGGTTGATTTCTTGGCGCTGGTCGATAGCTGACAAGAAGATTGTCCGAGCTGCATTATGTAAGCCCTGAATTGGTAGTGGTAACCCTTTCTCGTGAATGCTATGCCAAACTCCACACTCGTATCTGTCGGCCAGTTGGGCTGGATGAGCATGAAATCAATTCATTGCTGGATTTTGCTACGAAAAGATTGGGGCACCGTTACGATCCTAAAAACATTGTGGATTTAACACGGTATTTAATTCAGACCCCTCCGGTTCCCCATCGCTGGAAACGAAGGGTGTTGCCATTGGGCAGTGGTGATTCAACTCAGGCTATTTGTTCGTCGCTGATAGCATAGTCTTTTCAGTCAGTTAGATATCCGATATTGCCAGAGGTGTCTGTAGCGAAATCGTTGGCCCCGGCCTTTCGTGAGGCCTACAGCGAAATCCTCATATCCGGCACCACAGCCTTTTTACGCCTAGGGATTTTGATTTATCACCCTGTTTTGAGGTGGTAAAACCAAGCCTTTCCTCTGGTTTTGATCCGCATTTGATCGAATGGGGAGAGAGGTAAACTGGCACCATTGCTGATACCAGTGTCTCTTTTTTCGTTAATGGGTTTCGTTGAGCAGGCGGACTTCTCTTTGGGGGAACGGGATGTTGATACCCGCGGTATCCAGAGCATTGTAAATGGCATTGTTGACACCAAAACGTAACTCGTGGAAGCGTTCCGTGGGCACCCAAAATCGGATGCCAAAGTTAATGCTGCTGTCACCAAAGCTATCGATACCGATCAATGGTGCTCTTGTTTCGGCGACACCCTGCTGTTTCAACACCGCATGGAGTACTTCCATGACCTTCTCAGGGTTAGAACCGTAGCTGACACCAACGACAGTTTCTGCCAGTTTATTAGCTGCGGAGTTATGGAGAATTTCACCGACGATATGGCGATTGGGGATAGTGATTCGAACATCATCCTCGTCTTTTAACACGGTGTAGGCTAAATGGACCTCATCCACCAAGCCAGTCTCGCCCTGAACAGTAATGGTATCTCCAATAACAAACGGGCGGGTGATAATGATATTTAGTCCTGCTCCATAGTTTGATAGCAGGCCCTGTACGGCCAACCCAGCGCCTAGGGAAATAGCACCGATAGCTGCAACAAACGGGGTAACACTGATGCCTATCTTGCCTAGCGCTATTATGGCGACCCCAACAATGATGACTATTCTTACAAAGCTGCCTATAAATCGACTGAGGGTGATATCCAGGCCTTTCTTTTCACATAATGCTAACACCCACCGGGCTACTCGGTTCGCCACCAGCATGCCAATTAGCAATATGATAAGAGCACCGAGTAATTGAAAACTGTAGGTAACAAAGAATTCTATGATGGTGTTGTAAATTGCCTGAAACTGTTCGAGTTCTTCTTGCATGGTAAGCAGCTCCCTGTTTGTGCTTGCCTCTTTTGTTGTGGCCACAGCATAGCAAAATAATGCTACACATATTAATGTGCTTAAATACTATGTACCTAGAGTGGGCCTGAAGGGTTTATGCAGATCAGATCGGATATGTTGAGCGGAAAAACCGAACGGCACTTGAGAAAATTAAGTGTTGGCTGTCTGCTGCATGAGGCCGTGATAGAACCTTTTATCGCTTTACAGGCGGCGGCGTCTAAACAGGGGTTCGATCTTCAGGTGGCCAGCGGCTTTCGTTCCTATAAGCGCCAGTTGGCGATCTGGAATGCCAAGGCCCGTGGGCAGCGGCAAGTGCTGGCTGATAACGGTCAGCCGATTAACCTGAGTCGTCTGGATGATCGGGAAAAAGCATTTGCCATTTTGCGTTGGTCGGCGCTACCGGGCTGTTCTCGGCATCACTGGGGCACTGATATAGATATTTGGGACGCTGGGGCAGTTGTCCCGGATTATGTTCTACAGTTAACTCCGGCTGAGTATCAGAGGGGCGGCCCATTCTATGAGCTGCGTTGTTGGCTGGATGACCATGCAGAGGCATATGGCTTTTTAGAGCCTTTCGCGGTAGACCGGGGTGGTGTTGCACCGGAACCTTGGCATTTGAGTTATGCGCCGGTCGCACAACAGTTTGAAGCCCAGGTGGATCTGTCATTTATTCGTGACGTATTGGACAATAGTAATCTGGTATTACGGGATACAATTCTAGCCAATCTTGATGAAATTATTTCGAGGTTTATCTCTCCTGGTTTCCTTAGCAAGTCATCAGCAAAACACGAGTGAGTAATGAGTAAGCAGAAAAAATCGCAGGTGAACCAGGGTCGCGATTCATTGTGGGAGACGATCCACTATGAAGTAGAGCTGCTAGCACAGCAGGAGCCGGTATTGACCAGCTTCTTTTATGATTCAGTGTTGAGTCACCAGTCTCTGGAAGGGGCGCTGGCCTATAATTTAGCCGCGCAAATTGATAATAGCGTGTTATCGGCGTTAACCATTCGCGAAGTGTTTGTTGAAGCCATGGCGGCAGAACCTGCTATCTGTGACAGTATGCGCAAGGATCTATCGGCCTATGTCGAGCGGGATCCTGCCTGTGACCAGTATTGTTTGCCATTGCTTTATTTCAAGGGTTTCCATGCCCTGCAGATCTACCGCGTGGCCAACTGGCTGTGGCGGAATAACCGCCAACCTCTGGCGCTTTATTTACAAAATAGAGTGTCAGAAATCTTTGCCGTTGATATCCACCCGGGTGCCAAGATCGGCCGTGGCATTATGATTGACCATGCCACAGGCCTGGTCATCGGAGAAACAACCGTGATTGGCGATAATGTCTCTATGTTGCACTCTGTGACTCTGGGAGGAACGGGTGCGCAGGCTGGCGATCGGCACCCAAAAATTGGTTGTGGTGTCCTGATTGCTGCGGGGGCAAAAATTCTTGGTAATATCAATGTGGGTGAGGGTGCCAAAATTGGTGCTGGCAGCCTGGTTCTGGATCCCGTTCCTCCACACACCACTGTTGCGGGTGTGCCGGCCAAAATTGTCGGTCACCCGACAGAAGCGGAGCCCTCTCGTGAAATGGATCAGCGGATTGATGGAGATGGCATTTGAAAGATAAACAAGCGGCAGTTTTCGGCTTGATGAAACGACGAATTGTTGGTGGGTTTACATACTCCCGTCAGGGACTGGCATCCTGTTTCAAGCACGAAGAAGCTTTCCGCGTGGAGGTGATAGCGGGTGTCATTCTGATACCCATTGCGCTGATATTGGCAGATTCAGCGGTAGAATTGGTGTTGTTGTTAGGTTCTCTTATACTGGTACTAATTGCGGAATTGCTCAATTCGGCAGTTGAGGCTGTGGTAGATAGGGTTGGCGAGGAGCACCACGAGTTGTCGGGCAGGGCAAAAGACCAAGGTTCAGCGGCTGTTCTATTGGCTATGGGCATGGGGCTATTTACCTGGTTGGCGATAGGTTTTGGATAGCATTGCAAGACCGTCATATCGTTAGACTAAGGTTGTTGGACGGATCTTGTCGACTTGGGTACCGATAGTGCGGTTATTAGTGGATTTAATGATCAAAGGTTTAAATATCTAGGGATGGGCACGTTATGAGTGATGAACGTTTTGAAGTGGTTTTTCGCGGGGACGTAGTTGCAGGGCTGCCGGTTATGGAGGTTAAGCAGCGCTTGGCCCAGTTATTTAATGCCGATGCAGCGCGTATTGATAAGATGTTTTTTGGTCGGCCCGTTGTGGTTAAGCGCAACCTGGACAGAGAGACCGCTGAGCATTATCAATCGTCTTTGCTCAAAGCTGGTGCATTGGTCGATATTCGCAAGGCTGCCGTGGTTGAACATTCTATTGCTGAAACACTCGGTTTTGAACCTGATGCACCGCCTGCTCAAGATGTTCAATCTCCGGTCCCGCAAGATGTCGATTTTGACGTAGCCCCCGTAGGCGCAGATGTACTTTCTCCCGAGGATCAAAAAGACTTTACTCCTGTCGATGTTGATACCTCCGGTTTAAGCGTTGCCGAAGCTGGGGCAGATGTGTTGGACGATGAGCACAAGCAAAAGTTTGACGATCAATATGTGGAGACCGTCAAGTTGTCTCTTGATCCACCGGAGTAATTGTCCTGTGGCAAGCTAATATTGGCGAATTATTTTGGGGTGTCGATACTGGAGAACGAAATAATCAGAAGTCCAATGTTTCCATCTAGGTGTCGCAGCCGATTTTCATTGGAGAAACCAGATTAATTTGTTGTAGAACGTACGCCCCTTAGCTTAAGGGGCTATTCAATTTTCACAAGATGTTATAGCTGAGTATCGAGAGGTAATTCAGTAGAGTATTTAATTTGGGTGACAGCGACATTGGAATGCATCTCTCTTATCAGTGGTAACTGGGCCAAATGCTGTCGTAGAAAACGTTCAAAATGCTGAATATCCCGGGTGATTATTTTTAAAAAATAATCCATTGTTCCTGTCACCGTATAACACTCGACAATTTCTGGAAACTGTTGCACTTGCTCTTCAAAGGTTTCCAGCGATTCTTCATCATTTTTTGAAAGGGAAATGCTGACAAAGGTTACCATCTGCATGCCCAGTTTTTGTGAGTCCAATAGGGCTACTTTTTTCTGAATAATACCTGCTTTTTCTAATCGATTAATACGTCGCCAGCAAGGAGATGTGGACAGGTTTACCTTGCCAGCTATCTCCTGGGCCGTTAGGTCGGCATCCTTTTGAAGCTGCTTAAGAATATTGATGTCTATGCTGTCGATATTTTCCATAGGCTATTTCGGCAATAAATTTCTATTTATATTTAATATTAAGCAATATATGCCTTACATATAGGGTTTTATGAGAAAAAAAGCAAATCTATACCCGGAACAACCAGCTATGCTATTTGCCAAAGAGGTTACAAAAGCAGCGTATAAAAAGTGAATGAACATTGCTGATGTACAAGGCTGCTAATCACGTTGATTTCAACGTAGGGAGTGCCAGTGAAAACGCCGTCGAACGTTCCGTTAAAAGCAGTGCCAGACGGAATAAAAAAAGATAACAAAAATGGTGCAAAAAATAAGGCATCAACAGTGTCGCTGGATGACAAATATCTGCTGGATAAAGGACGTGCTTACTTAACCGGTATTGAGGCACTTGTCCGTTTACCCATTTTGCAACATCAACGAGATCAACAGAGAGGCTTGAATACGGCATGTTTTATCTCGGGTTATCGCGGTTCACCTCTCGGTGCGCTGGATCAATCATTGTGGAAAGCCAAACCCTTTCTCGATAAACACAATATTCACTTTCAGCCTGGCATTAATGAAGATTTGGGGATGACGGCGGTGTGGGGTAGCCAGCAGGTCAATATCTTCCCAGGCGCCAAATACGATGGTGTCTATGGCATGTGGTATGGCAAGGGGCCGGGACTGGATCGCAGTCTAGATGTTCTGAAACACGCTAATGCGTTTGGCACATCTAAATATGGGGGCGTATTAGCCGTAGTGGGTGATGACCATGCCTGTAAGTCTTCCACATTGCCCCACCAGAGTGATCACATGTTTATCGGTGCTACCTGCCCGGTATTAAACCCTGCGGGTGTGCAGGAGGTTCTGGATCTTGGTGTCTATGGCTGGGAGTTGTCCCGATATTGTGGGTGCTGGGTCGGCATGAAAGTGATCACGGAAAACTGTGATGCGGCTATTTCGGCAGAAATAGACCCGGGACGAGTGAAAATTGTCTTCCCCAAAGATTATGTGTTGCCGGAAGGTGGTGTTCATGCTCGCTGGCCAGACACGCCCCTAGAGCAGGAAAAACGTCTGCAACGGGACAAAATCTATGCGGCGTTGGCCTTTGCCCGAGCGAATAACCTTAATCGCATTACGTTGGACAGCCCCAATGCAAGGCTGGGTATCATCACTACAGGTAAATCCTACCTCGATACATTACAGGCTTTGGATGACTTGGGAATAGACGAGAAGCTTGCTCAGAAAATTGGTCTGCGGCTCTACAAGGTGGGGATGAGCTGGCCACTGGAGCCAGTGGTGACTCATCAGTTTGCCAAGGGGCTGGATGAAATACTGGTCATTGAAGAAAAACGCAGTGTTATAGAAGATCAGTTGACCAGTCATTTATATAACTGGCCAGTTGAGGAGCGCCCCAGAGTTGTTGGTGAATACGATGAGAATCGTGACTTGCTAGTGACCAATTTGGGTGAGTTGACTCCAGCCATTATTGCTCGGGTGATTGCCCGTCGAATCGGTCAATTTTTTAACAGCGAAGCCATTGAAAAACGATTGGCATTTTTATTGACCAAAGAACAATCGCTGGCCAATAAAACAGCGCTGCTTGAGCGCAGTCCCTGGTACTGTTCAGGTTGCCCACATAACACCTCCACGGTTGTACCCGAGGGCAGTATGGCAATGGCCGGTATTGGCTGTCACTACATGGTGCAATGGATGGATCGCAGTACTTATACATTTACTCAGATGGGGGGAGAGGGTGCCACCTGGATTGGTCAGGCACCATTTACCGAAACCCGACATGTATTTCAAAATTTGGGGGATGGCACTTATTTCCATTCCGGGTTGTTGGCGATCCGAGCGGCGATTGCCTCAGGGGTAAATATTACCTACAAAATTCTCTTCAACGATGCGGTGGCCATGACGGGGGGGCAACCGATTGATGGAGATCTCTCGGTCGAGAAAATGATTTACCAACTCCGCGGTGAGGGGGTTAAGCGAATTGCTGTAGTGTCGGACGACCCGGGTCAATTTGATCGGGACTTTTCTTCCCCGTTAATTAAAAAATTAGACGGCCTATCGATACATCACCGTGACCAGCTGGAGGTGGTACAACGTGAACTTCGGGAGATTTCGGGCACTACAATTCTGATTTATGTACAGACCTGTGCTGCAGAAAAGCGTCGTCGCCGTAAAAGAGGCACTCTGGAAGACCCTGCCAAACGAGTATTCATTAATGAGATGGTCTGCGAAGGTTGCGGTGATTGTGGCGTGCAATCCAATTGCCTGTCCGTGATTCCCAAAGACACTGTGCTTGGACGCAAACGGGTGATCGATCAATCTGCCTGCAATAAGGATTACTCCTGCGTTAAAGGTTTCTGCCCGAGTTTTGTGACTGTCCACGGTGGTCAATTGAGAAAGAATATTGCCGCTACCGAAGGGCAGCAAGGCAATGGGTTGGCTACTGGTGATAGCTCCCTCAGTGACGATGAAAGCTGGCCAGAGCTTCCATCTCCAGCATTCCCCGCTGTCGATGTCCCGTATAACATTCTGGTGGCCGGTATTGGTGGCACCGGTGTGCTAACCGTGGGCTCTATTTTAGGAATGGCGGCTCACATTGCCGGGAAGGGAACCTCCGTGTTGACCCAGACTGGGTTGGCACAAAAATTTGGCTCGGTCACCAGCCATGTACGTATTGCCAAAACACAATCGGATATTCACGGGGCCAGAATTCCAGCTGGCGATGCCCACCTTTTGTTGGGGGCCGACCTGGTGGTTTCCACCAGTAACGAATCTTTGGCCAAGGTAAACCGGGAGTTTTCCTCTGCGGTGATCAATAGCCATGAATCCCCCACGGCAGAATTTACTCATAATCCCGATGCGGTGTTCCCAACAACGGCAATGACTCAGGTTCTTCAAGATGAAACCGGAGAAGATCGCACGTGGTTCCTCGATGCTACCCAGTTAGCCACCTCGCTGTTGGGTGATGCCATCGGTACCAATATGTTGTTGCTCGGGTATGCATGGCAGTTGGGATTGATACCGTTACCTTTGGAGGCGATAGAGCAGGCGATTACGGTGAATGATGTTTCTGTGGAGATGAACCTCAAAGCACTCCTGTGGGGTCGCCGATTTGCCAGTGACCCCGAAAGAGTGAACGCATTAGCCGGTGTGGAAAACCAGGTATCCCGCCCTCAAACACTGTTGGAGATGATCAATTACCGTCATGACTTTTTAACCCGGTATCAAAACCTCGCTTATGCCGACCGCTATCGTTCCAAGGTGGAAGAAATTCATCGAGCGGAGCAGATCAAGTTTCCCGATCACGACGAGAGACAAATGCTGTTGACCATGACAGTGGCAGACAACTATTTCAAACTACTGGCGATCAAGGATGAATACGAGGTAGCGCGGTTATATACCGATGGTGAATTTGAGAAGAAATTGAACGAGCAGTTTGACGGCGATTTTAGTTTGAAATTCCATCTGGCACCGCCGTTGTTGGCCAAGCGCGACCCTGTGACCGGCCATCTGAAAAAACGGGAATTTGGCGGTTGGGTATTACCACTGTTTCGCCAATTGGCAAAATTCAGATTCCTTCGCGGAACGCCGTTTGATCTGTTTGGTTATTCTGCGGAGAGAAAAATGGAACGGCAGCTTCTGGCAGAGTATGAGTGGACTCTGGGTGAGGTTTTGGAAGGGATTAACCAGAGCAACTATCAAACCGCGGTCGAGGTTGTTTCGCTACCCGAGAAGATACGTGGTTTCGGGCACGTCAAAGAACGTAGCCGGATACTGGCCAAAGAAAGGGAAGAGCAGTTAATGACCGCTTTCAGAATCTCACCGGTCACCATTGTTGAGGCTGCCGACCTTGAGGCAGGCAACCCTCTAAGAGTAAAGGAGACAGGATAATGAGCGTATTTAGTCACCCCGAATACGATGGCCATGAAAAACTGGTGTTTCATCACGACAAATCCACGGGGCTGAAAGTAATCGTGGCCATCCACAACACCAACCTTGGACATGCACTGGGCGGTTGTCGCATGTGGAACTATGCCTCGGATGATGAGGCCATTGCCGATGTGCTCCGGTTGTCGAAGGGAATGACCTACAAGGCGGCGATTACCGGGTTAAATATTGGCGGAGGTAAAAGCGTCATTATTGGTGATCCCCACAAGGATAAAACGCCTGAGTTGCTGCGTGCCATGGGGCATTTTATGAATACACTACACGGCGAGTACATCACTGCTGAAGATGTAGGCCTAAACGAGGAGGATATAAGTATTATTGCCGGTGAGACGGATTATGTGACTGGTTATGATCGGCATCATATTGGTGTAGATGGGCCATCACCCTATACGGCCTATGGCGTATTTCGGGGTATTGAATCAGCGGTAAAATTTAAACTGGGCCGCAACAACTTGCAGGGCATACGAGTCGCCATTCAGGGTATGGGTAAGGTGGGTTTTGGCCTTGCCCAGTTACTGATTAAAAATGGTGCTATGGTTTACGGTGCCGATATCTTTGCAGAAAATATAGATCGCGCAGTCAGGGAATTAGGTGTTATCCCCGTGTCTCCCGACATCATTCTGCGGCAACATGTGGACGTGCTTTCGCCCTGCGCTATGGGAGCGACACTGAATAAAGAGAGTATTCCTCAGCTCAATACGCCGATTGTGGCGGGCTCTGCAAATAACCAGCTAGGTGAACTTGCCGATGGTAGGCGTTTAACTGAAGCGGGTATCCTCTATGTTCCAGACTATGTCATTAATTCTGGTGGTCTGATTAAAGTCTATTACCAATATTTTGGTGCCGACAGAGCGGAAGTCATCAGTCATATTGACCAAATTGCCGATGAGACCTTGCCGAGAATTTTCTCCGTTGCCAGAGAACAGCGAAAGCCAACCAGTGTGATTGCCGATGAACTGGCCAGAGAACGTTTTATGTCGGGAGAACTTGAACAGACAGATGCGGCTTAAACCCTGCTGGGGATATAATATCGCGGCTCCTCTATGAGGTAGTTATATTCGGGTGGTTAATGGGCCGGTACCAGTGAACGACGACGATACAAAGTTATTCCATGAAGAAATGGGTGATGTTCAACCGCTTAAAAAAGCGGTTGATCGCGTACACCTGAAGAAAAGTGCCGAGCAGATTCCGGGGCTTGCAGAGCGTCGCCGTGCTGCACAGCAAGACTCTCCCAAAGATTGTAATTCACTATCATCAGAAGAATTTATCCTCCCGGTAAAACCCAGAGATGTGCTCAGTTTTAAGCGAGATGGCGTACAGCATGGCGTATTTAAAAACCTTCGTCTGGGGAAATATGCTTCTGATTCTCGGCTCGACCTACACCGGTTGACCGTCGTGCAGGCGCGGCAGCAGGTCTTCCAGTTTATTAAAGACTGCGTTAAGCATGATATCCGCTGTGCCCTGATTACTCACGGCAGGGGAGAGAACCGCGAAAATCCGGCATTACTAAAAAGCTGCACGAACCAGTGGCTACGACAGCTGGATGACGTGTTGGCATTCCACAGTGCCCAACCCCAGCATGGCGGCACCGGCTCCACCTATGTGTTGTTGCGTAAAAGTGCGGAGAAGAGTTTAGAAAACTGGGAACGGCATCAGAAGGGCAAGCATCGTCCTCGGTAAATACTGGTTATCGTAGCCGTTGGGATGCTTGTGATGATTTAGTGTCGATTTTCTTAGCCGTAAACGCGGCTTAGCTACAGAACAAAGCGATTAATGCTCACGACTCGCCGAGGATAATCAAGATGCTAGATCACAACAAACTACACCAGGCCGAAGCAGATTTTCTCTCCCAATACCCGGGTGGTTTTAGTAACCCGGCAATCATTGAGGTCGTTAAGAAACACAGAGTGGACAAAATGGTCAGCCTGGCCAACCAGTGTTTTTCCAAGGCCGCATGTTCAAACGTTGAGGCGACAGCTGACAACATGGTCAAGGTTGTCAGTCGCTCATCTATGGTGTCCCTGTTTGAAAAGCCGAAGTTTAAAGGGTTTGTACAGCGTTTAAACGGAGATGAAAAAGCCTTTTTAGTGAACGCGCTGAGTGAGATGTTACATGGCAAACAGCAGGCGGGATTTGAGGCTATGGTCAGTATTCTAGCCACTGAGAAACTGGCCAAATGGACCCTTGTAAGCATTATTCCTGCCTACTATGCACCGACTAAGGAGGTGTTTGTAAAGCCCACCACGGCAAAAGGTATTCTTCGGTATTTCAATATTGAAGACCCGGTTTACAAGCCCTTGCCAAGCTGGGATTTCTACAAAAAATACCGAAAACTCATCAATGAGGGAAAGAAGCAGGTCGACCCGGATTTATCACCTTCCAATGCCGCCTTTTCAGGATTTTTGATGATGACATTGAAGCTCTAGCGATCGCCAGTCTTGGGCGGTACCGAGTAGGTGCCGACCACATGGGCGACGGGTTTTGAGTTGCCTTCGGAGTATAAGGACACCTCACCGACAATCAGTGATCGCCCGGTTTTGATGAGCTGGCAAACGCCAATGATATCTTTGTCCGGTGAGGGTTTTCGAAGAAAGTTGATGGTGAGGCTGGTGGTGACGGCGAGCGGTACTAGCCCGATTTCGCCCAGAATGGCCACGTAAAGCGCAACATCGGCCACAGCCATTAACACCGGCCCAGAAACCGTACCGCCAGGGCGCAACTCTTCAAATCCAATCGCATGTCGGACAGTTGCCGATTGCTCACCGAGCGCGTCTACCGTGCACTTTGTCTGAGGGAACTCTGTATTTAAGAACACCGACATTTGTTCTTTGGATATCATTTAGACCTCTTAAATTGGCAGTTCAATATCGAGTGTTATTTACTCTCTAGATACACCCTGACAGCATCAGCACTATTAAAATATTCTACGGATTCAATGGCCAGATTATTTAGTGAGTAAATAGCTACAAAACCGTCCTTTTTCGGCCATGCTTCTACGATGGTTTTGTCCCTTGCCAGCGCAATGGGGAAGGCATAGTCACGCATTTTGGGTATCGCAAATAGCTTGGTGATGAGTTTTGGCATACTGGCGATATTGGCGACGTAAAGCCAGTGCCTCTCGTCCATATCAGACACGTCCAACGCTTGCAGAGACTGTTTAACCCAGGCTGAACCATCCTTGTGGTTAGAAAAAATAAGCAGTTCTGTATCGCTGCTTAGCCGCTGCTCGTTGCCCCACTGATCAGCCAACACCAACGGGTGTAGTCCATCAGCTTGGGTCGCCGTGGTTAAAAACAGCAGTAATAAAATACTAAGCCAGTTGCGCATAACACACCTTCACTTATACCTAGATTAAAAGTCATTCTAACTGTGTCTGGACTTCAGCCGGAATATACCCACGATAGTCATTCTTGTGAGCCATTTTTACGCCAATTACTGTATTTAGAATGTACGCCTCTGGTAAAGGTAGATGAGTATTCTTCCAGTACATCAACGCCGTGGAGTATGGCGACGATCAACAGCGACATTTTGATGGCTACCAATGAATCGATAACCGCAATACAGACTCCCACCGCAGCAAGAGCCCAGATTGTTGCGGCCGACGTGACTCCTACCACAACACCTTCTTTTGCCAGCATGACCCCAGCACCGAGAAAGCCGATACCCGTAACAACCTGTCCGATAATTCTTGATGGATCGGAAATGTCGGTGGCGATAATCATGGATGAGGCAATAAAAACATAGGTGCCAAGCACAATTAAAGATGATGTCCTTATCCCAACGGGTTTGCCGCGCAGTTGTCTCTCAAGGCCGATAATCCCGCCACAGAGTATGGACGTTCCCATTGCTCCCCAGCTAAAGGTGAGATAGAAAAAAGTGATTCAATATTCATCGCTTATCTCTGAAATTTTGTGATAGTAATGCTTCACATGAAAGTCTAAAAATCATAGCAGGGCGGTGGTTTTACAGCCTGCTCCTTTACTTAAGTACTGCCGAATTTAATGGTGAAGTAAATTTTATTCCCTCACCAAGTTAAGCCAAGTTTTAGATTGGTGTATCACCTCCATCTGAGGCTTATTAGGGTAAGAGGTATAAACACTCGTTATTGGGATATGTGCACTATATTACTTTGAAGGTTTATCTCTGGATATGACATTCAGAGGTAGTGTATATGTTTCGCGGGTAGGACTACTGTTTTCGCTTCAGCAATAGTGAGTCGATGCCATTGCCCGACAGTCTGCTTCTTGCATCTGCGAGTTCTGCTCGATCACTAAAGGGGCCGACTAATACTCTGTGCCAGGTTTCGTTGCGACGAGGACTGACGGTTTCTATGCTGGCGCTGAGGTTTAGTAGTAGCAGACGGGCGCGCAGGCTGTCGGCATCGTGGCTGTTTTTAAAGGAGCCGACCTGTAACAGGAAGACTTCATCAGAGTGCACGGGATGATTTGATGGCTGTTTGGTGTCCGGGGTGTCGGGAACGATGACTTCGGAATCGCGCAGCAGGGTGTAGAAGTCAAACCGGGGCTTGGTGCCGCTGTCTTCTTGAACTTCATTTTGCGAGCTCGCGTCTGTTTCTTTGGCGGCCTTTGCCACGTCCTCGGGGGACACTTCCGACAATTGCATTAATGCCATGATAAGCGCACCGATCAGTACACCGGCCAGCAGCCATAGCCAGCCGGGAGCGCTCTGTTTAGCGGTGCGTTTTTTTGTCTGACGTTTGTTGGTGGTTCTGCGTCCGCTAGATTTTTTGGCGTAATCCCTGGTCATGCGATTGTCTATATTCCTTGATAGTACCTGAATAGCACGTGGTCGCTATTGTATTGAGAAGCCAGCCGGTCTTCCAGAGCTTATATGAAGTGTTGTGATATCTACACCTATTCTCTTGATGTCGACGGGCTAGGTCATGTCCTGAGGATCGACATCGATCGACCAGCGTACCCGTTTGGCCAACTGTGATTGTTCCAGTTCCTGGCAGAGTGCAGCCATCATTTTTTGCAAGACGGGGCGTTCACTGCAAATAATGCTCAGTTGGTGCCTAAACCGGCCACTACGTTTTTCCATTGGGGCGGGGAGTGGCCCCAGATAGCTGGTTTTGTTCGTGGCGGGTAATAATCGCTCTGCAGATTGTCGAACAAAGTTAAGAAATTGTATGGCGGCTTCACCATTGACGGCTTCGGCACGAATCAGTGCCATATGTCGGTAGGGGGGAAGTTGAGTTAGCTGACGCTCCCTGATGAGTTCTTCGCTAAAAGCGCTATAGCCCTGACGAGTGAGTGTGGCGATTAACGGGTGGTCGCAGTGGTGGCTTTGCAGAATCACTGTGCCGGGCTTTTCTCCCCGGCCAGCGCGTCCTGCAACCTGAGTGATCAACTGGCCCATTTTTTCCGGCGCTCGGAAGTCGGGGCTGAATAATCCGCCATCGGCATCCAGTATGGCTACCAGTGTGACATTGGGGAAATGATGGCCTTTGGCGAGTAGCTGAGTGCCAATAAGAATACAGGGTTCACCGAGATTCACCTGATCTACAACGGCTTGCATCGCTTGTTTGCGGCGTGTGGTGTCGCGGTCTACCCGGATAATTGGTGTGTCGGGAAACATCGCTTCGAGCGTTTCTTCACTGCGCTCGGTTCCCTGGCCAATACATTGTAGTTTTGGGCTGTGACAAAACGGGCAGCTGGTGGGGATTGGTTCCAGATGTTCGCAGTGATGACAGAGCAGTCGGTTGGGGCTACGGTGTACAGTCAGTCTGGCTTCGCAGCGGTGGCAGTTGGAAATCCAGCCGCACTCGTGGCAGCTGAGTGTGGGGGAAAAGCCACGGCGGTTGAGAAACACCAGGACCTGATTGCCAGCCGCCAGTGTTTCGGTCATGGCTGTAATCAATTCGCGGGAGTAACCGCTGGATAGGTTCGCCTTGCGGATATCAACGGGTTGCCAGCGCGGTTGCACCGCATTCCCCGGTCGACAATTCAGCACAAGTTTGGTGTAGCGCCCCTGTTCACAGTTGTACAGAGATTCCAGCGAGGGGGTGGCGGATCCTAGGATCAATGGTATGGATTCCCGGTGGGCGCGAATAACGGCGAGGTCTCTGGCCGAGTAGCGAAAGCCATCCTGTTGTTTAAACGAGCTGTCGTGTTCTTCATCGACGATCAATAAACCGGGAGTTTTTAACGGGGTAAAAATGGCAGACCGGGTACCCAGCACAATCGGTGCTTGGCCAGTGCGCGCCGCATCCCAGGCGAGCGTTCTTTCCCGGTCAGTGAGGCCTGAATGTAATACGGCGATGGGGCAGTTAAAGCGTACTTGAAAGCGGCGTTGGGTTTGGGGCGTCAGGCTGATCTCAGGAATTAAAATCAGCGCCTGTTTACCGTATCTCAGAATTTTTTCGATGGCCTGTAAATACACTTCGGTTTTGCCACTGCCGGTTTCACCGTGAAGCAGGTAGGGGTTAAAACCATGCAGGTTAATCTTGTCCAGTGCCTGTTGCTGTTCCGGGTAGAGCGTTAAAGGTTGTTCTGAAAGCAGGTTTTCCAGATTGAGACTCGGGGTGTGTTGCTGAACCTCGATCGCTGCGATTAAGTTTTTTTGTTCCAGCTGCCGCAATACGGTGCTGGAGAGATTACGCCGCTTAAATTCGTCTTTGCTGACGGTGCCATTCTGCTGTAACAGGTTGAGTGCCTGTTGTTGTTTGGGTGCCCTGCTCAGCGCAGATTCTGGTAAGCCCTTGCCATGCTCGGTGAGTTGCCAGTGGGTTTCAGTCTGTTCTGGTATGGCTTCACCTTTGCGCAGCAGAGCGGGCAGGGCACTGCTGAGGGCGTCTCCAACGGGGTGCTGGTAATAATGGGCGGCCCATTTGTATAAGTTAAAGAGCTTCTGCGGCACCAGTGGCGCGGCATCGAGAACACTGTCGATAGGCTTTAACCGTGACAGTGAAACGCTGCTCTGCTGTGTGGTGCAGACGATAATGCCCACCACCTTGCGCCGGCCAAACGAGATCAAAACTCTGACGCCGGGCAACAGGGTGTGAGGGGTGTTAGAGGGTGGCAGGTAGTCAAACAAACGCCGAAGGGGCGATGGCACTGCTACGCGGTAAATTGTTGGTGTTGTATCACTGGTCATCTATTACTGGTCACTTGTGACTGCATTGCTGAGTATTTGTGCTGAAACCTTGAATGCGCGGTGTTTTCTGGTAGTATGCGCGCTTCGTTTGAAAGCGGCATATGGTACTCAACAGTATGATGATTGGGTGGCGGTATGCAAGACATTGAGGCTAAGTGCACATGAAAACTGAAATCCACCCAAATTATGGTCAGCTGACTGCAACATGCAGCTGTGGCAACGTTGTTGAAGTTGGTTCCACCCTGGTTGACAGCATCCACATTGATGTGTGCTCCCAGTGCCACCCATTCTATACCGGCAAGCAGAAAGTTGCTGATACCGGTGGTCGAATCGATCGCTTTAACAAACGTTTTGCGGGTCGTTCTGCCAAGAAGTAACGCTATAATGTTTGCCTTTCGAGGCAGCGAAAAAACGCTCCTGGCTCACGCCTTGAGCGTTTTTTTTGTTTTTGTACTGACTACATTTGGTTTTATTACCCCTGGTGTTGCCGATAGCGCCCTTTCTCCTTCTCCTGCTTCGCCTAAATACTGTGCCCCATTTGCTAAAACCGAGGTGGTTCGCGTTGCCAGAATTTATGATGGCGACACCCTGACACTGTCCGATGGTCGCAAAATACGCCTAGTGGGTATAAATGCCACGGAGATGGGGCGTGATGGTAGGCCGGGCGAACCATTTTCTCGTCGTGCCCGGCAAGCGGTCAGTGAATTTGTTCAGCAGTCTCGGCACATTGAGTTATTACTGGATACCCAAACCAAAGATCGTTACGGGCGCTGGTTGGGGCATATTTACAACGACCTGGGACAAAGCCTTGAACAGCAGTTATTACAACAGGGTTTGGCTTACCATGTGGCGATACCCCCTAACCTGACGTTGGCTGAATGCTTTGCAGCAGCAGAACAGAGGGCCAGGGGTGCCAGACTGGGGTTGTGGGGCGACAAGGGGCTTTTACCGTTGGAAGCCAAAGCCATTAGGCGGGGTGGCTTCCATAGGATTCAGGGGGTGGTGACAGGCGTTCACCTGGGTAAGCACTGGCGACTGACGTTAGATGACAATATTTCTGTGATGATCTATTCAGAGCATCACCACCGATTTACTAAAGCGTGGTTCTCTCATCTCCTTGGACGGAAGCTCGAGGTACAGGGCTGGGTCTACAAAGTTAAGGCGCAGTGGCGCATGAAGCTGGAAACACCTTACGGGGTGGAGCTTTTATAGATTTCGCCGTATTCTCCTACGTCGGGTAGGTGTTGCTAATGCGTTAAACCATACGCATTTGTGGTTCTTCACCGCTAATCTGTGAATCCTGATAAAGGAGCATGAAGATGACAAATGAGTACTACTCGCAGGAGAATCATGGCTCCTTTGAGCTTTTTGACCTGGGTGATTTTCAATTAGAGAGTGGCGGGACTATCAGAAACTGCCAGCTGGCGTATTCAACATTTGGTGCATTAAACACAGATAAAGATAACGTCATTTTGATGACTACCTGGTATTCCGGTACCAGTAAAATTATGGAACAGGTCTACGTCGGTCAGGGGCGAGCCATTGACCCCGATAAATACTTTGTCATTATCATCAATCAGATCGGTAATGGTTTATCCACGTCGCCTCATAACACACCGCCACCACTTGGAGCGGCAGCCTTCCCGCGGGTGAGAATTGGTGATGATGTTCGCGCGCAGCACCGGTTGCTCACTGAAAAGTATGGTATCGATTCATTGGCGCTGGTTGTCGGCGGGTCGATGGGTGCCCAGCAGACCTGGGAGTGGGCTGTGCGCTACCCGGACATGGTTAAGCGGGCGGCAGCTATTGCCGGAACGGCGAAGAATACCCCCCATGATTTCTTATTCACCAAGACATTAAATGAGGCCATAACCTCTGACCCGGCTTGGCATAATGGTTGGTATTCAGATTCAAATGACGTTCATTGCGGGTTGCGTCGGCATGCCGACCTCTGGTCTGTGATGGGTTATAGCACAGAGATGTTTAAGAAAGAGCTATGGCGTGAATTAGGTTTTTCTTCCCTTGCAGATTTTTATGTAGGGTTTACTCAAGGGTATTTCTTACCCATGGATCCAAATAATTTGTTGTGCATGGCCTGGAAATGGCAAAGAGGGGACGTGAGCAGAATTACGGGTGGCAACCTCGAAGATGCTTTGGGTCGAATTAAAGCAAAAATGTTTGTCATGCCCATTAGTTCCGATATGTTTTTTCCTCCCAGAGACTGCGAAGATCACCAGAAAATGGTGCCGAATAGTGAATTTAGAGTGATCGATACCGACTGGGGACATTTGGGGCTTTTCGGCATGGATCCAAGCTATACCGAGCAGGTCGATAACCACCTGAATGAGTTATTGGCGACGCCGGTTTAATGGGTTTGAGTCAGTGGAAATAAGGGCGTTATTTATGATTAAGGCAAAACTGGGGGGTGAATATGCCCTCAGATAAATCCTCTAGCAAACTTAGCAGTGTGGTTGCCGAAGCTCGTCGTGCTCGGGAGGAGCGAGAAAAAGGCTACCGTGAACGGGCCTTGAAAATGTATCCCTGGGTGTGCGGCCGTTGTGCTCGAGAGTTTACCCGGCAAAACCTCAGCCAATTGACGGTACATCACCGTGATCACAATCATGACAATAACCCGGCAGATGGCAGCAATTGGGAGTTATTGTGTCTCTACTGCCACGATAATGAACACTCGCGCTACACCGAAGCCGATGGCGGTAATACGTCGACGGATACTGAGAAAAGTGCTGCAACTCATAACCCCTTTGCAGGGCTTAGCGAGTTATTGAAGGGTGACGAGTCAAACGGTAATCACTAAAAGTTTATTGGAGTGTCAGTCTTCTAACGACGCGTTGGCCTCTTCTTTTTGTTACCTGATTTTCCGCCTGCCGTATTGTCCGTCGAGCGCGTCCTGTTTTTTACGCCAGGCTTTTGACCACCGGATTTACTTCTAAGTTTTCCCCCGGGACGTATGCCCGTTTGTTGGTCAGTTTTTGGTTTATTTGGATTTTTGGGTTTTTTAGGCTTTTTGGGTTTTCTCGGGCGTAGGTCTAATTTTGATTCTGGGACATTGTGGTCTGGTTCAAATCCATCCATTAGTTTTCGAGTTAATAGCTGTTTTATCAACTGTTCAATATCCGTCAGCTGTTTGAATTCATCGGCACTGACCAGTGAAACTGCTTGCCCCTTTAAGCCAGCCCGACCGGTTCGTCCTATCCTATGTATATAGTCCTCAGCTACGATGGGCAGGTCAAAATTGACCACCTGCGGGAGCTGGTCGATGTCCAGGCCCCGGGCAGCCACATCGGTGGCTACTAAAATTTTAATCGCGCCTTTTTTGAAATCCTCGAGGGTTTTTGTTCTTACTGCCTGACTCTTGTCTCCGTGAATCGCCGCCGCTTTCAGCCCATCATTGGCTAAGTATTTTGTGAGTTGGTTGGCACCTTTTTTGGTCTTGGTAAAGACCAGAAGCCTCTCCCATTTATTTTGTCTGATCAGCTCTATGAGTAGTGCGGGCTTTTGTTTTTTATCAACGGGGCAGATCCACTGTTTAACGGTAGTTGCCGTGGTGTTTTTAGGATTGACTGAGATCTCAACGGGGTTGTCTACCAACCCCTTGGCGAGTTTGCGAATGTCGTCAGAGAAGGTTGCTGAGAACATCAGACTTTGACGATGACGCGGTAATAGTGCGAGCACTTTTTTAATATCGGTGATAAACCCCAAATCCAGCATTCGGTCGGCTTCATCCAATACCAGTATTTCCAATTGGTTAAACTTCACCGCATTTTGTTGGTGCAGGTCTAACAGGCGTCCCGGTGTCGCCACGAGAATATCGACACCCTTACGCAGTTTCATCATCTGGGGGTTTATTTTGACACCGCCATAGACCACGGTAGAGCGCAGTGGTAAATATTTACCATAGGTTGCGACGCTCTCAGCAACTTGAGCTGCCAGCTCTCGAGTCGGAGCTAGAATTAAAGCGCGGGTGTGGTTGGCTTGGGCACCTTTACCTCTGGCGAGTTTGTCCAGGATCGGTAGGACAAACCCCGCCGTCTTTCCAGTACCCGTTTGAGCCGCAGCCATGACATCTTTTCCCTGAATTGCCGCGGGTATTGCCTTGGTCTGAATCGGCGTTGGCAACTCATAGCCCTGTTCGGCAATAGCTGCAAGGATTTGGGGACATAGACCAAAGGTGGAAAAACTCATTCAGCAATCTCTGTCTGTCGATGTTGGCGGTGGAGGAGTGGAGTATAAAGGGTTGGCGATAGATTTCTGACAGAATTATTAGGGGGATTTCAGCTGGCCTGCTAGTCTGGTGTTAATTGCTACCTGTAGGTAATAAAGGCTTGGGAGCTTCATATGAAAAAAATGTCAGTTTTAGCCGGCGTTTCATTGATGATATTGCAACTACCGGCCAGTGCCGGTAGTTGGTGGGATACCGGTAAAAGTGTATTGGATAGCGTTGTAAATACTCAACCCCAAAGTGAGAACAGTGCTACGGATACCGCATTATCTGCACTCAGTGTGGAGGAGATTAGTGCGGGTTTGAAAGATGCTCTGAAGGTGGGCACCGAAAATGTGGTTACTCAATTGGGTAAGCCCGAGGGGTTTAATCAAGATGAGACGATTCATATTCCACTGCCAGCCCAGATTCAGCAGGCAAAGAGCCTGCTCGATACGGTAGGTATGGGCTTCATGTTAAGTGAGCTGGAAACCAAACTGAACCGTAGTGCAGAAGCGGCGACACCGAAAGCCAAGCAGCTCTTTTGGGCGGCGATTACCGAGATGAGCATCGATGATGCCAAGAAAATTTATAATGGCCCCGACGACTCAGCAACGCACTATTTTAAGGAGAAGATGAGCGCGCAACTGGCCGATGAAATGCGTCCGGTAATAGAAAATAGTTTGAGTGAAGTGGGTGCGGTGCAAACCTACGACACGATCATGAGTAACTATAAAACGATTCCGTTTGTGCCAGATATTAAAGCCAATCTGACCGAATACACGGTTAATAAGGGAATGGAGGGTATTTTTTATTACTTGGCTAAGGAAGAGGCGGCCATCCGCAAAGACCCTGTTAAGCAAACGACTGCATTGCTGAAAAAGGTATTTGGTCAGTAGGAATAAAACCTTCGCGCCATGTCCCTTGATAGCCGATGCCCTGCACCGGCGTTAATTCAATGGTGGGGTTCCCCGTGTAGTTACACCATCGTTAGCAAGGCCGCGTTGACGAGCCTGGCACACCTCTGCCATAGGCGGAATCGGCCTTGGTGCAGTGTTGCTATTGTATCTCCTTACTGGCAGCACTCGCAGATCGATCCACATCCTCAATAGTATCTACTGTTGTTCGGGTGTTGTCGGATGGTTGGCAGTAAACTGTCTAGTAGAAGCTACTATGGCGTCATGTGATATCAAAGGGTTTAATTATTCTGCTTTTATAGACTGCATCATGGCTAAAAAGTAGTTTCCGGGGATTTTTATATGGTCCGTTCTATTGCCGGAAATTATTATCTCAAGGTGGGTGGTCATGGAGTCGACAACATCAATAAAATCCAGCCTTATCGCGAGCTTCTCTTCATATTGACAGAGGTCTTTTTCATCGCAGGATAGTTTGGTTTTTTCCAATACAACGAGTGGTAGTTGGTTTCCTTCAGCCGTTTTTGCCTTTGTGTAGTTTCGCCAATCATTATCGTGGTAGAGGCCAGTAATATGAAGAGTGAAGAGCTCTTCATCATCTATTTTCATTGACCTGATCAGGTAAACCTCAGAGAAATCATCGTTGGATACTTCATTCGAAAGGGCAAAATTTGGTCCGTAGGTGACCTCTCCTCGTTGTGGCTCCAGAGTAAAAAAAATGTGCTCCTTGATGTCTTTTTTTGATGTCCAGTCGATGTTGTTTTTCTCTGCCTCTTCAGCACATACGTTGAATGACAGAAAGATAAAAAGAGTCATTATTGCTGTGAAAATGTTCATCTAATTATCCGTGTTGATGACAGTTTTTTGCAACGTCTATGAGATTTTGTCCGATTATATATTGAACCTCATAGTTCTGATGCCGAAGCTTGTTATTCGTTCAGTTTTCATGGCATTTAGTTCAGGGTTTGTTTAATGCCCAGTTGTAGTGGTGGTCTATATCACCGTTATAGTTCTTTAACTGCTTGGCTAAAGGGGGTTCTGCATAACTAATTAAATGAGCCATCAGCGCTTGGTCGGTTCCACCAAAATCATCTTTGTACCAATGATAAATACTGGATACCTTAAGTTCAGAGTTTTCAAAGCTTACTCCGCGTGGATGGTTGATGTATTGATGAGCAGCCTGCTCTAGAAGGCTGTCTGTGTTATCAGCAGTAAACGCCGTGGGGAGCAGGTTAGGACAGCTGAGACTGGCACAGTTCACCGCATAGTGAATGCGGCTGTCATGGAATAACGGCCTAAGAATGCGGTGTTCGATATCATTTAGTGAGAGTTTTTGGCCTTCAATTTCTGCAACCTTGTCGTCCCATGGGCCAAAGCTGAAAAAACTTTCGCCCAACTTGGTAATAGACTCTACCGGATAGTTTTCCAGGATGATGGTTACTGTGAGGGCATTGTAAATATTTATCCAATAGGCTTTTTGTTCGGCACGGTTAAAGTTTCGAGGGTTTAGTTGTTGCATTTTCTTTAAATAGAGTTTCAGATTGTCATTGTCGTCAGCACTAACCTTGGCATAGCTAAAACGGTTTATTCCACTTGGGTGATCATGAATAACATATTTATCTAATAATGACTGCCAATGGTTGTGGTTTATCGACGCGATACTGTTTTCATTACTTTTAGCCCAGAAAATTAATGCTTCGCTGTCAGGTGCAGCATGTGAAAATTGTACAAATAATGAGAAAACCGAGAGCACCAGTGCAGTAACAGCATAATCCAAACTTAGCTGTAATGAGGTCACTCTTTTCATTAAAGGGTTTTTCCTTGGTATTGGTTTGAGTGTTTTAGTGATGCGGAGCCATAGCGTAGCTGTCTCCATCGAAGTTTGGCAATCATCGACAAGATTCCTATACCTGCGCCAATAGTCCCTCTCACTGTGCCGCTGATTTTTGATCGGCCGAGGCGGTTAAATGTGTCTACAGGATGTTCTTCTATCTGCATGTTCATTTGAATGGCCTTAATCTGCATCTCTATGGTCCAGCCGAAGCGTTTATCTTCCATAGCCAGTCGTTTTAGAGCCTGCTGTGAAATAGCACGAAAGGGCCCCAGATCTGTCACTTTATGATGCCATAATAATTTGATCAAATAGCTGGCCAGCCAGTTCCCACCACGCTGGGGTAGGGTGAGCGAACCCCTCGCAATACAACCTAAGTTGCGTGACCCTATTGCGAGATCTGCTCCCATTGCCACGGCGTTAATTAGTGGCATTGCCTGTGCGGCTCTGAATGCATTGTCACCATCGATAAACAGCAGAATGTCTGAGTCCTGTGCATGATCTAATGCCGTCAGACAGGCGATGCCATAACCGAATTGGGGTTGATGAACAACGTTGGCACCTGCATTTTGGGCGATCATGGCTGTGTCATCGGTTGAGCCATTGTTGCAGACTAGAATGACATCAATAATAGGACTGCCATCTTCATTGTGTAGTGCTTGAAGCCCCTGAATTACCAGCCCGATAGCCTTTGCTTCATCGCGAGTAGGAATAATGCAAGTGACACTTTTTTTCTGGTACATCAGGTCACTCCCCAAAGGTGTAAGCTGGATTCGTGAGCAGGGCGTTATCGGGGCCCGAAGTATTCCTTGAGGTAATGGGTTACCGCCGCACGCTCTTTGTCATTTAACAGGGTCATTAATTGTTTGTCAGTGTTAAGTCGTTGAATAAACACTTTTGCTTTATCGGCTGTCAGGGTGGTTTTTGCCAGAGGACATGAGTCACAGGCTAACTTTCGATGATAGGTTACTTTGCCCAAGTAGTAGGGGTCATCAAGGGAAGGTGGGGCCATATTGATAGAAGCCAGTGCCATTGATGTGCTTAATGTGAAGACTATCGATAAGAGAAAAGCCGGTACGCCGTATACTCGAATTTTTATCATGTGTATTGCCTGTTTACTGAGTATTTATAAGGACCTGCTTTATGGTAACTATAGAGTACCGAGTGGTGAAATAGTTCGACGTTAATGTTACCCGTTAAATGGTCCAAGCCAGCATAGATATGATTTTTGTGCTAGTTTGGTTTTTTTCTTATCTCGGGGCAGTCTATTTTTAACTTTAAGTCTCTAGTGGTTTGCTTATAACGAAGTTGCTTAGCGATGAATGATGGTGACACGGTAAAAAGTAAAAAAAATAGCGGTTTTTATTTAAACAGAAATTCGATTTTCTTCAGTTGGTCTTTGGATGGGGCCGGACTGATTTGTGCGATCTCTTACGCTGCCCTGGCTTGGTATTCACTGCGGCCAGAATTTCTTTCCCTATGGATGTTTTACAGTTTTTTAGGCATTTGCCTGTTAGCAACCCTGATAGCATTTAGCTACTCGGATGAGCAGTCTATTTCACCCGCGCGGTTGTTGTTTTGGGCGGGCTGTTTCCATCTTATTGGTGTGCTGGGAGATCCTTTATGGGAAGACGATTTTTTTCGTTATCTATGGGATGGCTACCGGTTTTATGAAACGGGAACACCCTATGGTGTCGCACCCTCTGAATTTTTCGGTGACGGAGCCATTCCGGAAAAATTTCAGGCATTGTTGGCCAGAATTAACTACCCGAATATACCGACTATTTATGGACCGACAGTAGAGTATACGTTTTTGCTGAGCCATGTTTTAGCGGCGGCAAAAATCTGGCCATTACAGTTAATTTATAGCCTGGCTGATCTAGCCCTTATTCTACTGTTGTTGCGATTGGTGAGCCCACGCTGGGCGCTACTGTATGCCTGGTCACCGCTAGTGATCAAAGAGCTTGCCTTTACGGCACACCCGGATGGCTTAGGTGTTTTGTTGATGATGCTGGCATTATATTTTCGGCAGCAAAAGGTGTATTCATTGGCAGCCGGCTTTATCGCATTGAGTGTCGGAGCAAAGGTTTTTGCACTATTGATGGTGCCATTTGTTTTATGGTGCATGCCCTTACGTTATTGGGTGTTGTTTTTTATGGTGTTAGGCATGTTATACGGCCCTTTTGTTTGGCGGGGGGCGTCGGATATGCAGGGGTTGTTGACCTTCGCCACGGAGTGGCAGTTTAACAGTTCTGTATATGCATATTTACTTCAGTGGTTTGACGCTATGTCAGTCAAGCTGATGCTGGTCAGCGGTTTTCTAGCCGTGTATACGTGGATATTTTGGCGACACTGTAGAGCGAATGCTTGGCAAATGCCTCGTGGCGACATCATCTTTGGTTTGTTTCTTATTATTTCGCCTGTGGTCAATGCCTGGTATGTTATCTGGTTACTGCCATTTGCTGTGTTTTACCCGCAGTTGTGGAGCTGGACATTTTCTATCTGTGTGTTGTTGTCATATGCTGTTGGTATAAATATGGCGTATGTTGATGTTGAGCCTTTGGAAATACCGTTGTGGGTGATGCTGGTGGAGTACGGATTAATTATGATTGCCGCTTGTTTTGACACATGGCTCAGAGTTACAAGTGGCCATTACCCTTATTTTTCTAAGGGTAAGTTAGAAAAATCAACCTCACAACATTAAATGTTGTTGTATCACTACAAATTAGATTAAGGTTATTTTTAATTAAATAATTTAAGTCGTCATAACAATCAGTTTAGAATGAGGGTGCTTGGAGCACTTATATAAAAAGAACTAGAGACCATTAGAAAAACAATCAAGCATTGTGCATTTTAATTGCTTTGTGGTTCGAATTGATAAGCTGAGTAGTCACGGTTGGGGGTCCCCTTAAAGGGTTCGCCTGTTTGCTTAACCATGGTGCCTGAATTGTGCAAGTTTGGGTTGGGAGGAAGTGCTGATGATGAAATTAGGTATACCTAAAGAAGTTTTTCTAGATGAACGACGTGTAGCGGCAACACCTGCTTCTGTTCAGAAGTTAATCAAGCTTGGTTATGAGGTGGTTGTTCAGTCTGGTGCAGGTGACCCGGCACACTATGACGACGATGCCTACATGGCGGCTGGTGCCGCCATTTCTGTTGACGCCCCATCCCTTTGGGGGCAATCAGATTTTATCCTTAAAGTTCGAGCTCCTATGATGCACCCCGAGTTAGGTCGACACGAAGTCGACCTGATGAAAGAGGGTGCTTATCTTGTTAGTTACATTTGGCCAGCCCAAAGTCCTGAGTTGCTCGATCAGCTTGCGGCAAAGAAGGCGACTGTTTTTGCTATCGATAGCCTACCCCGTATTAGCCGAGCACAGAAAATGGATGCCCTTAGTGCAATGGCTAACATTGCGGGCTACCGAGCTGTTATTGAAGCGGCAAATCATTTTGGTCGTTTCTTTACTGGTCAGGTCACCGCGGCGGGTAAAGTGCCCCCAGCTAAGGTGATGATTATTGGTGCTGGTGTTGCAGGTTTGGCTGCCGTCGGTACTGCGAATAGTATGGGGGCGATTGTTCGTGCCTTTGATACTCGGCTGGAAGTAAAAGAGCAAGTCGAAAGTATGGGGGCCGAATTCCTTGAGTTGGATTTCTCCGATGAGGATGGCAGTGGTGGCGGTGGTTACGCCAAGCAAATGAGTGATGAGTTTATTGCGGCTGAAATGGCACTGTTCGCCGAGCAGGCCAAAGAGGTCGATATCATCATCACTACTGCGTTGATCCCCGGAAGGCCTGCGCCCAAGTTAATTACAGCGGCGATGGTTCAGTCCATGAAACCGGGTAGCGTGGTTGTCGACCTGGCCTCAGAGCGGGGTGGTAACTGTGAGCTCACGGTACCGGGAGAGGTTGTCGTGGATCACGATGTCACCTTGATAGGTTATACCGACCTGCCCAGTCGCATGGCTAAGGTTTCAAGCGACCTGTATGCCAGTAACCTCGTGCATTTGTTATCTGATTTGACTCCCGAGAAAGATGGCCAGCCACAGGTGAATATGGAAGATACCGTTGTTCGCGGTGTCACTGTGGTTAAGGAGAGTGAAATCACCTGGCCACCACCCAAAGTTGAAGTGTCTGCCAGTGCCCCTCCAACACCGGGTACTGAAGAGCCTTCTCCAGCAGGTGAGGAACCCGCTAAACCCTCACTTATCAAGAGATGGTTAGGAAAGGGGTCAATATTGGCTGTGACTGTGGCTGCGCTTTTGGGAATCGGTGGTTATGCACCGGAAAGCTTTCTCAGCCATTTCACTGTCTTCGTGCTGGCGTGTTTCATTGGTTGGCAGGTAGTCTGGAATGTGACGGCATCTTTGCATACCCCGCTAATGAGTGTAACTAATGCGATTAGTGGCATTATTGTGATTGGTGCCATTCTTCATTTGGTTCAGGCCGGAAACGCCGCTGTTGGCATTATGTCGTTTGTGGCAGTGCTGATTGCGACGATCAATATAGCGGGTGGGTTCAGAGTGACCCATCGTATGCTCAAAATGTTCCGCAAATAGGAGACACCGATCATGAGCACAGGATTTGTCAGTGTGGCCTATGTTGTGGCCAGTATATTATTCATTCTCAGCCTTGGTGGGTTGAGTCATCAAGAGTCGGCAAGGCGTGGTAATTTCTACGGAATTGCCGGAATCTTCATTGCTGTGGGCGCGACCATCGCCGGTGTCAGCATGGGGGCAGGCGGCGTTGTAGCCATTGTATTCGCCATACTTATTGGCGCTGGTGTCGGCATGCTGCTTGCCAATCGCGTAGAAATGACCCAGATGCCCCAACTCGTGGCATTGCTGCATAGCTTTGTTGGTTTGGCTGCGGTATTTGTTGGTTTCTCCGGTTATCTCGATCCATTGGTCGTTACCCATGGTGCAGAACACACCATAAAGCTGGTGGAAGTGTTCCTCGGTATCTTTATTGGTGCCATCACATTTACCGGTTCATTGATTGCTTGTGGCAAGTTGGATGGACGTGTCCCCAGTGGTGCGATGACCTTGCCTGGACGCCACCTGATGAATTTGGTGGCGCTGGGTGTTTCGGTCTTGTTGGGCGCGTGGTTCATAGGTGCAGATAGTGTCGCCGAAGGCATGTTTCCTCTGATTGTAATGACAGTGATCGCCTGTGTGCTAGGTGTCCACCTTATTATGGCCATTGGCGGAGCAGATATGCCCGTGGTGGTGTCCATGCTGAACAGTTATTCCGGTTGGGCGGCGGCATCCATTGGTTTTATGCTGGGTAATGACCTGTTGATTGTGACCGGTGCTTTGGTGGGCAGTAGTGGTGCCATTCTGAGTTACATCATGTGCCGGGCAATGAACCGTTCCTTTGTCAGCGTTATTCTGGGCGGTTTTGGTCAGACCTCAAATGGCTCCAGTGCGGTAGTTGATTCAGACTTGACCGTACAGGAAACCACAATTGATGATGTTTGTGAGGAATTGACCTCGTCTGAGTCTGTGATCATTGTGCCGGGTTACGGTATGGCTGTGGCGCAGGCTCAAAATGCGGTAGGGGAGATCACCAGGCTTTTGCGAGATAATGGTGTGACTGTTCGTTTTGGTATACACCCCGTTGCTGGACGCTTGCCTGGCCATATGAACGTACTTTTGGCCGAAGCTAAAGTGCCCTATGACATCGTGTTGGAGATGGATGAGATCAACGAAGATTTTCCAACCACCGATGTGGTTCTGGTTATTGGTGCCAACGATACGGTTAACCCTGCTGCCATGGACGATCCAAATAGCCCCATTGCCGGTATGCCAGTCATGGAGGTATGGAAAGCTCGTCAGGTAGTGGTTCTGAAACGTGGCATGGCCTCAGGGTACGCGGGTGTGGATAACCCGCTGTTCTTTAAAGAAAATACCCGCATGTTGTTTGGGGATGCCAAGGAGAGTGTCGACAAACTACTGGGTGGTTTACGTAACACCTAATGTCTTTAAACAGAGGCTGGCTATACTGGAAATTTTCTGGGAATAGTCAGCCTCAGTTTCGTTCCCTTTATGGAACTCATTGGTTTTGAGGGAGAAGAGTCCCTTTCAGCGGGCACGCTGACCATTTTTTTACGCCGATTTTCTTTGTCATCAGCGATAACGATCTGATACTCGATCTGCATGAACATTGACAGCTGCGATCGTAACGCGGAGGATGTCACTGGTTTTATCAATTGTTGATCTCAAAGGCTTTTCTGATTATGAGATCGGTCTATTCGCAGTGATAGTCAAAGAATTAGTGCTGCTTAGCTAACTATTAGTGGTGTTTGCTGTCACTATATTGGCGATTAAAGATAAAGGTCGGGTTACTTAATGATTAAAAAGTGTGCATTTCCAATATTGTTTGTTTCACTATTTGTGACTGGCAACCTCTATGCAGATGAAGAAGAGGTATATATATGCCCCGTGGATAGTGTCTACAAGGTATCTGCGGGCCGATCACTAGATATGGACGGGGGCGAACTGGAAGTTACCATCAACGGCGATGATGTGGTTGTTAAAAATAGTCGCATTGATGGGTTTGGTACTCATCATTTAATGCTGAAGGTTAACTCAGGGTATCAAATAAAAGCACTGAATAAATCGATGATCTTTATGTATAGCGTTAACTCTAAAACGTTTGTATTGCACACAGGTATTGGTCCTTCGGGCTTTAGTTACACGTCGGGCGGACATACGGGGCGTCAGATGAGAGTTTCTGGCCTGTGTTCTAAAAATTAAGCTGTTGTGTTCGCCGGCAGCATGAGCCGGGGTTAGATGCTTGGTTATCAAAAAAATTCATCAAAGAGCTTTCCTTAGTTTCAGCGAGGCTCCATCAAAGCAACTGGGCATACTCCTTTAGTCTATATTCATCGCATCAATTGAAAAGTTCGTGGCTTGGGCTCTTGCTCGGGTACTTGAGTGAGTGTTGTTAGAACAAAGAGAGCTAAGAATCAGCCTGCAAAGTGTTTAATTGGTATAAATTCTACAAAACTGTTGTGGGCTGAAGTCCTTGGCGTTGCTTGCCTTAGGGCTAAGTTAGACAAATGGTTGGCTAGCTGTCTGGTTCTCTAAGCCAATTTTTTAGTTTTTGCGCCCTCAGGTTGTGGATTTTCACAAAAAGCCCGCTTCACCGAGAGGCTAATAGCTTTGATATACGTCAAAAAAGCCTTTTTTCCTGTCTGTAGTTTTTTTACGACCTGTAAAGTCTCGGTGTTTTTCTGTATGATCTGCACCCAGAATTTATAAGATACAGCGCCTATTAGTTAGTGACCTATTGTTTTTGTGAGGTCGGCTAGGCAATCAGAGAGGGAGTGACATGACAGAACAAAAACCCAAGATTATTTATACCATTACAGACGAAGCACCAGCCCTGGCAACCTATTCCTTGCTTCCTATCATTAATACATTTGCACATGCGGCTGACATTGACGTTGAAACCAGGGATATCTCTCTTGCAGCGCGAATTATTTCTGCGTTTCCTGAGAATCTTACTGAAGACCAGAAAGTGACCGATGCCCTTAGTGAGCTAGGCAAACTGACTCAAGACCCTAATGCCAATATCATAAAGTTACCTAATATCAGTGCCTCTATTCCTCAGCTACTGGAAGCTATCGCTGAGCTTAAGTCACATGGCTACGATATTCCTGAATACCCTGAAGCACCCAAAAATTCTGAAGAAGAGGCTGTTAAAGCAACTTACGCAAAAATATTGGGTAGTGCTGTCAACCCTGTATTGCGAGAAGGCAATTCTGATCGACGTGCGCCAGCGGCTGTGAAGCAGTATGCGCGTAACCATCCTCACTCAATGGGGAAATGGAGTCAGTCATCCAGAACACATGTGGCGCATATGCGTGGCGGTGATTTCTATCACAGTGATATTGCCACCACGATGGAAAAAGCCGACCAGCTCAAGATTGAGCTGGTTGAAAACGACGGCAAGGTAACCGTTCTGAAAGAAAACATTCCTGTTCAGGAAGGTGAAATTGTTAGCGCCATGTACATGAGCGTTAAGGCACTACGCAAGTTTCTCGATGAAGAAATGGAAGGGGCGAGAAAAGCGAATATGCTTTTCTCCTTGCACTTAAAAGCAACCATGATGAAGGTTTCTGACCCCATCATATTTGGTCATGCGGTGAAGGTTTATTACAAAGATGCTTTTGAAAAATATGCCGAAACCCTAAAAGAGTTGGATGTTAATCCCAATGATGGCATTGGCAGTGTATTAAGAAAAATTGATAAGCTGCCTTATTCCAAGCGTGTGGAAGTTGAAGACGAATTCCGTCGTTGTTATGAAACACGTCCAGAAATGGCGATGGTTGACTCGGATAAAGGTATTACCAATCTGCATGTACCCAGTGATGTGATTGTTGATGCGTCTATGCCCGCGATGATTCGTAATGGCGGCATGATGTGGAATGCACACGGTAAGTTGAAAGATACTAAAGCCGTTATTCCCGACAGCTGTTATGCCACTATTTACCAGGAAGTAATCAACTTCTGTAAGCATCACGATGCCTTTGATCCTACAAAAATGGGTACCGTTCCCAATGTAGGTCTAATGGCTCAGAAAGCTGAAGAGTATGGTTCGCACGACAAGACCTTTGAAGTCCCTGCCGATGGAACAATGCGAATTGTTGATCAGAGCGGCAATGTCCTGCTACAGCATGAAGGTGTTGGCCAAGGCGATATCTGGCGTATGTGTCAGGCTAAAGATGCACCGATTCAAGACTGGGTAAAACTGGCAGTGACTCGTGCACGGGCAAGTGGTATGCCTGCGATCTTCTGGCTGGATGCAAAGCGTGGCCACGACTCAGAGATGATCAAAAAGGTGAACAAATACCTTAAAGATCACGATACCGAAGGTCTTCGAATTTATATCCTGTCGCCAGACCGGGCTATCCGTTACACCATGGAACGTCTGAGACACGGCAAAGATACAATTTCTGTGACGGGCAATGTCTTGCGAGACTACCTGACTGACTTGTTCCCGATCCTAGAATTGGGTACCAGCGCGAAAATGCTTTCAATTGTTCCCTTGATGGCCGGTGGTGGACTGTTTGAAACGGGTGCGGGTGGTTCTGCCCCCAAACATGTCCAGCAGTTTGCAGAAGAGGGGCACTTGCGTTGGGATTCACTGGGTGAGTTTTTGGCTCTGGCGGTTTCTCTCGAAGAAGTGGCCGGTAAATCGGATAATCCGAAAGCACAAATTCTGGCCAAAACACTAGATCAGGCCACTGGCCAGCTGCTTGAAAATGGCAAATCACCTTCACGTAAAGTGAGAGAGCTGGATAACCGAGGTAGCCACTTCTATTTGGCGTTATATTGGGCGCAGGCGATTGCGGATCAAACGGAAGATCCAGAGTTGCAGGCTAGCTTTGCCCTGTTGGCCAAAGAGCTTAAAGACAACGAGGAAAAGATTGTTGATGAGCTCAATAACTGTCAGGGGCACTCAGTTGATATGGGCGGCTACTACCAACCAGATACAGCAAAGATTGAAAAAGCGATGCGTCCTAGTGATACCCTAAATGGTTTGTTGAGCAGTTTTAATGAGTCGCTGAGCCATTGATTGTTATGTAACCGGTATAAAAAGTTTCAGGTAAATTTTCCTTAGCTTTTATTGCCATTTAAGCGCCCTGTAGATGTGTTGTTTACAGGGCGTTTTTTATTTTAGATGGACCAATATCTGTCAGGAACATACTGGAAACAACAGGGTTTTTCTAAAGATCGACTCTGAAACAAAAAAGGTCTGCAATAGGAATTGCAGACCTTAAAATAACCATCGACCTAGAAAATGATGGGTGGAGGTTCCGAACTTAACCAGAGGCCCATGAGGCCTCTGGTATCGTCGGGGTTAACGTTGATCAAAACGGTCCAGGGTCATCACCTTGGTCCAGGCATCAACAAAGTCTCGCACAAACTTCTCTTTTGCATCATTCGAGGCATAAACTTCTGCCACAGCTCGCAACTCAGAGTTCGAGCCAAAGATAAGATCGACAGGTGTTGCTGTCCATTTGAGTTTGCCTGTCTTGCGATCGCGGCCCTCGTATATACCATCTGATTTAGATGACTTCGACCATTTGGTAGACATGTCGAGCAGGTTCACGAAGAAGTCGTTACTCAGAGTTCCTGGTTTGTCGGTGAAAACACCATCCCTGGATTTTCCAGTATTTGCATTTAGCGCTCGCATACCACCGACCAGAACGGTCATTTCAGGGACGTTCAGCGCCAGCAGGTTCGCTTTGTCGACGATCATCTCCGCAGGTGATAAACGGGCATCTTTATCATAGTAGTTGCGGAACCCATCTGCAGTTGGCTTAAGCACGGTGAAGGAAGCCACGTCGGTTTGTGCTTGTGAGGCATCCGTACGACCAGGTGTTACCGGTACCTGAATATTCTGTCCGGCATCCTTAGCGGCCTTTTCAATGGCTGCGGCTCCGCCCAGTACAATCAGATCGGCGAGTGAAACTTTCTTGCCGCCAGATTGCGCCTGGTTGAAACTGCTCTGAATGCCTTCCAGCTGTTTTAGCACCTTCGCCAGTTCATCGGGGTCATTGGCCGCCCACTTGTTCTGTGGTGCCAAACGAACCCTTGCGCCATTTGCTCCACCACGCATATCGGTACCGCGGAACGTCGAGGCAGATGCCCAGGCGGTTCTTACAAGTTCGGGTACGGTTAACCCAGATGCCAAAACCTTAGCTTTCAATTGCGCGATGTCCTTTCCATCTATCAGGTCATGTTCTACCTCAGGCACGGGGTCTTGCCAAAGCAGTGCCTCTTTAGGAGCGTTAGCGCCGATATAGCGTGCACGTGGTCCCATGTCGCGGTGGGTCAGCTTGAACCATGCTTTAGCAAAGGCCAGCTCAAAGGCTTCAGGGTTTTCCTGAAAGCGCTTGGCTATTTCCCGATAGCTGGGGTCAAATTTCAGTGATAAGTCAGTAGTGAACATAATTGGCGCATGACGCAGGGACTTAACATGAGCATCGGGAACAAGGTTCGCTCCCTGATTATCCGCCGGAATCCACTGGGTGGCACCGGCAGGACTCTTGGTCTTTACCCACTCAAAGTTGAACAGATTGTTCAGGTATTGAGACGTCCAGGCCGTTGGGTTGGCTGACCAGGCTCCTTCCAGGCCACTGGTAACGGTGTCTTCTGCATTGCCCTTGCCGCATTTGTTTTTCCAGCCAAAACCTTGTTCCTCTATGCCTGCAGCCGCGGGTTCAGGGCCCACACACTTATTCGGATCATGGGCGCCGTGGGCTTTACCAAAGGTATGTCCGCCAGCGATGAGTGCAACGGTCTCTTCATCGTTCATCGCCATGCGGCCAAAGGTTTCTCGAATATCTTTGGCTGCGGCGAGCGGGTCTGGATTACCATTGGGCCCTTCCGGGTTGACGTAAATCAGCCCCATTTGAACGGCCGCGAGCGGTTTCTCAAGTTTCCTGTCGCCATGGTAGCGCTCATCGGCGAGCCACTTGCTTTCGGGCCCCCAGTAAACCGTATCGGGTTCCCAATCATCCTCTCGTCCGCCAGCATATCCGAAGGTTTTAAAGCCCATGGACTCCAATGCAACATTACCCGTCAGAACCATTAGATCAGCCCACGAGATATTGCGGCCATATTTCTGTTTGATCGGCCAGAGTAGTCGGCGTGCCTTGTCCAGGCTGACATTGTCAGGCCAACTATTGAGCGGTTCAAACCGCTGCTGGCCGCCACCGGCCCCTCCGCGTCCATCATTCACGCGGTACGTACCTGCGCTGTGCCATGCCATGCGAATGAAAAGTGGCCCGTAGTGGCCATAGTCAGACGGCCACCAGTCTTGCGAGGTGGTCATTAGTGCCTCAATGTCTTTTTTTACCGCATTGATATCGAGTGTTTTAAACGCCTCAGCATAGTTAAAGTCATCGCCCATCGGATTGGATTCGGCGTCCTGCTGGCGAAGCGGTTGCAGGTCGAGCTTTTCGGGCCACCAATCGTGTTTCGACATGGGTTCACCCTGAGCCGGGCTTGATGTCATTAATGGTGATAGGGCTACCGCCAAGATGGTAAGTAAAGATAATGTATTTTTTAACATTGAAATAGCTCCCTTATTTTTTGAATAAATCATCTCTACTTAAAATTAGCATAGCGGCGGGTAATGGGGGCATTTTCATATGCTATTGAATGTATTGGAAAATTCTATTGCAGGTGGTTGTCCGTCTTGTAGAGAGCCCGTATAGCCTGGAAGCTGGCTGCTAGAGCTACCTATCGGTCTGGATAAAAAGCTATATAAAATAGTTTGTCTAAGTTTGCTGGCCTAGCTCGGGCTATTTTTTTGGATTGTTATGGATCTTTAAAGTGATCTTGTGGCAGAAGGTTTTTTCAGCCCCTGCTTGTATTAATCGAATGAGATTGTGAGGTAAAGGCTACCCCAGGTCGACCTAAGGTATTATTTTTTTGATTTGGGTGTCTCTCTAATCGGTGTTAGTGCAGGGCTAAAATCGGTTAATTAAAAATCCAAGCGGTGCCATTTTTTTGTTGTCTCGATAACATCGATGCTTAAGAAAATGACAGGCTTGAAAACAAGAGAAAATATAAATTTCTAACGTAGATGGAGGCAGCTTCCATTAGTTGTAAGCTGGAGAGAACTCAAATACAGGATCACTGATACGGAGAATTCCTATTGCGTTTATTGCTTCTTCACGATCATCAAGGTGAATGGTTTCAGATTTT
>JBFICW010000007.1:0-78431 GCA_041581635.1 Porticoccus sp. | reverse complement strand
GCCATGTCGCGCATAGCCCTGAGAAACATAGGTAAATCTTCGTAGACCACCGAGGGCGCTTTCAACTCTTTGGTTGTCGCCAGGACATGCTGCCAAAGACGTTCTAAAAATTTGACCTCCTTAGCCAGCTCATCGGCTTCTACTCCTTCTGCCGCGGTACGAATAATATATCCTCCATCAGAATCATTACCCTCACGCGCTACATCCAGCTCACGGCGCAACCGCTCACGCTCAATATCATCTTCAATACGTTGAGAAATACCTACGTGGTCAACGTCAGGCATATACACCAGAAACCGTGATGACACGGATAGCTCTGTCGTAAGACGGGCACCCTTGGTACTAATCGGATCTTTAATGACCTGAACCACCACTGACTGCCCTTCACGCAGATATTGCCTAACATCCTGAGCATTGGCACTTCCCGAGCTACTGCTATCATCAGAAGGTTTTTGAATATCATCCACATGAATAAAGCCTGCTTTTTCCAAACCAATATCCACAAAAGCAGCCTGCATACCCGGCAACACTCTGGCAACCTTGCCTTTGTATATGTTGCCAACGATACCTCTATTCAGCGTACGCTCAACACTGACTTCCTGTAGTACACCATTTTCTACCAGCGCAACACGGGTTTCCATTGGGGCAACATTAATTAGAATTTCTGAGCTCATTTCCTAAGGCCTGCCAACACTCGTCCACCAAGATATATTAAAAGCTTTTAACAACTGGCAAGTCTCAGCCAATGGCAATCCCACTACACCGGAATAACTGCCATTGATTGCTGCCACAAACACTGCACCAAACCCTTGTATGGCGTAAGCCCCAGCTTTATCAGCAGGCTCACCTGTTTGCCAGTAGCGCAAGCACTCTTGGCCATCCAACTGCCTAAATGTTACTAGCGTTTCAGACAACACCAACTGCTGTTTGTCTCCCTGCACCATCGCCACCGAAGATAAAACCCGGTGTGTTCTTCCCGACAACTTTAACAGCATTGATATCGCTTCATCCTGACCAGAAGGCTTGCCAAAAATTTCACCCTTCAACTCAACGGCGGTATCGGCCCCCAACACAGGTAACTTCTTACTCTTGTTTACCCGCCAGGCTTCTAACGCCTTCTCTAGAGCCATGCGACGCACGTAACTTTCCGCTGACTCACCTTCCGACACCGATTCATCAATATCAGTGGGCGACACTACGAAATGGCAGCCAATTTGTTGTAATAAATCCCGGCGACGAGGAGAAGAGGAAGCAAGAATAAATGCTGGTTCTATCTGCATGTAATCCACATGTAATCCATAGGCCCATTTAATGGTCGTTTATACAAATTATACCCTGATCCTGACGGGGCCAATGGCTAAGGACTTAGTGGTCAGAGGACAGACTCCGGCCGACTTGCTGAAGCTTTAGGAGAGTGCTCAACAACCAAACCAGAAAAGGCCAGATAAGTGCCGATGTAAACGCGGGGATCACCAGCAGCTCGCCTTGCCAATTATCCCTTAACATCAAGGTAATACTGTGTAATAACACTTGATTCAACAATACTAATAAAAATACCAGAACAACCTGATGGAATAACCAAAAATGCTGCAAACGCTGCTGTAGTAGTTGCAAAAGATACGCACACAAACCAAAAACAATGGCATGACGACCAAACAATTCACCAATCACAATATCAAGCAGCAACCCTGCCAACCAGGCAAAACCAATACCGAACTGAAAGGGGTTACGGAATAGCCAGAAAAAAACCACCAATATCACAAACTGGGGGCGCCAATATAGCAACGGCTCAGACAGCGGAATAATTTGCAGGAACACCCCCAAGAAAAGAGTGATAAGACCCCACAAATAAGTTAACTGATTACTCTCCGGCATCGTCACTCACTCCCAGCTTTTCAATCGCCGAGAACAACAGTAGTAGATGGCGACTCCGATCAATACGAGCAGATGGTTCCAGCAATACCTCCAGGTAGGCATAACCAGTCATCGTGTTTACCGCTGTCACCTTGCCGACTGGATAACCCACCGGATATCGACCGCCAAGACCAGAGCTGACTAGTAGATCACCCACTCGGATATCCGTCGTTGGGGAAACATGCCTCAATTTCAGCTGCTTATAATCCCCCATGCCTTCAGCAATGGAACGCACACCATTTCTTAATACCTGGACGGGAAGTGCATGAGAGCTATCGCTAATCAATAATGCCTTACTACTATTTCGATATACTTCTATAATTTGACCCATCAGTCCATCGGCATCAAGCAGCGCCTGCCCCACATACACGCCACTTTCTTCACCTCGGTTAATTCTGATGGTGTGACGAGAAGGCTCCGGCGATACGCCAATTAACTCTGTCACCAACACACTGTCTTGCAATAATTCGGTGGCGTTTAGCAGATTGCGCAGGCGAACATTTTCAGCCGCCAGCTCAGACATTCGCTGTATGCGCCCCTTGAGAATCAACAATTCGGTTCGTAGTCGTTCGTTCTCGTCTTCCAGAGCGGCGCGACCCACTACGGTTTCATCCCCCAGCTCACTCATTCTACGGGGTAGATTGGTTACCCAATAAATGGGTGTGGTCACTTCCACCAACCAGTGATGCGCAGGCTTCAGCCATTGTGTATAGGTATCAAGCAGGATAAGAAATAGGGCGACGAACGCCAGCAACAACATACGTCGTGCAGATGAGGGGCCTTTAGCAAAGAGGTTCTTTATGTTGCCACCTCACGGGTATGGTGAAACGTTTAATAAATACTAAGTAGTGACGCCACTATGATTAATACTGAAAAACAAACATCAGGGTGACATGACATCCATATGACGCTTATCCATAGTTTCCAGCGCCTTACCACCACCACGAGCAACACAGGTCAACGGATCCTCGGCAACAATGACAGGCAAACCTGTTTCATGGGTCAGCAGCCGATCCAAATCGCGCAACAACGCACCGCCACCCGTCAAGACAACACCGGTTTCTGCTATATCTGAGGCCAACTCAGGAGGCGATTGCTCCAACACACGTTTAACTGATTGCACAATAGCAGCCAGAGGTTCCTGAAGAGCTTCTAAAATCTCGTCACTGTTCAGAGTAAAGCTTTTTGGCACACCTTCTGCCAAATTGCGGCCGCGAACGTCAATCTCACGCACCTCATTTGCCGGATACGCACTACCAATTTCCATTTTAATGCGCTCGGCAGTAGTTTCACCGATCACACTGCCGTACTTGCGACGGACATAATTGCTGATAGCCTCATCAAAGCGGTCACCACCAATACGTACAGAATCGGAAAACACCACACCATTGAGAGAGAGAATAGCAATTTCAGTGGTGCCACCGCCAATATCCACCACCATAGAACCACAGGCTTCATCGACGGGCATTCCTGCCCCGACCGCTGCGGCCATGGGTTCTTCAATCAAAAACACTTCGCGAGCACCCGCGCTATAGGCAGATTCTCGAATAGCACGCTTTTCAACTTCGGTAGCCAGACAGGGCACACAAATCAACACACGAGGACTGGGTGGGATCAAGCTATGGGAATGTACTTTTTTGATAAAGTGCTGCAGCATCTTTTCAGTGACCTGAAAGTCGGCAATAACACCATCTTTAAGTGGGCGAATAGCGGTGATATTTCCCGGCGTGCGGCCCAGCATCCGTTTGGCTTCCACACCCACAGCATCAACAATTTTTTGTCCCTGATGGTGACGAATGGCCACAACCGAAGGCTCGTTGAGCACGATGCCTTTTTCCCGAACATAAATCAGCGTATTCGCAGTACCCAAATCAATGGAAAGATCATTCGAAAAAACACCGCGCAATCTTTTAAACATCTACCTTTTCCCTTGTTGGTCGCCCCGGGGAAACGCCCCAAACGCTAATGATGCCGAAAACCCGCAACTCTACCAATCGCGGGGATTCAGAGCAAGTTATAACTGCTTAAACCCAGAGGAGAGCCCAGCTCCAAAAGCAGTGTCACAACTGCCTTAATAACTATTTGATGGAGTACCCCTGCAAAGGCGGATGTGGTACCTTACGCCTCTCATTTTGCCAGGGTCAGAAATGTCCCGAAGCTTATCTTTTAAACTAATCAAAGTGCAGGCTGTTCAAAGTACAGAAACTATACCATGACTATCGAACGCGCAGACATCGAAAAGCTCGCAGAATTGGCACGTATTGAAATCAATGAAGCGACCATCGCCGAAACCACACAAAGTATCGCCGACGTACTAGCACTGGTTGACCAGTTACAGGCAGCCGATACTGAAGGCGTAGAACCTATGGCACACCCAACGGACGCGGTTCAGCGATTGCGCGCCGACGAAGTCACCGAAATCAATCACCGGGACGAATTCCAAGCGATTGCTCCAGCCACTGAAGCGGGGCTGTACTTGGTTCCCAAAGTCATTGATTGAGGAAATCCGATAAATCATGAATGACTCCATCATGCACAACAAAACCATTGCAGAAATTATCGCCGGTCTAGAGGCGGGTGAATTCACCAGCGTGGAAATTACCCAGCACTACCTAAAACGTATTAAGCAGCTAGACAGCACATACAACAGCTACATTACTGTCAATGAAGCTTCCGCACTTACTCAGGCAAAAGCGGCCGATCAGCGTCGAGCCAAGGGCAACGCCCCGGCATTCTGTGGTGTACCCATTGCCCACAAGGATATTTTCTGCACCAATGGTATTCGCACCAGTTGTGGTTCCAAAATGCTCGACAACTTCGTGCCGCCCTACGATGCCACAGTAGTGGAAAACTTTGCCAATGCCGGCGCCGTGGTCTTGGGTAAAACCAATATGGACGAGTTCGCCATGGGCTCCTCCAACGAAACCAGCTTCTACGGCCCGGTGAAAAACCCCTGGAACATCAATACTGTTCCCGGCGGCTCATCCGGCGGTTCAGCTGCCGCTATTGCGGCTCACTTGGCTCCGGGGGCCACCGCGACTGATACCGGCGGATCTATTCGTCAGCCCGCAGCACTCTGCGGTATTACTGGTCTGAAGCCCACCTACGGACGAGTATCTCGCTGGGGTATGATCGCCTTTGCTTCAAGCCTGGATCAGGGCGGCCCCATGGCAAGAACAGCTGAAGACTGCGCGCTAATGCTGAATGTCATGGCGAGCTTTGACCCTAAAGACTCCACCTCCATCGACCGGGAAGTACCCGACTACACAGCCAACCTGAACCAGTCGCTTAACGGCCTGAAAATTGGCATTCCCAGAGAATACTTTGAAGAAGGGTTAAACCCGGGAACTGAACAAGCCGTTCAAAAAGCCTTGGCAGAACTGGAAAAACAAGGCGCCACACTCGTCGGCATTAGCTTACCTCATACCAAGCTTGCGGTACCCGCCTACTATGTAATTGCACCCGCTGAAGCCTCGGCCAACCTATCACGGTTTGATGGCGTCCGTTATGGGCACCGCTGTGAAGACCCAAAAGATTTACGCGATATGTACATGCGCACCAGAGCCGAAGGGTTTGGCGAAGAAGTCAAACGCCGAATTTTGGTGGGTGCCTACTGCCTATCCGCTGGCTACTACGATGCCTACTATCGAAAGGCTCAACAGGTTCGCCGTCTCATCAAGCAAGACTTTGTCGACGCTTTTGAAAAAGTCGACGTTATCATGGGGCCAACGTCACCATCACCCGCCTTTGAGTTTGGCTCAAAGGGTAATGACCCTGTCGCCATGTACCTGGAAGATATTTACACCATCGCCACCAATCTGGCAGGGCTACCTGGCATGTCAGTTCCCTGTGGTTTTGTGGATAACAAACCTGTTGGCCTACAAATTATCGGCAACTACTTTGATGAATCACGCATGCTGAATGTCGCTCACCAATACCAACTAGCCACCGATTGGCACAAACAGTCTCCAGAAGGTATCGAGTTGGAGGAAGCGAAATAATGGAATGGGAAACCGTCATTGGACTGGAAGTGCACGCGCAACTAGCCACGAAATCGAAAATTTTTTCCGGTTCAAGTACTACTTTCGGTGCCGAGCCCAACACCCAAGCATCGGCCTTGGACTTGGCCATGCCTGGCACACTACCTGTTCCCAATGAACAGGCCTACCGCTACGCCATCATGTTTGGACTGGCCATTGATGCCGACATCGCCAAAACTTCTGTATTTGAACGAAAAAATTATTTCTACCCGGATCTCCCCAAGGCCTACCAAACCACTCAGCTGGAAAAACCCATTGTAGGCCCGGGCCATGTTGAAATTGAACTAGCTGACGGCACAAAAAAAACCATCCGCATTCATCATGCCCACCTGGAAGAAGATGCGGGAAAATCGCTCCATGAAGACTTCCACGGTATGTCGGGGATCGACCTAAATCGCGCAGGTACACCGCTGGTAGAAATTGTCTCCGAACCTGATATGCGCAGCTCGGAAGAAGCTGTTGCCTTTGCCAAAAAACTGCACAGCATAGTGACCTCGCTAGGCATCTGCGATGGTGAAATGTCCCAGGGTTCCATGCGCTTTGACGTAAACATTTCGGTGAGAAAACCCGGCGAAGAACTCGGCACTCGAACTGAAACCAAGAATCTCAACTCATTCCGCTTTATGGAAGACGCCATCAAGCTGGAAGTCGAAAGACAGATAGATCTAATTGAAGACGGGGGCAAAGTCATACAGGAAACCCGCCTCTATAATGGAGACACCAAACAAGCACGCTCCATGCGCAGTAAAGAGGAGGCCAACGATTATCGTTACTTCCCCTGCCCCGACCTATTACCCGTCGTCATTGAAGATGACTATATAGAGAGCATTCGCAAGGAACTGCCTGAACTCCCCGATGCTAGACAAGCGCGCTTTATGACGCAGTACGGCTTGTCCAGCTACGATGCCAATGCACTTGGTAGCGATGCCAACATGGCCCTGTACTTTGAAACTGCTGCCAAAAACAGTGGGGATATCAAGCTCACTGCCAACTGGATCATGGGTGAATTGTCAGCTCGGCTAAACTCTGCCGACCTCTCTATCAAACACAGTCCACTCAGCGCAGAACAGCTCGCGGGGATGGTTTCACGCATTGCCGACGGCACAATTTCCAGCAAAATGGCCAAGCAAGTTTTCGATGGCATGTGGAATAACGGCGGCGATGCCGACAGCATTATAGAAGCTCAAGGCTTAAAACAGGTTTCTGACAGCGGCGCTATCGAAGCTATGGTGGACGACGTTATCGCCAACAGCGACAAACAAGTGGACAACTTCCGCAATGCTGACGAAAGCAAACGACCCAAAATGCTCGGTTATTTTGTAGGGCAAATTATGAAAGCCTCAAAAGGTCAGGCCAACCCCCAGCAGGTCAATGAAATTCTACTGAAAAAACTTAACGACTTACTCTAACTTTTAATCACAGCTTAAAAATTATGACACTTAAAAAAGACAAACAAAAAGTTCTCGGCGAAGTTTTCGATGATGAGCGCATTAAAACCTTCCTAGAGCTTGAAGCCCCGGAAGGCACTAACCCCGACTTCCATTTACTGGAAAAAGCCTATCGCGGAATGAAAGTCGAAAACTTTGACACGTTTCTTGGCTTTTTCCGAGAAGCTGGCCATGATATCAATGCACAAAATCCCAAGGGTAAAACCTTACTGGCCATTGCCAGTGAGCACCGTCACGGTGATGATTATGCAAATGCCCTGAAAAGGCATGGGGCTGCTTAACAACCAGTCAAACAATTATTCACGATATTAGAATTCCAGGAGAGTTATGCACAATCAGACGAATTCTTTTCTCACCGATTTTTTAAAGAAAGAATCTGCTGGCGGAATCCTTCTGATTCTATCGGCTGCATTGGCCATATTGATTGCCAATACATTCCTGGCATCTTACTACGAACTTCTTCTTTCGACACCGATTGAAATACGTGTTGGGGCATTAAAAATTGCCAAGCCTTTGTTGCTTTGGGTTAATGATGGACTGATGGCAGTATTCTTTTTCCTTATTGGCCTCGAGTTAAAACGTGAACTCATTGAGGGTGAACTGTCAGACAAACGAAATATTATATTGCCCGGCGTAGGCGCCATCGGCGGCATGGCCGTTCCAGCACTGATCTACCTCTACTTTAATTACAACGATCCTCTTGCTGTAAAAGGCTGGGCTATACCGGCAGCTACAGACATAGCCTTTGCCCTAGGAATTCTGGCCTTGCTTGGCTCTCGGGTACCGATATCAATAAAGATATTTCTTGCATCTCTTGCAATATTTGATGACATCGGGGCGATAATTATCATCGCATTTTTTTATACCTCAAAAATCTCGATAACTGCTTTATCTGTAGTTGCACTGTGCATACCGATATTAATCATTTTTAATAAATTCGATGTGGTTTCAAAAACTGCCTATATTTTGATAGGTATTGTTATGTGGACAGCGACATTAAAATCAGGGGTTCACGCAACACTTGCCGGGGTGATTTTAGCCATATTTATTCCCATCCGCTCAAAGTCAAACCCTGATTTCTCACCACTTAAAAGTATGGAGAACGACCTGCACTCGGTGGTGGCTTTTTTTGTTCTGCCAGCTTTTGCTTTTGCCAATGCAGGAATTAGTTTTAGCGGTGTAAGCACTGAAAAAATACTCCATGGGGTACCCATAGGAATATCCCTTGGCTTATTTTTTGGCAAGCAGATTGGTATTTTTGTATTTTGCTGGCTCTCTATACAACTCAAAATTGCACACTTACCAAACAACATGAGCTGGACAGCCCTATATGGCACAGCGGCACTTTGCGGAATCGGCTTTACGATGAGTCTGTTCATTGGTTCTTTGGCCTTTGAGGAGACGGGGGTAAACTTATTGTTCGATGAGCGGCTGGGCATTATATTGGGGTCATTAGCTTCAGGTGTTGTTGGTTTTGTCGTACTTAACGCCTGCTTAGGCTCTCGCCCAACCACCCCCGCTAGGTAGGCAGCTTTAAAGGTAGATGACAGCGTCTATGAGCACGAGTTCTTCACTGCGATGTATCCGCTTTCATCTAGCGCTGCCCGCCAATAAATATCTGGCGTTTTATCGGGGGATCGCTAGCAATATCGTGGTACGTTCTGTCGACAACATAAACATCAAGTTTCCTGCCAGTGCCGTACGGCGCTTTCTCACACACGATGGAATCTTTGGGTTATTTGAGATTCAGTTTAACCACGACAATAAGCTCATCGGGGTTAAACGAATAAGCCAGTGAAACTTGAAAAGCATCTTAAAATAAACGATACAAATAAATCCGCTGTAGATGCCCTTGAAGAGTCATCGGGCCTTCCCCGCCAATCCATCAAACAAGCCATGACCAAGGGGGCCGTCTGGTTGACCCGAAACAATGGCACCCAGCGCATTCGGCGAGCAGACAAACTATTAAAAAACGGTGATGAATTACATATTTATTTTGATTCGACTGTTTTAGATAAACGACCAGAAGATGCCGTACTGATTGCTGACGAAGGGCCTTACAGTATTTGGTATAAACCCTATGGCGTACTCTGCCAAGGGTCCAAGTGGGGAGATCACTGCACTATTAATCGCTGGGTCGAAAAAAATCTCGAACCCCAACGCCCCGCATTTATTGTGCATCGACTTGATAGAGCTGCCACGGGTTTAATTATTATTGCCCACCAGAAAAATATGGCGACCTACTTTTCTAATCTATTTCAGAATCGCGCGATTGAGAAGATATACCAGGCCATTGTTTGGGGTGAATTCCCCAATGAGTTGACGATGACATCGGACATTCAAAACAAGCCCGCACTAAGCCACGCCAAACGAATTTTATTTAACCCAGACAGTAACCAGTCCCTTATTAGCGTGACGATAAAGACAGGACGAAAACACCAAATCAGACGACACTTATCTGAGGCCCACTTCCCTATTGTGGGTGATAGACTTTACGGTCAAAGTAGCGCCTATACTTCCAACCTCTGCCTGTCATCAACTTACCTAGCTTTTATATCACCCATTGACGGGGCAAAAAAAAGTTACCAACTGCCAGACCACCTACAACTTCTATTTACCCACTAAAATAAGCATTGGCCAGCACATTGCAGGCTGCACCACTCCGCCTATAATGAACTCAAGAGCACAAATGCAGTCTATCTAATCACTAAAAAAGGAGCTTACGCATGAACGAAGTCATGAACCTCGAAGGTGTTGTCGCCACCAATTGGCAGGACATTGAACCTGAAGAAGGCGCACCAGGCATTACCCAACGGGTACTTTGGCTGGGTGAAGATAACAAAAGAGTTGTTGTGGTTGAGTTCCAACCCGGCTCTGTATATCCAGAGCTAGATATTCACGACCCCGGCCCAGAACAGGTGTTTGTCATTTCAGGGGTATTTAATGATGGAAAAAACGATTATAAAGCGGGTACGTTTATCCACCACCCTGTCGGCACCTCTCATATTCCACAATCAAAAACTGGCTGTGTACTTTTAGTGGTATTCCCCGAAGGCTAGAGTGCTCCAAGGCTAATAACTGGGCCCCCAAAGCATTTTCTGATTTACTACCGAGAGTTCTATACCGCAGCTTAGGCGGTTAGCACCTAGACGATTGTTTTATTTTGGTTATAAGAATAGAAGAGCAACGAATACACGTTGACTACCAGACAAAGTGGTATATACTCATTGCAGCTTGAAAGTACGTCTTATATTTATGCACACCATTTCGATGTCTCGTCATTAGTAGCTCGTCCGGTTCTTCATAAGTAATAGCAACACATTTCAGCAACACAGCCTTATTTTAAAGGCATTAAATTACTATTGAATTAAAGGATACGACTATGTCTACTACTACTGGTACAGTTAAATGGTTCAACGAAGCTAAAGGTTTTGGTTTCATCGAGCAAGAATCTGGTCCCGATGTATTTGCTCACTTCAGCGCCATTTCTTCTTCAGGCTTCAAAACTCTGATCGAAGGCCAAAAAGTTGAGTTTACTGTTACTCAAGGCCAAAAAGGTCCTCAAGCAGAAAACATCGTAGTAATCTAAGTCTTAGAGAATCTCTCTAGCTTTAGGCACTACAACGCTAGTACCTTTTATTAGGTGCTAGACGTTAAAAAGGGCAAGACTCACGTCTTGCCCTTTTTTATTGCCATATCTAATACTCTCATCTGTTAGCTCACCAGCCTGTCGCAATACCGCAGAGGGTTACCACCCCCTGCCCATATTACTATTTTAGCCTCTTGAACCCGCAGCCTGAGCACCTCGCGCACCACCCGACCTACGCCTACTGGCACCACCGTTATTACCGGCACCCTGCGAGCGAGCACCATTTCTATTGCCACTAGCGTTACCTCCGGCCCGAGACCTACCACCTCCACCACGATTTTGGCGGCCATTTTGAATCGGTTCAGCCTTGATGGAGGGGTCTGGCTTATAACCATCCACATCAACTTTAGGCACTTCACTTTTTAGCAGGCGCTCTATATCGCGCAAAAGTTTATGTTCATCGACACAGACGAGAGAAACCGCTTCACCTTCATTACCAGCACGACCCGTACGTCCAATTCGGTGCACATAATCTTCGGGCACATTAGGAAGTTCGAAGTTAACCACATGGGGGAGTTGGTCAATATCAAGACCGCGAGCTGCAATATCAGTAGCGACTAATACCCGCACTGCACCGCGCTTAAAATCTGCAAGCGCACGAGTACGTGCACCCTGACTTTTGTTGCCATGAATAGCGGCTGCCGTTAAACCGTCATTACCCAGTTGCTCGGCTAACCGATTAGCGCCATGCTTGGTGCGAGTAAATACCAACACCTGCTGCCAATTACCAGAGCCAATCAAGAAGGAGAGAAGCTCACGCTTTCTACCTTTATCGACAAAATGCACCACTTGGTCAATACTTTCGGCTGTTGTGTTGCGCCGCGCCACTTCAATTAATGAGGGGGAATCCAGCAAGCCGTCAGCCAGTCGCTTAATCTCATTGGAAAATGTCGCAGAGAACAACAGATTCTGACGCCCTTTTGGTAACAATGCCAAGACCTTGCGAATATCATGAATAAACCCCATATCCAACATGCGATCAGCTTCATCCAGTACTAAGATTTCAACCTGAGAGAGGTCCAGGGTTTTTTGATTTACGTGGTCTAAAAGACGTCCCGGTGTCGCGACTAGAATATCAACACCCCGCCGCAACATAGCAATTTGCGGATTAATTTTGACCCCGCCAAAAATGACCGCAGAGCGCATTGGCAAGTACTTACCATAGGTCTCGACACTCTCTCCCACCTGGGCGGCTAACTCGCGCGTTGGCGTTAGAACTAAAGCACGAACAGGGCGTTGACCGCTGGCGGGCTTCTGGGTACTCAGCCTTTGTAATAAGGGCAGAGTAAAACCTGCTGTCTTGCCAGTACCTGTCTGTGCCCCCGCCAAAACATCGCCGCCTTTTAGGACGACAGGAATAGCTTGAGATTGAATAGGTGTAGGTTGGCTGTAGCCTTGTTCTGACACAGCACGAAGTATTTCGGCCGACAGGCCGAGATCAGTAAATAACATATAAAAATAGAACTCCGAAACCAGCCTACTCTATGCACTAGGCACAACGACGGTCTAAGGCTGGAAATAAATTAAATAGGGTGTCTGGAAAAGATCAAAAACGCTACTTAGGACATAAGGGCACCGACCGATGGGCACCACGAAGGTCGCCACTATAACAGGGGCAACAAAGCAAGTCCATTGAGCAACAATCCTCACCCAGAGTTATACATAGCCATCACCCCAGATCCCGACCCTATTTTTCAAACATATAGACGTCACTATCTGGGTGAAAAGACATCCAGGCGAACCAAAAGGCGGTTACCGAGGTAAGCAGATTACCCTTTTTATCCATAATTCTCGCACTGTGATTTTCTGTACTGTATTCAATATTCAGTTCTTGCCCATTAAAGGTATCAACCATCGGGCTTTGACCTCGCGCCAACTCAACGAAGGGATACGCTTTGGTTTTATCCCCAATTTGAATACCTATAACCACTTCTTTTGGGTGATAACGTTTATCGTAATTAGACAGTGGAAATATAATCCTTCGACTCTCACCATAAAACGGGTAAGGACTTGAACCATAATGACGACTAAACCCGGTGTTATGGGATAAAACCAAGGTATCGGGGTTTCTCTCACGCCATACTCGCCAGGTGGTGTGTTCAACCGGAAGCATTTCAAGGCGTACACCTTTCAACGAGCCGCTAATCGCCCTCCCTTCTATTTGCGACCAAAGGGAATCGGTATTGCGGTCATACATCAGTAAATCATTATTATAAAGAAGGCCGGAAACGCCAAACACCAAATGCATGCCTTGCACTTTAGGATTAAACACCATCCCCGTTCCACATAATGGACAATAACTGACAGCTACCGGCTGATCACCGAATGTGTCATTGACCAACTCGTGGTAGTCCAAAATAGCAATGGGGTAAGCTTTTGTTACCCCGTTATAGTTTATTCCCAACAGCTTGTCATCGGGAGAGAGGAAATCAGCCTCGGAAGCCGCGATAAACTTGGGGTGATCCAAAGAAGGGATTCCATCTCTGGGAGGACCGCCACTATAGATTTCGTTGAGGGGAATTAAAGGCCGGTCGATAACAAAACCATTTCGTTCCACAGGGGTACTGGATGTCAAGGGACAAAAGAACACTAGCAACAACGTAATGAGCCACACAGGGTGTGATAATTGCCACATCGCCACATGCTGTTTCACACGGTTCATGTATCTAGCCCCGCTTTTCAGTTCAGCCCACTCTCCAGCCGAAATAAACCTTTTTCACTATAGCGTGTTTACTATGGACAACAGCAGCAAGAGGTCGTTAGCAAAAAATCACACGCCAACATTAGAATGAGACGGTGGACAGAGACATTATGAACGGGTAAATCGTATAACACCCCGGGAGAAAAGTAGATTGCCCGACAAGAGGCCAGGCAATCTATTTATTGAGTCATGGAAACTATACGTCAAAAAGAGTTTCAAACGAGATCAAGTTGTAGCACCTCAATCCCTTTTTAACAGCCCCTTTAAACCACCGAGTTTCTCTTCGACTTGCTGTTTGACTTGCTCACCAGCATCCTTTAATGCCCCGGAATTAGTCACGGCACCCGCTGCGCCCTTGTTAATAGAGGCCAGCACTTGATTAACGACTTCTCCGGCAGTGGCACCACCCGATTTTTCACCGATACCGGTCATATGAATCGGTGGCAGAGGCAAGCTAATAGGCTTACTGCCCAACAGGGCATTGCTGTAGCTGATTTTTCCGCCGGAAATACTAAGGTCTCTAATAATCAATTTCTTAGCGGCAGCCTCCTCACCATCCCCTTCTGAGGCGGAGCTTTCACTGCTTGAACCAATAGCCTGTTCAACATTCTTCTGCAGCTGATCCAGATTAGTGCCCCCCTTCAGAGACTCATATGTAATTTCTGGCGCTATGATCAGAATACGGTTAATCACAATAGTATCTGTCGTCAGAGACTCGGGATCGATTGCCAGGGAAATTTCACCTAACGAAAATGCGTTAGCCGTTTTAAAGCCAGCGGGATTCCCGACAACCAGCCCTTTTAAACTACCCTCACCCGATGTAAGAGAAAGATCTACATCCCTCAGTGTCACACTTGATTTGGTCAACTCCGGTCCGACAGTTTCAACCACCGCCTTGATACCCTTGTCGAGGTTAAGAACACCGACAACGAGTACAATCAACAGCACTACAACCAAACCAGCTAAAATCTTAAACAACGTTTTCATTCTTATTCTCCGCTAAAGAGGTAATTCCCTATTTGTTGATTCCAGACACGCAATCTTACAATAGCATGATATTAAGGGCAGACGCCCACTACGAATAAAGGATAATCAATGGCAAAGCCTCTTCAAAGTGGCCCCGGATATTTATTTCAGGGGTTGCGATTACTCAACCACCCTCAAATACGCTGGTTTGTGTTGGGGCCGATGCTGATCAATGTTTTGCTGTTTATCCTGCTTACCTGGATTGCCATTGAACAATTTAGCGGCTTATTAAACGGGATGACCGATAGAATTCCCGAGTGGCTGGGTTTTATTGCCTGGCTCTTTTGGATTCTGTTTGGTGGTTTTTTATTATTGGTCTATGGCTACAGTTTTGCCATTCTAGGCAATATTCTCGCTTCGCCATTCTACGGGCCGCTCGCCGAACGAGTGGAAGCGGTACTGACAAACAGCTGCCACACGTCGCCGATGACAACAAAACAAGCACTGTCTCTAGCGGGACATTCTGTGAAACGGGAGTTCATCAAACTAGGGTATTTTTTGCCAAGAATTATCGGCGTATTATTGTTGACCCTGATACTGTCTTTTATTCCCGTCCTAAATTTACTAGGACCCACCCTGGCCTTTTTCTGGGGGGCCTGGTCTCTAGCACTTCAATATCTGGACTATCCTGCAGACAACAACCGGGTTGAGTTTATTGAGTTACGAAAACAACTAAGCAAAAGGCGTTTGGCTGCATTAAGTTTTGGTGGCAGCATTTTGCTTGCCACCACCATTCCAATTTTAAATCTGTTTGCTATGCCAGCTTCGGTGATTGGAGCAACGTCATTCTGGCTTCAGCGGATGGATACTGAAGAGAAAAAGTCTGAATAGCGGCCCCGACACAACGTATACCACTATTATTTAAACCGTCTTAAGGTGTCGTTTTTATTTAATGCAACTTCCTTAAAGCTTAAACAAGGATGCATCAGGCTGTTCACAATTGAGCTTTTTACCCAGTAATTTCTGAATAGGCTCCAGTAAAAAGGCGTCGTCCTCACAAGCAAAGCTAATCGAGGTGCCGCTTTTCCCAGCGCGCCCTGTACGGCCAATACGGTGCACATAATCTTCTGACTCTTCAGGCAATGTATAATTAATCACATGGCTAATACCATCGATATGAATGCCTCGACCTGCAACATCAGTCGCTACCAACACTTTCAACTTACCAGACTTAAAATCTTCCAGAGTTCTAACGCGCTTACCTTGAGGAACATCGCCAGAAAGTAGCCCAACGCTAAAACCCTTGCCCCTGAGTTTTTCCTGAAGTCGTCGACATTGATCGCGGCGATTAGCAAAAACGATCACACTCTCCACATCGTCCTGACTAATAATGTTGTAGAGCAGTTGGAATTTTTCGTTGCCAGACGTGATATACACTTTTTGAGTGACGGTATCTGTGGCAACATTTTCTGGCTCAATTTCCACACTGACAGGGTCAATGGTCCACTGTTCAGCCAAACTCATCACTTCTGGCGTAAACGTCGCAGAGAAGAATAATGTCTGGCGATTTTCCCTGTGCGGGGTCAAACGAACAATACGGCGAACCTGAGGAATAAAGCCCATGTCCAACATGCGATCTGCCTCATCAAGCACTAGGATTTCGGTGCGATCCAGGAAGACGTCACGACTGCCGGCAAAATCCAGCAACCGCCCTGGCGTAGCGACCAAAATATCGCAAAGGTTCTCTTGAAGATGGCGCTTTTGTTTATCGTAATCCATCCCCCCAACCAACGTATGTACGTTTAAATCAGTGTATTTACAAAATGCTTTGGCATCGTCCGCAATCTGCATAACCAGTTCACGGGTTGGCGCAATAATCAAAGCGCGGGTTTCTCCAGCAAAACGATCATCATCTACCGGGTTAGTTAGCAATTCCGTAATGATCGTCACGAGAAAAGCTGCCGTTTTACCCGTGCCTGTCTGGGCCTTACCCACTACATCGTGAGCACGCAACGTGTATGGCAGAGAGCGCGCCTGTATCGGCGAACAATACTTAAACCCCTGGTCGGCAATGGCATGCATAAGCGACAAGGGTAAACCCAAGTCATGGAAGCGGGACTTTCCGGTTTCTGGAGCCACTTCGAACTGAGACAAATCCCAGGTTTCAGTTGTTGGTTTCGCACCCCCACTACGACGCCTGCGGCCACGACGGCGAGGCTGGGTTTTCTGCTGATCCTTGGGGCTTTGACTGGTACTAGGGTTGTTCTGTTCACTCATAATGTTGCCGATGCAAGATGGCCCGCTTGGAACCATGGACTAGAAAGGCCCGGGATTATAGCACGGGATAATAAAACCGCGGACCTGTCGACAACAGGATGCGCATTAGACAGAATAAACAAAAAGGAATACCGTTAAAAGTCGCCTGACAAGCTCGTCACTCATTGGTTTTTAGTGACCGGACTAACCAATAATCCACACTGGTGAAACGCCCGCCACCCGTAAATAACAGGCTGAGCAACATAATAAAATAGGTGGCGGCGAACTCGATTCCATTTTTCAATACAGTAATCGAACCAACTTCCGTCAGATAAGACAAATTGCCGTGTTCTTCCAGAATCGATATAGCCTGGCTTTTACGCTCTAAAGCCTCGTCAATCAGATCGGCCCGCCATTCCCAGGGCACCGCGAGTTTTGCTTCAGGCAGTGCATGCCAACCGTTATTCCAGTGCGCCGTTGTAGCTGCAATCACCATGGTCAACATCAAAGGAATACTGATAAGCCGGGTGAGTAAACCAAACAACAAAAGCCACCCACCCAAAAATTCTGTCCAGCCCGCCATTAGGGCCAATACTTCAGGCATCGGCAAACCGAGACCCCAATCCGAGTTTCCAAACCAGGCTACAACATTTGGGTCTGCGGTTAGTCGCTCAAAGAATCCCAGTTCATTTGCACCCAGTTGTAATTTGCCATATCCGGCCTTAATAAAAATAGGCGCCAAAAAAATTCTTAATAGCAGTGGCGCTATACCATCAAAACAACTGAGTAAGCCAAGCATTTGTTGACGCGTTTGGCGATAAAACCCAGAAATACCATTCACGGAGGTATCCATATTATTCCTCATTATTTGTTAGCAACTAGATGGGAGAGACAGCTGTATTATCGATACCCGGTTTTCACCTGACGGTTCGGTCAACGATTGTCTTTTAGACTGTTTTTTCTAGAAAAGTTTTAATCTCTTTTATCGCAGCAACTTGACGGGCACTCGCCTTGAACCCCAGTGACCCGGTGTCGCATCAAACACTCCCGCGATCTTGGCACCACAGGTATGGCAGCGACCGTGCTCATCCAACCCCCAAAACCCCAGCTCATACCAGTCTCGCTCAATGATAAGCTCTCGACAATCAGGACAATAAGTGCTGCCACCAGAGCGATCGTGCACATTGCCTGTGTAGGCATAATGCACACCATTCCGCATAGCAATTTGCCGTGCTCTATTCAGCGTCTCTGGTGGCGTAGCCGGGGTGTCCTGCATTTTCCAATCGGGGTGAAAGGCCGAGAAGTGCATGGGCACATCTGCCCCCAAATTTTCCACCACCCAGGCGGTCATTTCATTCAGCTCGGCATCCGAATCATTTTCACCAGGAATAATCAGGGTGGTCAGCTCCAACCACACGTCCGTTTCGTGCACGATGTATTGCAGCGTTTCCAAAATATTTTGTAGGTGGCCACCACAAATCTTATGATAAAAGGACTCCGTGAACGCCTTTAGGTCAATATTTGCCGCATCTATGTATTGAAAAAACTCACGTCGTGGCTCTTCATTTATATAGCCCGCACTCACGGCCACACTTTTAACCCCCAACTCCCGACAGGCTTTTGCTACATCCACCGCATACTCCAAAAAAATAACCGGGTCATTATAAGTAAAGGCGATGCTGCGACACCCTAACTCAACCGCCGTCTCAACCAATCGCAACGGCATTGCGGTATCGGCCAAGGTGTCCATTTCACGGGATTTGCTCATATCCCAGTTTTGACAAAACTTACAGGCTAAGTTGCAGCCTGCCGTACCAAAGGACAGTACCGAAGAACCAGGAAAGAAGTGATTGAGTGGTTTTTTTTCAATGGGATCGACACAAAACCCACTGGAGCGCCCATAGCTATAGAGCACAACCTCATCACCCTCCCGCCCCCTCACATAGCACAGTCCTCTCTGTCCCTCGTGTAACTTGCACTCACGAGGACAAACATCACACTGGAGCCGACCATCATCCAGTAAATGCCAATACTTAGTGGGGTGCACCACTGGGGGCAACTCGCTCATAAACACCTCCCGAAAGTCGTTGAACCTGCTTTTAAATCAACGCTAAAAGCACTATATAGTTATAGACCACAGGTACATGATTGGAATTCAAATGCTAAGAAGGGAACCCGCCGTTGCAGGTATGTTTTATCCAGAGAACCCACAAGTTCTTAAGGAGCAAGTAGATGATTTTCTGCTGGGAGGAAGACAACAACACATCATACCCAAGGCATTAATTGTGCCCCACGCGGGATATATTTACTCAGGCGCCATTGCCGCCACGGCATACCGGCTGCTAAAACCTATCACACACCAACTGTCGCGGGTCATTCTGTTAGGCCCCTCTCACCATGTCCCCCTAGCCGGGCTATCTACCTCATCCGCTACTTTTTTTTCTACTCCCCTAGGCGATATCCCCATTGATCAAAGTGGCATCGATGCATTATTAAAACTGTCGCTGATCGACGTAAGTGATGACGCTCACCAATTCGAGCACAGCCTGGAAGTGCAGCTCCCATTTCTGCAACGAGCAATAGACCGGTTTCAGTTATTGCCCTTGGTCGTGGGAAACGCCAGCGCCGAATTAGTAGCGGAAGTGCTACGTTGCGTCTGGGGAGGCGATGAAACTCTGGTTGTTGTCAGCTCGGATCTCAGCCATTATCACCCCTACAGGGAAGCTCAACGTTTAGACCGCGAGACGACAACGATGATTGAGCAGTACGATAGCCGTCTCGTGGGCACCCAAGCTTGTGGCTGTAACGCCGTAAACGGTTTACTCAAACTGGCAAAAAATGAACGGATGACCGTTAGAACTCTCGACTTACGAAACTCTGGAGATACCGCTGGTGACAAGGATCGCGTGGTGGGATACGGTGCCTATGCCATTTATTGAATTATCGGATGACGACCAACAGAAACTTCTTTCGCTGGCACGAGAAAGCATTCAGGTCAGGCTTCTATTTGATCGTGATTTACATATCGATGAAACCACCTTTAGCCCAGCGCTACAACAACTGGCAGCCTGCTTTGTAACACTCAGAAAAAAAGGAACTCTCAGAGGTTGCGTAGGTACCCTAGAGGCATCGCGGCCATTGGTAACCAACGTGGTTCATCACGCAGCGGCCTCAGCCTTCGAAGACCCACGCTTCCCGGCAGTCAATCGAGACGAAGAAGCGGAGCTGCAGATTGAAATATCAGTACTCACAGAGCCAACCCCTATGTCATTCAATTCTGAAACAGAGCTGATAGAACAGTTGGTACCAGAGAGAGACGGGCTGATTATTGAAAAAGGCTCTCATCGAGCAACCTTTTTACCGACAGTATGGAGCGCTATACCTGACAAGGCCAGCTTTCTGAAACAGCTAAAACGAAAAGCAGGGCTAGCTGATGATTTCTGGTCAGATAACCTGAAGGCATGGCGCTATGACACGACCAGCTTTGAAGAATAAGCTGTTTTTATCTCAGTGGCGATTGGGTTACCCTAGCGCACCCGGCAAAAAGCCTTGGATAACCCCTTAAGATATACTGTAGAAGAAACCCGTTAACAATGTCCTTGAGATAAAATAATGACCAATGTTGAAGTTCGTGCTCTGCGCAATGCTATGGGCAACTTTGCTACAGGCATTACTGTAGTTACCACCATCGATGAGAATGGCGAACCCAGAGGAATGACGGCCAATAGCTTCTCTTCCGTGTCATTGGAACCACCATTGATATCCTGGTGTGTTGGAAAAGAGTCCAGATTATTTGAGCTATTTGGAAAGACCAACCATTTTGCGGTAAATATTCTACACAGTGGCCAGCAAGCCGTATCACAGCTATTTGCGGGTCCCGAAGAAAATAAATTTGATCAACTTTCCTGGTGCCCCGGCATTAATGGCGTGCCATTACTGGATGATTGTGCAAGTGTGTTTCAGTGTGAAATGGAACACCGCTATCCAGCTGGAGACCACACTATTCTGGTTGGCCGGGTTTTGGACTTCAGGTCGACCCCCATGTCGCCACTAATTTTTCACGGTGGCCAATATCAAGAGCTGAAATAGCCGAAAAATCAGGGCCAAAGGAAACACTTCACCAAAATTATTTTAAACGGCCCAGGCTTTACAACAAACGGTTACCCTGTCTAGACCAGCAAGATCAATATGTGTCGCAACGTTACAGTATCCAGCCTGCAACATGACTTCACGCACCTGACCAGCCTGCTCGTAGCCATGCTCCAACATCAGCCACCCACCGTGCTTAAGGTGTGAATCTGCACCGGCAACAATCGTACGAATATCTGCGAGGCCAGACTCGTCTGCCACCAATGCAGAACTGGGCTCAAATCGCACATCCCCTTGACTGAGATGTTGATCATTCGCACAAATGTAAGGCGGATTACCAACAATCAAATCAAATTGCTCTTCTGCGAGATTAGAAAACCAGTCACTCTGAAATACCTGGACATGATTAAACCCGAGTTGCTCTCGATTTTCTTCCGCAAGTGCCACGGCCGCAGCAGATGCATCCACCGCAGAAATATTCCAATGTTGTTTTTCACTGGCTAATGCCAAGGCAATAGCACCCGTCCCGGTACCAAGATCAAGAACAGATGCCTTCTCGCCAAGCCGCAACCCCAGAGCCAACTCAACCAACAACTCGGTTTCTGGCCTGGGAATTAATGTCACAGGAGATACTTTTAGAGAAAGGGACCAGAACTCCCTCAGCCCTGTCAGGTGAGCCACCGGCTCTCCGTTCAGACGTCGGGCAAATAACCGTTGAAATTGGTGGAGCTGATCTGTATTGAGCGGATGCTCTGGCCAGGTATACAGGAAACTTCGATCTTTTCCTAAAACATAGCCAAGTAAAATCTCTACATCCAGCCTGGGCGTATCACTCACAGCCAATAACGCGCTACTTTGTTTTAGAAGCTCAGATATTGTTAGCAACACGCGGTTATCCAGACAATTCGGCCAGCTGCTCGGCCTGATACTCGTTGATGAGAGGCTGAACCACTTCGGTGAGCTGTCCTTCCATTATTTCACCCAGCTTATACAACGTGAGATTGATACGGTGGTCAGTCACCCGGCCCTGAGGATAATTATAGGTACGAATCCGCTCTGAGCGATCACCACTCCCCACCAGCAAACGACGCTCATCGGCAATATTTTTTGCCGCAACTTCCTCTTGAGCATTTTTCAAACGAGCGGCCAACAATGACATTGCCCTCGCCTTGTTCTTGTGTTGAGAACGTTCATCCTGGCATTCCACCACAAGACCGGTTGGCAAATGGGTAAGCCGGATAGCTGAGTCGGTCTTGTTAACATGCTGACCACCAGCGCCCGATGCTCTGAAGGTGTCTACCCGAAGGTCTCCCTTATTAATACTCACCTCGTCTAACTCATCGGCTTCTGGCATCACAGCTACCGTACAGGCTGAGGTATGAACGCGCCCCTGAGATTCAGTTTCAGGCACTCGCTGCACCCGATGAGCACCAGACTCAAATTTTAACTGAGAGTACACACCCTGCCCTACAATTCGGCTAATGATCTCTTTGTAACCACCATGGTCACCCAGGCTCTCACTGATAATTTCCACCTTCCAGCGTTTACTTTCAGCATATTTGCTATACATACGAAACAAGTCGCCAGAAAAAATAGCCGCCTCGTCGCCACCGGTTCCGGCACGGATTTCGAGAAAAATATTTTTTTCATCGTTGGGATCTTTAGGCAACAATAATGTTTGCAGTTCAACTTCCAACGATTCTAGTTTTGCTTCACCGCTCTTCATCTCCTCCTGCGCCATGTCGCGCATATCCGGGTCGGCATCTTTGAGAAGTAACTTAGCATCAGAAATACTCTCCTGAGCCTGCACGTAGTCGGCATAGGTTTTAACCACAGGCTCCAGCTCAGAATACTCTTTCGACAGATCGCGATAACGATTTTGATCGCCAATAACATCGGGGTCACTTAATAGTGCACTCACCTCTTCGTGCCGGTCGGACAACGTCTGAAGTTTTTCCAGGATGGACGCTTTCATTAATTCTCTTTATTTATTTATTTACGTGTTTATTTATCTGACGACTTATCTGAACTGTCTTCATCAGGTTTTTTTAAACCAAACAGGTCGTGAGCCAAGTGAATATGCTCTGTACGCCCCTCTTCTCCGGCGAGCTTTAACCTTGCCGTTGGGGTATGCAATAGTTTGTTCGTCAAGTTCCGCGCGAGACTTCTTAATACTTGCTCGGGATCCTGACCAGTTTGCAGTGCTGCCAGCGCTTTATCCATTTCCAGATCCCGGGTTTCCTCTACACTGCTGCGGAAGGCACGAATGGTATCTACCACTCCCAGAGCCTGCCACTGACTCTGCCAGGCTGCCACTCCAGCCTCAATAATTTCTTCGGCTTTGCTCGCAGCCTGCTCACGTGAGCGCATATTTTCCAAGATGACCTCCTGAAGGTCATCGACGGTATAGAGGTAGACATCCTGTAATTTAGCGACCTCTGGTTCGATGTCTCTGGGCACCGCAATATCCACCATAAACATAGGCTTATGTTTGCGCTGTTTTAACGCAGATTCCACCGCACCCTTACCAAGAATAGGTAACTGGCTGGCCGTGGAAGAAATTACCATATCAGCCCCTTGAAGGAACTCGGGAATTTCAGACAATAAAATAGCGTGCGCGCCAAATTTCTGAGCCAAATCCTGAGCACGACTCAAGGTGCGGTTGGCAACAGTAATGCCACCGACCTGTTTATCCAGTAAATGCCTTGCCACCAATTCGATGGTTTCGCCCGCACCAATCAAAAGTGCACGCACATCCCTCAAGTCAGAAAATATCTGTTGAGATAAATTCACCGCAGCATATGCCACTGACACAGGATTTTGACCAATGGCTGTTTCGGTACGAACCTGTTTTGCTATCGAAAAGGCCTGTTGAAACAATTGATTAAGATGCGTGGAAACTTTTCCCGCTTCTCTGGCTACCGCATACGCAGATTTTAGCTGACCAAGAATTTGTGGTTCACCTAGAATCATAGAATCCAAACCACTGGCCACTTTCATAATATGACGGGCAGCATCTTCCCTATAGTGGATATAGTGGCAGTCATCCAAGGCATGGCGGGACATCTGATGATATTCAGCTAACCAGTCCAACACTTGTTCAGGGTGATCACTGGCACCATAGATTTCAGTGCGATTACATGTGGAAAGAATGGCTACCTCACCAACCCCAGCGACATCACCTATCTGCTGGAGTGCGTCAACCATTTGCTCGGGCGCAAATGCGACTCTCTCCCGAATATCAAGAGACGCAGTACGGTGATTGATTCCCAAAGCAAAAATGGTGGCCATAGATTCAGAGCTTAGACATGAACCCGCAATTGTCCGATTCCCAGAGTTTAAAGACAAGCAATATTGGAACTTAGCAAAATGGAATCGTCTGATTTCGTTATTGTCAGAGTATTTAGCTACAATGCAGGAACAAGCCATAACGCAATTGCGCGAAATAAGTAACTCTATGAAAAAAGCCTGTTTTAACCCATTGGCACTGGTTTTAGCCATACTAATGATTCACGGTTGTGCCACTCAACCTTTAGAGAGCACCACCAGCGTAGAGGCTCCCGATCAAACGGAAAAACTTGAAGCAGAGGTACCTAAAGATGCCACCCCCACTATTGAAGAAGTTAAAACCGACTATCCCGTACGCCCCTTTTCAGCTGAAAGTCTCTACGACCTGCTCGTAGGTGAGCTGGCAGGTATCAGAAACGACCTCCCCTTATCACTGGATAAATACCTCATACAAGCCAGACAAACCAGAGATCCCGGTGTGGTAAGCAGGGCATCCCGTATTGCGGCCTATCTTGAAAACCGAGAAGCACTACTGGAAATGTCCATATTATGGAGCGAGGTAGAACCACAGAGTCTCGATGCTCACAGTATGGCATCGTTATCCCTTAGCAGAGCGGGACGTTACATTGATGCACTGCCCCATGCAGAATTTTGCTTGCTTCGCGAACACAACGAACCCCTGATGACGCTGATTATCTCAGCGAACCGGGCCACCTCTGCACAACGAGAAACGCTGCTACAACAATACCCACGATTAAAAACTCTGAGCCCCAATAATGAGGCGCTATTACTTACTGAGGCAATTTTACTGCGCCAACAGGGTCGACTTGCCCATGCTATCAATATCGTCGACCAACTACTTGAAACCACGCTCGTAAAAGAACCCGCCATCATGTTGAAAGCCCAACTGCTTCACCAGATGGGCAACAAAGAGGCCGCCTCCAACTTTCTTGAACAGTCGCTAGTCAACGCACCTGGCAGCAGACGAATACGCCTTCAATATGCTCGATTTTTGGCAGAAGATGATTTAGAAGGGGCTCACCAACAGCTTACGCGCCTGGTAGAGGAGTACCCCAATGATCCCGAATTAATCTACACCCTGGCCTTAGCCAGCAGAGGGTTAGGCCTACAGGTCGAAGCCTTGAAACTATTTGCCCAGCTCATCCAATTTCCCAGCACGGCCTCGTCAGCCCATTTCGAGCTGGGAACTATGGCAGAGCAGGAAAATAATATCGAATCCGTTCTGTTTCACTACCGGCAAGTATTGTCGGGACCAAAGTTTTTGCCTGCAGCAGTTCGGCTCAGCAAGTTTATGGTCAATCATGGCCAAATGAAGGATGCCCGGCTTTATCTGCAAAAACTTCGCCTGGACAACCCAAAGCAAGCCGCGCCACTGTACCAAATTGAATCGGAGTTGCTTGCAGAACAACAACTGCTGGATGATGCTTATTATTTACTCAGCGAAGCTATTCTTCTGGAGCCAAACAATATCCAGCTGCTTTATATGCGCTCCATGCTCAGCGAGCAGAAAAATGATTACGCCCGCTCCGAGGCAGACCTTCGTGCCATTTTGGCACAAGACTCAGATAATGCGATGGCACTCAATGCTCTCGGTTACACACTAACGGTACACACCGATCGCTATGAAGAAGCTCATGACTTAATACTGAGAGCACTGGAATTGAACCCCGGCGACCCTGCCACTATTGATAGTCTTGGCTGGGTATTCTACCAACTGGGTAAATACGACCAAGCTATTCACCATCTGCGTCAGGCCATGGAAAAAATGCCCGACCCAGAGGTGGCTGCACACCTTGGGGAAGTCTTGTGGGTCACCGGCCAGCGCGAAGAGGCTACATCAGTATGGGAAATCATCCTGGAAAAAGACCCGGAAAATGATACCGTACGTCAAACTATGAAGCGCCTCAAAGCAGAATAATCCGATGAGATTACTCCTGAAATTACCGCTGGCACTAACGGCAACACTGATGATTGCCTGCTCCACACAAACCTACCAACCAACCACAGCGGTCGTTAACTGGGAGCAACATGTCCGGCAGTTACAACAATTAGATACCTGGCTACTGAATGGAAAGCTGGGTTATCGAGATAGCCGTGAAGGTGGCAGCGCCTGGGTCAACTGGGCGCAACAACAAGATACCTTTGAACTAAAACTCAATGGTCCTTTTGGGGCGGGAGCGACCTATATTTCGGGGCATAAAAGCCATGCTGAACTACAACGCGCTGGACATGAAAAGATAACGGCCGTGTCACCCGGAGCGCTAACCAAGGAATTATTTGGCTGGCAATGGCCCATAGAACAACTGCAATTCTGGGTACGTGGCATCCCGTCTCCCGGCACCCAATCCGATAGTCTGAGTCATAACCCTGACGGCACGCTGGCACAACTGTATCAATCCAATTGGCAGTTGCAGTTTTCTGGATACCAGCAAGTTGATGGCTGGTTGTTGCCCAACAAAATCAAGGGCCAACACGGTGACTACAAATTTACCCTGGTCATCAAGAACTGGCAGCCTGGTGATCAGGCCCGATGAAACTATCCTTACCCGCTCCAGCAAAAATCAATCTGTTCCTACATATTACTGGCCGCCGCGCTGACGGGTATCACAACCTCCAAACACTCTTTCAATTGCTTGATTACGGAGACCAATTGGATTTTTCACTTAACCACAGTGGAAATATACATTTATCTCCGACTATCCAAAGTATTCCGAGCGAACAAAACCTTGTCTACCAAGCCGCAAAAATGCTCCAACAACACAGTGGATGCGAGTTGGGCGCAGACATCACCCTTCATAAGCGCCTGCCCATGGGCGGTGGGTTGGGCGGAGGTAGTAGTGATGCAGCCACCACACTACTGGGCCTGAATGCTTTATGGCAGCTGGGATTACCGACAAAGGAACTACTGAACATTGGCTCTCGGCTAGGTGCTGACGTGCCTGTTTTCGTACTAGGGCATACAGCCTGGGCCGAAGGCGTAGGCGATCAACTCACCCCTGTAGAAATGCCAAGCTACTGGTATTTGATCATGAAGCCAGGCATACATGTATCTACTGACGAAGTTTTTACTCATCAGGGTTTGACAAGAAACACTCATCCGATCAAAATACGCGCCTTTCTCGAGCAGGGTGGCCGAAACGACTGTCAAACAGTGGTTGAAGCACTTTACCCTGAGGTGAAAAAAGCCCGCCAATGGCTGGCCCAATTCGCTGAAACTCGACTGACGGGAACAGGTGCCTGCCTATTTGCCCAATTTGCATCAAAACATGATGCAATGTCGGTACTTGAACAAATGCCGGCACAGTGGGAAGGCTTTGTCGCCAAAGGGGTCAACCAATCCCCGCTGCTATGCAGCTTACCGTCTAAATAAGCTATTACTGGGGTGTCGCCAAGTGGCTAAGGCAACGGGTTTTGATCCCGTCATTCGGAGGTTCGAGTCCTCCCACCCCAGCCATATTCCTCTGGGACGCCGGAGAAATCTTACCTCTGATCAGGAAAATATTGTGGCTAACTTGATGGTTTTCTCCGGGAATGCCAACCCGGAGCTAGCAAACGAAATCGCCCGATTTCTAGGCTTCCCACTAGGCAACGCACTGGTATCTCAGTTCTCAGATGGCGAAATCAATATTGAGATTCGCGAGAACGTGCGCGGACGCGATGTATTCGTCGTTCAACCAACCTGCGAACCCACCCATAAAAACCTGATGGAGCTCATTTTGATGGTCGACGCCCTGCGTCGTGCTTCAGCTGGCCGTATTACGGCCGTGGTTCCCTATTTTGGCTATGCTCGCCAAGATCGTCGAGTTCGTTCAATTCGCGTGCCGATCAGTGCCAAAGTTGTCGCTGACATGATTACCAATGTGGGTGTCGATCGCGTAATGACCGTTGATTTGCACGCCGAACAGATTCAGGGGTTTTTTGACTGTGCGGTAGACAACGTCTACGGTTTACCGGTGCTGATCGGCGACGTACAACGCCAAAACTATCAAAACCCAACGGTAGTATCTCCCGATATTGGCGGTGTGGTTCGCGCTCGAGCCATGGCCAAACAGCTCAATACTGAATTAGCCATTATTGACAAGCGTCGCCCGGAAGCCAATCAGATTGAAGTGATGAACCTAATCGGCGATGTAGAAGGCCGCACCTGTATTCTGATGGACGACATCGTCGATACTGCTGGCACGCTCTGTAAAGCCGCCGACGCGTTGAAGGATCGCGGCGCTGAGAAAGTCGTCGCCTACTGCACTCACCCGGTGTTCTCGGGCAATGCCATCGACAACATTGAAAAGTCTGCGCTGGATACCATGGTAGTCACTAACAGCATTCCTCTCAGTGAGACTGCAAAAAACAGCAAGTCGATTAGAGTACTGAGTTTGGGACAAATGCTGGCAGAGGCGATGCGCCGCGTCAGCAATGAAGAATCCATCAGTGCGATGTTTGACTAAGCTCTACTTAACATTAATTGAGCCAAACATAGCAACTGGATAACTAACTGCCCAATAAAGGGCTATCTAAATACCCCGTTTCAATTCTGGTCGCGGATTGATTTGGGAATAATCAGGAGTCAAGGCAATGTCCAATGATTTTAAATTGAATGCAAAGGTCCGGAACGACATGGGGAAAGGTGCGAGCCGCCGCCTACGTCGCCTGGACAAACAAGTGCCCGCCATCATCTACGGCGGAAAAGAAGCACCACAAAATATCAGTCTTACTCAAAATGAATTCGAGCACGCACTGTCAAACGAAGCTTTCTATTCACACATTATTACTCTCGATGTAGATGGCAAGTCTGAAGATGTGATTCTGAAAGACCTTCAGCGTCACCCAGCCAAGCCCATCGTGCTGCACGCCGATTTCATGCGCGTTAGTAAGACCAAGAAACTGCAAACCAAAGTACCACTTCACTTCATTAATGAAGAGATCTGTGATGGCGTTAAACTGGGTGGCGGGATAATTTCTCACAACATGACAGAGCTGGATATCAGCTGTCTGCCAGGCAATCTGCCCGAGTACATCGAGGTAGACGTAACCGATGTAGAAATAGGCCAAGTCCTGCATATTTCAGATATAGTCATGCCGAAAGGTGTAGAAAGCGTTGGCCTGAGCCATGGTGAAGAACACGATCTACCCATCTTTACTATTAACAAGCCTAAAGCTGTAGTGGAAGAAACTGAAGAAAGTGAAGAAGCTCCAGCAGCTGAAGGCGAAGAAGAGAACGGCGGCGAGTAATTTCTCGAGCTAACCTCCTTCGATAAAAGAGGCTCCGACATTGGACACACCTGTTCAACTGATTGTCGGCCTGGGAAACCCAGGCCCTCAATATGAACAAACCCGTCACAATGCCGGGGCCGATTTTGTTTTGGCCCTATCCCAACATTGCGGAATAACACTTAAACAGGAAAGTAAGTTTTTTGGCGCCACTGGCAGGGCCTCGTTCAATGGCCACGACGTTCGACTGCTGTTACCCGATACCTATATGAACCTAAGTGGCAAAGCAGTTGCTGCCATGGCGGGGTTCTACCAAATACCACCAGAAGCTATCTTGGTTGCGCACGATGAACTCGATCTCAACCCCGGAACTTCACGCCTCAAAATTGGAGGTGGTCACGGCGGACACAATGGCCTGAAAGACACTATTAAGGCGCTGGGCAACTGCCGTAACTTTGCCCGTCTGCGTATTGGTATTGGCCATCCAGGTCACGCCAGCGAAGTCGTCAATTTTGTACTTCGCAAAGCACCTCAAAGTGAACAACAACTGATTAACCAAAGTATCGACGATGCTATTCGCGTCATACCTATGGCCGTTGCGGGGCAATGGAACAGCGCGATGAAAGAACTGCATTCGCAGTAAAAACAACTTTAACCAGTCGGCCCGTAATAAGGCCTCCGATATTTGAGAGTATAAATAATGGGTTTTAACTGCGGTATCGTCGGCCTTCCCAATGTCGGCAAGTCCACCCTCTTCAACGCGCTAACCAAAGCGGGCATTGATGCGGCAAATTTTCCATTTTGCACGATAGAGCCCAACACAGGGATAGTCCCCATTCCTGATCCACGCCAGGACAATCTAGCAGAGATCGTCAAACCAGAGCGCATTATTCCCACCACAATGGAATTTGTAGATATCGCCGGGTTGGTAGCCGGCGCATCCAAAGGCGAAGGCCTTGGCAACAAGTTTCTTGCCAATATTCGAGAAACCGATGCCATTGCACATGTCGTTCGCTGCTTCGATGACGAGAATGTGGTTCACGTTGAGGGGAAAATTGACCCAACCGCAGATATCGAAGTCATCAATACAGAATTAGCTCTAGCCGATCTGGAAACCGTCGAAAAAGCATTACAACGTGCCGCTAAAGCCGCCAAAGGCCAGGATAAGGACGCCATTATTCTGAAAGCGGTACTTGAAAAAATTCAACCGCATTTAGACGAAGCCAAGCCGCTAAGATCTATGGCGCTAGATCAGGACGAGCTAAAAATACTCAAACCTCTCAACATGCTGACCCTCAAACCTACCATGTACATCGCCAATGTCGATGAAGACGGCTTTGAAAACAACCCCTACCTTAATACGGTACTGTCAATTGCAGAGACCGAAAATGCAGTAGTTGTACCCATCTGCAACAAGCTGGAATCAGAAATTGCAGAATTGGATGACGATGAAAAATTAGAATTTCTTCAGGAAATGGGCATGGGTGAACCCGGTCTAAACCGAGTCATTCGAGCCGGATATAAATTACTTGGCCTTCAAACCTACTTTACCGCTGGCGTTAAGGAAGTACGCGCATGGACCATCCCTGTTGGTGCCACCGCACCTCAATCTGCCGGTAAAATTCACACAGATTTTGAAAAGGGATTTATCCGCGCAGAAGTCATTGCATACGATGATTTTATTGCCTGCAAGGGTGAGCAAGGTGCTAAAGATGCGGGAAAATGGCGCTTGGAAGGTAAGGACTATGTTGTGAGTGACGGCGATGTCATCCACTTCCGCTTTAATGTGTAAAAGCCAATGTTAATACCCCAAACTCATTTTTGGGGTATTAACAAAAACCAAACAAGTCTCAGTCTAACTCCGCCCTACCCTTATAACCCGCCGTCCCTATAAACAGTTCCGCTCTATGCTTCTATAATGAAGCCATGGCAAAACTATCCGCATGGAAAAAACGAGTGACGCTCATCTTACTGAGTCTCACTCTGGCACTTATCCTGGCCACAACATTCGTTCTTTGGCCGAAGGTTAGCAGTTACCAGGTACTATTTAACTCACTAACGGGTATAGGCAGCCCTACCTCCTCCCAAGCAACCAAGAATGCGCTCGCCGTCCCCCCGAGGTTTGAGCTATCTATTTTTGCTGATCATCTACCGAATGCCAGGCTGCTGAAGATCGCCCCGACAGGGCAATTGCTGGTGAGCTCGCCGCGTACAGGTGCCGTTTATCTTTTAACCGATCACAATCATGATGGAAAAGCCGAAAGTACCACCCAGTTAATCGGAGGACTAAAGCACCCCCACGGTATCGACCTCTATGATGATGGACGAAAAACCTGGCTCTATATTGCAGAAACCCATGCAATAGGCCGGATCGCTATAGACTGGCGCACCGGCAAAACACTGGGCGATTATGAATCCATCATGACAGATCTCCCCGATGATGGAGGACACCGAACCAGAACCATCCAGTTCAGCCGTGACAACTGGCTCTATTTGACCATAGGTTCCAGCTGTAATGTTTGCCTGGAATCAGATATTCGTCGCGCAACCATGATGAGAGTTCGCCCCGATGGCTCAGACAGCCAGATCTACGCTACAGGCCTTAGAAACAGCGTAGGCTTTGACTGGGCACCTTGGAACGACAAGCTCTATGCCACGGATAATGGCCGTGATTTATTAGGTGACAATTACCCACCCTGTGAACTTAATCAGATAACGGCCGGTGGCTTTTACGGGTGGCCCCATATCAATGGCTTTGGGGAATTGGACCCCGATTATGGGAAGGGTCAGGACTTTCTATTGAAAACCAGCATTTCACCCAGTTTTGGTTTTCGCGCCCACAATGCACCACTGGGTATTCATTTCCTTCGCCACCCATCGCTTCCAGAAAGCTATCAACGTACGGCTCTTGTCGCTTTGCACGGCTCTTGGAATAGGAGTGAACCCGATGGATACAAAGTCGTCGCATTGAGATGGGACGACATGGGAATGATCACCAGTGAAGACTTTATGACCCACTTTCTGCAACCTAGCGGTCAAATCATAGGGCGCCCCGTGGATATCGAAGAAGGTCCCGATGGCAGCATTTATATTTCTGATGATTACGCGGGAGCTATCTATCGTGTGCTATATAAGTAGAGGGGCAGAGGAATGTCATTATGTACTTAAAAGAAACAGCCACAAATCACTTGGTCGAGGTTTTGTCACTACAGGAACTGTTCGACCCATTTCAGCTTAATATCTCAGCGCGATACCACTACGGCGAAGAGGTGCAGGAGCCAGAAATCTTCCCCAAAGAGAGTCTGATATTCCTCTCTGGCGAAGCCCTTCCCCAGTGCTGGCTCAACCCTCAATACCGGGATGATCAACTGACAAAAAAAAGCTGATAGGCTCTGGCCAGAAGCGTCTTGACAAAACGGGACAAACTCGGGAAAATCCCCGCCCCTGCTTGAGAGCAAATGGCTACGTAGCTCAGCTGGTTAGAGCACAGCATTCATAATGCTGGGGTCGGTGGTTCAAGTCCACCCGTAGCTACCATATATCAAAGGCCTGCATTCGTGTTAAACGATGTAGGCCTTTTTTTGCCACACTGCGGGTCATTTTCGGGAGTTTTCATTCCTTAGCAAACTCAAGCTCAGTTCCGAATGACCCGACCAGCGCACGCTTCATGCACGCAACCTAAACCAAGAAACATCCATACTCACGTGGGGAAGACTACTAGAGTGATCCCAACGTGTTCTTTGGATCACTGCCCTTAGCTTTTTTTGCGGCCTTTTTTTCCTTTGCTGTTAACAACGGTTTTTTCTTACCTTCTTTATTACTTTTTTGTTCACGGCTCATGATATTTTCTCCAATAATGGGTGACCCGTTAATTTTTTAACGGCTCTGCGTGCCGACTGACAACAGTCACAGCCGCAACACGCTGTACAACACTGTGACTATTTTTTGCCCCCCGGCAGCATCTTATTTACCAAGGGTGTAGTGGTTTGGGGTGACATACCCTTAAAAAATTTGAACAAGTCACTGTCGGTAGATAATACAAGGGTTGTGCTATCGCCAATGATTGCAGGGTAAGAAGCCATCGTGCGTGTAAATTCATAAAACTCTATGGCATCAGGGCTTTGGTTATAAGCTCCAGCATAAATCTCAGTGGCTTTTGCGTCAGCCCGGCCACGTATTTCTTCTACTTGGCGATAGGCTTCAGATTGGATTTTATTGAGATCTCGGACTCGATTGCCTCGTATGCGAGCCGCCTCACCGTTGCCCTCAGAAAGGAATCGCTCTGCAATCTGCCTGCGCTCACTAATCATACGGTCGTAAATTTTAGGGCGTACACTTTCGTTATAATTGATTCGTTTAAACCGTATATCCAATAACTCAATACCGAACACACCAACCTTTTCTGCCGCCGCGAGAAATATTTCCTGCTCAACCAGCTTGCGACCTTTCTCAATAGGCACCAGCGCGCCCATTTTGAGATCCTGTTCCGCCGAGGACAAAACAACATCCTTCAGAGGTACGCGGTCTTTGGTGGTGCGAATAATTTCAATCAGTTCATGTTTGGCCACAGCATTACGGGTTTCACTGCCGAGAATATCGTCGAGCCTAGATTGGGCGCTACGCTCATCTCGCAATCGTAAAAAATACTGCAGAGGGTCAACAATTCGCCAACGGGCAAACAAGTCTACGGAAATATAGAGCTTATCTTTAGTCGGCATATCCGACGGCGCGCCATCCCATTCAAGAACTCGCTTGTCGATGGGATTGATCTCTTGAACAAAAGGAATTTTGAATTTAAGCCCAGCGGTGGTGACGGGGTCGCCAACGGGTTTGCCAAATTGGGTAATAATCACTTGTTCAACTTCATCTACGGTGTAGATGGCATTTGCCACTACAAATAAGCTGACAACAAGAAGCGACAAGACCACAAACGATGCTATTTTTTTCATTTTTGGTCACCTTTTTGCCCTTTAAGGTTAAGTAAAGGGAGCAAGCCGGGAAGATCATCATCGACCAAAATTTTGGTTCCTAATTTCGGTATGACCCCCTGCATGGTTTCAATATAAATGCGGCGACGGGTGACTTCCGGCGCTTTTTGATACTCAGTGAACAGTGCATTGAACCGCGCCACATCGCCTTCGGCCTCATTGATACGCTTGAGGCGATAACCATCGGCTTCTCGAATACGTTGATCTTTTTCTCCCTCTGCCAAGGGAATAACCTTGTTATATTCACGGCGCGCTTCATTAATCAGTTTTTCTTTCGATTGTTGCGCCTGATTAACCTCATTAAATGATTCTTGCACTGGCTTGGGAGGATTGATATTTTTTAGCTGCACCTGATCGATGCTAATTCCCATCACATATTTGGTCGATAGCTCCTGCATTTTAACCAAAGCTTCTATTTCAATTTCCTGCCGGCCGATGGTGATAACTTCGTCCACCGTTCTATCACCGACCACTTCACGCATCACCGACTCCGACACATAACGCAGGGTCTCACCAGGCTCGCGAACTTCAAATAAGAATTTGACTGGGTCTGATATGCGGTATTGAACAACCCATTCCACTAACGCCGCATTTAGGTCACCGGTGACCATCTGGGTTTCCCGCCCGCCATCACGCGAACCCTGATACGGGTCGCGAGAACCTGGCGTGGAAAAACCAAACTCCTGCTTTAATTGCCGCTTTACCGGAACCTTGGTTGCCTGATCAATCCCGAGAGGTAGCTTGAAATGCAGACCGGGTGGCACCTCTTTAAGATACATACCAAAACGTTGCACCACAGCGACCGAATCACTTGGCACCGTATAATAGGCAGACCATAGACTAAGAAATACTAGTACTAGAAAAACAAAGGTGGCCAGGCCACCAAAATTTCCCCCTGACTTTTTTCCAGAACCACCTCCCGAGAACAAACCTTTTAACCTATCAATAGCTTGCTTAATGATCTGTTCAATATCAGGTGGTGACTGTGGTCGAGTTCCCCAAGGGGTATCAGAATTATTATTTTCGGATGGCATTAGATCGCCTTTAGGTAGGAACAACCAAAATTGGTTATTTTGTAATATATGGGGGTGTCTTGCCTATTTACAAGGCAAGGGGGTAAATCATCCGACAGAACCCCGCGGCATCCCATAGCAACGAGAAGATACTAGCACAACGATACAAGATGGTTTCGCTACTCCGTTGCTACTCATCCACCACTATTCGCTTAGAAAAACTTCAGCAGCCGATTGCTTCAATTAACCGTCAAAGATTCCTGGACAGTTTCATGGCGTAGGAGTCGGTGGTTCGACCCCACGCGAAGCGACCATACAGCCTAAACCTAACTCGCCCCTGAAAGTCAGCGATTTTTCACTGACTTAAGGACTTTTTACTATTGTGCCAATCCATCGAACGGGTAAAATCCTTGCACAAATTCATCTAGAAGGAATAACAACGTGTACCTTGATCAGGCAACCCAAGAACAGTTGCAACAGTGGCATGAAGAGCTTGCTGCGAAACACGAGTCGTTCAAATCCGGAGGATTAAATCTTAATTTAACCCGAGGAAAACCATCTGCGAGCCAACTTTCTTTGGCCAATGCGCTAGATGGCGCCCTGCAAGGAAACTATATTTCTGACGATGGTACTGACACCCGAAATTATGGCGGCCTCTTGGGACTTCCAAAGATGAGGGATCTGGCTGCTGAAATTCTAGGTGTTGAGTCTGACGAGGTTCTCGTGGGCGGTAACAGCAGCCTCTCACTGATGTACCTAACGATTTTATTTGCCTGGCAGTTTGGCCCCAATGGTAAAGGGTCTGCGTGGAGAGATGAAGGTACCGTTAAATTTCTCTGCCCTGTGCCAGGCTACGACCGCCACTTTTCCATCTGTGAAGAATTCGGCATTGAAATGATCAATGTGCCCATGGATGAAAACGGCCCCGAGATGGATAAAGTCGAATCTCTGGTTGCCAATGATTCTGCGATTAAAGGCATTTGGTGCGTCCCCAAGTATTCCAACCCTACCGGCTGCGTTTACAGCCAGGAAACCGTTGAACGGCTGGCAAAACTGGGGACCATTGCATCGGCTAATTTCCGGGTATTTTACGATAATGCCTATGCGGTGCACGACCTATCAGATGAATCACCCGATCTGCCAAATATCATGAAGTACTGTCGAAAGCATGGCACTGAAAACAGTGTTTTACAATTCGCCTCTACCTCCAAAGTAACCTTTGCTGGTGCAGGTGTCGCCTATATGGCCAGCTCAAAAGACAACCTTAATGTGATAAAGCAGCACCTGGGAATTTCTTCTATCGGCCCAGACAAGGTTAACCAATTGCGTCACTTGAAAGTGATTAAAAACCTAGCAGAGCTGCAGACGCACATGAAAAAACATGCCGAGCTGCTTCGCCCAAGGTTTGCCTGTGTTCTGAAACATCTCGATGAAAACTTCACCGAATCTGACCTGGGCACTTGGAGCAACCCTAAAGGGGGCTATTTTATATCCTTTGATACCCGCCCAGGGCTTGCCAGTGAAGTAGTGAGACTGGCGGCAGAAGCGGGAGTCGAGTTAACGCCTGCGGGGGCTACATTCCCTTACGGCAAGGACCCCAAGGATTGCAACATCCGGCTAGCACCTTCATTTCCAACAGTAGCCGAAATCGATGCCGCCATGGAGATCTTCTGCAACTCCGTTAAATTGGCCTCCGTCAGGCAAAAACTGACGGCGTAGCAGGTACTCTTAAGGTTAATATAAAAAAAGGGCCGCAAATTGCGGCCCTTTTCAATTTAACTCAAGAAGGTTTCGCTTCTGATCTGCCAAAAACCAATCAATCCCTCTTCGGTTTTGGCGCGGCACCGGGAAACGGGAACGGTGTAACATTACCACCACCCTTCACTTCAGTAATTTTACAGGCACCTTCTTTTTCCACTTCATCGATACGCACCACGGAATGGAGCGGAATAAAACTTCGCTTAATCGAAGAGAATTCTGTTTTTAGCTTCTCTTCAGCGGGATCCACAATCATTTGACTGCGCTCACCAAAGATAAATTCTTCAACTTCCAGAAATCCCCACAGATCACTTTGGTAGACATGACGGGCATACATTTCGTACACCTGGCCCTGGTTGAAAAAAATTATTTTATAAATCGGATTGGAAGCCATATAAACAGCCTAGTCAAAGGTCCAGAAAAAGGCGCGCTAGAATAGCATAAATTGCACAAATTTCATTCATTCAGACCTATCCATGTAGGATTTACACCTTGCTACCGTTATAATGCGCGACCCTATAATTGCTCAGAATTTAATCACTTTATGTCGGACAAACCGGTTAAAAAGTTACATATCGTCACCCATGGCTGCCAGATGAACGAATACGACTCAGCTCGTATGAGAGACCTTCTCGGTGACAGTCATCAAATGGTAACGACCGAAAATCCGGAAGAAGCGGATGTATTGCTACTGAACACCTGTTCGATTAGAGAAAAGGCGCAGGAAAAAGTATTCCATCAGTTGGGCCGCTGGCGAATATTAAAAGAAAAAAACCCGGATTTGACGATTGGGGTGGGTGGATGCGTCGCCAGCCAGGAGGGGGAAGCCATCGCCAAACGAGCACCCTTTGTAGATTTGGTATTTGGCCCGCAAACCCTTCATCGCCTGCCCGAGATGATGGCAGAAAAAAAACAGCATGATGGCACCACCATCGTGGATATCAGTTTTCCTGAAATCGAAAAATTTGACCGCCTTCCACAACCTGAGGCCGATGGCGCTACAGCCTTTGTATCCATCATGGAGGGCTGCTCCAAATACTGCACCTTCTGTGTTGTGCCATATACCCGAGGCGAGGAAGTCAGTCGACCGGCCGCCGACATATTGGCAGAAGTGGCCCACCTGGCAAGCCAGAATGTACGTGAAATCAATCTTCTTGGGCAGAATGTCAACGCCTACCGCGGGGATATGCCCAATGGCAGTATCTGTGATCTCGCTGAACTGATTACTTATGTGGCCGATATCGACGGTATTGACCGAATCCGCTATACCACTTCCCATCCAATGGAATTTTCTGACAGCCTGATTGCAGCCTATGCAGAGGTGCCTGAACTGGTTAGCCATTTACACCTGCCCGTTCAAAGTGGGTCAGACCGAGTATTGGCGGCCATGAAACGAGGTCATACTGTTCTCGAATACAAATCAAGAATTCGCAAACTAAGACAAATTCGTCCCGAGATCAGCATCTCATCCGATTTCATTGTGGGCTTCCCAGGTGAAACGGAGAAAGACTTCGAAGATACGATGAAACTAATCCATGATATTGGCTTTGATCATAGTTTCAGCTTTATTTACAGTGCTCGTCCCGGTACACCAGCGGCAGATATGCCCGATGACACCCCAGCAGAATTGAAAAAGCAAAGGCTTCAGATTCTACAAAACCGCATCAGCCAGCACGCTCTCGAAATAAGTCGCCGAATGGTTGGCAATACTGAAACCGTGCTGGTTACGGGGATATCAAAAAAAGACCCCGGACAACTACAGGGCAGAACAGAGAATAACCGCGTCGTCAACTTCCCCTCGACAGACCACCAGCTAATAGGTGATTTTACTCAACTGACGATTACCGAGGCTCTGCCAAATTCTTTACGCGGCGAACTGGTTAACCCCCTTACCACCCCGGGCTAATAACAACGCATCATAAAAATAAAAGTGGATTGCTTCATTTTGCTATATAAACTACTGGTAAAAGTATTTTCAGCTGCAGATAAAGGTTATATGCTAACTACATCGTTACTGCCGCAGAGGGCGGCCTATTGGAAAATTTGAATCAGCAAGTAGCAGCTCATACCATTACTCTTGAGCCTAGTGATGCTAAACGCCTCGCCACACTTTGTGGCCAATTCGATGAACACCTTAGACAAATTGAACAGCGGTTGAAGATAGAGATCAGAAACCGCGGGAATATTTTTGCCTTCTATGGCGACAACGCTACGGCCAAAAAGGCTGGACGGCTACTTCGTCATCTTTATCATGAAAATACTACTAACGGTGACCTCACCCCAGATCAGGTTCACCTGGCCATACAGCAATCAAATTCTCCCCCCCCTAATATCGCGACATCTAATATTGAGACTCATATGGATAAACCTGCTTCTAGCACTGCCTCTGCACCAGCTAATACTGAAAATGTGGAGAGCTTTCCTGTCATTCGCACCAAAAAGGGCAATATCAAACCCCGCGGAGCCAGCCAACAAAAATACGTGAGAGCAATTCAAACTCATGATATTAACTTTGGCGTCGGCCCTGCAGGCACAGGAAAAACATACCTCGCAGTAGCCTGTGCGGTAGAAGCATTACTTCGGGATGAAGTAGAACGAATTTTGTTGGTACGTCCAGCGGTAGAAGCTGGCGAGAAGCTCGGTTTTCTTCCTGGCGATCTAAGTCAAAAAGTCGACCCCTACTTGCGTCCACTCTACGATGCACTTTATGAAATGCTTGGTGTAGAAACCGTAGCCAAACTTATTGATCGCAATGTCATTGAAGTGGCGCCACTCGCCTATATGCGCGGCAGGACTTTGAACAATTCATTTATTATTTTGGATGAAAGCCAAAATACCACCCGCGAACAGATGAAAATGTTTCTCACTCGAATTGGCTTCAGCTCTACGGCGGTCATTACCGGTGACACCTCTCAAATAGACCTGCCTCGCAGGACTCAGTCCGGACTACTTCATGTATGCGAGGTACTAAAGGACATCCAGGATATTAGCTTCTCCTTTTTTGGCTCTAAAGATGTTGTGCGCCATCCATTAGTCGCACAAATTGTAGATGCCTATGATGCTCATGAAGAGGATAATGACAAATAAACACTCCCATGAACCTCATTATTGACATTGAAAATGCGTCATCCTGTGCTAGTGTTCCCGACGAAAAGAGATTTCGTCGGTGGGTTTCTGCGGCTTTGACAGAACAGCCTACAAGACTGGGTAAAGAAGTGGAGTTGAGCATTCGTATCGTTGACGAAAAAGAAGGTGCCGAACTTAATAGCCGCTACCGTAACAAGCAAGGTGCGACTAATGTGCTATCTTTTCCAGCAAACTTGCCTGAATCATTACAGCTACCCTTGCTCGGAGACTTGGTTATCTGCGCCCCGGTAGTTGAGCGGGAAGCGAAGCAACAGGAAAAGTCTGCTGATGCTCACTGGGCACACATGACGATTCACGGTAGTCTACATTTAATTGGCTACGACCATATCGACGATCAAGATGCTGAAAAAATGGAACAACTGGAAACTAACATCATTACCAACCTACACTTTCCTCCGCCCTATGAACAATCACCCGGAGCAATCAGCAACTAATGACTGACGACGACTCGAGCAGCTCTCAGGAAAAATCCTGGCTGGGCAAACTGGCCAACGTTTTTTCCTCAGAGCCGCAATCCAGGGATGAGCTTGCCCTGCTACTGCGTGCCGCCCATGAGAGCAACGTCATCGACCATGATGCATTGGAAATTATCGAGGGTGCTCTTAACGTATCTGACCAACAGGTACGGGAAATCATGATTCCCCGCTCCCAGATGGTCGTTATTCAACAGGAAGCCAGCCTAGAGAATGTATTGAAACTGGTCATTGAATCCAGTCATTCACGTTTCCCGGTCATTGGTGATTCAGCCGATGACATTGTGGGAATCCTCTTGGCAAAAGAGTTATTACCTCTGATTCTTGATGGTCGTGACCACTTTGACATCAAAAATGTAGTTAGACCGGCCACAATTATTCCTGAAAGCAAACGACTTAACGTGCTGCTGAGAGAGTTTCGGGAGCAGCGTTATCATATGGCTATTGTCGTGGATGAATACGGCGGCATTGCAGGCCTGATCACCATTGAAGATATTCTCGAGGAAATTGTTGGTGAAATCGAGGATGAAACAGACGAAGAAGAAGGCAAGATGATCCGCCCACAACCGGACGGAAGTCACCTGATTGATGCGCTCACCCCAATTGCAGACTTTAACGTCTATTTTGATACCGGCATCAATGACGAGGAGTTTGATACCATTGGCGGCATCATCGTTCAGGCCTTTGGCCGAATGCCCTCGATAGATGAAACTGTCGATGTTAATGGTTTTACCTTCCGGGTTGCCGAAGGCGATAATCGACAGGTTAAACTGCTGGAAATGCACATGAGGGGTTAGCTACTAACCCGCCAAAAACTAACTGCCCCTCAGGACACCATCAGGCCGTGGAATCCCCAGCACATAAATACGACCTAAAGGCCTGCTTTCTGGCTGTCCTGCTTGGCGTGCTATTACCGCTATCCATGGCACCCTTTAACTGGTGGCCACTGGGGCTGTTATCCATGGCTGGTTTTGCAGCGATGGTGTGTGGCCCAAAGGCCAACCGGGGCTTCCGGGTTCGATTGTTACGCAGTTTGAGCTTTGGCTTGGGCATCTATGGCTTTGGGGCTTCCTGGATCTTTGTCAGTATCCACGACTATGGCGATGCCAGCATTGCACTGTCTTTACTTCTGATCACGCCATTTATTTTTTTTCTGGCACTATTACTGACAGTACCTTTTATATTGCTAGGCCGAACACTTACACCTCCGCCAAATCTTCTCTCGACCAACTATAGCTTGGCCCTGATCATGCTCATCATTTTCCCCAGTATTTGGACTATCGGAGAGTGGTTTCGTGGCTGGGTTTTTAGCGGGTTTCCCTGGCTTTATTTAGGCTACGGTCACACTGATACCTGGCTATCTGGCTGGGCACCGGTTGTCGGGGTACTCGGTATTAGCTGGATAACTGCATTTTGTGGTGCATTATTAGCCTTTCTGTTCACCCTAAAGCTATCCATTAAAGTTAAAACAAAGGTTGGCATTCCGGTTACGGCGCTACTACTAGCAACATTATTTTGGCTCGGCGGCGCCTACCTACAAACCATTGGCTGGACTCAAGCATCGGGAAAACCCCTCTCAATTGGGTTAGTTCAGCCCGCCCTACCCCTGTCGCTAAAGTGGGACCCATACAAGCTACCGGCGATCTTTGAGCAATACCGCGCCGACACGGAAAATCTTCTGCATAACGATCTGGTGATCTGGCCCGAATCGGCCATCCCGAGATTTCAGCATGAAGTCATGGGCTATCTCGATTCAGTGTCATCCACGGCAACAGAATCTCAAACAGCGCTCATTACTGGGATTCCCACGGCGGAGATCAACGGTCAACCACATAACGACCCCAGTAGTTACTACTCAAAATATTACAACTCGGTCATCGGACTTGGGCTGGCATCCGGGGTGTATCACAAGCAACACCTGGTGCCCTTTGGTGAGTACATCCCCTTTGAAAAGTGGTTGAGGGGAACCATTGCCTTCTTTGATTTGCCTATGTCTGCATTTAGCTCGGGACCAGCGGAGCAACAACCCATCATGGCCAAGGGTGCTATTATTGCCACCGCTATATGTTACGAAATCGCCTATGCGGAGCTGGTAAGGAAATCAGCTGTCCACGCCAACCTGATACTTACCCTGAGCAACGACACCTGGTTTGGTCAATCTATTGGACCAAAACAACATTTTCAGATTGCCCGCATGCGAGCCATTGAGAATGGTAAACCATTAATTCGAGCCACCAATGACGGCATCAGTGCATTAATTAATTACGATGGCAGAGTCACTGCGGTAAGCCCCTCTTTTCAACGCACCACGCTTGAGGGTACATTAGAGCCACGCACCGGGCTTACACCCTTTGGAAGGTTTGGGTCCCACCCCATCCTGCTGTTGTCATTTATTGTTATCGTCATTGCGCTATATCGAACCCGACGACCAGAAAACAAGTAGGACAAATAAGTCGATAAATCTGGCTGGGTCTATGACGGCCTTTAGCCTATAATTGACCGCTTTTCCGGCATACTTTTTCGGCATATGGATTAGCTCCATGCTAATACCGTAATAACAGCATGCCGTAATGCAATGCCCCAACCAGATCAAGAAGACTGATGAAAGACCAATACCATCCAGCGGAAATCGAATCTACGGCCCAAACTTTTTGGGCTGACAACCAAACCTTTGTGGTCACCGAAGATACCAGTAAAGAAAAATACTACTGCCTGGCCATGTTCCCGTACCCCAGCGGCAAGCTACACATGGGGCATGTGCGCAACTACACCATCGCCGATGTGATTTCGCGCTACCAACGGATGCTCGGCAAGAATGTTTTGCAACCGATGGGATGGGATGCCTTTGGCCTGCCGGCAGAAAATGCCGCTATCAAGCACAACACCGCGCCGGCAAAATGGACCTACGAAAATATTGAGTACATGAAAAGCCAGCTGAAACAACTCGGCTTCGGCTATGACTGGACGCGAGAACTGGCCACCTGCAAACCTGAATACTACCGCTGGGAGCAGTGGTTCTTTACTCGGCTGTTTGAAAAAGGTCTGGTCTATAAAAAAACCTCTGCCGTCAATTGGTGCCCCAATGATCAGACTGTATTAGCCAATGAGCAGGTTATCGATGGCTGCTGCTGGCGCTGTGATACCACGGTCGAGAAAAAAGAAATTCCCCAGTGGTTCATTAAGATCACCGACTATGCCGAAGAACTACTTAACGACCTCGACAAACTCGATGGCTGGCCAGAGCAAGTTCGCATCATGCAACGCAACTGGATTGGCAAGAGCCGGGGCGTAGAGTTCAGCTTCAAGTTGGCTCAACCTGTGGAAGGTATCGATAACTTCGCGGTCTATACTACTCGCCCTGATACCCTGATGGGTGTCACCTATGCCAGCCTGGCGGCAGAGCATCCGGTTGCGCTTGCCCTGGCAAAAAGCAATCCAGAAATAGCGGCCTTTATTCAATCCTGTAAAACCCAATCGGTCGCCGAAGCCGATATGGCCACCATGGAAAAACGAGGGATTGCCACCGGACTTGAAGCCATTCATCCCATCACTGGTGAAAAAATTCCTGTTTGGGTCGCCAATTATGTATTGATGGAATATGGCACTGGCGCAATTATGGCTGTACCCGCTCACGATGAGCGCGACTTTGAGTTTGCCAATAAGCACGACCTGCCAATCAAACAAGTCTTCGATCAAAGAACCCCATCTGAAGCCTCTCGCTTTGACAACCACAAATGGCAAGACTGGTACGCATCAAAGGCGTCCAATGAAGTCGTCATGATCAACTCCGGTGAGTTTAATGGCCTTAGCCCCGAGGCTGGCTTCGATGCCATTGCCAGCAAACTGGCCGAACTCAATTGCGGTGAAATAAAAGTCAATTACCGCCTGCGGGACTGGGGCGTATCCCGCCAGCGCTACTGGGGCTCGCCAATCCCCGTGTTTAACTTACCAGAAGGTGGAGAAATTCCGGTTCCCACCGACCGCCTGCCTGTTCTTCTGCCTGAAGATGTTGAAATGGATGGTGTTCAATCGCCCATCAAAGCAAATACTGAATGGCGAAAAGCAGAGCTGAACGGCCAAAACGTCGAGCATGAAACGGACACCTTCGACACCTTTATGGAATCGAGTTGGTACTATGCCCGATATACCAGCCCCAATTACAGCGAAGGCATGCTTGACCGCGAAGCAGCTAATTATTGGTTGCCAGTGGATCAATATGTAGGCGGTATTGAACACGCGATCTTGCACCTACTCTATGCCCGGTTTTTTCATAAGTTGATGCGTGATGAGGGTCTACTGGACTCGGACGAGCCCTTCACCAAGCTGCTCTGCCAGGGTATGGTATTGAAAGATGGCACCAAGATGTCCAAATCCAAGGGTAATACTGTCGACCCACAGTCTCTAATTGAGCAATACGGTGCCGATACGGTACGCCTGTTTACCATGTTCGCCGCACCACCCGAACAATCACTGGAGTGGAATGACAGCGCAGTAGAAGGTGCTCATCGCTTTCTACGGAAGCTCTGGAAAGCGGTGCACTCACATACCCAGACAGGCATTGCTGAACCAATAAACCCAGCTGAGCTAAGCCAGCAACAGCAGGACTTGCGACGCAAAACCCACGAAACGATCGCCAAAGTTAGCGATGACTTTGGCCGTCGGCAGACCTTTAATACCGCCATTGCCGCTGTGATGGAACTACTGAATGAAGTGGGAAAAAATACCGACCGGGAAACACCCAATGGCTTGGCAGTAGAACGAGAGGCGTTAGACACAGCCATCTTAGTGCTTTCACCTATTGTCCCCCATATCTGTCACCAGTTGTGGGCTGAACTTGGTCATGGCAACAATTTACTCGATACTCCATGGCCAAAGGTCGATGAATCCGCTCTGATCAAAAGTACAATTCAAATGGTCGTCCAAGTTAATGGTAAGCTTCGTGCTCAAATTGATGTCCCTGCCGAAGCAGACAAAGAAGCTATTGAACAGATGGCAACAAACCATGAAAATGTTCAACGCTTTACTGAAGGACAAACCATTCGTAAAGTGATTGTGGTTCCCAACAAGCTGGTTAATATTGTTGCCAACTAAACACAACATATTAAGTACAGAGCCGAACCTCGAAAACCAGTTCGTTTTATAGAAAGGAATGACAATGAAAAAACTGATCCACATTGCTCTCGCAGGTCTGCTTACTGCAGTGATGGTCACTGGTTGCGGCTGGCATTTGCGGGGCAGCGGCCAAACACTCAACAACGTCTCCAGCGTTTATGTCAGCGCACCAAATAGAGAGAGTGATTTTTATCGATCCCTGGTCAGGGCCCTGAAGGCCAGCAAGATAGAGATCACTCAGAGTGCCACCGGGGCGCAGTACAGTATTGTAGCTCTCAATGAAAAGAGCTCTCGCCGCACCGCGACAGTCAGCGCAGGAGCAAGAGTCTCTGAATACCAGCTAACCGAAGCTATCGACATTCTAATACTGGATGCCGATGGCAAACAGCTGGGATCGAGGACAACACTTAGCGCCGAACGATACTTTGACTTTGATGAAAATGATGTTCAATCAAAGCAGGAAGAAACTGAATTACTCCAACGGGAAATGCGTAATGATCTAGTCCGCCAGATCATCAACCGTCTCAATGCCATAAGCAGTCGCCCCAGTGCATCCTCCGACACATCAGTTGAAGATGCGCCTGCGAACTGAACAACTTTCTTCACACCTCTCACAGGGGCCAATGGCCCCTGTTTATCTTGTCAGTGGTGATGAAGCACTACTGGTACAAGAAGCTGCCGATGCCATTCGAGCTGCGGCCAAAAGTCAAAACTATACCGAAAGAGAACTGCTCCATGTCGAAGCAGGTTTTGATTGGGATGTTGTCTTAACTGAAGCCAACAGTCTGTCATTATTTTCTGAAAAGAAAATTCTTGAAATACGTATCTCCAACGGCAAACTTGGGGATAAGGGGTCAAAAACCCTACAGGAATACATCGACACCCCCAATCCCGACACACTCATGTTAATCATTACCCCAAAACTGGAAAGCGCCACGACCAGAAGCAAGTGGGTTAAGGCTATCGACAGCCAAGGCATTTTCATTCAACTGTGGCCAATCGCCCAAAACCAGCTCCCACACTGGATCAACCAACGATTACAACAAGCAGGCATACAAGCCAGCCGTCAGGCAGCCACCATTCTTGCCGACCGCGTAGAAGGAAATTTACTCGCTGCCGTTCAGGAGATTGAGAAACTAAAATTATTGATACCCGAAGGCGAAGTTGACGGCGACACCATGTCCACCATCGTGGCTGATAGCGCTCGCTTCAATGTCTTCTCTCTGGTAGACAAGGCCATGGAGGGCGAAGCTCAAAGCGCCTGTCGAACACTGCGAGGACTACGCGACGAAGGCAGCGAGGCAACGGTGATTTTATGGGCTCTCACTCGAGAGCTTCGCACCCTTATAAAGGCCTGTGATGCTGTAGAGAATGGCGACCATTTGGACTGGGCACTGAAGAACCTTGGCGTATGGGAAAAAAGAAAGCCTCTGATTAAAAATGCCATGCGGCGCATACCACCAAACCAGCTTAAGCAAATGCTGCGCTTGGCAGGAGGTATAGATAGAGCCATCAAAGGCATGCGTGACGCATCTCCTTGGGATGACCTAACCACGCTGATTCTTATGTTTTGCGGCAAGCCCACACTCCACCCACACAACCTCCGGTTAGCACTGCAGGATCGCTAGAAAGCCCAGCCACTCGGAGTAACTAAGGTGCTAATCATTCAGTTGTAGCTATCGACCTTAAAGACTTTTTTTCTCTGAAAAATAATAAGAAATGACCCAATAGCTGACCACTAAAATCTGCCACTAAATCCCAAGCTTCCATACTTCGGTAACCTGTTTGCCCTTGTAGCAACTCCATCACCACGCCATAAACAATCAAGCCCAGATGCAATTGCCACCAAAATTTACCCTTTGGAAACGATTTCTGGCCAATCAAAAATAGTACCGAAAAGGTCGCAGCATGCATCAGCTTATCCTGACCGGAAAACCACCCGGACCCACTGATTGGCATTAAGGCCATAGTCATAATGACCACAAGAGACAGGATGAAAGCTAGCCGCCACACAATTACATACTGCAAGTGTCACCCATAAGTCAAAAACAAGAAGAGATTACAATACCCCTAAAATTGGGTAGCGGAAAAAGACTCAAAATATAAAGAAACCGAGCACACCCTTATTAGCTGGCCCTAATTTTTGGCTTTTTTATCAGGTTTACCTCTCGCCCTGAGACCAAAGTGTTAATCGCCTGAAGTCGCTCGACCGTCCCAACATCCCACCACGTGCCGCGGAAGACCTCCCCGGAAACATAACCACCACTGATACTATCGACCAAGACATCCCTGATTGGAAACTTTTCACTGGCAGATGAAAACAATGCAAAGAGCTCTGGGCGCATTACGCTTACTCCACTAAAAGTAAAGCTCTCACCCTCCTCTAACGGATATCGAATATTGCACTGCGAATCCAGAGAAAAATCACCCTTTAGGTTGTGCTCCGGATTTGGCACCAGCACAAGGTGTGCCTCCACACTATCCGACCAGTCTCTGTCTACCAGCGACTGCAATGGATAATCAGTCCAAATATCAGCATTAATAACCAGAAATGGGTCACTACCCAAGAGTGGTAAGGCTCGACGAATACCGCCACCAGTATCCAGTGGCTCAACTTCCCTCGACCAGTCAATCCTCACTCCAAAGCGAGAGCCATCGCCTAGAAATGACTCAATCTGATCACCCAGCCACGCCGTATTGATCACCAACTCTCGAACACCCACAGCAGCAAGGCGCTCCACATGGTATTGAATCAGCGGCTTAACCCCCACCTTCAATAATGGTTTCGGGGTGTTTTCTGTAAGCGGGCGCAATCTTTCACCAAAACCTGCAGCAAGAATTATTGCTTTCATTTTTTAATCCTTTTGACAGTTAACCGGCCATTTAAACAGGTTAGCCCGGTTGTCTTAAATATCGCCCGCAGTTTCCCATGGGGAAAACCAATCTTGTTTGGGTAATTCTGGTAATACTCGCAACTCCAACCAGTCTTTAAACTTATCGAACTCTGGGTAGGGTGCTAATTGCTCCAATGTATAACGAATCACCAATGGCAAATCATTGAGGTAGCCCGGTTTGCCATCCCTCAGGTAGAGTCTGGCAAAGATACCGAGGACCTTAATATGTCTCTGCAAACCCATCAGGTCAAACCATCGAAGAATCTGTTGATCAGATGCCGGCGGGGCAACATCTGCAGCCATAGCGCTATGGTAATAGCTCAATGCACGCTGTGAAACATAATCCCTAGGCCAGCGAATATAGCAGTCTCGCAACAGTGAAACCAAATCATAGGTAATTGGGCCAGTGACCGCATCCTGAAAATCGATCACGCCTATCACACCACCGTTATCACCCTCACCACCGGTGAGCAACATTAAGTTTCGGGAGTGAAAATCACGGTGCACAAAAACCTGGGGCTGCTCCAAGGCGCTCTCTACCAGCTGATTCATCACGTCATGAATCAATTCATAATCACCCGACTGCAAGTTAACGCCTAGCAACTTGACCACAAACCACTCCGGAAAGAGATTCATCTCATCCAGTAAACGCTGGCGGTCAAACGCTGGCAACGTCCCACTTGGGACAGTCACTTTTTGCATGTTTAATAATGCTGCCTCGGCTTCACCATAATATAAATCTACGGTATCGACAGAGAGCCGTGGTAAAAGCAACTCATCACCAAGGTCTTCAAGCAACAGAAAGCCCTGCTGGTAATCCACAGCATAGATCATTGGTGTGTGAATCCCATTTTGCCTCAGCAACAAGGCAACACTGACAAAACCGGGATTATTTTCATGCTCGGGCGGGGCCGACACAGCAATTAGAGGCGGACACGTATTCAGCCTAAAATAGTGTCTAAATCCAGCATCGCCATTCAGCGGCTGAAGCAACAACTTCTCGGAGGTGCTGACCGAATCAGGCAGAAATTTCTCTACCCATTCATACAGACATTGAGAATTGCTCATATTTCTGGGACATTTAGAAAAAAGGTCGGTCATTCTACCCCAAACCCTCGCATGATGCCGCAGAATGGGTAAAATGTAGCGTCCCAATAGAGACCACAGCTTGCCCATAATAATACGGACAATAAGAATGCCAAAAACCATACGTCATCTCGGTACCAGATTCTTCCAAGCTGTGTCCTTATCTCGCCCTAAAACTATCTTAACGGTGTTATCTACTCTGCTGTTATCAACAGCCGCTTTGGCCGAAAACAGTGACAGCCACTCACAGTGGCAATGCCAGGCTGGAACTGATGGCAGCTGGGTGTGCAGCGAGAGAATCATCCCCGGAAAAGCCTACCCAAGGCCCGAACACGCCAAACCCGAACTGGATTTACCCCCTGCGGACGACGGTGGCCCACAAGTACAACTGGCCCGAAATCTGGACTGGGTAGAAGAAGAGTCGCTAACAACGGAACAGCGTGATGCCATGTCCCCAGGATGCTGTGGTGACTATATAGAGCCAGTACGTGACTACCCTGATGCCGACCTAAAGCCGGAGGACTCTCCAATGCGGGTAGCCTCAACCTCCACAGAAGTAGAACAGGAGAACATCGCCTACCTTAAGGGAAAAGTCCATCTCACCCAGGGCTACCGGCAAGTTAGAAGTGATAATGCAACCGTCAATCAGAATGACAGAACGGTTGACCTAGAAGGCAATGTGCAATTCCGCGAGCCTGGCTTGCTGCTCACCGGAGAAACGGCGCACATGAACATGGACACCAAAGATATCCAGGTCAATGATGCCACCTACTTGTTCCATGAATCCGGCGTCCGAGGGACTGCCGATCGCCTGACCAGACCCAGCAATGACATTTTCTATATAGACAATGCCACCTACACGACCTGCGAACCCAGCAGCAATGCATGGCAGCTAGTAAGCTCAGAAGTGGATATAAATCCTGAAACAGGAATTGCCCACGCCAAACACGTTCGCTTAGAAGTGAAAGATATCCCAATACTTTACGTGCCCTGGATACGCTTCCCAACCGATGATCGACGAGCCACAGGGTTGCTATTCCCAACCTTCGAGGTGAGCGAAGATAATGGCATAGATTACGCACAACCCATTTATCTGAACTTGGCCCCAAATTATGATGCAACGATCACCCCTCGCTATCTGCAGGACCGGGGTGCCATGCTTGAGGTGGAGGCTCGTCACCTGTCGCGCATGACCAATACCATTCTTGGCGGTACATTCCTCTCCAGCGATGACGGTGGGGACGATAGTGACGAAGACCCGAACCCTATTACCGGTGACAGAGATCACGAAGGTGAAGACCGCTGGCTGGCCAATATCGACCATGCCGGACAATTTGGTCGCCGCTTGCGAACCAGAATTGATTACACCCGTGTCAGCGATAACGACTATTTCCGCGATCTCGGAAATACCACACTGGAGGTCAGCAGCCAGACCCACCTAAATGAACTGGCATCTGCCAACTACAACCTTAACCATTGGGCCTTTGGCATTACAGGTCAGGCATATCAAACTATTAGTGACAACCCCGACACATTTGACCAATACAAACTACTTCCCCGACTGGATGCTAATGGTCACTATCAATGGGGCGACTTCGACTTTGAGCTCAACAACCAGTTCACCAGCTTCGATCACAACGATGATGACAACCTAACCCCTGGCACCACGTTCATGACCGATGACCAGGGCACATTTGTAACCGGCAACCGACTCAGACTCAATTATGCCGCCAGCTGGGACAAACAATGGGCCTGGGGCTATTTCCGTCCAACGGCAAAAGTTAAACACCTGACCTACGATCTGGACGACCCCCTTCTCGGTCAAAATGATGACAGCCCTTCTGTGACGGTTCCCGTAGGCATCATCGATACTGGAATTTATCTGGAACGAAATACTACATGGCTCAACGGCTTTACCCAGACCTTCGAGCCTCGCCTGTACATGGTTCACTCCAAGTATGAAGATCAAAGCGACCTGCCAGACTTTGACACATCTGAACTCACCTTCAGCTACAGCCAGCTGTTTCGAGATGACCGGTTTGTCGGTGGTGACCGTATTGGCGATACAGAACAAATCTCCGTGGGCCTGACCTCGAGACTCGTGGAGCAATCAACCGGTAAAGAATGGTTGAGAGCCAGCTTGGGCCAGATTTACTACCTGGATGACCGATATGTTTCCCTTAACCCTACATTTACCAAATCATTCCTAAAAAACCTGGGGAATCCGGATAATCTGACCAACCTGAATCAGCGTGAAGTTGCAGACGGCTTGTTGAGGAATGAATCAGCCTATGCAGCGGAACTCGCCTTGAGATTAAGTGATAACCTGAGAATCCAGGCGGACATTCTCTACGACGAAGAAAACAGTGAGCTCGACCGAGGCAATGCCAGCCTGCGTTATCACGATCGCGATAATCAGATATTAAACCTGAGTTACCGGTTCAACCGGAAGGTACCTCTGCTGTACGGCTCGACGCTTATCGACTCAGACATTGAGCAAGCCGATTTTTCAACCATATTCCCGATTTTCAGAAACTGGAATCTTATCGGCCGCTACAACTACGATCTGACCAACAGCCGAAATCTTGAGACCTTTGTGGGCCTGCAATATGACAGCTGTTGCTGGCGCCTAAGCCTAATAAGTCGAAAGTGGATTGATCGCGACGACAATATCGTACTTCCTCAAGATGACTTAACGGAAGATAAGGGCATCTTCCTACAGCTACAATTTAAAGGCCTTGCCGGTAGCGGTACTAAAGTAGACACCATTCTTCAGGATGGCATCTACGGCTACGAACCTCCCGTTAATTAACGCATGCAGACTGAATCATGAGTATACGCAGTAAAATTATTAAGCGATTGTCCGCAACAGCTCTGGCTGCTGCGTTCTCCCTACCCATAGCTGCGGAAGAAGTACTCCTCGACCGGATTGTTGCCATCGTTAATGACGATGTGGTGATGGCCAGCGAGCTGGAAAGCCGGGTTCAGGATATCTACTTTCGGCTGGAAGAAAGTGGCACGAAAGCGCCGCCTCAAAATGTCCTGGTACCCCAAGTGCTGGATCGGTTAATACTTGAGCGCTTGCAGCTTATGTTAGGTCAACGGGCAGGCATTCGATTTAGCGATGCCGAGCTAAATCAGGCCATGGAACGTTTGGCCAAAAGTAAAGGCACTAGTATCGATGGGTTAGTTGAAAGAGCTCACCAGAGAGGTATCAAATTAGCCGGTTTACGTCAGCAAATACGCGAAGAGATGATCATCTCCAAAGTTCAAGAGGGCTCGCTCAATCGTCGAATTTCCATTACTGAGCAAGAAATCGAGAATTTTCTTAATTCTGCAGAAGGACGCTCTTGGTCTTCGCCTGACGTAAACCTCGGGCACATTTTACTTTCATTATCGGCGGGCGCTCCTCGTGATGAGGTCGCCAGCGTAGAGCAAAAAATTCGAGACATTTATAACCAAATTCAAAGTGGCGCTGATTTTAAAAGTCTTGCTGTAGCAAATTCAGCAGGACAGAATGCCCTAAAAGGTGGAGACCTCGGCTGGCGAAAAACAGCACAGCTACCAAGTCTATTTATCACCGCCATTGAGACATTAAGCCCCGGGCAAACCAGTGAGCCTATTCGGAGTAATGCTGGCTATCATCTACTAAAATTGTATGAGAGACGCGGCGGGAGCAACACTCAGCTAGTGAAACAGCACAACGTTCGACATATCCTTCTCTCACCCAATGAAATAAGAAGTGATGAAGAAACCCAGGCTGTGCTGGATGACATACGCACAGAAATAATCAATGGCGGAGACTTTGCGGAACTAGCCAAGCAGCATTCAGAAGACATCGCTACAGCACTCGCTGGGGGGAGTCTCGGTTGGTCTATTCCCGGCAAGTTCGTGCCTACATTTGAAAAGACGATGAACAAAATAGCCGTTAACGAGGTCAGCCAGCCATTTCGCACCCAATTTGGCTGGCACATCGTGCAGGTTACTGAGCGCCGCAATCAGGATTTCAGCGAAGATATAAAACGCAGTCAAGCCAGTCAAATCCTGAAACAAAGGAAGTTCCAGGAAGAGCTGCAAGTTTGGCAACAGGAAATTCGTGACGAGGCATTCATAGAAATCAAATTGTGATTAGGCTGGCTATTACTCCCGGAGAACCCGCCGGGATTGGACCCGATTTGGTTGTTCAGCTTGCGCAACAGGCACAGCCACACGAACTGGTAGCCTATGCAGACCCCGAATTACTCTTAACCCGAGCCGCTCAATTAGGCCTCCCCCTGAGACTTCATACAGTAACCGCCGCCCCACCCCGACCACTGGGGGCGGGTGAATTGGTAGTACAGCCTGTAAAATTAGACAAACCCGTTCAACCTGGCACTCTTGATACAGCCAATGCACGCTACGTTCTAAACACCCTTTCTGCAGCGCTTGACGATTGCCAAAAAGGCTTCTGCCAAGGAATGATCACGGGCCCCGTACATAAAGGCATCATTAATGAAGCAGGCATTCCCTTCAGCGGTCACACCGAATTTCTAGCCGAAAACACCCAAACCCCTCGTGTTGTGATGATGTTAGCCACCGAAGGATTGCGAGTGGCACTGGCCACAACACACCTACCCCTATCGCAGGTACCAGCCGCAATCACAGAAGAGCTTCTCGAGCAGGTCATCAAAATTCTACACCATGACCTTCAACAGAAGTTTGGTATTTCAAAACCTAAGATTTTGGTTTGCGGCCTAAATCCACATGCGGGTGAGGGCGGCCACCTGGGAATGGAAGAAATTCAAGTGATACAACCAGCGTTGAACAGGTTGTGCAGGCAAGGGCTGAACCTAGAGGGACCATTGCCAGCTGACACCTTATTCACACCTAAGTACCTGGAGCAATGTGATGCGGTCTTGGCCATGTACCACGATCAAGGTTTACCCGTGCTGAAGTACAAAGGATTTGGGGCTGCGGTCAATATCACTCTGGGACTACCAATCATCCGCACATCCGTAGATCATGGCACAGCACTGGATTTAGCCGGTACAGGCAAGGCAAATATTGGAAGCCTCAAAACAGCTATTAACTACGCCGCTGATATGGCCGGAGGCCAAAGATGAATCAACCCAGAACCACCGGTGCCAAGTCGAACGCTCTTAAAACAAAGAGCCCCCATCAGGCAAGAAAACGGTTTGGCCAGAATTTCTTGGTGGACCACAACATTATCGATAAGATTGTTGCTGCTATCGCGCCGGCACCTGACCAGAATCTGATCGAAATTGGTCCGGGGCAAGGAGCCATCACCGAGCCTATTCTGGCGAAGTGTCCTCAGCTCAATGTAGTGGAACTAGACCGAGATCTGATACCACTATTAGAGCAAAAATTTCTGGAATATCCGGACTTTCATATTCATCAGGGTGATGCTCTGAAAACAGATTTCAGCCAGTTTTACCATAAAGATCAACCTCTGCGAATTATTGGCAACCTGCCCTACAATATTTCAACCCCGTTACTGTTTCATTTGCTGAACTTCAGCGACCTGATTCGTGACATGTATTTTATGCTGCAAAAAGAAGTCGTCGACAGAATGGCTGCGGTTCCGGGTGACAAAAATTATGGCCGTCTCAGCGTGATGATTCAGTACCGCTGTCAAGTACAACCCCTATTTAGAGTTCCTCCCACAGCCTTTCAGCCCGCGCCAAAAGTAGAATCTGCGATCGTCCAGCTAATTCCATATGCAAAACCACCCTACCCCGCAGACGACCTTCAATTATTGTCCCGGTTAGTCAGGGCCAGTTTTCAGCAGCGGCGCAAAACCATGAGAAACACACTCAAACACATGCTCAAGACCGAACAACTGGCGCTACTTGATCTTGATCTGACACTTCGTCCAGAAAACCTAAATGTTGAGGATTTTGTCAAACTGAGCAACCAAATAGGAGCTTTACTATGAGCCAAATTGATGTCGTAGTAACCCCTAGCTATTTACCTGAACGATCCGACCCCGCCAAAAGCCAATATGCTTTCGCCTACCATATCAGTATTGAGAATCACGGTGATGACACTGCACAGCTGCTGAACCGCCGCTGGGTCATTACCGATGGCAACGCCCATGTCAAGGAAGTCGAAGGACCCGGGGTAGTGGGAGAGCAACCAATCATTAGCCCAGGGGAATCCTACCAATACACCAGCGGAGTCACGCTGGACACCAAAGTCGGGACGATGGAAGGCAGCTACCAAATGATCTCTGAATCAGACGAATTATTTGAAGTCCCCATTCCAGCCTTTCTACTGTCTGTGCCTGGAGCCGTTCATTGACCACCTACGCCGTCGGCGATCTTCAAGGCTGCCTTGAACCACTGAAACTCCTACTCGATAAGGTCGGCTTTGATTCTTCTAACGATGAGCTTTGGTCGGTGGGAGACATCGTAAACAGAGGGCCAGAATCATTAGAAACCCTACGCTTTTGCCACCAACTCGGTAGCCACTTTCGCATGGTGCTCGGCAACCACGACCTCCACCTTCTTGCTATTGCACATGAAGTGCGCAGCCCCAGTAGTAGTGACACACTAGACGATATTCTCCGCGCCCCCGACCGTGACGAATTACTTCACTGGCTACAACAACAACCGCTACTGATTGAAGACAAGCAATTTTCCATGGTTCATGCAGGTATTCCTCCCCAATGGACACTTGAGCAGGCCAAAATATTTGCCGCCGAGATGAAGGAGGTCCTTTCTTCCGACACCAAAGCTGCCCAGTTTTTTAATGTCATGTATGGCAATGAGCCCTGTCTCTGGCAAGATGATCTGGAACCCCCACTACGCTGGCGTGTTATTACCAATTACCTAACCCGAATGCGTTTTTGCACACCGGCAGGTGAACTAAAACTCACCAGCAAGACGTCACCGGAAGAATCGCCCGAAGGATTCTCGCCTTGGTTCAGCCACCCATCGCAATTGCCAGAAGACGCTAAAATTATCTTTGGTCACTGGGCGGCCCTAGAGGGGAGGCCCTGTGGAAAAAATTTATTCCCCTTGGATACGGGCTATGTTTGGGGTGGACCTCTTCGACTGATGAACCTCGACACACACGAGTACTTTCATCAAGAACACATTTAATGAGAGAGCCACTACCGATATGACGGATAAGGCTTTAACACCCATTGCAAAAATAGCCAAATGCATGGAGTTACCTCCAGCCCATGATTAAACCAACGGGAAAAAATGATAAACTCGCTCAACGTTGACCATTAAATAACAATAAAGGGGTCATACATGATTCGTACCCTATCCAGCTTTTTCACGGGCATCATGCAACGCTGGCTACCCGATGCTTTTATCATTGCCATTATCCTAACCTTCGTGGTGCTTATTGGTGGCGTACTAGGCGAAGGGCACACACCTGCAAAAATGGCTCAATTCTGGGGGGATGGTGTTTGGAATCTCCTGATATTTTCAATGCAGGTCATTATCACTCTCGTGACAGGTAGCGTTCTAGCTCAGACTAGCACGGTAAAAAGGGGGCTAAGGAATATAGCCCGCCTGGCAAAAACACCCAGCCAGGCCATTATCTTGATGACTGGTATAGCCTTAATCTGTTGCTGGATCAGCTGGGGGTTTGGGCTGATAACCAGCGCGTTAATGGCCCGAGAAATTGCCCGACAAGTTAAAGGGGTACACTACCCACTACTAGTGGCATCGGCCTATTCAGGTATGCTGATCTGGCATGCAGGGCTATCGGGCTCGATACCCCTAAAAATTGCAGTCTCTGATGGTGATGTCCTTGGAACACTTATGGGTGAAACGACCATCCCGCTCTCTGAGACCATTTTTAGCTGGGAAGTCATCACCATTTGTCTGGTCATCTTCATAACTCTTCCCATTCTTAACCGCCTAATGATGCCAGAACCTGACGAAGTGGTAGAAATCCACCCAGACCACGCTGGTGATGTAGAAGAGGTCCCCATACAAAGTAACACCCCCGCTGACAAGGTAGAAAACCATCGTTTGCCAACCCTGCTGCTGGGTCTGCTGGGGGGCTACTATCTTATTGATTACTTCATGGGCGGCGGAAAAGTTGGCCTGAACACGGTAAATTTTATTTTTCTGGTCGCGGGCCTATTGCTTCACAGATCCCCAGCCAGTTATCTTTCTGCTCTCAATGAAGCGGTCAAAGGTGTGTCTGGAATCGTCCTTCAATTTCCACTGTACGCAGGGATAATGGGGATGATGGTTCAGTCAGGACTTGCCACGTCCATGTCAGAATGGTTTATCAGCATTTCGACCGCTGAAACTTTTACCCTATTCACCTTTCTTAGTGCCGGTATCGTTAACTTTTTCGTACCCTCTGGAGGGGGTCAGTGGGCCGTGCAAGCGCCTATTGTCATTCCTGCGGCTCAATCTTTAGGTATACCGCTCAATCATGCCGCCATGGCAGTAGCTTTTGGCGATGCATGGACAAACATGGTCCAACCTCTCTGGGCTTTACCTCTGTTAGGCATTGCAAGATTGGGCATTAAAGACATTATGGGCTACTGTACGGTGGCTTTGTTGTGGTCGGGGTTAGTGTATGCCGCTGGCATGGTCTTTTTATTGTAATGGTCTGAATCGCACTCCGTGAAAAACCACCAATCACGCTCTACTTTCCCAGAACCGGGTAGCCCCGACCCCTGGGTCGTTCAATTTTCCTCGTTAATACCAAAGGGAAAAATACTCGATCTCGCCTGTGGCCGAGGACGGCATGGTCGTTACTTTCTCGATCTGGGCTACCCCGTCACATTTATAGACAAAGACCTATCGGGCGTCTCGGATCTTGAATCACATAAGGGCGCAACGCTATTGAAGTATGACCTGGAGAACAACAACCCTTTTCCATTCAAAGCCGGTGAATTTTCAGGTGTGATCATAATCAATTATCTGCATCGCCCACTCTTTCCCTATTTACTAAAAGCACTTAACCTAGGCGCTGTGTTAATCTACAAAACATTCTCACAGGGTAACGAGCAATTTGGCAAGCCCAGCAACCCAGATTTTCTACTCCAGCAGGATGAACTTCTCAGGGTCTTTGGTCAGGAATTGAAGGTAATAGATTTTATACAACAAAAGGAAGCCAACCCGGATCGCATGACTCAAGCACTTTGCGCAATAAGGGAATAGCCAAAAAATATTCCTATATAGTCATTATTATGAAAATTGTTTTTTCCCATTAACCAAAACTCTCATTTGTATCTGACATCTTCCAGCAAGGCCTGTAGCAATATGACAAAACACCTCTTTTCCCTTGTTCTACTACTGACCAGTCACCCGCTCTATGCAGGTGTAGTCAGTCACTTTAAGGATGAAGAAGGGCATACCGACTGGCAGCATGTGGCCAACTGGTCGAGCGGAATTCTTATTCTTCTTCTTTCATTGACCGCCGTCACACTTTTTTTCAGCCGCCGGCAGACACAACAGTCCAACCGCGAGTTGAATGCTATTCGCTGTGAATTGGAACAGCGGGTACAAGAAAGAACAGCCACGCTGGATGAGTCCAACCAACTTTTGAAAGAAAGCAATGAACTTCTAGAGGGGGAAATAACTCAGCATAGGGAAACCACTGCTCGACTCAAATCCTCCGAGGGCTATATCTCCGACATCCTTACCTCCATGCCTCTTATGCTCATTGGGCTCAATGAACGCAGCGAGATAACACAATGGAACCATCAAGCGGAAGAAATAACAGGCATTGCATCTGCACAGGCACTTGGCGAAAATCTGTGGCAAGCTTATCCAGCAATAACGGTCACACCCCATCAAATTGCCCAGGCGCAGCAGCAAAAGAAACCAATCACTATCAAGCACAGTCAGCGCGGACAATACCACTTTGATATCACTATTTACCCACTCCAGGATCAAATTGAAACAGGTGTTGTGATACTAATTGATGATGTAACCCAGCATATTCTTGCTGCAAATATGCTGATACAAAGGGACAAAATGTCTTCTATGGGCGAGCTAGCTTCCACTATGGCCCATGATATTGATTCTCCGCTTCAAGGAATTTTACTCGACCTGAAAAAAAGCCAGGCTGAACTTGAACTGAACCATCCAGTAAATCCCACGCAGATAGCCACCCTTAAAGAACTATTGAGTGATGCCAGCCATCAAGGCCAGCAGGCACTGGCCGTTATTAATAATCTACTCGAGTTTTCCCATAGCCGTGGCGGTGAAAGAAACCAGGCATCAATCATAGACATCATCGAACATACACTTAAGCTTGCAAATGATGTGCTATCCGTGCCTTCGGGACTGCGCTTTAAGGAAATAAAAATTGAGCGGTATTACGACAAAGATCTGCCAAAGATTCCCTGTTATGTGGCCGAGCTCCAGCAGGTATTCCTCAGTCTATTTCGGCATGCTTGTCATGCGCTTGGACAAGTCGAAGAAAAGAACCACTGTCCAACCATCAAAATTCAAGTTATCGAATGTTACGAAGCGCTATGGGTAAAAGTACAACATAATGGCGTTGGTATTGACTATGAAGAACAGCAATATATCTTCGAACCATTTTTTAACGATAAAGTGTCAGATGAAGATTTTGATGCAGGGAAACGATTATCTTTTTCACACTTTATTATTACCGAACAACACCGTGGCCAGCTGGCAGTCACTTCCGATTTGAATGTAGGCACAACATTTCATATAGAACTGCCCCTTTCATAATGAAAAGCAACGCCAACCTGACGCAGAAAAACGCTATATGCCGTTAGCTATTCGCTGAAACCATTTGGGTTCTGGGACTGCCATCGCCAAGTATCTTCCATCATTTCGACAAGCCCCCTAGCGGCCTTCCAGTTTAGCTCACTCTCGGCTTTCGAAGCATCTGCCCAACACTCAGCGACATCACCGGGGCGACAATCGACTATCTTATATGGCACAGGACATCCAGAAGCCGTCTCGAAAGCTCTAACCATTTCCAGAACCGAGTAGCCATTTCCCGTACCCAGATTCCAAGTGTGACAACCACTCGATGTCTTTTCTTCCATTAATGTATCAAATGCTTTCACATGGCCTTCGGCCAGATCCATGACATGGATATAATCTCGAACACCAGTACCATCAGGTGTTGGATAGCTACCGCCAAACACCGACAACTCCTTAAGCTTTCCCGCTGCAACCAGTGAAATAAATGGCAAAAGATTGTTTGGGATTCCACGGGGATCCTCCCCAATTCTTCCGCTGACATGCGCTCCTACTGGATTAAAATAACGTAAAATGGCTATGTTCCAGAACGGCTCAGCAGAGAATGCATCGGCTCTAACCAAGTCGTGCAACACTTGCTCTACCATAACTTTTGACTGCCCGTAGGGATTAGTGGCATGGAGGGGAAAATCTTCTGTTATCGGATTACTCAAGGGGTCACCATAGACCGTTGCCGAAGAACTAAAGATCAAGGTTCGGACAGCATGATCCTTCATCGCCTCACAGAGCGTCAGGGTGCCGGCAACATTGTTACGGTAGTAAGTAAGAGGAAATTCACAGGATTCACCCACAGCCTTCATCCCAGCAAAATGCATGACCGCATCAATCTGGTAAGTACTAAACAGGTTGTCGAGCGCCGTACGATTGTTCACATCATCAATAACCACAGGAAACTTCGCCCCTGTAATCACTGAAACTTGGTTCAGAGACTCCTGGCAACTGTTGGATAGATTGTCTAGCACGACGATATCGTGTCCAGCCTGAATCAGTGCGACACAAGCATGACTACCAATGTATCCGGCCCCGCCGGTAACAAGCACTGTCATAAAAAACCTGCATGGATAACTAATAAATAACGAGCATAACGTGATTATCACATAAGGGTAAAAGATCGTGGAGAAAATAAGTACTAGAATGCAAAAGGCCGAGCATAAGCTCGGCCTTTAATCACTGCTAAAGATGATTATTAATCTTCGGCAGAATCTTCCAGGTCAACCGCTTCAACTTCTGGGCGATCAACAAGTTCTACGTACGCCATCGGTGCAGCATCACCAGAGCGAAACCCACATTTAAGGATACGAATATAACCGCCTGGTCGACCTTCATAACGGGGGGCCAGCTCAGAGAAAAGCTTGCCAACTGTCGCTTTATCTTGCAAACGACTAAAGGCAAGACGACGGTTAGCTACACTGTCTTGCTTTGCAAGAGTAATCAGCGGCTCTGCGAAGCGACGAAGCTCCTTGGCTTTTGGTAGCGTGGTCTTAATAAGTTCGTGCTCGACAAGAGATGCCGTCATGTTGCGGAACATGGCACGACGGTGTGCACCTGTGCGACTCAGTTTGCGGCCACTATAGCGATGACGCATGATTTTACTTCCTCAAAAAGTGTTGCTGTCTCAGCAATAAATTTTTCAAACCCAACTGCTAAAAAAGCTAGCGGTACAGGTGATTATACAAACTCGCTTTCAGTACGCAGGCTGGCTGGTGGCCAGTTTTCCAAGCGCATGCCAAGGGACAAACCTCGGGAAGCAAGAACATCTTTGATTTCTGTCAGAGACTTTTTACCCAAATTTGGCGTCTTAAGTAGTTCTACTTCAGTACGCTGGATTAAGTCACCAATATAATAAATACTTTCAGCCTTTAAGCAGTTCGCTGAGCGCACTGTAAGCTCCAGATCATCAACTGGACGAAGTAAGATTGGATCAACCTCTTCTTCCTTCTCAGCGGGTTCTGCGAGACTTTCACTTTCCAGATCAACGAAAACAGCCAGTTGCTGCTGAAGAATAGTTGCTGCTCGACGGATAGACTCTTCCGGATCAATAGTACCGTTTGTTTCAATATCCAGTACTAATTTATCCAAATCTGTACGTTGCTCTACACGAGCACTCTCCACAACATATGCAATTCGACGGACAGGACTGAATGTTGCGTCGAGCTGTAGTCGACCAATAGCACGTGTTTCTTCTTCATCATTAACACGAGTATTAGAGGGCTGATAACCACGACCCAGCACTACATGAAGCTGCATATTCAACTCTGCATCCCCAGTGATATTGGCGATAACGTGATCAGGGTTTTTAATCTCTGATGAATTATCTACTTGAATATCACCAGCAGTAACCACGCCCTTACCTTTTTTGCTAAGCGTTAGGGTTACTTCTTCTTTATCGTGAAGAACAATAGCAACATCTTTTAAATTCAAAAGGATCTCAATTACGTCCTCTTGAACACCTTCAATACTACTGTACTCATGCAGGACGCCATCAATTTCGACTTCAACGATGGCAGCTCCAGCCATTGAGGAGAGCAGAATACGACGTAGCGCATTACCTAAAGTGTGGCCAAAGCCACGCTCAAGAGGTTCCAGAACAACTTTAGCTCGTGTGGAGCTATATTCAGTGACGTCGATAGTGCGAGGTGTCAAAAATTCATTTACTGATGTTTGCATATCCGTACCTGTATGGAGTCGCTTAACTGGTCATCAACCTAACGGTTCTTTACTTGGAGTAAAGTTCCACAATGAGATTTTCATTGATTTCGGCAGGAAGATCGCTGCGGTCAGGAACACGCTTGTAAGTGCCTTCCATTTTGTTTGCATCGACTTCAATCCACTCAACATGACCACGCTGCGCAGCAATTTGCATGGCTGACTGGATACGCAATTGATTCTTTGATTTCTCGCGAATACTAACGACATCACCTTCACTCACACGGAAGGAAGCAACGTTTACTTTCTGGCCATTCACAAGAATGGCATTGTGAGCGACAAGCTGGCGAGCTTCCGCGCGAGTAGAGCCAAAGCCCATGCGGTAAGCTACATTGTCTAAACGGCGTTCAAGAAGCTGTAACAGGTTTTCACCAGTAGCACCTTTCAGACGTGCTGCTTCTTTATAGTAGTTACGGAATTGTTTTTCCAGAACGCCATAAATACGACGTACCTTTTGTTTTTCACGTAGCTGAACGCCATAGTCAGAAAGACGACTACGTCTTTGTCCATGCTGTCCTGGAACACTTTCCGCGCGACACTTTGATTCAAGAGGGCGGATACCACTCTTGAGAAAAAGATCGGTGCCTTCACGGCGTGAAAGCTTACAAGTCGGTCCGAGATATCTTGCCATTTGTCAACTATCCTCGTTATACGCGACGTTTTTTCGGCGGACGACAACCATTATGTGGAATAGGCGTCACGTCGGTAATGTTTGTAATTTTGTAACCTGCGTTGTTCAGTGCTCGGACTGCAGACTCGCGTCCAGGTCCAGGCCCTTTTACTTCAACGTCCAGGTTCTTCAAACCATATTCTTGCGCAGCAAGTCCGGCCCGCTCTGCTGCAACCTGAGCAGCGAATGGCGTACTCTTACGAGAGCCACGGAATCCAGAACCACCCGCTGTAGCCCAACTCAGAGTATTACCCTGGCGGTCTGTAATGGTGACAATTGTATTGTTAAAAGATGCATGAATATGTGCAACACCATCAACGACGGTCTTTTTAACCTTTTTACGTGTACTTTTTTGTCCAGGCTTTGCCATAACTATGGTTTCCTATCGCTTAATGGGCTTGCGAGGGCCTTTACGGGTACGCGCATTTGTTTTGGTACGCTGACCTCGGAGTGGGAGACTGCGACGATGACGAAGGCCTCGATAACACCCCAGATCCATCAACCGTTTAATGTTCATGTTGACTTCCCGACGAAGATCACCTTCGACGGCACGTTCGCCTACGGCGTTACGTACCGAATCCATCTGCTCATCGGACAATTCAGAAATTTTAACGTCTTCAGCAATACCCACCTCAGCACAAATTGCCTTGGCAGAGGTACGACCAATCCCGAATACATAGGTGAGGGAAATCACCGCATGTTTATGATCGGGGATGTTGACACCGGAAATACGGGCCATCACTTTACTCCACTTTAATGTTTGACTGCTGCCTTACGATCGTTTCACTTGCTCTCAATCGAGAGCGGCCCAAAAAAGGCGCAAAATGATAGCTTTAGAAGCAATAAAAATCAATAACCCAGCGCAATTAACCTTGACGCTGTTTATGACGTGGCTCGACACTGCAGATCACACGAACAACGCTTTTGCGTTTTACAATCTTACAGTTACGGCACATTTTTTTAACAGAAGCACGCACTTTCATATCGACACCTCAACTCCAACTAGCGGCTACCGCCGCCATAACCTTTCAAATTTGATTTTTTCATCAATGACTCATACTGATGAGACATAAGATGCGACTGTACCTGAGCCATAAAATCCATTGTGACAACCACTGCAATCAACAGCGAAGTACCACCAAGATAAAATGGGACATTCAGATAGACATTCAAAAACTGTGGAAGCAAACATACTGCCGTCATGTAGAGTCCGCCAACCAAAGTAAGCCGAGTCATAACACCGTCAATATATTTAGCGGTTTGCTCACCAGGACGAATACCTGGCAAGAACGCTCCACCACGTTTTAAATTATCTGCCATTTCTTTCGGGTTAAACATTAATGCCGAATAGAAAAAACAGAAAAATATAATCAACCCAGAGAAAAGCAATACATGCAGAGGCTGGCCTGGGCCAATGAACAATGCGACGTCCTGCAACCAATCTGGAGTATCTGCACCCTGCCCAAACCACTGGGCAATAGATGCCGGAAATAACAACAAGCTACTAGCAAAAATCGCAGGAATAACACCTGCCATGTTAACCTTCAACGGCAAATGGCTAGACTGCGCCGGCCCACGACCTTGCTGTCTCTGGGCATAGTTTACGGTTATACGGCGCTGGCCACGCTCAATAAATACCACGAAGTAGACAATAGCTACGGCCAATATAGCAACCAACAACAACGCCAAAATATGTAATTCACCCTGCCGAGAAGACTCAAAAGCCTGACCGATTGCAGACGGTATCCCTGCCACGATACCAGCAAAGATAAGCATTGAAATACCGTTACCAACGCCGCGCTCGGTGATCTGCTCACCTAACCACATCAAAAATACAGCACCCGTTACCAACGAGATAACAGCAATAAAGTAGAAGCTAAAGTCAGCTGTATAAGCAAGTCCTTGACCAGCCAAACCAACAGACATACCAATTGCCTGAACAGTGGCCAACAGCACAGTGCCATATCTTGTGTACTGGTTAATCTTACGTCTACCAGCATCACCCTCTTTCTTAAGCTGTTCTAATGATGGCGTCACCGCTGTCATTAACTGCATGATAATAGAGGCTGAAATGTAAGGCATAATTCCCAGCGCAAGTATGCTCATCCGCTCCAGGGCACCACCGGAAAACATGTTGAACATACCGATGATGGTACCTTGATTCTGGTTGAAAAGGTCTGAAAGCCTATCAGGATCAATTCCGGGTACCGGAATATGGGTTCCGATTCGATAAATCACAAGTGCAATGAACAAAAAGCGAAGGCGAGCCCACAGCTCGCCTAAACCTTTCATATTGCCTTGCGGCATGTTCCCGGGTTTTGCCATCAGGTATTACTCTTCTACCTTGCCACCAGATGTTTCGATCGCAGCCAAGGCACCCTTGGTTACACGGAGACCTTTAACGGTCACTGGCTTGCTCAGCTCACCAGACAAAAATACTTTGGCACGGGTAATGTTGTTAGTAATCAAACCTGCAGCACGCAAAGTTTCGATAGTAACGATACCGCCGTCAATTTTATTCAGTTCACTCAAACGAATCTCGGCTGTAACTCGAGATATCCGTGAGGTGAAACCGTATTTTGGCAGGCGTTTCTGCAAAGGCATTTGACCGCCTTCAAAACCTGGGCGGACACGTCCACCTGAACGGGATTTCTGACCTTTGTGGCCACGGCCAGCAGTTTTACCTAGGCCACTACCGATACCACGACCGACACGTTTAGCCTCTTTAATTCTGCCGGGTGCGGGACTTAGCGTATTGAGACGCATATTACTCTCCCTCAACCTTAACCAAATAGTGAACTTTATTAATCATGCCACGAACTGATGGAGTATCTTCTACTTCAACGCTGTGGTTGATCCGACGCAAACCTAAGCCAGCGACACAAGCTTTGTGTGCTGCTAGTCGGCCATTAGTGCTGCGCACCAATGTAACCTTGATTTTGTTAGCCTTCGCCATGGTAAAACTTCCGTTATACGTCGCTCGACAACCGTCGGGCTTAATTCAGAATTTCTTCAACTGTCTTGCCGCGCTTTGCAGCTACTTCGTCCGGTGATGACATTGTTTGAAGTGCTTTGAAAGTAGCACGCACAACATTCACAGGATTTGTAGAGCCATAGCATTTGGCCAAAACGTTCTGTACACCAGCGATCTCAAGTACTGCTCGCATGGCACCACCAGCAATAACACCCGTACCTTCTGATGCAGGCTGCATGTAGACCTTGGATGCGCCGTGGTTTGCTTTCGTTGCATACTGAATGGTACTTCCATCCAACTCAACGTTAATCATATTCCGGCGAGCGGCTTCCATGGCTTTTTGAATAGCCTGTGGTACTTCGCGAGCCTTTCCGCGACCAAAGCCAACTTTGCCATTACCGTCACCGACTACTGTCAGCGCAGTGAAACCGAAGATACGACCACCTTTGACAGTTTTCGCTACACGGTTAACCTGAACCAGCTTTTCCTGCAGACCTTCATCTGCCGCTGAATCTCTCTGATCTCTCTGATCTCTCGACATATCGCTAAACCTTTAGAATTCAAGACCGGCTTCACGCGCGGCATCTGCCAACGCCTTAACGCGACCGTGGTATTTAAAACCGCTGCGGTCAAATGCAACCTGAGTGATGCCCGCAGCTTTGGCACGCTCTGCAAGCAAAGAGCCGACACTCTTGGCAGCATCAACATTACCAGTTTGACCAGCACGCAATGACTTATCCAGGGTTGAGGCTGAAGCCAGCACCTGATCTCCGTCTGGAGAAATAACTTGTGCGTAGATATGCCGAGGAGTGCGGTTTACACACAACCTGTTGGCGCCCAACTCACGGATTTTGCAGCGAGCACGGCGTGCACGACGCAGACGAGATTGTTTCTTGTCGCTCATGATCCTAACCTACTTCTTCTTAGCTTCTTTACGACGTACTTGCTCGTCCGCATAGCGAACCCCTTTACCTTTGTATGGCTCTGGTGGACGGTAGGCACGGATTTCCGATGCCACCTGTCCAAGCAATTGTTTGTCAGCCGCTTTCAGCACGATTTCTGTTTGACTTGGAGTTTCAGCTGTTACACCTTCAGGAAGCAAATACTCAACTGGGTGAGAAAAACCCAGAGTGAGATTCAACTTGTTACCCTGACACTGGGCACGATAACCAACACCAATCAACTGTAACTTTTTCTCAAACCCTTGACTAACACCGACAACCATATTGTTGACTAGTGCGCGGGTTGTACCCGCCATTGCATTGGCCTGCTTGCTTCCATCTTTAGGGGCAAAGGTCAACACATTGTCTTCCTGCTTGATTTCCACATTGTCATTGATGGAGATAGACAATGCAGTCTTACCACCCTTGACTGAAATCTCACTGCCGCTGAGTTTTATCTCAACACCAGCCGGAACATTCACCGGATTTTTTGCAACTCTAGACATCTCGACAATCCCGTTAGAATACTGTGCAAAGAACCTCGCCACCGATACCGGCAGCGCGGGCAGCACGGTCGGTCATTACGCCCTTGCTTGTTGAAACGATGGCAACACCGAGCCCACTACGGATAGTAGGTAGAGCATTTGAGCCAGAGTACTTTCGCAGACCAGGGCGACTGTAACGATGAATTTCAGCGATAACAGGCTTGCCCTCGAAATACTTTAGGTCAACGGTTAATTCAGGTTTAGCACCTTCAGCAACGTTGAAGCCTTTGATATAACCTTCATCTTGCAGCACTTGAGCCACAGCCACCTTTAATTTGGCGGAAGGCATGGAAACAGTTTGTTTTGCCGTCATCTGCGCATTGCGGATACGGGTCAACATGTCTGCTATTGAATCTTGCATGCTCATCAGTTCAATTCCTCAATTGGCTGCTGTACTTACCAGCTAGCCTTAACCAGACCGGGCACATCGCCACGCATGGCCGCTTCACGCAACTTGATACGGCACAACCCAAACTTACGGTAAACACCGTGTGGACGGCCAGTCTGACGACAGCGGTTACGCTGGCGTGATGGACTGGCATCGCGCGGCAATTGTTGCAGTTTCACTTGCGCTTCCCAACGCTCCTCTTCAGAGGCTTCAGGACTAGCGATAACCGCTTTCAGCGCAGCACGCTTCTCAGCATACTTGGCAACTGTGCGTGCGCGTTTTTTCTCACGCTCGATCATGGAAATTTTTGCCATTTATCTAACCTCAACCCTTAAGTGGGAAGTTGAAAGCGCGCAAAAGAGCACGACCTTCGTCATTATTTCGGGCACTTGTAGTAATAGTGATATCCATACCACGTAACGTGTCCACTTTGTCGTAATCGATTTCGGGGAAAATGATCTGCTCACTTATACCCATTGCAAAGTTCCCGTGGCCGTCGAATGATTTCGGGCTAATGCCACGAAAATCACGGATACGAGGTATAGCAATCGAAACCAAACGCTCTAAAAATTCGTACATACGGTCACTACGCAGAGTAACCTTGCAGCCAATCGGCCAACCTTCACGAACCTTGAAGCCTGCAATCGATTTACGGGCTTTATTAATGACAGGTTTTTGGCCTGCAATTAAGGTCATGTCGGCTACAGCATTTTCTAGAGCCTTTTTGTCACCAAGAGCCTCACCAACACCCATATTAAGAGTGATTTTAGTGATCTTGGGGACTTCCATTACATTTGCTAGCCCTAGCTCTTCTTTAAGCTTGGGAGCAATTTCATTTTTGTATACTTCTTTCAGCCTTGCCATGTCAGTTTCCTGTCAAATTAGGCGTCAACGGCTTCGCCGTTGGATTTGAAGACGCGGATTTTCTTACCGTCTTCTAACGTTTTAAAACCAACGCGATCAGCTTTACTAGCAGATGCATTGAATATAGCCACATTAGAAACCTGGAGAGGAGCTTCCTTCTCAATAATCCCACCTGGAACGTTCATTTGGGGATTTGGTTTCTGGTGTTTCTTAATCATGTTAACGCCAGAGACAATCAGGCGACCGTCGGCTTGCACCTTAAGCACCTTGCCTCGCTTACCTTTGTCCTTACCGGCGATAACGATAATTTCGTCATCACGTTTAATCTTGCGCATAACCCTTTCCTCGCCTCCGGCTTACAGAACTTCAGGTGCCAGAGAGATAATTTTCATAAAACGCTCACTGCGCAGTTCACGTGTTACCGGCCCAAAGATGCGGGTACCGATTGGCGCTAACTGCTGGTTCAAAAGAACTGCGGCGTTATCGTCAAACTTGATCAGGCTACCGTCCTGACGGCGCACACCCTTCTTGGTGCGAACAACTACCGCGTTCATCACCTGACCTTTCTTTACCTTACCGCGAGGAATCGCTTCCTTTACGGTAACTTTGATAATGTCGCCTACTCTGGCATAACGACGGTGGGAACCGCCCAACACTTTGATACACATAACACGACGTGCACCGCTGTTGTCTGCCACTTCCAGGTAACTTTCTGTTTGAATCATCGTTTATCTCCGAACCCGATACTGCTGCCTACCGATTAAATCTCGGCAGCACGCTCGTCAACGTTGACCAGCGCCCAAGATTTAGTCTTGGACAGAGGGCGCGTTTCCGCAATCGTCACCACATCGCCGGCACGACATACATTTTCTTCGTCGTGCGCCTTGACCTTGGTGGACTTATTTACAATCTTGCCATACACAGGGTGCTTAACACGGCGCTCAATCAGGACAGTGATACTTTTGTCCATCTTGTCGCTGACAACCCGACCTGACAGCGTACGAGCTTTTTTCTCTGCTTCAGACATCTTAGTTACCCGCTTTTTCATTCAGCACAGTTTTGATGCGAGCAATATTGTTGCGCGCCTCTTTAATCTTATGGCTTTGGTTCAATTGACCCGTTGCCGCCTGCATACGAAGCTTGAATTGCTGCTCGAGCTGAGTGTTCAGCTCTTGATTCAGCTCATCAACTGACTTTTCACGATATTCACTGGCATTCATCACATCACCGACCGTATAACAAAGGTGGTTTGTATCGGTAATTTGGCCGCAGCTAGAGCAAAAGCTTCACGAGCCAATTCCTCGGATACACCTTCCATCTCATAGAGCACTTTACCAGGCTGAATCTGGGCTACCCAGTATTCAACATTACCCTTACCCTTACCCATCCGCACTTCGAGTGGCTTGTTGGTGATCGGCTTGTCAGGGAAAACCCTAATCCAGATCTTTCCACCACGCTTAATGTGACGGGTCATAGCCCGACGAGCAGCCTCGATCTGGCGCGCAGTAATGCGACCACGACCAGTGGCTTTAAGAGCAAACTCGCCAAAGCTTACTTTACTACCGCGCAACGCCAGACCACGATTACGGCCCTTATGTTGCTTACGGAATTTTGTACGTTTCGGTTGCAGCATTTCGCTAGACCCTTAACTCGCAAACTTACTTCTTTTTGCCTGGTGATTTTTTGGCTGGCGCTTGCGCCGCCTCTTCACCGCCGATTACTTCACCTTTAAAGATCCATACCTTGACACCAATGATGCCGTAGGTGGTGGCTCCTTCTGCTGTACCGTAATCTATGTCGGCACGCAGCGTATGAAGCGGAACACGGCCTTCGCGGTACCATTCAGAGCGCGCAATTTCCGCACCTCCGAGTCGTCCGCCGACCTGAATTTTAATGCCCTTGGCACCCTGTCGCATTGCATTCTGTACCGCACGTTTCATAGCGCGACGGAACATCACACGACGCTCAAGCTGCTGAGCAACGTTCTGTGCAACAAGTGTTGCATCGAGATCCGGCTTGCGAACCTCTTCGATGTTGATGTGCACGGGCACACCCATCTGAGCAGACACTTCGTTGCGCAGCTTCTCAACATCTTCACCTTTCTTGCCAATCACGATACCGGGACGGGCTGTGTGAATAGTGATACGAGCTGTTTGTGCTGGACGCTCAATTTCAATACGACTTACAGAGGCATGTGACAACTTATTGCTAATGTAGTCACGAACCTGAAGATCGTTATTGAGCTTGTCCGCGTAATCTTTCTGTCCGGCGTACCAAACTGAAGTATGCTTCTTAACAATACCCAGACGAATGCCAGTTGGATGTACTTTCTGACCCATTAAACGGTCTCCTCATCGGCAACTTTCACAGTAATGTGACAGCTACGCTTGAATATCCGGTCAGCGCGACCCTTTGCACGGGGCTTAATGCGCTTCATGGTCATACCTTCATCGACAAAAATAGTCGACACACGTAACTCATCTACATCCGCACCTTCATTGTGCTCGGCGTTTGCAATGGCAGACTCCAGCACTTTTTTAATAATGGCGGCACCTTTTTTCGGGCTGAACGCCAGAATATCGAGCGCATCTTCAACAGGCTTACCACGCACCTGATCGGCAACCAGTCTAGCCTTTTGGGCTGACATTTTGGCTCCGCGCAATTTAGCTGCTACTTCCACAGTCATTTACCTCTCAATCCGCCGCTTAGCGCTTGGCTTTTTTATCCGCCACGTGACCACGATAGGTACGTGTCGGGGCGAATTCGCCGAGTTTATGTCCAACCATTTCTTCATTGACCAGTACCGGCACATGTTGACGACCGTTGTGGACAGCTATTGTTAGCCCAACCATATCCGGACTAACCATGGAACGACGAGACCAAGTCTTGATCGGACGCTTATCATTTTTTTCTAGCGCTTCATCAACCTTCTTAATCAAATGCAGGTCAATGAATGGGCCTTTTTTGAGAGAACGTGGCACTGTAGTTTCCTCTTCTCTACCAATTACTTATCGCGACGACGGACAATCATATTGTTCGTGCGCTTGTTTTTACGAGTCTTATAACCTTTAGCTGGTGTACCCCAAGGTGACACAGGGTGACGACCACCAGATGTACGACCTTCACCACCACCATGCGGGTGATCTACCGGGTTCATGGCAACACCACGAACCGTTGGGCGAACACCACGCCAGCGAGATGCGCCAGCCTTACCCAGCGAGCGCAAACTATGCTCACTGTTAGAAACTTCACCAATCGTGGCACGGCAATCAACAGGCACTTTACGCATTTCACCGCTTCGCAATCTAAGCGTTGCATACTGCCCCTCGCGAGCAACAAGCTGCACCGAGGTGCCAGCACTTCGTGCAATTTGAGCACCCTTGCCAGGCTTCATCTCAATACAATGAACAACACTACCCACAGGGATATTGCGCAGCGGCAAGGTGTTGCCTACCTTAATAGGAGCATCTACACCAGAATGAAGCACATCACCCGCCTTAACACCTTTAGGGGCGATAATGTAGCGACGCTCGCCATCCGCATAGCAGATCAACGCGATGTATGGCGTGCGGTTGGGATCATACTCCAAACGCTCAACCTTTCCAGGAATACCGTCTTTATTTCGCTTAAAATCAATAACACGGTAGTGCTGCTTATGCCCCCCACCAATATGGCGAGTGGTAATGCGACCATTATTATTACGGCCACCGGACTTTGACTTCTTTTCCAGTAATGGCGCGTAGGGTTCACCCTTATGTAAGTCAGGATTAACAACGCTGACTACAAAACGGCGACCGGGAGACGTCGGCTTTCTCTTTACAACTGGCATCTCAACAACCCCTTATTCAACTGACGCAAAGTCGATTTCTTGACCCTGCTCCAAACGAATGTATGCTTTCTTCCAATCAGAGCGTTTACCCATACCGTGCTTGGCACGCTTGGTTTTACCCTTAACATTGGCGATGCGAACATCAGTCACTTTGACATTAAACAACTGCTCTACAGCTGCCTTCACTTCGGGCTTCGCCGCATCAGAAGTAACCTTGAACACAATCTGATTGCTGCTATCGCCAACAATCGCCGTTTTCTCAGTAACGTGCGGACCTAGCAGCACTTTGAAGATACGCTCCTGGTTCATGCAAGCATCTCCTCAATCTTCTTAAGGGCTGGCACAGTAACCAACACCTTTTCAAAACGAATCAAGCTAACGGGGTCAACACCAACCACATCACGCACATCAACCTTATGTAGATTTCTGGATGACAGGTATAGGTTTTCGCTAACCTCCTCAGTGACGATCAACACATCCCGAAGATCAAACTCACCCAGCTTCTTAACTAAAAGCTTGGTCTTAGGCTCTTCAAGATCGAAACTCTCAACCACCACCAAGCGCTCCTGACGGGCAAGCTCAGAGATAATAGAACGAAGCGCGGCACGGTACATTTTACGATTCAGCTTCTGAGAATGATCTTGAGGCTGAGCTGCAAACGTTACACCACCGGAACGCCAAATTGGGCTTCGGATTGTTCCCGCACGGGCACGGCCAGAACCTTTTTGAGCCCAAGGCTTACGACCACCACCAGAGACTGCTGCACGATTCTTCTGTGCGCGCGTACCCTGACGACCACCTGCCAAATACGCAGTAACCGCCTGATGCACCAGATCCTGATTAAACTCTTTACCAAAGGCTACATCTGAAACCTCGACAGTTCCCGAATTACCCTTTGTTGTTGCAATATTTAATTCCATCGACGATCCCCTCAGCTCTTAACAGCTGCACGAACGATCACGTCACCACCTGGCGCACCCGGTACCGCTCCCTTTATAAGAAGCAGGTTGCGCTCAGCGTCAACACGTACAATTTCAAGATTCTGAGTTGTCACACGCTCGGCACCCATATGTCCAGCCATCTTCTTGCCTTTCCATACACGACCCGGTGTTTGACATTGACCTATAGAACCCGGCGCCCGGTGAGACAAGGAGTTACCATGAGTCGCGTCTTGCATAGCGAAGTTATATCGCTTGATGACACCCTGAAAACCTTTACCTTTTGATGTGCCAGTCACATCTATCTTTTGACCAGGTTCAAACTGATCAACCGAGATGTTTCCACCAACCTCAACGCCATCCTGCAAGCCATCCACGCGAAGCTCAAAAGTTCCACGACCAGCCTCAACACCTGCTTTAGCAAAGTGCCCTGCTTCCGACTTACTTACACGAGATGCACGACGAGCACCCACAGTCACCTGCACAGCAGAATAACCATCAGCTTCATCAGTCTTGATTTGGGTAATCCGATTAGGCTCCACCTCGACCACTGTGACCGGGATAGATGCACCTTCATCGGTGAACACGCGTGTCATGCCGCATTTGCGACCGACAATACCAATTGCCATCTTTCTAACCTCTTAGTGTACGGGGCTCTTACCCGCTATGGCCGCCCATTTCAGAGCGTTACACCCGCCTAGCGCTGACCAGGCTTGGGTTTTTTACTTCTACCTGGACTAATTACGCCAAGCTAATTTGGACTTCAACACCAGCGGCCAAATCTAATTTCATCAAAGCATCAACAGTCTTCTCTGTTGGCTCAACAATATCCAGCAACCTTTTATGGGTGCGGATTTCGTACTGATCACGAGCATCTTTGTTTACATGTGGCGAAATCAGCACTGTAAAACGCTCTTTACGTGTTGGCAGAGGAATCGGGCCACGAATCTGTGCACCGGTACGCTTTGCCGTCTCTACGATTTCTTGCGTCGAAGCATCAATCAGTTTGTGATCAAATGCCTTGAGGCGAATTCGAATGCGTTGATCCTGCATGGAATCAAACTCCAACTATTCTAAAGAACCTACAGGCCTCACTTATTTGAGACCCTGAAAAAAGGAGGCGAGATTCTAAGGCTGACCCCTACCCCTGTCAAGAACAATTACTCGTGTTTTGTAATGATTTATCGAGTTTTAAATAATCAAGGCACGCAAACTAATAGATAGAGCCACCTAATTTTCTTTTTTTCGCCCGACAAACCGCCTTTAACGCATTTTTCACTGTTTATTAGCCCTTTATTTGCAAATTTTACTCATTAATTATGTTGATTTACTGTACAATTCCGCGCATTTTTGACCCTTGTATAATAGAGCATGACAATGACTGACTTATCCCATTACAGAAATATTGGTATTTTCGCGCACGTTGATGCGGGGAAAACCACCACGACCGAACGTATTCTTAAACTCACTGGTAAAATTCATAAAACAGGCGAAGTGCACGACGGTGCAGCTACAACTGACTTTATGGAACAAGAACAGGAACGCGGTATCACCATTCAGTCAGCAGCGACTACCTGCTTCTGGAAAGATCACCGCTTCAACATCATCGACACACCGGGTCACGTTGACTTCACCGTTGAAGTTTACCGCTCACTTAAGGTACTCGATGGTGGCGTAGGCGTTTTCTGTGGTTCTGGTGGTGTTGAGCCCCAATCTGAAACAAACTGGCGCTACGCTAACGATTCAGAGGTCTCACGTATTATTTTTGTCAACAAGCTAGACCGTATGGGTGCAGACTTCCTGCGCGTAGTAGACCAAGTTAAGAAAGTACTTGGTGCCAACCCAATGGTCATGGTCTTACCTATTGGTATCGAAGAAGACTTCAAAGGCATTGTTGACCTTTTAACTCGCAAAGCTTATGTCTGGGACGACTCCGGTCTTCCAGAAAACTTTGAGGTGACCGATATTCCCGCCGACATGGTTGATCAAGTAGAAGAGTATCGCGAAAAACTCATCGAAATGGCTGTTGAGCAGGACGACGACATTATGATGGCCTACATGGAAGGTGAAGAGCCCTCAATGGATGACATCAAACGCTGTATTCGCAAAGGCACAATCGCCCTGGACTTTTTCCCAACGTACTGCGGATCCGCGTTCAAAAACAAAGGCATTCAGCTGGTATTGGATGCTGTTGTTGACTACCTGCCCTGCCCAACCGATGTGAAGCCTCAGCCGCTAACAGATGAGGAAGGCGAAGAAACCGGTGAAGTTGCAACCGTATCTACCGATGAATCATTAAAAGCATTAGCCTTCAAAATTATGGATGACCGCTTTGGTGCTCTAACCTTTGTTCGCATCTACTCCGGCGTACTTGAAAAAGGCGACACAATCCTTAATAGCTTTACTGGAAAAACAGAGCGTATCGGCCGCATGGTTGAGATGCATGCGGATGACCGAAATGAAATCAGCCGCGCTCAAGCAGGTGACATTATTGCCATTGTCGGCATGAAGAATGTCCAAACCGGTCACACCCTGTGTGATCCTAAGTTCCCCGTGACTCTTGAGGCAATGATTTTCCCAGAGCCCGTTATTTCCATTGCAGTTAAACCTAAAGATAAAGGTGGCTCTGAGAAAATGGGTATTGCAATCGGTAAGATGATTGCAGAAGACCCCTCTTTCAGAGTTGAAACCGATGAAGATTCCGGTGAAACCATTCTTAAGGGTATGGGCGAACTTCACCTTGATATCAAGGTAGATATTCTCAAGCGTACCTATGATGTGGATCTGATTGTCGGGCAGCCTCAGGTGGCCTACCGCGAGACCATCACTCAGGCTATCGAAGATACCTACACCCACAAGAAACAGTCGGGTGGCTCTGGTCAGTTTGGTAAAATTGACTATCGCATCAAACCAGGTGAGCCGGGATCAGGTTTTGTTTTCTCATCCACAGTGGTTGGCGGAAACGTACCTAAAGAATTCTTCCCGGCAATTGAGAAAGGCTTCAAGGGCATGATGGAAGAAGGCCCTCTGGCTGGCTTCCCCGTCTTGGATGTTGAAATTGAGCTTTACGATGGCGGTTTCCACGCCGTCGACTCCTCAGCTGTCGCGTTTGAAATCGCAGCAAAAGGCGCCTTCCGTCAATCCATGCCAAAAGCGGGCCCACAACTGATCGAACCCATCATGAACGTCGACGTATTTACCCCTGACGATCATGTCGGCGATGTTATTGGCGACTTGAACCGTCGTCGCGGCATGATTAAAGATCAGGAAAAAGGCGTCACAGGCGTCCGTGTTAAAGCAGATGTTCCACTGGCTGAAATGTTTGGCTATATCGGCAGCCTACGGACCATGACCTCTGGTCGCGGTCAATTCTCCATGGAGTTCTCTCATTACATGCCTTGCCCAATGCAAGTTTCTGAAACTGTGATCGCTGAAGTTAAAGAGCGAAAAGCACAGGAAAAGTAAGCTTAAGGCTAATTATTAGCCATTCGTTAGGCTCCGAAAACCCCTGGTGAGTTCTCTCTCACCAGGGGTTTTTATTTGCACGCAGACTCTGCAAACAGCTTTTCTCTTAACGAACTAGACTCTATTGACTCTTCTCAATCTATTTTATTACAACCAAAAAAAGGCCACCCAATTGGGTGGCCTTTTTATCTGACAATGAAGGTCAGATTTTTAGCACGTATCGATTACTCGATAATCTTGGCTACAACACCAGCACCGACAGTACGACCGCCTTCGCGAATCGCGAATCGCAGACCGTCTTCCATCGCGATAGGAGCAATCAGTGTCACTTCCATC
>JBFICW010000006.1:0-89960 GCA_041581635.1 Porticoccus sp. | reverse complement strand
ATTGAGCATTGATAGTCAACGAAGTAAGTTAAATCCATCTCATCTGTTTCAGTGTATATATAAGATTTCCCGTATTCTATCGCTGCTTCTTTGAGTAGAGTGCTCACAGCTATATACCTAAAGGCATCATAGCCACTTTTAAACAAGAACCAGTAGAATAGGGCTCTGGCCACCCGCCCGTTGCCATCTCTGAAGGGGTGCTCATATCCAATTGAAAAGTGAATACATATCGCTTTGATTAAGGGGTGTAAGTAATCTTTGGTGTCAGCATCGTCATGGCATGTGTTTACCCATGCGTATAGCTTTTCAAGCCTATTTTTGAGGTTTAAAGCTGGCGGAGGAGTGTGGACTACTTCCCCATCAATGCCCTCAACAAAAACGTCGTCAGTCTTTCTGAATACACCTGGGGTGTATTTATCATCATCAATTCCAGTTACACCTATAGAATGTAGCTCTGAGATTAATTCCTTGGTCAAGCTCTTGCCCTTATGTTCCCAAGCAAATCTCATCATTTTATAGTTACCAATGATCATCCGTTCATCGATCGTTCTAGGCTTTCTTTTCCGTTTCAACATATCTTTAGCTACGAGGGTCGTAGTTGCGGCCCCCTCAAGTTGGCTGCTGCTTATCGCCTCATCTTCTATAAGGTTGTTAAAGAGATATTGAAGGTGATTCTCTTCTCCAATTTGTGAGCTCATGTACTCCAGCGCACCTGTGGTGGTATGCCTATCAATTGTTGAAATAGCTTTATGTATGGTCGGAGTGAGGAAAAGGTGGGCGGGAACTTGCTCGTCTCCAAGTGGTAGTTCTATAGTGGTTTGTTGAAATTTACGAGACTGTTTTGTTAATGCCCACGCAATTTGGGGGTCGAGATCTTTGTCAACCCTATGCCGAAATTTATCGTACGGGTGATACCTGCCTTTTTTGTTGGTCGGGCAGTAATAGGCAAGGTACTCACCTGTTTTTTCTGGGTGATTTTCTGCGATAAAAATAAATGGGTTTAAACCCAGGGAACCGTTGAGTTTTGGTGGCAGCTTAATCATTGTTGTCTCAAAATATATCTAATTTGAAATTAGCTGAAGTGTAGAGGATCATTTCTTATATTTCAATAGTGTCTATTTTTGAGTTTTAAAGTATGTTTTATCTAGTTTTTAGTATCATGGAATTTATGTGTTTAGTGTCAATAGCCGGACAAAACTTTCAGTCCCAGCAAAGTCCAAAAGCACCATGAATCCCCCAAAAAGAGAGATCGGTGCCAGGCTTGTTTATGATTAAAAATCAGGTACTTGGTTTTTTATGCGGTATACACTAGAGGTGTAGTGGTCGTCGGTTCAAATCCGGCCGCCCCGACCAAAATTCTCTTTATATTACATGTGGTTAGGTTGATTTTGGTCTTCTGGCTAAAATAGCTTTCCCCGTATTATTTTCTGCTAGCTTTCCAGCCGTGTTGAATTACTTTCCTGTCTTTCATTTTATAGACCCATTCTCGGCCAGATTTGGATTTGGAGAACAGCTCTAGATCTACAAGCCCATTCAAAGTTGCGGCGGCTGTGTTGTATGCACAGTTTAGGTTCTCTTTGACATTGGTTATTGTGAATGTCGAGGCCATACCGCTTTTGGCTACTTGAAGCACGATGTTTTGTTTATCGGTTAGTTGCCCGTATAGGCCTGACGCATAGAGATATTCACTAAAACTCTCTTGATCTTCTCTTGCCTTTCTATACGCCGCTGTAAAGCTATTAACCGCTCTCGTTACAATTGAGCATTGATTGAATGATGCTGTGTTGTAACTCAACAAATTGTTTGCATATGGCTAAGCTGAATATTGAGCGAAGGCGTTTTTTTAGGTTGTATTCACAAATACCTGAATTAGTATTTTTAAGCTATGGCTAGCTTATGACACTGACTATGTACTACTCATTGATAGAAGTGTGAAGTTATTTCTGGTGAGTACGGACGGAAGCTGCGGGTTAGATTTCAAGGCAAGGGTATGATGATGATGGCTGTACTTGTATGATAGTGTGCTTAATTATTAGATCTGCCAGGCTAAGTTTATGGCAGGGTGTTATGACACATTAATTATTTCAGGTTCCTTGAAGGATGATCTCATCTGTTGTTAGTAAAGCGGTTATCCCAGTTGCAGGTCTGGGAACGCGTATGTTGCCTGCTACCAAGGCGATTCCAAAGGAAATGCTCCCCGTTGTCGATAAGCCTCTGATTCAGTATGTGGTCAGCGAGGCAATAACGGCGGGTATAACAGAAATTGTGCTAGTGACTCATGCGAGTAAAAACTCTATCGAAAATCATTTTGATACAAGTTTTGAGTTAGAGGCACAGCTTGAAAAACGTGTTAAGCGGCAACTGCTGGACGAAGTTTGCGCCATTGTTCCGGATGGGGTGACGGTAATTTCTGTTAGGCAGCCCTATGCCAAAGGGCTTGGGCACGCGATTAGTTGTGCAAGACCAGTTATTGGTGATGCCCCCTTTGCTATTTTACTGCCTGATGTATTGGTAGATCAGCATCAGTCAGATCTTGCTGTCGATAATTTGGCCGCGATGATTGAGAACTTTTCCTCTACGGGACATAGCCAGATTATGGTTGAAGCCGTACCCTGGGAAAGTGTAGACAAGTATGGTGTGGTGGACTGTGGTGGTGTTGATTTGTTGGGTGGTGGGGTAGCCAGAATAGAGGCCATGGTTGAGAAGCCTGCTCAGGAGAACGCCCCCTCAAATATGGCTGTTGTGGGAAGGTATGTGGTACCTCCAACTATTTGGGAACTCTTGGAAAAAACGCCCATGGGTGTTGGGGGTGAAGTTCAGTTAACCGATGCCCTTGAAGAACTATTACACCATGAAGTGGTTGAGGCTTATCGGATTGTGGGGCGAAGCCATGATTGTGGTAGCAAGCTGGGGTACATACAAGCCAATATCGCCTATGCGTTGCAGCATGGTGAGATTGGCGGACAACTCCAGGAGTATTTACACAGCCTTGAGCACAAGGCGTCAATAGTAAAGTTGGATAGTTCAAGATAGTGCTCAATGATTCTTAATCAGCCCATGCTTTGTGCATGGGCTTTTTTTTATGGAAACTAGATGAAAATTAACGGGTTTAAGGCTTACGATATACGGGGAAGATTGGGAGAAGATCTGACCCCAGAAACAGTCTATTTGATCGGCCGAGCTTACGCGCGCTGGTTGGCACCAGAAACGGTGGTTGTTGGGGGGGATATAAGGACCTCTAGTGCGACCTTGAAATCTGCTCTGGCCAGTGGCCTGAGAGATGAGGGCGTCGATGTGTTGGATATAGGGCTCTGCGGCACCGAGGAAGTCTATTTTGCGACCGACTACTTCCAGGTTGGTGGTGGAATTATGGTAACGGCCAGTCACAATCCTATTGATTACAATGGAATGAAGTTGGTCAGAGAGGGCGCTAAACCGATCAGTGCAGATACTGGTTTGTTGGAAATTCAAAAAATTGCCGAGGGCACGATTTTTCAAGCTGCAGACAATCGGTCGAGGGGTAGTTATCGACGAGTGAGTTGTTCCGATTCCTATATTGAACACCTGTTAACTTATGTCGATAGAGCAAAACTCAAGCCGTTAAAAATTGTTGTTAATGCGGGGAATGGCACCGCTGGTCCGGTACTTGATGCGCTACAGAACTCTTTGCCATTTGAGTTTATTAAAGTTAATCATGAGCCAGATGGAACATTTCCCAATGGGATACCCAACCCTCTTCTTACTGAGAGCCGTCACCATACAGCTGATGCTGTGAGGGAGCATGGTGCAGATTTTGGCATAGCCTGGGATGGAGATTTTGACCGCTGTTTTTTGTTTGATGAAAATGGCGAGTTTATCGAGGGTTATTACATCGTTGGTTTGTTGGCCGAAGCTTTTCTTCGCAAACATCCGGGTGAGAAGATTGTTCACGATCCCCGCTTATTATGGAATACGGAGGCAGTGTGTCAGCAATTTGGTGGCACACCTGTACAGAGTAAGTGCGGGCACGCATTTATTAAACAGGTGATGCGTGAACAAAATGCAGTCTATGGTGGTGAAATGAGCGCCCATCACTATTTTCGTGATTTCTTTTACTGTGATAGTGGGATGATCCCTTGGCTGTTGGTTTCTGAGTTAATCAGTGATACAGGTAACAGTCTTTCCTCTATGATCCAATCCAGAAAAGACGAATTCCCCTGTTCGGGTGAAATTAACCGTCAAATAGAGGATGCCCCAGGCGTTCTGGAAGCGCTAAAACGTCATTATCAAAAAGAAGTGCAACAGGTAGATCACTCCGATGGGTTGAGCATGACCTTTGATGGTTGGCGCTTTAATATTAGGAGCAGTAATACAGAGCCAGTGGTAAGACTAAATGTTGAAGCCGTCGAGCCTCACCTGATGAAGGAAAAAACCCAGGAGATTCTTTCGCTGCTAAAATAATTAATTTTGACCAAAAAACGGGCTATCCCTTGCTTGAATTTTCTAATGACTCAATACCACCTGATCTGGCCGTCAGCTCAGGTGGTGTCGAGATTCCTTCCTTTGCCTTAAGGTTTTACTACACTAGTACTGATGGGCCGTTTGTCTCGGCGGCCGTTTATCCTTTAGAGATTCAGTAGTTTGATTCTATAGTTGTTTTTCTGTGGTCTTTGAGTATAGATAATGGGTACTAAAACAGTATTAGTAACAGGTGCTACGGGTTTTATAGGAAAACATTTCTGTAAAGTGGCACTGGCTCATGGCTGGCAAGTAATCGCGCTGACAAGAAATCTGGATAAAGCACATCATTTACTGCCTGGCGTACAGGCGATAGAAGCTTTGGAAGAAATACCAATAACAAAAAAAATAAATTATCTGGTTAACCTTGCAGGTGAACCACTGGTTGCAGGCCGCTGGAATGAAGCCCGGAAGCAAGAATTTCTCAGCAGTCGTGTAGGTGTGACAGAGCGCTTGTTTGAATATTTTGCATCATCAGAACAACCTCCCGATGTTCTAGTCAGCGGGTCAGCTGTAGGGTATTACGGGGACCAGGGTGACAAGGAGCTGGACGAAGCTGACAGGCACCGAGAGAGCTACTCTCATCATCTGTGTTCGGAGTGGGAGCACTGCGCCGCACAATTTAGTCAGCTCGGCACACGCGTTTGTTATTTGCGGACGGGAATTGTTTTAGGGTCGGGAGAAGGCGTACTTGGCCGAATGGTACCTCCTTTTAAACTCGGCCTGGGTGGGCGAATCGGTAGTGGCCGGCAATGGATGCCATGGATTCATATAAATGATGAAGTTGCGTTGATCTACCATTGCCTTAAGCGTAGTGATATCAGCGGAAGTGTTAATGCCTGCTCTCCAAACCCGGTAACTAATCGTCAGTTCAGCCAAATTCTGGGTGAAGTCCTATCCCGGCCTGTATTGCTTCCCATGCCTGCACCTGTGGTCAGATTTATATTTGGAGAAATGGCCGATGAACTGCTGTTGTCAGGACAGAGAGCTTATCCTCGAAAATCCTTGGAATCAGGTTTTAAATTCAGTTTTCCAGATCTTCGTGGGGCATTGGAAGAAATACTTCAATAACGGCTACCAAGAAGCTGAGCCGTTTAAGGCAGGTGATGTCTTTGTATCGGTGTGTAGATGCTCCCAGTGTCTGTTAGCAGGCTTTCATAAAGAATAATTTCTGACACCTTCATTTCGATAGGTGGATTCAACATTAAGGGTAGATCCATATCTATTTTTTTGATTCTTGTCAGGGAAATATGTGGGCGAAATTGTCGGTTTTGAGTGAGCAGGCCACTCTCATTTAGCCTTGTGTGAAGTTTGTTGTGAAGAGAGCTAAGCATATCTGAGTCCTTTGGTAATGCGACAATGATGCGACTTTGCTGCTCTGGAAATCTTGAAATGGATTCAAGCTCTATTGTAAAAACTGGGTGCTTGAGCGTCTCGACTATTGTTACTGCATTTTGTATTTTAGCTGTGTTCAGCGAGCCTAGAAAGGCGAGGGTCAAGTGTCTTTTAGTGGTTGGTGTAAATCGAAGTTTTAATAATGGATGTTGGATTGAAATTTGCTGGCAGTATTTATCCAGTGCCCTGTTTGTTGAGGGTGGTAACGGTATAGCGACAAACAGTCTTTTTGAGGAAGGCTTATCCATCAGGTTATAAGTTTAGTCTCCCGTATAGATACATCCAGAGGTACAGGTTTCCCTAACCTGTATTTTGCTGAGAATAGGTAAGGCGGGTTTAAGTTCAGCCCAGATCCAGCGCGCCAAGTTTTCACTGGTGGGGTTTTCAAGCCCGGGAATATCATTGAGGTAGCGATGGTCAATGCGATCATAGATAGGCTTGAAGTGCTTTTTTAGGTCACCAAAATCCATTACCCAACCACTGTTTTCTCCCACCGGGCCTTCGAGAAAAAGGGTGACATGGTAGGAGTGGCCGTGAAGGCGAGCGCACTTATGTCCTTCGGGAACATTTGGCAGTCTGTGGGCTGCCTCGAAGGTGAATTCTTTAAAAATTTCCATGCGAAACCTAGATATTTGGCTGGTGGCACATCTTAATAATAAGGCTGGCAGATGTATAGCAAATGCCTCACTGAAATGTTTGACACGTGACGATAATCCGGTAGAATGCGGCTCTCTTTCAAGGGGGTGGTTAGCTCAGTTGGTAGAGCGGCGCCCTTACAAGGCGTAGGTCACAGGTTCGACCCCTGTACCACCCACCAGATTATTTGTAGAAGCATAACGGACCGGTAGTTCAGCTGGTTAGAATGCCGGCCTGTCACGCCGGAGGTCGCGGGTTCGAGTCCCGTCCGGTCCGCCATTACATCAAAAGCTCCCTTTTTAGGGGGCTTTTTTTGTTTTCGGCGTTAGATTTATAACACCTGATTTAGTGTTCTCTTTGTTGTCATTGAATCCACCAGATTCCGATGTTTAGCAGCCCGTGTATAATCAACCGATATTCCATATTTGAATGCTTTAGAGAAACTTATGGCCCACTTTAAGCGAATTGCACTGGTTGCCAATACCCAGCTTCCTGAAATTGTCGATACCCTGAATCGACTGTCAGATTTCCTGGAAAAGGGAGGGTATAGCGTTCTGGTGGAGTCAAAAACTGCCGCGTTAATAGAGCGTAAGAACTTCCCCACGTTTGATTGTGATGATCTCAGTCAGCAGTTAGACCTTGTAATTGTGGTCGGTGGTGATGGCAGCATGCTGGGCGCAGCACGAAGTATGGTCGATTATGACATTCCATTACTCGGTGTGAATCGGGGTCGACTTGGCTTTTTGACAGATATACTTCCCCATGAGATGGAAGACAAGCTTCACGAAGTGTTGGCGGGAAATTTTATTACGTCAGACCGTTTTTTATTAGAGGTGTCAGTAATCCGTAATGGGCAGGTGCTCAGTCGAGGTAATGCCCTAAACGACGTGGTTTTTCATCCAGGCAAGTCAGTTCGAATGATGGAGTTTGAACTCTACATTGACGGACAATTTGTATACAGCCAGTGGTCTGACGGCTTAATTGTTTCAACTCCTACGGGTTCCACTGCGTATGCACTTTCGGGTGGCGGTCCCATTATGCACCCTAATCTGGATGCTATCGTTCTGGTGCCTATGAACCCTCATACACTCTCAAGCAGGCCTATCGTCGTTGGTGGGGATAGTAATATCGAGATTCGTGTGGGTAGTCTAAATGAGCTTCACCCTCTAGTGACATGTGATGGCCAAAATGATCTTCATACCGAGCCGGGCGATCTGTTACAAATTGCTAAAAAGCCACAGCAGCTGCAATTGATTCACCCCATTGGGCATAATTTCTATGAGATCTGTAGAACCAAGCTGGGTTGGGGTAGCCGGCTCGATTCTTCAAATCGAAACCGCTGATATCAAGGTGATCAGGTCATGACCAATCAATCCGATACCTGGACCTTGGTAGCTGAAATCTCGCCTCAATTTGATACGAGCGTTGTTTGTGCAGTGCTTGATATGCAGAGAATTTCCTACAAAATTAATCGATTGGAACACTCTCAGGAATTATGGGTGGAGTTTCCTGAACAGGTGCCACTGGTTTTAAGTGTACTGGAAAACGTGAATAAGCAGGAAAGTGCCAGACAGCAGCATCAGCACAGCCAGAGCCTTACTCAGCAGCTGAAAAGAATGCCGGTAGTCGCACTCTTATTGTTGCTGAGTATTTTAGGTACCGCTCTGGTTGAGTGGGCTTTTCCTCTCATTCACTGGTTCACTTTTCAAGACATCGAGCTTATCGGCAACACAGTTCATTTCCATACTGCTGAGGATGCCATGGATAAGGGGCAATATTGGCGGCTGATAACACCTATTTTTTTACATTTTGGTATTTTTCACCTCGCTTTCAATGGCGTGTGGCTATGGGAACTGGGTCGCCGGATAGAGCCGTTGGCGGGCAGTGTGCATATGGGGGTAGTGGCACTTTTGATGGCGGTGGCTTCTAACCTTGGTCAGTATTTGTGGAGTGGCCCTTCACTGTTTGGCGGTATGTCTGGAGTGGTATACGGTTTACTTGGCTATATCTGGATTCGCCATAAAATAAATCCGCAACCTATACTGGCAATCCCTAGAGGCCTGTTGGCTTTTATGCTGTTCTGGTTGTTGCTGGGTATGAGTGGCTTCATAAATTTATTCATGTCAGGTAGCATCGCCAACACTGCGCATGCTGTTGGCTTGGTAACGGGAATGGTTCTTGGTGGTTGGGCTGGCCGGGGAGCGCCGAGAAGCACATAGCAGTGTTATAATTCCTGTCTGACACTTTGAGGTAACCTATGGATTTCCAGCAGCTAATCGAGTCAATAACGCCTGAAATATATGAAAATCTAAAGCGCTCAGTGGAACTTGGGAAGTGGCCAGATGGTTCGCCCTTGTCTCCAGAACAGAGAGAGCACAGTCTTCAAGCTATCATTGCTTATGATGCCCGCCATAAGAATGAAGAAGAACGCATCGGTTTTATTCCACCCAAAAAATCCAAGGAACCCTGTAGTAGCAAGAGTAAACCGGATGCTGAGCAGCCAGTGAAGTGGCAGGAATAACGGATGGCTTGTTATGAAGGGCATCTTCGTAAAATGAAGACGTCGCTGAGCAGCAATGTTCAGTATCAACTTCCCCTGAATGATCAATTACTCCCGTTAAATGACCTTCTGGGCACATCAATACAACTTAGTTATACCGGCGCTATACAGTGCACTCACTGTGGTCGCCGGAGCAAAAAAAGTTTTAATCAAGGGTATTGCTACCCCTGTTTTATTAAGTTGGCTCAGTGTGATGTGTGCATTGTAAGCCCCGAAAAATGTCACTATGACCAAGGTACTTGCCGTGAACCCCAGTGGGGTGAGCAACACTGCATGACCAACCATATTGTTTATCTGGCCAATTCTTCTGGGATTAAGGTCGGCATTACACGCGAGAGTCAGTTGCCCACTCGCTGGATTGACCAAGGTGCCGTTCAGGCATTACCCATTATGCGGGTGAGTACACGACAGCAATCTGGCTTGGTTGAGGATCTTTTGCGCCAATATGTGGCAGATAAAACAAATTGGCGGGCTATGCTTAAAGGTAATAACCCTCCGGTAGATTTACCCTCCAAGCGAGATGAGTTATACGAACGTTGTCGCGACGGTTTGGCAGCGTTGGAACAACAGTTCGGCATACAGGCTTTTCAACGACTGGAGAATATTGAAACTCTTAATATTGAGTACCCCGTATTGGAGTATCCTACTAAGGTGACGAGTCACAATATGGATAAAAATCCATTAGTTGAAGGTACATTAATGGGTATAAAAGGGCAGTACTTAATACTCGACACCGGCGTCATTAATATTCGTAAATACACCGCCTACCACGTGGAAGTAGCACTTTAATTATGGCCATGAAAGATGCCCAGCCGGGCACAATACATTTAAGGGATTACGAAGCCCCTCGATTCTTAATTGATAAGACCGTGCTTCGTATAGAAATTAGAGACGATGATGCCTGTGTTCAGGCCACGCTGAATTTGCGCAGGAATCCAGATAGCCAATATGACGGTGAGTCATTAGAACTCTATGGTCAGCATCTGACATTGAATTCAATTGCTATTGATGGACGGAAGTTGCTCGCCGAAGAGTACAGTATGACGGCTGAAGATCTGACCATTAATAGCGTGCCAGATCAGTTTGAGCTGACATCAGAAGTGGTTATTCGTCCCAAGGATAATGCATCCCTTGAGGGGCTGTTTAAATCCCGGACAATGTACTGTACCCAGTGTGAAGCAGAAGGCTTCAGAAGGATTACCTACTACTTGGATCGTCCCGATGTAATGTCGGAGTTTACAACCACAATTATTGCCGATAAGGCTTTATGCCCGGTGTTGTTGTCCAATGGAAATCTTCTCGATAGTGGGGATCTCGATAGTGGTCGTCACTGGGCTACCTGGCATGATCCTTTTCGCAAGCCCTCGTATCTATTTGCCATGGTGGCAGGTGATTTGGCGGTTGTCGACGATAGTTTTACGACCTGTAGTAACCGTGAGGTAGACATACGCCTCTACGTGGAACCGAAAGACCTCCAAAAATGTGATCATGCGATTCAGTCACTTAAAAATGCCATGGCATGGGATGAGAAAGTCTATGGTCGCGAATATGACCTGAACCTTTATATGATTGTCGCGGTGGATGACTTCAATATGGGAGCAATGGAAAATAAGGGCCTCAATATTTTCAATACCTCCTGTGTCCTAGCACACCCCGAAACTACGACAGATGATGCATTTAAACGCGTCGAGGGCGTAGTTGCGCACGAGTATTTCCACAATTGGTCAGGCAATAGGGTTACCTGTCGAGACTGGTTTCAATTGAGTTTAAAAGAGGGCTTTACGGTATTTAGGGATTCGGAGTTTTCTGCTGATATGGGCTCCCAAACGGTTAAGCGGGTTGAGGACGTCAATCTACTCAGAACAGTCCAGTTCTCAGAAGATTCAGGCCCTACGGCCCATCCGGTACAGCCATCTTCCTATATGGAAATATCGAACTTTTATACCGTAACTATTTACGAAAAAGGCGCTGAGGTTGTGCGAATGATTCACACACTTCTCGGTCCAGAATTGTTCCGCCAGGGCTCGGATCTCTACTTTGCAAGGCATGATGGACATGCGGTCACCATTGAGGATTTTGTGGCGGCTATGGCCGAAGTTAGTGGGCGTGACTTCAGCCAGTTTATGAACTGGTATCGTCAATCAGGAACACCACGGTTGTCCGTGAACAGTGAGTATGACGCCCAGAATCAGCGTTATAGCCTTCACTTTAATCAGGGTATTGGTGATGAATGCAGTCCTTACCATATTCCCGTGAAATTGGGCTTAGTGTCGGACAAGGGTGATTTGCCGCTCACGACGTCAGGTGAAACGAATCAAGTCGTAGAAATTACCCGGCTCACACAAACGGTTACTTTCGAAGGTGTCTCAGAACGTCCGGTTCCCTCATTATTGAGAGGGTTTTCTGCGCCCATTAAACTTGATTATGCCTATAGCCTGGACGAGCTGGGTTTTCTGATGTCCAGCGACTCAGACGGCTTCAACCGATGGAATGCGGGCCAGCAACTGTCGATACAGTTAATGCAGGGGCTGATGGCGGACTACCGGAATGATAAGGCTCTGACATTAGATCCCCGGCTTAAGGATGCATTTACAAAAGTACTTATAGAACCTGCCTCTGACCAAGCTATGCAAGCACTGGTGCTGACCCTTCCTTCTGAAACATTGCTTGCCGAACTCTCTGAGGTTATTGATGTTGAGGCGATTCATCACGTACGACAATTTGTGTGTCGGGAGTTGGGTTCCGTGTTAGCCGATCATTGGCTCAGGGTTTATCAGGACAATCAGCAACAGGGCGGTTATAGGCATAACGCGAGAGAGGTTGCCCGCCGCAGTTTAAAAAATCTTGCGCTGCGATACTTGGTTTATGCGGGCGCTGATAATTCTCTGGAGTTTGTCGAGTCGCAGTTTACACAGGCAGATAATATGACTGATCGTTTGTCAGCACTGACATCATTGGTGAACGATCCACGTGAAGCAGCTAAAGATTTGGCAGCAGCGGCATTAGCATCATTTTATCAGGATTGGAGTCACGAGCCCCTGGTTCTAAACCAGTGGTTTCAGGTTCAGTCGGCCTGTTCATTACCCAATGGCCTGGATCGAGTTGTGCGTTTGATGGAACATCAGGCTTTTGATATTCATAATCCTAATAAAGTGCGTTCTGTCGTGGGTGTTTTCTGTAATAGCAACCCAATAAATTTCCACACGGATAATGGTAGCGGGTATCAGTTTCTTGCAGACAATGTAATACAACTGGATAAGTTCAATCCTCAAATTGCCGCCAGGTTATTGATTCCATTAACTAAGTGGCGTCGTTTTGACGGGGCATGTAGTGTGGCAATGCATAAACAGTTGTCCCGTGTGCTGGCATCGCCGGAGCTCTCTCGCGACACTTATGAGATTGCCTCCAAAAGTTTATAAGGGAAAAAGAAACGATTTACTTGATCACTATCAATGTCTAAATACCGGGTTAGATTGACAATGCCGGGGTCAAGATGCGGATGATTGTGTGTTGATGAACGGAGTGACATTTACCCTTTTTTGAAGGGTTTATAATTTAAGGAATTTCCAGGAGAGCCAGTGGCTCTCCTTTTTTTTATCGGAAGACTTCATTATCCATATGGATGCTGCCGCTATCACCAAGTGTTCCTTCTGCCAACCGAATGCGAGTTTGCAGATTCCCTTTTGAATCAACAGATTTAAGGGCCTCCTCTTTGCTCACTTTACCTTGAATGTAAAGTTCGAATACAGACTGCTCAAAGGTTTGCATACCCGTATCTCTAGCATGCTCCATAGAATCTCGAACCGATTCAAGCTCACCTTTCTGGATTAGGTCAACAATATAAGGCGAGGGTAGCATCACCTCAACAGCTGGAATACGCTTGCCATCCGTTGAGACCATCAGTCTTTGGGAGAATATGCCTTTGATATTTAATGCCAAGTCGTCAAGCACTGTCTTTCTCGCCTCAGTGGGAAAGAAGTTAACAATCCTTTCGAGGGCTTGGTAGGCATTGTTAGCGTGAAGTGTGGAAATACATAAATGCCCAGTGTCAGCATAAGCAATAGCATGGCGCATGGTGTCCTGGTCTCGAATTTCTCCGATCATTATTAAATCCGGGGCTTCACGCATGGCATTTTTTAGGGCGTTTGCATAACTGAGGGTATCTAGGCCTACTTCACGCTGATTGATGATGGATTTTTTGTGTTTATGAATATATTCAATGGGGTCTTCAATCGACAGAATGTGTCCGGTGCTATTCTGGTTGCGATGTTCAATCATGGCTGCAAGACTGGTGGATTTACCTGAACCTGTAGATCCAACGATAAGAACTAAACCTCTCGGCTCCATAATAAGCTCTTTTAGAACGAGCGGGAGATTCAGCTGTTCAATGCTCGGGATTTTCGCCTTTAGGTAGCGGACTACCATAGCAACTTCACCGCGCTGATAAAAAACATTAACTCTGAATCGACCCAAATCAGTCACAGAAATAGCAAAGTTTGCTTCGAGGTTAGCTTCAAAGTCCTTTTTTTGATTGTCATTCATCACTGCGTAGGCAAGTTGCTTGACTGCCGTCGGTGGTAATGATGATTTTGTTAAAGGGCGAGTCACACCTTCGACCTTTATATTGATGGGTGCACCAGTACTTAAATAAAGGTCCGAGGCTTCTTCGTTAACCATGAGGTTGAGAAAACTAACTAGATCTGACATTTTCTATCCCTGTCGTTGAATGTCTCTGTTACCGAAGCAAAGCCTGCTGGAAACGCTTTGCCAGCAGCTCGATTGTATGTCGTGCCTTGTAGTGGTGATACGCTAGCTCATTCGGTGTTTATTTTTCGTCCTCATATTTGCCTGTTGGCATTGAGCGTTTGTTCACCAAAGTCATGAGATTACTACACTGTAAGTGATTACCATTGTGCCAGATCAATAACGATACATTCCAGTATCTATAGGTTTTTCAGCTGGGCGTAAGTTGGTTAGTCGAAATGATTTATGACTTACGACAACATAGAACACAGTTATGCATGCTTAAACACTGCTGGCGGTAGATTTATGTCGCGACTGCCTGCGAGTTCTCATAGAGATAATCGTATAGCTCCACAAACTTTTCCGTTAGTGGGTGGGTCGGTGCCAAATGGATCAATGGATTACAGGTTTCGTGAGACTCTTTCATTTTAATCGAAGAGTTGAGGTAAATGGGTAACACGGGATGACTCTCTGCTTTCAGTTCCTCGATAATTCGCTTAGGCAGTTTGGCTCTCGACTGGAATTGGTTGGCGATAATACCTTCAATTTCGAGATTTTCATTATGGTCTTCTCGTGTTTCAGCAATGACATGAAGAATGTTATAGAGCGATTGTCGAGAGAAGGCATCGCAATCGAAGGGTATTAAAACGCTGTCGGCACTTATCAGAGCAGACATTGTGTAAAAGTTGAGCGCTGGTGCCGTGTCGATGAAAATATGATCGAAATCATCCTTCAACTTATTCAATAGGTCTCGCAGTTTGTAGACCTTATGCCGCGATTCTAGTTTATTCTCGATGGTATCGAGTTCTGGGTCAGAACTAATCACCGAAAGATTATCAAACGGTGTTGCTGTGACAAACTCTAAGGGTTTTTTGGGCGTCAGATTGAATGACAGTGTCTGGGAAAAGTAATCGGCAATCGTGTTGTCAGGTTTTGCCTCTTTACCCAACAGGTAATGTGTTGAGTTTCCCTGTGGGTCTAAGTCGAGAACAAGTGTTCTGTGTCCATTTTTGGCGGAAATAGCGGCAAGATTACAGGTGATACTGGATTTTCCAACCCCACCTTTTTGATTGAAAATCACTCGACGCATAAGTTTTTTCCTTGGTTGCTCTATGAAAATCAGTGGTGTTTATCAATGTGGTCGACGATAAAATAGTGATTTCAATCATACTACGTGATTTACATGATAATCACGAGAAATCCCACCGGGTAAAAACAGTAAAAAGGACTAGCTGTTACTGTAAAGGGGCTGTAAATGATTTCCCTTTTCTGGTTTTTCAGCTTTATGTTGTCCGCGCACCTGCTGTAAAGCTTTAACAATCAGTGTTGGTTCTACTTTATTTGCTGTGTCGGGGCTATATAACAGTTGATCAAGTGATTGCAGCTCATCGGTTAACGTGGGTTCTCCAGCCTTAATGGCGATCTCTTCTAGCGTTATTTGTGGGTGGTGCCAGAAGGCAGAGGCCCAGCGGAGTAATACTTCACGAAAAGCACTTAGATTACTGTGTTTTGCTTGTTGTTTCAGTTGACGAAATAATTCAGCCTCATCAGGTTCGACAGTATTCTGTTTCTCATCGACCGTTATTTTGGGGTTTTTACTGGATTTCCATAACAGTATTAACAAAATAATCACTAGGCTGAGAAGTATGACATTGCTGGCAATCAACAGTCGTGAGAGAGGGCTGGGTGCTTGAGTTGTGTTTTCAGGTCGCTCAGTAGCTGTCGATATTTCTGTTTCTGGTTCAGTTCCAAGTATTGATGTCTCGGCTGGTTTGACAGACAGGGTTTTTGCTGCCAAAACCGTTTCACGCATTTGGTCGCTGCTGGTGTCCCACCATTTTACCGTGATAGCTGGCAGTTCAATATTGCCACCTTGGGAGGCAATCAAGGCTACCGATTCTGATCGTGTGCCTATAACGCCGTCATGGGTTACATTGTTATCCAGTTGAGGTTGCTCTGGATAGAGTTTGAATTCCTGGCCTGCCTTGACTTCCAATGGTGGCAGTTGTGCAGCCGTTAGCCCTTGGGCACTTATATGGATTGTTCGAGTAATGGGTTCACCAGCGACGAGTTCATCCAATGGGCGACTCCAGCGTTCACTAAGGCTAACAGCGGTTGTCGGCAGCCATTCTCCAGCACCATAAACGGCTGGTTTGGGCTTAATTGTGATTTTCTTTTCCTCAGAATAGAGAAAAACCCGCTTGCCGCCGCGCGAGAAAAAAGAGTTGGAATAGGGATCGCGTCTGTCGGGGATCACGGCATTGAAGCGAAGCGAGGGGATGGTTAATTCGCCGCTATTTTCCGGGAAAACAGCGTATTTTAATTCCACCACCAAATGATTGACGCCATTAATTTTCTTTTGATACTGGTTTTCAGAAACCTTCACCACAGAGGCATCTTTTATCATCAGATCTTCACTGGCGATACTCTGAAGCCCTGTGGATGCATTGATACGGAAGGTGAGTAGTAGCTGTTCCTGAACATAGGCTACGTTTTTATTTAATTCAGTTTCAACAAAAACGGGTTGATTGCTGCTACCTTGTGGGCGATCTTCAACCTTAAGTTGAATGGCCTTGCTACTGACTCCTTTGAAGTTTAACGGCGGAATGGTTAACGAGCCCGTTGCGCGTGGCAGTAGCTGGATACGCCATTCGGTATGGGAAACCGTACGACCATTCAGAATTGAGAAGTGGTTTTTTTGGCTTTGTGAGAGCACCTCAAAATCGATACGAAGTGGCGAAAAATCGGGTTCACCGGTGGTTTGTCCATCGTATTTGATACGAAGTTCCAGCGTTTCTCCTTTACCTAATTGTGTGCGGTCGACCGTGGCCGTCAATGTCTGGGCCACTACCGCAGTAGCGGTTAGCCAAAGTAGGCTAGCAAGTACAAGATGTTTGATTGAGAAGTAGGGGCGTATCATTAATAGTTACCAGCGTTCCTCAGCATTGTTGGTGGGTGAACTGAACCCTCGACGTTGTTCATAATCGTGTTTTTTAGATTCGTAGCGAAATTTCTCTCTCAGCAGACCACCCGGGTCATCGGGAATACGACGCAGCCACTGTTCCATGGCCTGTTTTTCTTCGTCACTTATTTGGCGAGCTTTAGTACTACTAGGCCCTTCTTGATTAGAGGAGGAGCTGTCTTCCTTATTGGCTTGTTGAGGAATCTGTTGTTTATCTTGCTCTGACTGTTGCTCGGACTGTTTATTGTCGTCGTTGTTAGTCTCGCTGCTGGGTTCTGGCTGATTTTCTTCCTCGGTGTTGGCCTTGGTCTGATCATCATCTCTCGGGCTATTCTTTTGCTGATCGTTATTTGGTTGATCCTGGCCACTTTGATCAGAGCTGTTCTGCTCTGATTGATCTGTTGAGTCATTTGAGGATTGTTTCTGCTGGTCTTGTTGATTTTGTGAGTCGTCTTTATCTTGCGAATCCTGCTGTTGGTTCTGTTGCTGTTGGAGCAATTTCTCAACCAGTTCTTTATTAAACTTGGCGTCATCATTGTCGGGAGAAAGCCTTAATGCTTCCTCATAACTTTGAATGGCCTCTTCCATTTTGCCAGCTTTGGCTAAAGCGTTTCCTCTGTTATAGAGATCAGTGGCCGTCGCAGAGTTATAAAGCTGTTCTGCTGTTTCATAATCTTCATTGCGGTAAGCAGCAGAAGCCTTCCATTGGGGATCGGTGAAAGTTTCTTGGGCCTTGTCCATGTCGCCTTCAGACATTGCTTTAGCCGCTTGCTGATCCGCGGTATTCCACAGATCATCCCAGCCAAATGCATAAGAGGTTTGTGGGGCAGCGAGTATGGGTACTACGAGTAGACAGACCAGTAAGCCGCGCCTAAAAGCCAGTAAAAGAATAAGGAGCAATGGGTATGCCGCCCAGTACCCTTGATCATTCCAGCTATCAAAGGTTCGTTCTAATTGTTTGGTGGCGTCACCCGGCTGGATACTGAACCCTTCGGTGAGATATTTAATGTCACTCTCATCGGTGGTGAGGTGACTGTAGCGTCCTCCATGGCGTCTGGATAGGCTTTTCAGTTGCTTGGGTCTAAGCTTGGGTATCACGATATTGCCACGCTTGTCTTTTGCGAAACCACCATCACTCAATGGAATAGGTGCACCGTCGTTAGTGCCAACCCCCAGAATGGATAATCGGAAGTTACCCATGCCGCGCATGATCTCATCGAGCGTTTCTCTAGCAGAAGAAGAAACATCGTCTGTGACAAGCAGTAAATCGCCCTGTGTTAGACCGGCATTTAATACCAGCTCAATCGCCTTCTCAGCAGCTGCTTCGACATTACTTCCTCGGCTCGGCATGATATTGGGATCAAGGGCTGGAATCAAAGCGGCCACGGTGTCGGCGTCCTCGGTTAGTGGACTGACAGTGAAGGCGCCTCCCGCATAGGCGACCAGGGCTGTGGTGCCTTCTTTACGATGTTGCAATAAGTCGATTAATTTCAACCTGGCCAGAGTTAACCGGTTTGGTTTTAGATCCTGTGCCAACATGGAGGGTGAAAGGTCAAACAGAATCACCAGAGCACTTTCCTGCTTATGCACGGGTAATGGAGTGCGCTCCCACGTAGGACCTGCCATACCGAGTGTGGCCAGTAGCCACCCCATTAATGCCACAACCACAAGGGAACGTCGTTGTTTTACGGGAATACGATCCAGAAGTAGCGGGAGTAGCGCTGGTGAAATTACATGTTCCCAGCTACCCGTTCGGTTTTGGTTGCGATACAGCCATCCGCAGGCAGCTAGAGCCGGCAGCATAGCGAATAACCAGAGGGGACGTAGAAAATGAAATTCCGAAAGCGTATTAAACCAATCCATCAGTTTTGCTCTCTACGATGAGCCATTGGTACAAGTATCAGGCTACAAATGAGCGCGACTCCTAGGGGCCAGTAAAACAGTGCTTTTGTGGGTCGTAGTGTCTCGGCTTCCTGGTCGACGGGCTCCAGCTTATCCAGCTGTTGATAAATGGCGTCCAATTCCTCGGGGTTTCTCGCTCTGAAGTACTCACCCCCAGTTTTATCGGCTATGGCGATAAGGGTCGTTTCGTCCAAATCACGCGAAGGGTTGACACGCTTGGTTCGAAAAAACCCACGTTGCAGCATCACCTCCGCACCAATACCAATAGTGTAAACCTTGATACCTTCACTGGCGGCTATTTCTGCAGCTTCAAGTGGTTGAACCTCCCCCGCAGAGTTTGCGCCATCGGTAAGTAAAATTAGAATCCGGTGATTTTCAGGCCGCTGTTTAAGCCGTTTAACGGCCAGCCCAATGGCGTCACCAATGGCTGTTTTTTCTCCTGCAAATCCTATTTGGGCTTCACCAAGCAGCGTATTCATGGTCTGACGGTCAAAGGTCAAAGGTGTTTGTAGGTATGGGCGAGTACCGAAAAGAATGAGCCCCAAGCGATCGCCTTTGCGCCTTTTTACGAAGTCGGTAACGACATATTTGACCGTAGTCAGTCGGTCGACTGAATCGCCATCTATAACCATGTCGGTTTCTTCCATGCTCCCAGAAATATCAACGGCCAACAGTAAATCTCTACCGTTGCTGGGTAGCGCCACGGGCTCGCCAATCCACAGGGGGCGGGTAGCGGCAAGTAGTGTAGCGATCCAGGTGAGTGTTAATAGCAGTAATACTAACCAATGCCGGTAATTTCCATGGTTGGAATTGCTCGATTGGGCAGCGAGATCAGAATAGAAGGGTGATTTAAGTGCCGGTGCAGTAATATCTAGCTTGCCTCGCCATAATCGGTAGATGATGGGTAAAGGGAGTAATAGCAAGATCCACGGCCATTCGAAGGTCAGCATAGCGGGGCTTTCCTGCGATGTTTTTTAAGCCACTGTCGGGCCGATTGCTCCAGTTGTCGTACAAGATGGTCGGGTATCTCGGGACTTTTCTGGTAGGGCAGGCTACCTAACTGTTGCTGTATGTTTTCGTCGAAAATCGGAGATGCACAACATTGGTTGAGTTGTGACAACATGCTGGGGGTCAACTCAGCTTCGAGTGATAGCTGTGGGTAAGCCGTTTTAGCTGTTCTACGTAATAAAGCCAGAATTCCCCGACATTGACTGAGGGGCTGATGTGCTTGTTGAAGCTTCAGTTGGTCGAGATGGCGAAGGGCTTCTTTTCGATAACAGTTCTGGGCATGCCATCTGAGTAGCCATCTCGTGCCGAAAAAAAGGGTTGCCACAACAAGAACCATCAGTACCCACCATCCTGGTGCCGGAGGCCACCAGGAAATAGGGTCTGGTAGATAGATATCGCGTAATTCTGATAAAGGGTCTTGGGGGTTCATTGTCTACGCCCCGGTTTTTTTCTACCGTAGGCTTGCTGCAATACGGGCAGAATGGGTGCCGATGTTTCAAATGATAGGCTACCCATTCGTAATTGCATTGATAGCTGGCGAAGACGAGCCAGGCGGTCTTTAAATTGCTGTTCAAATTTTCGGCGAATGTCCGGGCCTCGAGTATTTAAGCTGAACCGTCCCCGGCCATCGGTTACCTGATAATTGGCTGGGGGTGGTAATTGTGCTTCGAGCGGGTCGTGAATGTGGCAAAAGCTAATGTCACAGTGTCGGGCCAGTTCAAATAAGTGCTGTTCACAGTGCTTGTCTAAATCGTGGAAGTCGCTGATCAGGAACAGAGTAGATCCCGGCATTGCGACCCTGCGAGTGTCTTCCAATATTTCTGACAATGAATAGCGATTGGTCTGGTTTTGTATGAGCTGTTCACTGAAGTCCCGCAGCTTATGGATCAATTGCAGTACGCAGTGGTGGCTTCGCCGAGCCCGAATATCACATTGTTTTTCACCACCAAAAATCAGCCCTCCCACTCGATCGTTGGCATTAAGCCCGGCCCAGGCCAGTGCTGCAGCAACATGGCACGCGGTCACGGATTTAAGCACCCTGGAACCAAAAAACATACTCGGGCGTAGGTCGGCAACAACGAGGACGGGGCGCTCTCGTTCTTCACTAAATAGTTTTGTATGGGGGGTCAGGGTTCGCGCTGTCACCCGCCAGTCGATGGTTCGTATGTCATCACCGGGTTGGTATTGGCGAACCTCTTCGAAATCCATGCCTCGGCCCCGAAAGCGGGATTGATGGCCCCCAAGGAGTGGATTCTTCGCCATAATTTTGGGGAAGAACTTTAGATCCCGAACACCAAAACGTAGTTTTACCAACGTCGAAATGTCCGCAATGGCCGGATTTTTTAAGTCGCTATCAGTCATCAATCAGGCAGACGGTACAGTATTAAGAAGGGTGTCTATAACCTGGTCAGAAGTAACGCCATTTGCTTCGGCCTCGAAGCTGAGAATCAGTCTGTGTCTCAAGACATCGTGTGCCACGGCTCTAACGTCATCTGGCGAGACGTAATCGCGAGCGTTGAGCCATGCATTGGCCCGAGCACAACGATCGAGAGAAATTGTTGCCCGTGGGCTGGCACCGTAATCGAGCCAGCTCTCTAACTGCTCGCCATACTGTGAGGGATTTCTGGTTGCCAGGATTAGCTGGACAATATACTCCTCGACGGGTTCGGCCATATGCACTGAAAGAACTTCCTTTCGCGCCTCCATCAATGCGCTCTCTGACACTCTTTCAATTTCTTCCGGAGTAGTTTGTCTCGCTTCATTGCGAGCAAGCGACAGAATCTCACGTTCGGCATCGGCTGCGGGATAGCCAACATTGACATGCATTAGGAATCTATCCATTTGCGCTTCTGGTAATGGATAAGTCCCTTCCTGCTCAATCGGGTTTTGAGTGGCCATAACCAAAAAAAGTTGGGGTAATGGATATGTTTTTCGACCCACACTAATTTGGCGTTCGGCCATTGCCTCTAAAAGGGCTGACTGAACTTTGGCGGGTGCCCGGTTAATTTCATCGGCTAACACTAAATTATGGAAGATCGGGCCTGGTTGAAATTTGAAACTACCATCTTCGGGGCGGTAGATGTCGCTGCCAGTAATATCTGCTGGTAGTAAATCCGGTGTAAATTGGACCCGGTGGAAATCTCCAGTGATGCCATCAGAAAGGGTTTTAATGGCTTTAGTCTTTGCCAGACCCGGTGCGCCCTCAACCAGAAGGTGCCCATCAGCCAGTAGAGCAATAATTAGGCGGTCAATTAAATGTGGTTGGCCCACGATTTGACGATTAAGGAAATCACGTAAAACATTAATTTTTAGTTGCTGGCTCATGTTTCGAACTACATCTCTTATGGCAAAGTGGTTACTGAATCGTTATTTTTATGGGGTGTTTGGCGTGGGATTGTACTGTCTGATCTCCATTAACCCAAGTGGTGGGAAACTTGGAAGGTAACCTAGACTATAGGTAGAGGATGAAGTTCAGTTATGTTTCACAATGGCGCATAATCAAACGTCTATCAGCAAAGAATATGAATAAGAGTGAGTGCTATGGATGCAGTTATTGAAGATGAGTTTTTCAAGCAACTCGAAAAGCAGATTAACGATCAATACCCTGCGCCACTGGCTGCGCATTTACTCTCTTTTTCACACAAGATTTTTGACCTCCCCGCGCTAGAAGAACTCGAGGATGATCCTATGGCTGTTGCCATGGAGTTTCTCGACAACTTTCTAACATTTACAAAGAAGGTCGATTTAAATACGCCCAAGGTCAAGATTTTCAATCCTGATTCGTCGGATGAAAAGCGTACTTGCAGTACAACATCTATTTTTATTATTCAGCGGGATATGCCTTTTTTGGTGGATTCTGTCCGCATAGAGCTGAATCGTCGCGGTCTTAATATCCAAACGATTAAAAGTACTATTCTCAATGTCATCCGTGATGAAGAAGGTACATTGGTTAGCGCCTTTGCCGATGTGGAGGACCCCTATAGTTGTAAAGAAGCCTTGATCTCTATTGGCGTCGACTTCCATCGCTCGAAGGAAAAACATCTTGAGATGGAGCAAAGTATTCTTGAGGTACTCCGTGATGTGGAGGCTGTGACCGATGATTTTTTACCCATGGTTGCGCGGTTAAATGAGGCGATTAATGAGGTAAAAGAGAATAAGGGGCGCCTGCCTATAGAAGAGGCCAGTGAATTGGCCGCGTTTCTCGAATGGATGCGGGATGATGCCTATATTCTCCTTGGGTGTTCTGAATATAAACTGGTAGAGGACGAGGGCTTACCAAAATTGGAATACTTCCCTAACCGTCAGCTGGGGATTTTTGTTTGCCATCCTGTCGAGGTTGAGGAGACGGTGTTAAATGATTTAAGCCCAGGTCTTTCAGCGTTTCATCTGAATGGAACACCCATGGCCCTAACAAAATCCTCTCTTCGTTCCAGGGTTCATCGGCAGGCCTACTCTGACTACATCGTCTTAAAACGGTATAACGTAGAAGGAGATGTGATCGGGGAAATACTGTTTATGGGGCTGTACACCTCCAGAGTGTACACAATGAGTCCTTTTCAGATCCCACTTATCCGTCAACGTGTTCTGAAGGTGCTCGACCGAGTTGGCTTCCCTAAGGGGAGTCACGATTACAAGTCAATGTGCCAATTAATTGAGGTGCATCCAAGGGACGAGTTGTTTAATTGTACGGTAGAAGAACTTTATAAAGCATTAATGGATATCTGGCAGATTAATGAGCGAAGAATGGTCAAGTTCTTTATGAGAGCTGATCCCTTTGAGAAGTTTGTCAATTGTCTGGTTTACATGCCACGTGATATCTACCGTACATCTATCCGAGAGCAGATTGAGACACTCCTCAAGCAGGAGTTGGATGCGAGTGAATGTGAATTTAATACTTATTTTTCGGAGTCCATTTTAGCTCGAACACAGTACGTGGTGAGAATCAATTCTTCGCATTTTAAGGAAGTAGATCCTCGGCAACTCGAAACCAAGATCATTCAGCTGACGCGTGATTGGTGTGATGATTTAAGAGTTGCGGCTATAGATAAGTGGGGTGACGAGGTAGGGCGCCACCTGTCGAGTGTTTACCGCAATGCCTTCCCTGCTAGCTATCAGGATCACTTTGATCACTGTTCTGCTATTGAGGATATGGAGCTTTTTCAATCGCTTACCAGTGAGCACGAAATCGCCATGAGCTTTTATCAGTCGGCGAATGCAGAGCGTAATGTAATGCACTTTAAAGTGTTTCATCGGACGGTCCCATTGGAACTGTCCAGCTTGGTTCCCATGCTTGAAAATTTGGGCTTTAGAGTAATCGGTGAGCATCCTTATCAGATAGCGCCAGCCGATGGGGATGAAATCTGGATACATGATTTCACATTGTTGTTTGGTTTGGATATCGAAGTAGATGTTTCTGCAGTTCGTAATACATTTCAGGATGCCTTCGAAGCCGTTTGGTATGGAAACACAGAAAACGACAGCTTTAACCATTTAGTGGTTGGTGCGCGTCTAGACTGGCGAACTGTTGCTATGTTGCGACTTTATGCCCGGTACATGAAACAGTTAGGGAGTAGTTTTAGTCAAAATTTCATAGCAAATACATTAGCCTCGAATTTGGAAATTACCCGTAATTTAGTGGCGCTTTTTCGCTGTCTATTTGATCCAAAAGTCGTTGGCCTTAGTAGTCAGGAATATGGCCGTACTGATCGACTCAATGAGAAGGTGTTAGAAGCCCTGGATTTAGTCAGCAACCTTAACGAAGACAAGGTGCTGAGAAGTTATCTACAGCTAATTAATGCAACTAAGCGAACAAACTTTTTCCAGCTAGATGCGACGGAAAAGTATAAACCCTATTTGTCAGCGAAAATCTCTCCGCTGGAAATTGACGATGCTCCAGAGCCTAAGCCTCTGTATGAGATATTTGTCTATTCTCCAAGAATGGAAGGCGTTCATTTGCGCTCGGGCAAAGTGGCGAGAGGTGGCCTTCGATGGTCGGATCGCCTGGAAGATTATCGCACTGAAATTTTGGGCTTGGTTAAGGCGCAACAGGTTAAAAACGCGGTGATTGTGCCTACTGGTGCAAAGGGTGGTTTTGTACCAAAACAGATCGATCGTAAAGCGACTCGTGAGGAATTTCTTCAGGAGGGGTTGGCTTGTTATCAATTGTTTATTCAGGGCCTGTTAGATATTACCGACAATATTGTTGATGGAAAGGTTGTACCGCCAGACTGCGTAGTGCGTCGAGATTACGACGATACTTATTTGGTCGTAGCGGCAGATAAAGGTACCGCTAGCTTTTCCGATTTTGCTAATAAAATAGCCATTTCTCGTGGCTACTGGTTAGGCGATGCCTTTGCTTCGGGGGGGAGTCATGGATATGACCATAAGAAAATGGGTATTACGGCCCGAGGCGCCTGGGTTTCTGTACAGCGTCATTTCCGGGAGCAAGGGATCAACACCCAAACCGACGAGTTAAGTGTCATTGGCATTGGCGACATGTCAGGAGATGTTTTTGGCAATGGTATGTTGCGATCTGAACATATTAAGCTGGTCGCGGCATTCAACCATCAGCATATTTTTATAGATCCGAATCCAGATCCAGCTCTGAGTTTTTTAGAGAGAAAACGATTATTTGAGCTGTCCCGTTCTTCTTGGGAGGACTATGACGAAGCGCTGATCTCTTCAGGGGGTGGCGTATTTTCACGTAACGCAAAAAGTATTTCGTTGTCCTCCGAGGCTCGGGAGTGTTTTGGTATTGTCGCTGAGCAGCTAAAGCCGAATGAATTGGTTCGTATCTTGCTCATGGCGAAGGTGGCGCTAATCTGGAACGGTGGGATAGGTACTTATGTCAAGGCCTCGACAGAAAGTCATCAAGATGTAGGGGATAGGGCCAACGATTTGGTGCGAGTTAATGGCAAGGAATTGAATTGTCTTGTTTTTGGTGAAGGTGGCAATCTGGGTATGACCCAAAAAGCCCGCATAGAATTTTCCCTGAGAGGCGGAGCCTGTAATACAGACTTTATCGATAATGCCGCTGGGGTGGACTGCTCTGACCACGAGGTCAATATTAAGATTCTTCTGAATGAGTTGGTGCAAAAAGAAGCGTTGACTTTGGATCAACGGAATCAGCTGTTAGAAGACATGACCGATAACATAGCCGAGTTAGTACTGCATAATAGTTACCGCCAGACACAGGCTATCAGTCTCGCTCACTACCGAAGTAAATATGATTTCTCGGAGTACTGGCGTTTTATTTCCGAAGGAGAGGCGGCAGGACTTATTAATAGGGGACTCGAATTCTTACCCGATGACGAAACTCTGACAGAAAGAGAGAAACATTCCACGGGTTTGACGCGCCCGGAGCTATCTGTGCTGGTCTCCTACGGTAAGATACTGTTAAAGGACGAAGTCTTGAAATCAAGTGTGCTGGAAAACACGTATGTGGTTCAAGCGATTAAAGGTGCCTTTCCCAAGCGATTATCCATCGAGTATGAGCAACAGGTTTGTCGGCATAGTTTGCGCCGCGAAATTATTGCCAATCAGATAGTCAATGAGATTGTTAACTTGATGGGGCTGACCTTTTGTCAGCGCCAAGTGACATCCACTGGCGCCAGTGTGGATGAGGTGATTCTTGCCTACCTGGTAGTTCGGGATGTACTTGGTTTAGATCGAGTTTGGCGACAGGTTGAGGCACTTGACTACAAGGTGCCTGCAGAAGTCCAATTTGAACTGTTCTATGCATTAATGCGCCTGGGAAGGCGTGCTTCTCGCTGGGCGTTAAGAAATCGTAGGGCTTGCCTGAATCCTCAGCATGAAGTACAGACACTTGGTCCTAAGTTAGCGGAGTTGCAATTACTGTTGCCAACACTATTTTCCCGCCAACAATCCAGTGGCTGGATAGAGGAGGTTGAGCGGATCATTGCCTTGGACGTGCCAGATAACGTGGCAGTATTGGTGGCAAGTGCTAATTTTCTCTATTTCGGCTTCGGTATTGCCGATATTTCTGTTCAAAGTGGCAAGCCTGTAGGACTGGTTCTTGAGCTGTACTCTCGAATAAGCCGAGAACTTGATCTTGATTGGTTTGCCGATCAAATCGTAACGCTTGAGCCAGCCACCCGCTGGGAAGATTTTGCTCGAGAGTCCTATGTAGATGATTTGGAAAGTCAGCGTCGAACTTTGGCTAATGCACTGTTATCAGGGGTGGGTTCTGTTAAAGATATCAATGGTATGATCGATGTTTGGAAAGCGGCTCAAGCACCGCTTATCAAGCGTTGGGCTAAGATGATACAAGAATTGCATGATGCTCCGCATAAGGACTTTCCCATGTTTTCTGTGGCATTGCGAGAGCTTCTGGATATTGTTCAGGCCACAGAGAATCGTTTAGACACACCACCTGTTTGCGTTGTGTAGTATGGCAAGTTGTTTTGTTTTTAGGCGTGTCTAGATGTTGCTTCAGGTATCAGAATTAAAGAAGCGGAGGGGTGTCTTTCACCTCTCCGCTTCAAAACCTAGATTTAGGTTTTATTCAGGGCTTATGCCCCATATCGAATAAATTATAAATTGGCAACTTTCTGTTGGCAGGCTTGTTCGTTATAGCCATTCCAATTGTCTTCGCGGCCCTCTCTCCAACCATTAACCCAATCTTGAGCGATGGAGGTATCCTCGGAGTGAGGGCAGGTTGATTTAGTTCGGCCGTTGATGCCAGCTTGATAGCCTTTGATAAAAGCGCGGTGGGAAGTATCTCTTTTCTGTCTTCTCATAGAGGTAAAGCTCCTGATGGACCAGCCACTACATGTGTGGCCAAGATTAAGATAATGTTCTTTAGCCAACCTAGTTCACCAAATGGGGGGGAGGCTGTCGAAGATTTTTTTTATCTAAAAATGCCATGTTTTAATTCCATAAAGTAATGAAGGTGGGTTTTAGTCAATGCTAACAACGACTTGAATTGTGACAGTTGTATATACGATGTGGGTATGATTTTTGCCCCTAGCTAAGCCATAGTCAGTATCATGCTCAAATTATTAAGTATGGCTTTATATCAGGTAGTTATCCGTGAGATGCTTTCGGCATTCCTGAACATTCACAAACATATAATTTCTATTTATGTCTTTAGGTCAACTAAGGGCAACCGGAACGGTTTTTATGAGTAAGTGGTTTGCAAGTTGCCCTAAGGGGCTGGAAGAGTTATTGGCCAGTGAGCTCGAGTCACTGGGGGCTGATCAGGTGCGGCTAACTGTTGCGGGAGTCTATGCAGACGGGTCTCTCGAATTTGCCTATCGAGCCTGCCTCTGGTCGCGTTTGGCAAATAGGATCTTACTGCCCTTGGATAAGTTTGCGGTCAATAGTGCAGATGATCTTTATGAGGGCGTTAAGGGTATTCCCTGGCATCAGCACCTAACGCCCCGACAAAGTATCGCGGTCGATTTCATCGGGAGCAATGATGCAATTCGGCATACCCAGTTTGGTGCTCAACGGGTAAAGGATGCCGTGGTTGATCTGATTCAGGAGCGTTTTAAGGATCGTCCAGATGTGGATCTGCGTAATCCTGATATCAGGATCAATGTTCATTTGTCACGTGATATGGCCAATGTCAGCTTGGATATGTCGGGCGACAGTCTACATAAACGTGGTTACCGTACGGCGATGGTTCCGGCACCACTTAAGGAAAACCTGGCGGCTGCATTGCTATTACGTGCAGGCTGGCCAGCTATAGCGGAAGGGGGGGGTGCACTTATTGATCCTATGTGTGGTAGCGGCACGCTGTTGATTGAAGGTGCCATGATTGCCGCCGATATTGCCCCGGGACTTAATCGTCGTAAATTTGGTTTTTATGGATGGTCACAGCACGATGTGGATTTATGGCAGAAGGTTCGCCAGAATGCGTTGGATCGCTGTCAGGCAGGGCTTAGCAAAGAACTACCAGAAATCCGTGGTTATGATAAAGACACTAGAGCAATCAGGGCTGCCCAGGAAAATATTGCCTCTGCAGGGCTAGACCAGCAGATAAGGGTTATTCCCAAGCCCATGATGGCATTTAAAAAGCCCACCCATACTCGTATTGATCACGGTCTGATGATTTGTAATCCGCCCTATGGTGAACGTTGGGGTGAGATGGAAGAACTGAGGCCGCTTTATCAAAATCTTGGTGAGCTGGCGAAGCGTGAATGTCCTGGCTGGCGACTTGCGGTCATTACCGGGAATGCCGAGCTGGCGGGTGAACTGCGCCTTCGAGCCGACAGAAAGTACAAATTATTTAATGGGACGATACCAAGTCAATTACTCCTGTTTAGCTTGAGGGATAAAGCTGAACAAGAGCAAGAGCAAGAGCAACTCAAGCCTCGTGAGCAAGAGGTTGTCCTCAGTGACGGTGCGCAGATGTTTGCTAACCGGCTTAAGAAAAATTCACGAAAGCTCAATAAATGGCTAAAGCAGTCCGGTGTCAGTTGTTATCGCCTTTATGATGCCGATATGCCGGAGTATGCAGTCGCCGTGGATGTCTACGATGATGCAATCCACGTTCAAGAGTATGCCCCTCCAGCAGATGTCGATGAACAGCAGGCAAATAAGCACCTCACAGAGGTGCGCCAGGCATTGCGTCAACTCTACCCTGACAGTGATAAAAAACTGTTTTTTAAAGAACGTCGGCGCCAAAAAGGCGATAACCAATATCAGCGCCAGCAAACCCGATCTCGTGAAAATGCCACCTTTACCGTGCATGAAGGTCGAGGCAAGCTGGAGATTAATCTCTCCGATTATCTGGATAGTGGTTTGTTTCTGGATCATCGGCCCGTTCGTCAGCTGATCGCAAAAATGGCAAAGGGGAAACGCTTTCTAAACCTGTTCTGCTATACCGCAGCCGCCACCGTTCAGGCAGCTTTGGGAGGTGCCAGCTCCAGTTTAAGTATCGATATGTCAAATAGCTATCTGGAGTGGGCCGGCCGCAATTTTTCCTTGAATGACATGGATAAGGTTCGTCATCAGTTGTTGCGAGAAGATTGTGTCGAGTGGCTAGCTAAAGGAATAGGTGAATATGACTTAATTTTTCTCGATCCACCAACGTTTTCAAATTCCAAAAAAATGGATTCTATTCTGGATATTCAGCGTGATCATGCTCAGCTAATTGATGAGGCGATGGCTATTCTTGCGCCAGGTGGCACGCTTGTCTTTTCTAATAACTTCCGTAAGTTTTCGATGGATGATAGCGTTATAGCGAAATATCAAGTAGAAAATATTACTGACGCTACTTTAGATCCGGATTTTCAACGCAATCGAAAAATTCACAACTGTTGGTTAATCAAGCATTAATAATTTAGATGGCAAACAAGTGTCGATAAATAATTATGAAGAATACCCTGACGCTCTACACTGGCCCGCATTGCCATCTTTGTGATCAGGCAAAGCAGATAGCCTATCCGCTTCTACACGAGGCCGGCTGGGAATTGCACGAAGTAAACATTTCGCAGAGCGAGTCCCTCAAAGAAAAATACGGGTTGCGTATACCGGTCATTATGACGCCGGATGGCCAGGAAAAAGGGTGGCCTTTTACTGCAGGGCAGATAAAACGCTTACTCAAGCACCAGTAAATGTTTAACAACAATAGTCGGTCGTAACAAAATATTGGTACGATGGACTATCGTTATTTCGCCATAGCGAAGAGAGGAAAGGCAGTTATAAGGAATAATCGGATGGCAGTAGTGATTAAAAAAAGCATCGTTTATGTCTCAGCCTTTATTTAACGCCTTGTCGGTGCGCTATTTGCGCATGGATTTTACCGGTGGTTTGACGGCGGCCGTTGTCGCGTTGCCTTTGGCTTTGGCCTTTGGGGTGGCCTCTGGTGCTGGGCCAGAAGCCGGTATTTATGGGGCCATCTTTGTCGGCTTCTTTGCTTCTCTCTTTGGGGGAACGCCTCGCCAGATCTCTGGCCCAACAGGGCCGATGACCGTAGTGATGGCTGGCGTCTTTACCTCACTGCAAGCCAAATACCCCGAAACAGGTTTGGTGATTGGATTTAGTGCTGTCATTCTTGCGGGTTTGATGCAAATTGCGTTGGGGCTGCTCAAGCTGGGTAAATATTTTATTCTGGTTCCTTATCCAGTAATTTCTGGGTTTATGACGGGCATTGGCGTCATAATTATCATCCTTCAAATTGGCCCTATGCTGGGGCACCCCGATACGTCATCGCTTACGTCTTCTCTAACGAGTATTCCCGACTGGTTGCAGACAATTAGTTGGCCTGCGTTGATACTGACATTGCTAACTGTGGCTATAGTGTACGTGTGGCCGGCTCGTATAGCAGTCTGGTGTCCCCCACCATTGGCCGCTCTGATGATTGGTACTGTCGGTGCATTGTTCTTGCTACCTCCAGACTCGGTGGCAGCTATCGGCGATATTCCCACCGGTTTTCCTAGTCCACACTGGCCTGTATTTACACTGGATGTCATGGGTGAGCTATTTTATGCAGCCATATTACTTGCCGTACTTGGATCCATTGACTCACTACTGACCTCTCTGGTCGCCGATAATTTGACTAAGGAGCATCATGATTCTGACAGAGAGTTAATTGGTCAGGGGCTAGGTAATGCATTGGCGGGTTTGTTTGGCGGACTGCCGGGTGCAGGCGCGACCATGCGTACAGTCGTCAATATTCGTGCCGGTGGTAGAACAGGTTACTCTGGCGCAATTCATTCGCTGGTTTTATTAGCGATAATGCTCGGTGCCGGTCAATATGCCTCACATATTCCATTGGCTGTACTCGCGGGTATTTTGATCAGGGTCGGCATTAATATTATTGATTGGCCTTTTCTTGTTCGGTTGACCAAGCTCCCTGCCAATACTGTTGTTTTGATGCTCATTGTCTTGTTAATGACAGTGTTTGTGGATTTGATAACGGCAGTTCTTGTCGGTGTATTTATATCAAATCTTATTACCATTGAGCGATTGACCAGTATTCAGTTGGATCATGTGTATATAACTGACGGCTCTGGGGCTAAGGATAAAGGTTTGCCGGTCGATGAGCAGCGTTTAGAGGCTCAACATGGCGCTGTTTTGCTATTACGGATCAAAGGCCCGTTAAGTTTTGGTGTGGGGCGAGGTTTAAGGCAATGCCTTTCAGGTTATGAATCTTATCGGGTGATGATTATTGACCTAACAGATGCCTATTTAGTCGGAACTTCTACGGCGATGATCCTCGATGAGCTAATTCGTGCAGAACTGGCAAATGGCAGAGATGTGGTTTTGGTCGGTATTTCCAAAAAAGCACAGGCTAATTTAGCTCGTATGGGTACCTTGGAGTGTCTGGATGATAAGAGGGTGTTAGCCACCATGAGCGATGCCGTTGATGTTGCAGATGACATTTTACTGGTGTCATCAGCGGGGACTTCGCCTTAAACAAGATTTACCTTTTCCGGATAAGTTTAATCGCGTTGGCTCCAACCCTCCTTGGTTGGAGCTTGCGATTATCACTCTTGAGTTATGATCTAAATTTCTGTGCTAGATGCTTGCTGACGGTTTATTGTTGGTTTGCCAGATAAAAAACATCTAATACCGTGCGGGTAGCATCCATAACCCTAACAATACGGTCATCAATTTGCTTGATTGAGGTGCCATCAGGGGAGGAGGGTAGTCTGCGTAGAATTTCTGCCGGCAGTGATCGAGAGTGATTTAGATAGATATCCTCTTCCAGCACCTCTCCCCGTGCCACTTTTTGTTGCCAGCCGGGGGGTAACTCTCCACCACGCTCCAGTTTCTTTCGAAGTCCTGGCGGAAGGCTTTTTTGTTTATGTTTTTTACTCATCTTGGCATCATGCCTGTACTCGTCATCCTGGTTGTGTGTTCTGGTAAAACGGTCGTCCCGATCTCTTAAGTATTCAGAAAGTACCTGTCTTTCGACTTCGCCAAACAATACGTTAGTTGCAACGTCAGCAACAGTGGGTGCAAGTTGTTCTGGCAGAGTCTGGGGTGTACGGCTCGCGGAGTAACTTGTGGTGCTAAGTGTAAGAAGTACCGGAATTAATAAAAGATAGGGCCTCATTATTTGTTCCTCAGTATTGCAACTCAATATTAGGCTGTTTGGGTTGGATGTCGCTTGTATTCGTGGTTTTGAATCCTAACACCTGCTGTTGTGATTTTCCCCCTAAAGGTGCCAATGTGCTATTTGAAATAGATGAGTTATAACCAAGGAAAAAACATAAATCAGAAAAAACCGTCCCTGTTCAGTACGTAAAAAAACAGTCCGTATGACTAGTCGGCTTGGGCGCTGGCGGATACCGATAGGGGGTGTATTTCGCAATCAACCCCTCAATATTTTGTTTGGGCCTCCCAATGGGCTTCAACAAAGTTACCAATTTCTTCAATGGCTTGATTGGCCTCTGGAACATAGGGTGCCCACAGGTGGAAGTCGTGCCACATTCTTTCCCATATTTTAATATTTACTATAACGCCGGAATTTTTGGCAGCCTCTGCAAGACGCGTTGAATCACTCAGTAGTACCTCGTCTGTACCGGCGTGAATCAGCAGTGGCGGTAGTCCTTTGAGGTCAGCGTAAAATGGAGATATCAGCGGTAATTGAGCTTTGCTCTCCGCAACGTAATGAGCGCCTAGTTTCAGTAAATTATGTGAAATATAGGGATCTATTTTTGCCTTGGTGGTGATAGATGATCCGGTTAGCGTGAGATCAGTCCACGGGGAGATACACAAAGCCATTGCAGGGAGAGCCTGGTTGTTATCCCTCAATGAAAGCAGTGTGGCCAAGGTCAGGCCTCCGCCTGCTGAATCCCCTGCCATCAAAATGTTCTCTGGTGAGATACCTTGATCAATCACCCACTGATAGGCAGTCAAAGAATCCTCAAGTGCGGCTGGAAAGGGGTGTTCTGGTGCCAAGCGGTAATCGATAGAGAGCGCGCGTACCCCACAGGCTTTGGCTAGCCTTGCCACGATACTGCGATGTGTTGCGGGGGACCCCATTACATAGCCTCCACCATGAAGGTAGATCATAACTTTTTCTTGAGTAGCTCCAACGGGTGTTAACCATTCGGCTGACACACCATTGACAGTTATCGGAAAAATTTCGACATCTTTGGGTGGCTTGAGAAACTTGGTGTCCCGCAGAAGTTTTATTCTCAATTGATGGAGAGGTTTATTGTAATTTGAGCTGATTTTTAGAATTGCTCGCCAGAAGTAACTACGTATAGAGGGCATATATATCCGATAACTGTTTTTAATTAAATGGGAAGCTGGTTTGTTTATGTCACTTACCCGTAGGTAATTAATATAGTTGATTAATAGCTATCCATAACAAGGTCTTTGATATCGGTTTATGCGGGGACAAGGGCTCGCAATCAACTCCGGGGGGCTCAATGTTGTCTAGAATATCTTCGCGGCGGTGTCTTTATCCAGTTTTCTCTCAATCCCACTTCGTTATTGGTGTGAACTTCCGTTAGTTTTCAGCTGAATCGGCGGCTTTACTAATTGGTCCATCATGATTTAGTCTGTTTCTCATGGATTTTGACAAAAACTATAGGGTAAAACTCACTGCAGATGCTTTTCATCGAGCGGATGAATCACTGGATGAAAAGTTCTATAAGATTCCGAGGTTCACCAGCCATATCGATGCCTTTGCAATCGAAGCCGTTACGGATCTCTATCGAAAAAAATTGACTAAGAATGCCAGTGTTCTAGATTTGATGAGCAGTTGGCTGAGTCACCTACCGGAAGAAATTAACTATCGCCAAGTTGTGGGGCTGGGCATGAATGCCCGAGAACTTGCCAACAATAAGCAGTTGACCGGCAGGGTGGTACACGATTTAAATCGACAGCCAAACCTTCCCTTCAGCGATAATGTGTTTGATGCGGGGCTGATTTGTGTGTCCATCGACTACTTAACACAGCCCATTGCTGTGCTTACAGAGATTGGCCGTGTATTAAAAACACACTCAGCACTGATTATTACCTATTCAGACCGGTATTTTGAGACTAAGGCAACGGCAGCCTGGTTATGTCTCTCCGATGAGCAGCGTGGGTATCTGATTAAATCGTTTCTTAATGAGGCCGGTTGTTACGAAGCCATTGAGATGATGGATTGCAGTTCTGGTGTTGGTGACCCACTGTATGCTGTGGTCGCAACGGTGACTAAAAATACTGAAGATTAACCCAGCCTAAAAAAGGCTTTAGCCGCAGCGGTAGTTTTTTCAGCAATCTCCAGTGCAGACTCTGTACGGTTTGCTTTAATTCCATCTAACACCCAGGGTAAAAAGGCCGGCTCATTTCGACCACTTTTCGGTTTTGGCTTGATGGTTCTCGGTAGCAGGTAGGGGGAGTCAGTCTCGAGCATAAGTCGGTTGAGCGGAATGTTCTTGACGAGCTTTTGCAGCTCCAGACCTCTACGTTCATCGCATACCCACCCGGTAATACCTATATACAGGTCGAGATCAAGATAATTAAAAAGTTCAGTTTTGTCTCCGGTAAAACAATGAATCACGCCATCAGCTAGGTGATGGCGGTACTCTTTAAGTATCTCGTGTTGCCGTTGGTGGGCATCTCGTTCATGCATGAATACAGGTAGCTGCAACTCTGCGGCCAGTTCTAGCTGTGCTTCAAAGACCTTTTCCTGATCTGCCGGTTTAGAGAAATTACGGTTGAAGTCCAGCCCGGTCTCACCAATAGCCACGACGGACTCATGGTTTGCCAGCGTTTTAAGATGGTCGAGGGATTCGCTGTTAAAGTGTTTGGCCTCGTGGGGATGAATACCACAGGTGCTGTAGAGCATGTTAGGGAAGTCATCTCCGAGTCTCTGCGACAGGGCAAATACACGGTCACTTTCTTCTTCATTCGTTCCCGTGAGAATTAGCTGCCCCACATTGGCCCGTTTCGCTCGTTGTAATACCTCTACTATGTCTTTTTCGAAACGTGCATTGCTGAGATTAACAGCAATGTCGATCAGTGACGCTGGGCTGGTATTTAGGTCTGTCATAGGAGTTGATTTTTTTCACGCGCACTGAGAATTCGTTCGTGATTACCCAGGTGGTGGGCGTAGATAACGGAGAATGCCAATACATTTTGTACGTAGTTACGGGTTTCCCTAAAGGGAATGATTTCTATCCACGCATCGAAGGGAAGCGTGCTTTCAGTTTCTTTTAGCCAGCGATCTACCCTGTGCGGCCCGGCATTGTAGGCCGCAGTCGCGAGTATGCGGTTATGGTTAAATCGTTCGAGCATTTCCCGGTAATAACGGCTACCTAGAGCAATATTGGTCTCAGGTGTAAACAGATCATGACTACTCCGATAGTGAATACCATTTTTACGTGCCGTTTGCTTGGCGGTAGCAGGCATCAGTTGCATAAGACCTTTGGCGCCGGCGGGAGAGGTGACATCATGGGATAGAGCACTTTCTTGGCGTGCTACGGCAAATAGCAGTTGTATGGGAACGCCGGTTTGTTGTGCTTGATCTTCAAAGTCTTGTTGGAAGGCAAGCGGGAAGCGAAGTTCTGTGTCGTCCCAGAAACCCGCTTGGATCATGCTGGTGATTACCCTGTTGTGCCACTGCCATTTCCGGGCAAGATGTGCCGCTGTTATCCACTGTTCTTCACTGAAGTTGTGGGTAGCGGTATTCCATTCTCGTCGGGCTGATAAGTAGTCATCATGGTAAATAAGTTCACGAGATCGAATCAGAGCCGGCAGTTTTTCTAGCTTGCTAATTTGTTCAGAGCTGGCAGAGGTTTTTCTATTGGCCATGCTATAACCGTAATCGAGCCATTCGCTGGTAAGAAAACCGTAGAAACTTCGTGTGACCGATAGTGATTCGTAGGTATTATCTTTAGCTGTAGATAATGAGTGGTCAGACGTTCCGAGGCTGAGTTGTTGTGCGCGGGTTTGCCAGTAGCGCCAACGATTGTCCTGTTGTAATTCGCCGGGCATGCGCGCTATCCATTCCAACACCTCATGCCAGTTGGCCTTGCTCATAGCCTTACGTGCGCGCCACTCCATAAGATCTGTATCGACGTACTCTAAGCTGTCTATAAGATAGTTATCTGCTGCAGAGAATTGTTTTTGATCGTAAAGTCCTTTCACCAGTGCACTGATGATCCGATTTTTTTGTCGGGCGGAAAAAGGGTGAAGTCGTTGGTACCGGTTCCAATGTTTTAGAGCCGAGGTCGCATCCACTCTTGCCAGGTGGGTTATTCCATGGGTAAGAACGGCATAGACATCTTCGCCATTGTGCTTGAGTATGTATTTGTTGAAAAATTGATAGTCGCCGACTAGTCGGTGGTTGCGGTCAATGTCGTAAAATTTCTTTGCTAGCTCCTGGTAATACGTCGAGGTGAAAAAGCGTTGTAGATAACGAGCGAGCTGATACTCGTGATTGAGTACCGAGTTGGTGTAACGTCGCCAGGCTATAGACTCGGTAATCTTCTGGTTTTTAATCAGCCAGCCAAAGAGTTTGTCGCATCCCTTAGGTTGAGACTTGCCAACAGACCAGAGTTTTATCCCTTCTGTAATGGCTTTTTCTTCATTGCCGCCACGGATGCGTGCCAAATGGTAGTAGCACTGTTGTGCGGTGGAAGCTGTTTGAGGGTTGTAGTCTCTTAGATAGGGCCGCCACTGATCTTTCTTTCGTAGGGTTTCAAGCCACCGGTAGCGAAGTCGGTCAGCAATAGGTGTGTCATGGTGTTTTGACAGGAAATTTTGTACATCGCGCTTTGGTAATCGCCAAAGTCGCTCGGTGAGCTCGGTATATTCGAGATAGGATCGAAGTGGATAGTCGCCAATGCGAGAAAGAATACGTTTAAAATTGCTTTGATCACCTTTGGATAGTGCAATTTTTGCTTCTTGGTAGAGGGCTCGTTGTTGGCTCAGGTTCAGATCATTGGCAATCGATGGCGAAGATAGTGTGAGCAGTATAGTTAATAGTGCTGAACAAGGTCGGATCAAGGCTGATAGCGTTGATACCACCCCTGAGCAAAGCAGTGTAGGTAACATATGAAGACGGGTTCTTACGCCAGTTTCGCGGGTTATATTTATTTGCATCTGTGCCTGATGATACGGTTGACTGAGACGACCCAAAGACTGAACGTAGTTGGGATTGAATCTATCATAGTCAGTTCATGACTGATAAAACAGGGGGGATCTCAGTTGTTTTAGACTTTTACTGCCAGGACATCGCAGGTAGAACCATGGAGAACCCCTGTTGCGGTTGACCCTAAAAGTAGGCTTAAGCCATGTCGTCCATGGCTGCCAACAACCATCAGATCGACGTTGTTGTCTGTGGCAAATCGGTGCATTTCATGGGCGGGTTGCCCAATAATGACGTGCTGGTTTTCCTCTGTAACGTTTAATTCCTTGCCTATAGCCACTAAACGGCTTTTAGCTTGTTCCTCCAGTTGGTTTTGAACATCGGTGAGATCCATTGGGATATCGCCGCCGTAGGCAAAGGAGAGCGGTTCTTGCACATGTATCAAACTTATTTTCTGATCGTCTCCAGTAAATAGGCACTTGACTCGTTCGACTAGTTGCTGTGATTCTGGCGATAGATCGAGACCGACGAGAATGTGTTTGTAGGCAGACATAGACTGGCTTCCCTTGTCGAGGTTGAGGTTTAAATATTCCTAACTAGAGTTGTAGCAGGCAAAGTTGTAGAAAACAATGACCTATTTATTAATAGCTTTTGTATTGGCCGTTATCCTATCACCACTCATGTGGTTTCGTCAGTCACCCCGCCAGAAGCTGATTACAGCCATGCGTCAGGAGGCGACCAAGAATGGTTTGAGTGTGAAGCTGAGTAAGCCGGCAGATGCCCGGGAGGGAGAGGGGCGCCTGGAATATGTTACCTATATATTACCTTGGGTTCCCGGCTCCAACCCTTCCAGTGAACCTCGCATGGAAAAGTGGTTGTTGGTTAAAGGAACGCGTCGAGGAGACCCATCCCCCTGGGCTGAGTGGCAGTGGCTGGGGCGAGAAGCCAATGATTGTCTGATTGCGCTTATTGGCGCTGTGATTCAAAAACTTCCGATAAATGTAGTGGCTCTGGAAGCGGGTAGTGATGGCATTAAGATCTATTGGCAGGAACGCGGTAGTTTGGAGGATGTTGGGGTTGTTAGCCATCAACTATCGACCTTGAGAGATGTAATTCGAAACTAGGGTTTCGGGCCCTTATTGTAAATAATATTAAAAATTTCCTTGACCAACCCACCGGCCGCGCATGTATATTCGCCACCTTGGGTACGATTTAGTGGCTTTTTCAGCCGATCATAAACCACAAACCATAGAGTAAATGACAGATCAATGGGCAAATCACTCGTTATTGTAGAGTCACCAGCCAAGGCTAAGACGATCAACAAATATCTGGGCAATGACTTTATTGTAAAGTCCAGCGTCGGCCATATACGAGATCTGCCAACTGGTGGTGGTAAAACTGTAGATCCTAAAGAAAGGGCAAAGGCCGCGGCTATTACTCGGAAGATGTCACCTGAAGACAAGGTGAAGCACAAAGAGCGCAAGGCTAAAGAGCAGTTGATCGCGCGCATGGGGGTCGACCCAGAAAATGGTTGGAAAGCTCGCTACGAGATATTGCCAGGTAAAGAGAAAGTTGTTTCAGAACTGAAAAAATTGGCAAAAGACGCTGATGAAATATATCTAGCGACGGATTTGGATCGCGAGGGAGAGGCTATTGCCTGGCACCTGAGGGAATCGATCGGAGGCGATAACGAGCGCTACAAAAGAGTGGTCTTTAACGAAATCACAAAAAAAGCCATTAAAGATGCATTTTCAAAGCCTTCCGAACTCGATGTTAATCGTGTGAATGCACAGCAGGCTCGTCGTTTTCTGGATCGGGTTGTCGGTTTTATGGTGTCCCCATTACTCTGGAGCAAGGTGGCACGTGGTTTGTCTGCAGGACGGGTTCAGTCGGTCGCAACTAAGCTCATTGTGGAGCGCGAGCAGGAGATTCGGGCATTTGTTCCCGACGAATATTGGACCTTGCATGCAGACCTTGAAACCGATGAAGAAGATAAAATTCGTTTCGAGGTCAAAAAACAGGCGGGGGAAAACTTCCTGCCTAAAACTAAGGCGCAGACTGATGCTGCTGTCGAAGTTCTGAGAGAAGCTCGTTATCAAGTTAGCAAGCGAGAAGATAAGCCAACAGGTAGTAAACCCTCCGCACCTTTCATTACATCTACTTTGCAGCAGGCCGCCAGTACCAGGCTTGGCTACGGGGTAAAGAAGACCATGATGTCGGCCCAGCGATTATATGAGGCCGGTTACATTACATACATGCGAACAGATTCAACCAACCTCAGTGCCGATGCTGTGGCGGTATGCCGAGAGTTCATTCAAACTCGATACGGTGATAAGTATTTACCTGACAACCCAAATGTTTATAGCAGTAAGTCGGGGGCTCAGGAGGCACACGAAGCGATACGGCCATCTAATATTGACATTACCCCCAGTGATTTGGTGGGTATGGAAGAAGATGCCAAAAAGCTCTATCGATTAATTTGGCAGCAATTTGTAGCTTGCCAGATGACACCAGCAGAATTCACCAGCACCACGGTGACGGTAGCAGCCGGTGATTTCGAATTGCGCGCCAAGGGCCGAGTCACACGCTTTGATGGCTATTTAAAAGTGTTGCCTGCTCTGGCTAAGAAAAATGATGATGTGGAACTACCCGAGATGACGGTAGGTGATGCAATGAGTCTGAATATCCTGATTCCATTACAGCACTTTACCAAGCCGCCCGCTCGTTACTCTGAAGCTTCCTTGGTTAAAGAGTTGGAGAAACGTGGCATTGGGCGTCCGTCAACCTATGCTTCGATTATCTCTACTATTCAGGATAGGGGCTATGTGCGGATAGAAAAGCGTCGTTTCTATGCTGAGAAGATTGGCGATATTGTCACAGGTCGTTTGAATGAGAATTTTTCTGACCTGATGGATTATGGTTTTACTGCCAGTATGGAAGAATACCTCGATGATATAGCCGAAGGAGAATTGGAATGGAAAGATGTATTGGATCGCTTTTATGCTGATTTTTCCACCAAATTAGCCAAAGCGGGAGCTTCTGAAGGGGGGATGCGCCCCAATGAGCCATCTCCAACAGATATTCCTTGCCCCCAGTGTGGGCGTCCCATGATGATTCGTAGTGGGTCTACGGGTGTTTTTCTGGGGTGTTCCGGTTATAGCCTGCCACCAAAGGAGCGCTGCAAGGGAACCTTGAATCTCACATCCGGTGATGAAGCTGTCAACGTGGATGAAGACGATGAGGCTGAATCCAAACAGTTGCTTCACAAGCATCGTTGTAAAATTTGTAATACGGCAATGGACAGCTATTTGATCGATGAAACCCGAAAGTTACACGTCTGTGGTAATAATCCAGACTGTGAAGGTTACGAGGTGGAGACGGGGAGTTTTAAGCTCAAGGGCTATGAAGGGCCGGTTATCGAGTGCGATAAGTGCGGTAGTGATATGCAGCTTAAATCAGGGCGATTTGGCAAGTATTTCGGTTGCACTAGCGAGGATTGTAAAAACACCAGGAAATTATTAAAAAGTGGGGAAGCAGCACCTCCTAAGATGGATCCTGTCCCTATGCCGGAGCTGGCCTGCCAAAAAGTTGAGGATCACTACATTCTTCGCGATGGGGCATCAGGCTTGTTCCTGGCAGCGAGTAAATTTCCTAAGCATCGCGAGACGCGTGCACCTGAGGTGGCCGAGTTACTGCCGCATAAAGATGAGATCGATCCAAAATACAGCTTCTTGTTTGAGGCTCCTGTGGAAGATCCCGATGGTGTAAAGACGGTGATTCGTTTTAGTCGCAAAACAAAAGAACAGTACGTTCAGTCAGAAATTGATGGAAAACCTTCTGGCTGGAAGGCGTTTTATGAAAATGGTCGCTGGCAAGTGGTCGATGCTCGAAAGAATGTAAAAAAGAAGTGATGAACTCGGTGAACACACGATGAACATCTATCTTTCTGCTGTGAATCAAAAACTGTACTACAGTAAATTATTGTTAAAACAGAGTCAGCCTGAGACTTGCGGTATGCCTCTGCTTCAAGAGGCGCTCTATCAATCTGCTCTGTATCAACTGGAATGTGGCTACCGTTATTATTTGCGAGAAGTCGCTGCTACCTATCAGTTTAAATTGCCGGAATCGATTTCAGTAGTTGAAGATCTGGTTGCTGCATTGTCGAGTATTAATAAGCATCCGGCAGAGGCACAGGAAATGGCCAGCTTGGAAGCCAATCCAGAAAGTTGGCTAAACCAAATGCTTTCTGCACACCAGCAATTGTCTACGTTACCTCAGCACGATGCCAAAACTACTCAGTCAAGCCCTATTGCTGTTATGCAAATTGATCAGCAGGAGGAAAGTGTTGCATTGGGTGAGCAAGAGCTCACCCAATGGCAGCGGGCGTTTGAAGAGATGGTGGATCGCCATAGAGAGCTAATGATCGAATGCTAGCTCTAGCATAAGAAAGGCAATCCTGCCATTTTTCAGGGTACAAGGCCCATGTTAAAATGGCCCGACAGTCTCCGATTCACAGTGCTTCGGACTGACTAGCCTGTTATAATCTGTCAATTATCTATCGTTTAATTTTCTATTGGATGTCTCAATGTCTCTATCTATTTTCGAAATTGTGGTGCTGCCGAATGGTGATGTTGCACTTCAGCGCTCTAACGAAAAGGATGAGCCATTAATACGTATCAGTTTCTCGGATGAAGTGCAGATGTTTTTGATGGATGCAAAAATGGATGTAGCCAAAGTGATGATCGATGCCGGTATTGATCTGTTCGAGGAATTAGGTGATGAACACTTACAAATAGACGAGGGTGGTCGGGAAACAAAACCACCTCGGGTTCTTCATTAAACTCTGACGAACAGTTGTAGATTGTTCGTTCACAGATCCGATGCTATCAACCTTCCATGTCGCCATATTTTTCTAAATGATTAGAAGGTTTAAAAGATTGCATCAATTGGTTTGTGTTCGGATTACCCCAACCCCAAGACCTTCAATAGAAAAATCCTGTTCACGTAAATCCACAAGAATAGGTTCCAGGTCGTCATTTTCGGGTAACAACATTACTTCATGACGCTTGCGAGTTTTCTTTAGTCTTTTAACCGTGACTTCGTCTTCTATTCGCGCGACTACAATCTGACCATTCTCAGCTGTATCTGCTTTATGAACTGCCAGTAGATCGCCGTCCATAATGCCTACGTTTTTCATGCTCATACCGTGTACTCGAAGAAGATAATCCGCCTGCGGATAAAACATATTGGCAGCAACCTCCAGATAATCTTCAATGTTTTCTACCGCCAAAATAGGGTTCCCAGCAGCCACACGACCAACCAGAGGAAGGCCTGGCTGATGTTCTTCTACTAGGCGTATACCCCGAGAGGTTCCCGAGATCATTTCTATAACACCTTTGCGAGCCAGAGCCCTCAGGTGTTCTTCTGCAGCATTGGGAGATTTAAATCCCAGTTGTGCCGCAATTTCTGCACGGGTAGGAGGGTAGCCGGTTTCATCAATATGCTGTTTGATTAGATTTAATATTTCTTGTTGCCTGGCAGTTAGTGTTGCTGTGGCCATAATGAACCTCGTGGACGTCCGGTATTTTTTATTTGAGTGGCTACCTACTGTAAAAAAATATAGGCTGTATTAAAAAACAGTATATTGCTTAAATGTCTTGTATGCCAAAGGTTTTTTTTAACGGACTATACTTAAGCTCGGGGTCAACGTATAAATCTGTAGATAGATTTCAAACAAAAAGAAGCGATTTTAAGGGTGAATCTAAAAGATGTTCCGTTAGTTGAAGGGTAGTATTATCAAAGCAAGTCAATTAATGGTCGCAAGGAGTTGTTATGGATGAGGCTAAAATTCCTGAAGCATGGCGGGTGCTACGTATTCAATCAGAGTTGGTAGATGGTATTGAATCACTTGCCAAATTGGGTGGCGCTGCCACAGTGTTTGGCGGTGCTCGATTTAATATTGGCAATCATTTTTATGAGGAGGCACAGCGGCTCGGTACGATCTTGGGCGAAGCGGGGGTTCCTGTTATAACCGGTGGTGGCCCTGGTGTTATGGAAGGGGCAAACAAGGGCTGTTTTTCTAGTTCATCTGATTCTATTGGGCTCAATATTTCATTGCCCACAGAGCAAGAGCCTAATCCTTATCAGGACACGTCTCTGGAATTTCGTTATTTCTTCGTTCGAAAGTTTATGTTTGTTAAGCATGCTGTGGGTTTTGTGATATTTCCCGGTGGGTATGGCACTATGGATGAATTATTCGAAGCGTTGACGCTAGTGCAAACGGGCAAGGTGAGGCCGTTCCCCATTGTGTTGCTGGGCGTTGATTATTGGAAGGGGTTGATCGACTGGATGAGAAACACGATGTTGGCAAATGGGTGTATTGAAGAGAGAGAGTTACACCTATTTCATATTGTAGATGATGCGGAATCGGCAGCGAAAATCATCCTACAACATGCACGTATGTTGCAGGCTCAGGCGATTGCTGAATAGTTTGCATAATCGACCATTGGGATCCTTTGACTAGAAATCATCCAAACCGTAAATCGTGTCAGAATCCAGGTCTGAAAACGGATCGCTCCAATTGTCGGGTACATAAACGTCATCGTACATCGAGCTGTCTTCATTGCTTAGTTCGTAGGATGCGGTCCAGTCTTCAGGTGCTTTGGCTGTGAGCAGCAGCATCTGCCGCCAGGTTTCAAAATCAACCTCGCTCACTTCTCCGCCCAAATATTGAATTTCGACCGCTCCTGCATCGTCATCTACTGCCACGACTTCAAACAATAGGTCTTCTGTAGCATCCTGATACCAGGAGCCGATCACCGGCGCTCGTATAGCCACGACACGTCCCTCCTTTTTTGTTGAATCTTCAAGTTAGCACCAATCCACAGCTTGTGCATCAGGTTGTAGGTCGTAGCAATTGGCAAGGAATGTTAGATGACCGTTTTGGGAGAAGACAAGAAGGTAAAATAAATATTAAGAAGTTGAGCTAAGTTAGCTTTTTCGAAAAGGTTATTTTTAAAACTACTAATAAAGTTACATTTGGTTAAGAGCTAGATGACATAAAAGGTGATATCGCAAATGAAAAACTTGTCTAAATTGACCAGGGCCTGTTGACAACCCCTCAACGGCTTCTTATGTTTCCCATCCAACCTAATGAGATCTTATAACATGACCCTAGGCCCACTAATGCTAGACCTTGATGGGTTGACGCTCACTGCTGATGAAATAGAACTGATACAGAATCCCTGGGTAGGTGGGGTTATATTTTTTGCCCGGAATTTTGTAAGTAGAGAGCAAATAACCAGGCTGGCCTCAGATATTCGAGGCGTACGTCCCGAGCTATTGCTTTGTGTCGATCAGGAGGGGGGGCGTGTCCAGCGTTTTAAAGAAGGGTTTACTCGCATTCCTCCCATGCAATTACTGGGGGATCGATTGCGAGATGGTATCCAAAATGCGGATACCTTATTGTGTGATGCAGGCTGGCTGATGGCTTCAGAGTTGTTGGCATGTGGTATCGATTTCAGTTTTGCACCCGTACTTGATGTGGATCGCAGCCAATGCGAAGTGATTGCCGATCGCTCATTTTCAGATGAGCCAGAATTAGCGATCTGTTCAGCAACAGCTTTTATCGAAGGGATGCATGAGGCCGGTATGGCAACCACCGGAAAACATTTCCCCGGGCATGGTGGTGTGCGAGCTGATAGCCACCTGGAAACACCCTACGATAACCGGTCATTAGAGGAGTTGCGTGGTCGCGATTTACGCCCCTTTGTCAAATTGGCCGCAGATCTCGACGCGGTGATGCCGGCCCATATTGTGTTTCCTGAAATTGACTCAAGTGCGGTTGGGTTTTCATCGTACTGGTTGCAGAAAATACTGCGTCAAGAGCTCCGGTTTGATGGAGTGATTTTTAGCGATGACCTCTCCATGAAGGGGGCAGATATAGCCGGTGGGTACGCTGACAAGGCTCACTGTGCCCTCCAGGCAGGCTGTGATATGGTGCTGGTTTGCAATAATCGCCAGGGTGCGCATGAGGTGTTGGCTTACTTGGAGGGCAGCGGGGTTTCCCCTTCTCCCCGGCTTATAAAAATGGCCGCAAGAAAACAGCCAGATTGGAACACATTGACCAGTAGTGAACGTTGGCAAAATACAAGCGCCGCTCTGTCGGCGATAAAATAACTTTTTATTTAATCATGCAAAAGGAATAGAGCACGATGCAAGTTTTGGAAAATTGGCTGGTTAAGTTGACTGGCGACCAGTACATGTGGATGGTCGAAATTTTTCTGATAGTCTTTGTTGCTCTGACCTTGGGTTACTTGGTCAACAAAGTAATTAATTTACTTGAGATCCATGCTGCCCGTACACGCTCAGTTTGGGATGATGCTTTGATCGAAGCATTCAGGCATCCGGCTGTTTGGGCAATCTGGATTCTTGGGGTCAATATGGCTGCTGCCGTTGCCGCTCGTGTTGCCGAGTCGGAACTGTATGAGCTGATAGATCCAATTAACCGTGTTGCCGTGATCTTTCTGGGCGCATTGTTTTTAATAAACCTTATTAAGCGAGCTGAACGTAATCTGGTTCATCCGGACTACATGGCAGAACCGATGGATGAAACCACGGTTAAGGCAATAGGAAAATTACTCAGAGCTTCAGTTATTATTACGGCCGTTCTGATCTCTATGCAGGTTTTTGGTTACAGTATTTCTGGGTTGCTTGCGTTTGGTGGCATCGGAGGTTTGGCGGTGGGCTTTGCTGCCAAAGATCTTTTGGCCAACTTCTTTGGCGGGCTTATGTTATATCTGGATCAGCCTTTTAAGGTGGGGGATTGGGTACGTTCACCGGATAAAGAAATTGAGGGTACTGTGGAAGATATTGGCTGGCGCCTGACTCGAATCCGAACCTTTGATAAGCGCCCGCTGTATATTCCAAATTCGATTTTCAATAGCATTTCAGTGGAAAATCCATCTCGCATGTTAAATAGACGTATCTATGAAAAAGTGGGGTTACGTTATGCCGATGTTGGGAAAATGGATGTGATAGTCAGAGATGTCAAAAGGATGTTGCGAGAGCACCCCGAAATTGATCAGCAGCAGACGTTAATCGTCAATTTTAATAGCTTCTCAGCTTCGTCAGTGGATTTCTTTATCTATACCTTTACCAAGACCACTCAATGGATCCCTTATCACGAAATTAAGCAGGATATCCTATTGAAGGTAAGCGATGTAATTGCCAGTCATGGTGCAGAGATTGCCTTTCCTACCTCTACGGTTCATTTACCTGACCCGGTTCAGTTGGCGCAAATGGAAAATGCGCAGGCTACAGGTGCTTAGGGGCTTTAAATGAAAATTGGTATCATTGGTGGTAGTGGGCTTACTGATTTTGCTGAACTAAATGTTACGGAGCGAACCGATAATCCCACGGATTGGGGAGAGCCTTCGTCTGCTTTGATTTCTGGTACTTTGGCTGCCCCAGAGTGTTCGGGACATTCCGAGGTGGTCTTTATTGCTCGCCATGGCGAGGCGCATACTATTCCTCCCCACAAGGTTAATTACCGAGCAAATATTGCCGCGCTGAAAGATCAGCAGGTGTCCGCTATCTATGCTGTCAACGTGGTCGGTAGTCTCAATATGGAAATGTGTCCAGGGGATGTGGTGATCCCCGATCAGATTGTTGATTATACTTGGGGTAGAGAACAGACTTATTCGGATAGTTCTAGCGTGGCACTGCAGCATGTAGATTTCACACAGCCTTACGATAAGAGGCTGATGGATAAACTGCTACAACACTCGATCGCATTAGGTCTGCCTGTGCATTCTGGTGGCGTATATGGTGCGACACAGGGGCCAAGGTTGGAAACAGCGGCTGAAATAACGCGAATGGGCAGAGATGGTTGTGACATCGTTGGTATGACCGGGATGCCGGAGGCTGCCCTGGCCCGTGAACTTGATATTCCTTATGCCTGTATGGCTTTAGTGGTCAATATGGCCGCAGGTCTGTGTGACGGTGAAATATCCATGGATCAGATTCAGCAGATTATAGATTCCAGAATGGCAGGCATCCGTAGATTGCTTGTAGCTGTGACAAACGGTGAAGAATAGTTTAGTCATCATAGGACTCTAAACGGAGGCGGGGTGAGTAATATAGGATCGTCTTTCTGTCTACTCTGTTGCCTTTCTGGGGTGACAGCGGCATCTTCTGCCACGGTCTACAAATGTGTCGATGACAAGGGTCAGACAACCTTTAGCGGGTTACCTTGTTCTTCCATCTCGGAAAAAATTCAAAATGATGTTCGAGAAGGTGCTGGTGACCAGAAAAATGCTAAAACAGTGCCTCAAAAAAACGCCAACAATAACGGTAAAAAACCCAAGAGCGGCTGGGGTGGTTATATCGATCGTGCCAGGAAAGCTGGAGATCAGTAGAGAGGATATGAGGTGCTTGAACTACCCGTTGTCTATGGCCTGAGGCCTTCTTCATTGTTCTCGTACTTGCTAACCATGACTAATACACCCATTTCTGGATGATCCAGGTAGGTGAGTTCGTCTCTGGAAACTCTCGCAGATTGTTCCAGAACAATAACATCGGTTGTTTTATATTGCTGGCCGCCAAATTGGTATTCTTGCTTTTCTGGCACACGGGCTCTGCTCTCTTCCTCTCCAGTAACAACAAAAGCTTCACCTTCCTCTAGTTCGGTGGAGCGGGGAAATTCTGGCAGTATAGGGTGCATGGCGATCGTTTCAGGTGGTTGAGTGCCATCCTTTAATGTATTGCTGGATTCAGTTCCCTCAATCTGACGGCCATCCATTTCAGGTGTAGACCTTGAAAGAGCAAATTTAGCTTTCCAAAGGTTGGCTTGAATATGCAGGTAACGATTTTTTACCAGCCGAAGACTACCTTCTAATTCATGATGAGAGCCGAACTGATCACCTCCCTGAACTAAAATCCAGGGACTCTTTTTCTGGTCAAGGCCCTCTTGGCGCCAGGCTGTGTGATAAAGCACTCTGTAACCGGGCGCGCGTGAGAGCGCCCGGCTGTCTGGTATCAGTGTTAGAAGGTCGGTAGGGAGAGGGGTGTATGGTTGTTCCGAATTTATTATTGCTGAGTTCTGTAATTTGGCAGGGTCGTAAAGGTTTACCCAATGATCTGGGTAGCTGAGTTGATGATCTGTACGGTGTTTCTCTTCTCGATATAAGTCTTGTTGGCTAAATATAACCACTTCTATCTGATACCAAGGTGTGTTTTCAGCATTTGCTGTTTGGGCATGAGATTGATGAGCGCAGGCCGTCGCTAGCACTACTAATAGTGTGGGCATCAATTTTTTCAGTTGGTTCATTAAAGATTGTTCCCTGATGGAGACAGTTGGGCCATGAACATCTGCACTTGTTTCAGTCGCTGCTCGGTGGTATCCATGGTTGCCGTAAATTTTAAGGTGCTGGCACCTTGTAATCGATAGATGTCTGGTTGTTTTTGTACCAGTTGCACTATTGCTAATGGCTCTACAACGGTATCACTACCGAACTCTATACGTCCACCGATGGGGCCAGCTTCTACTTTAACTATGCCAAGAGCTCGGGCTTGTAACTTGACTGAGGTGACCTGGTATAAGTTCTTGAGGTGTTCGGGTAGTAGCCCAAAGCGGTCGATCATCTCGACCTGAAGTTCTCTAAGTTCCCCCTCTGAACAGGCGTTAGCAATTCGCTTGTACATCATCAGCCGCATATGTACGTCGGGTAAATAGTCCTCTGGTATTAATGCTGGAATATTGAGGTTGATTTCAACTTCTTCGGAGAGAGGGATGTCGAGCTCGATAGATTTTCCCTGTCTAATGGCGTCCACGGCTCGTTCAAGTAGTTCCATATAGAGGGTGAAGCCTATGGACTGAATTTGGCCACTCTGGTCCTCACCTAGCAGCTCTCCAGCGCCGCGAATTTCCAAATCATGTGTGGCCAAAGTGAAGCCTGAACCGAGTTGATCTGCGCTACTGATGGCTTCAAGGCGTTTTACGGCATCGGCTGTCATTGATTTTGGGTTTGGTGTCAGAAGGTATGCGTAGGCTTGGTGGTGGGAGCGCCCCACGCGTCCTCGTAGCTGGTGTAATTGAGCCAGGCCAAATTTGTCGGCGCGGTCAATAATAATGGTGTTGGCGCTAGGGATGTCGATGCCGGTTTCGATAATGGTGGTACACACCAGAATGTTAAAATGCTGGTGGTAGAAGTCTGACATGACTCTCTCCAGCTGACGTTCACGCATTTGCCCATGGGCAACTTCAATACGTGCTTCAGGTACCAGTTCTTGTAATTCCCGAGCTGTTCTTTCGATACTTTTAACTTCGTTGTGAAGGTAGTAGACCTGACCACCACGTAATATCTCTCGAAGAATGGCCTCCCGTGTTACCCGCGGGTCACTTTGGCGGACAAAGGTTTTTACCGATAGCCGCTTGGCTGGCGGCGTAGCAATAATGGATAGATCCCTGATGCCAGACATGGACAGGTTTAGTGTTCGGGGAATTGGGGTGGCAGTAAGGGTCAGAATGTCCACTTCAGCTCGAAGAGATTTGACCTTTTCCTTTTGGCGTACGCCAAAGCGGTGTTCCTCGTCGATAATAAGTAGGCCCAAGTTGCTGTAGTCGATGTCAGCGTGGAGTAGTTTGTGGGTGCCTATTAATATGTCGACTTTGCCGCTGGTGGTATCAGCTAATACTTTCTCTTGTTCTTTGGCGGTGCGAAAGCGTGACAGTTCTTCAATGGTCACCGGCCAGTTGGCAAAGCGATCGCGGAAATTCTCCAGATGTTGGTGAGCCAGAAGGGTGGTCGGTACCAGCACGGCGACCTGTTTTCCACTTGAAACAGCAATAAAAGCAGCGCGCATGGCAACTTCGGTTTTACCAAACCCCACATCGCCGCAGACCAATCTATCCATGGGTTGTTCTGAAAGCATGTCACGTTTAGTGGCTTCGATGGTGTCGTATTGGTCGGGTGTTTCTTCAAAGGGAAAGTCGGCGCAAAATGTACGGTAGTCTTCCTCTGGATCTTCGCAGGAAAATCCTTTTCTGGCCGCTCGGGCAGCATAGATGTCGAGAAGCTCTGTCGCGGTATCCCTTATTTGTTTTAGTGCTTTATCTTTGGCCTTTTGCCATTGCTCACTCCCCAGCCGATGGAGCGGTGCAAGCTCCTCTTCACTTCCGCTGTAGCGGCTGATGAGGTGGAGTGATGATACGGGTACATAGAGTTTAGCTTTGTCGGCGTATTCAAGTGTCAGGAACTCTTGTGGTTCACCCGCCGCCGTAATGGTTTGTAGGCCTCGGTAACGTCCTACTCCATTGTCAATGTGAACCACAGGTGCGCCAACTCGCAGTTCGGTCAAATTTTTTACGACTTGGTCGGCATCTTCTCTCTGTTTGTTGCGCCGCCGCCGTTGCATCACCTGTTGGCCAAACAGCTCTGATTCGCTGATCAGGCAAATGGCGGGGTTGTCTATAGATAGCCCTCGGGCCAAGGGGTAAACAGTAATGGCAATAGTCAGGTCGCTATTGGTAAATGCTGTCCAGTTGTCCAATTCGGTGGGATGAATGTTGATCCTGCCAAGAAGCTCTAAAAGCGTTTCTCGTCGCCCCTGGGTTTCAGCGCAGAATAGTGTTCGCTGGGTAGTGTTGAGGAGGTGCTGCTCCAGATTGCTCAGGGGTTTGTCCGACTTTGCATTAACAGCGACATTGGGTAATGGTCGATAAGGCAGAGAGAACTGATTTATTTTTGCCTGGCTTGTGTCGTCGCGACCGGTGCTGAGAAGTGTCCTCGGGTAGCTTTTTAGATGGCGGAACAACTCGGCCACAGGAAGAAATACTTCACTGGGCGGTAATAGGGGTCTCGTTGGGTCGATGCTATATTCGTCGTATCTTAGGGTAAGATCTTGCCAAAACTTTTCTGCAGATTGTTCGATCGTCCCCTCGGTAAATAGCAGACAGTTATCGGGTAGGTAGTCGAAGAGGGTAGCGCACTGGTCAAAAAATAGTGGTAAAAAATATTCTATTCCCTGTGAGGTTACCCCTTCACTAATATCCTGATAGACGGGGCAGCGCCGTTGGTCTACATCGAAGTGAGCGATCCAGTTATCCTGAAAGCGTTTAATGGCGGGTTTGTCTAAGGGTATTTCTCTGGCAGGTAACAGGCAGATCTGATCTGTTTGAGTTAGGGTGCGTTGTGTTTCCGGGTCAAAGGTGCGAAGAGTTTCAATTTCATTGTCGAATAGGTCAATTCGGAAGGGCAGTTTACTACCCATTGGGTAAATATCGACCAATGCTCCACGTACCGTAAATTCCCCGTGCTCAATTACCGTATCGACGTATCGGTAACCACTGCGTTCAAGCTTTTTTCTGAGTTCATTTAAGTCAATCTGGTCGCCAACTTGGTAGTCAAAGGCGCGCTGGCTAACGAACTCTACCGGCGGCAAGCGGTGCATTAATGTTGTGACGGGTACAACGACTATTCCGTTGCTTGTTTGTGGAAGCCTGAAGAGTGTGCGTAGTCGCTCTGAAATAATATCCTGGTGGGGGGAAAAAAGGTCGTAGGGTAGTGTTTCCCAATCAGGAAAATGAAATACAGGTGTTTTATTACCCAGAAAAAATTGCAGTTCGATTTCTAGCTGGGCGGCAGTCCTGGCAGAGTCCGTGACAACGATGGTCAGTCCCTGATGTTGTAGACAGGCTTCTGAAATTGCATGGGCTGCACCAGCACCATGAATTCCTGACCAAAGGCGTTTGTCGCCCGGCAAATTGGCGGCGGGGAGAGACAAAATTGACATGTTGATGTGGTACTTCTGTGGTTGAGCTAATGAGGTATGCTATTTTAACGACCACTTAGGTAGATTGATATGTGTCTTTGGAATTTGTAGTGAGTGTTTATTCGAGAACAATCCTATTGTGCCTGCTTTTGGTTTTGGCTGGTTGTGCTGGGCAGGAGTTTCGCCTGCAGAATTTTGCCAAAACTGATATCGATATGGTGGCCGATCAACATCAGCGTGCGGTAGAGGAATTGCTCAAAGAGCTGACTGTCAAGTTATACAAGCGTAACCCTCGATACCTTAAGTTGATGCCTGGAAGTACCATAGAAAAGCGCACATCACAGATCTTTAATGCCCCTGGGCAGTTGCAGTTTTCTGAGGTGGGGGTGAGTGGTACCGATGCTATCGAACTGGCTTTAAACGGTTCCTACACAGGTGACAGGGTTTTTGCACTGATGGTCGGATTGACCGATATGATCAGGCGCTCTTATGGTTATCAATCTGAATTTTTTATGTTCACTGAGTTAGATGAGCAGCAGCTTTATCTCAGTGCTCGCAACTTGGAGATAGCCCTTTGGCGTCTCTATAGTCACCGTGACGAAAGGGGTAATCCTTTGATATTAACCAATAGTCGAAATGGAGAGCGGCATAATCTCAGTTACGAGAGGTTGTTTGGTAAATTGATTGCGTTGCAGGACATGCTGGGGACTATTGTGGCTGGAAAGAATCAGCGTGTAATAAAAACGGTAGCGCAAAATGTAGCGACAATGGCATTTTTCCCCTTGTAAGTTGTACGCTGATATTTGATTAAGGTGCAAGAACGTTGACCTGGCTCAATCAATACTTAATTGTGGCTTTATTAAGATGCTGATTATTCATCAGTCTTATTCCCACTAAACATGGTTGCCCTAAAAACATCGAAAACGGATAATACCCACCCTTAAAAGGTCTGTGCTCTCAGCACAACATCATCTAAGCAAGAGGTTTACTACGTGATAGAAGAAACTCGCCCCGTACCCGCCGACTTTTTTGCAGACTGGAAAGAGCGTGAAGCATTAGCTGAGGCTATGATTCCACTGATTGGTAAGCTCTATAGAGAGAATAATGTCTCTCTTTACATGTATGGCAAGAGCATGGTGAACCGCTCTGTAATTGAGTTGATGAAGGGGCACCGATTTGTGCGCCAGATGGAGCACAATGAGCTTTCCGAGTATGAAACCTTTCCCTTGATCGAGGCCTTGGCAGCGATGAATCTTGGGCCTGCGCATATTGATGTGGGCAAGCTTACGGTTAAGTATCAGGAGTCTGGTAACGGCGGGAATGTCACCGAATTCTTACAGAAAGAGGTTGGTGATGATATCGGTAGTACTCGCAAGCCACTGCCCGAGCCACAGGATGTCGTTCTCTATGGTTTTGGTCGGATCGGTCGTCTGCTTGCTCGTTTGTTGATCGAAAAGACAGGGGGAGGCGATCTGCTCCGGCTGCGAGCCATTGTCGTTCGTAAAGGTAAGAGTGTCGACGATCTGGCTAAGCGTGCCAGCCTTTTACGCCGTGATTCCGTACATGGTGCATTTGACGGGACAATTCGCGTCTTGGAAGACCAAAACATACTGGTATGTAATGGTAATCCAATCCAGGTGATCTATGCGAATTCACCCGCGGAGGTGGATTACACAGATTACGGTATTAGCAATGCTATCGTTGTGGACAACACCGGAGTTTGGCGCGACGAAGATGGCTTGGGTCAGCATTTAAAATGCCCCGGTGCCAGTAAAGTAATCCTTACTGCACCAGGTAAGGGAAGTATCCCGAACATTGTGTATGGCATCAACCACCATGAAATTACGCCGGATGCCAAGATTATTTCAGCTGCATCTTGTACCACCAACGCTATTGTTCCGGTGCTAAAGGCATTGCAGGATAAGTATGGTATCGATAAAGGGCACGTTGAAACGGTCCATTCATACACCAATGATCAGAACTTGATTGATAATTATCACAAGGGTTCGCGTCGTGGGCGTAGCGCAGCACTTAATATGGTGTTGACCGAGACCGGCGCAGCTAAAGCGGTCGCTAAAGCACTGCCCGAGCTGGAAGGTAAGTTGACGGGTAATGCCATCCGTGTGCCAACCCCCAATGTTTCTATGGCTATTCTAAATCTGCAGTTGAACAGCGAAACAACAAGAGATGAGTTGAATGAGTATATGCGCAAGATGTCTTTGTACTCTAACTTGCAGCAGCAGATTGATTACACGATATCGACCGAGGCTGTCTCTACAGATTTTGTGGGTTCCAGGCACGCTTGTATTTTTGATTCAGAAGCGACCATCGTGAGCGGTGATAGCGTTGTGTTGTACTGTTGGTATGACAATGAGTTTGGTTACAGTTGTCAGGTGGTCAGGTGTCTTGAGGCACTGGTTGGGGTTTCTTGGCCAATGTATCCCAAGTCCTAACCTGACTTGCCGTGTTTGATAGAGCCCCGACGTGTCGGGGTTCTTTATTGATAAGGATATGATCTTTATCAATAAACTGATAAGTGAAGCGAATTACCACAATAACCGTACTGGTAATAAAAGGTCCTGACCTTTATAATCGCGCCGGTCTAAATTCTGATGATTTTGCATTTGGCAGTAAAAATAAATAAGCCATCTCTAGCATCAGAAATTACAGTTTTGTCGCCATGGTGTTGCGATATTTTTGGGGAGCTCTTTAAGAGCAAAAATCAATTCAACTGCGTCAGTAGGTACAACCTATGATTAAGATCCGTCGCGGATTGGACTTACCTGTTTCGGGTGCGCCCGAGCAAGTCATTCACGATGGGCCCGACGTGAATTCTGTTGCCGTTATTGGCTTTGACTATGTTGGTATGAAACCAACGATGGCTGTCAAAGAAGGCGATAGAGTCAAAAAGGGCCAGTTACTGTTCTCTGATAAGAAGACCGAGGGGGTTCGTTATACGGCACCCGCATCCGGTGTTATTTCAGCCATTAATCGCGGTGAACGCCGTGTACTTCAGTCAGTTGTGATTGATGTCGATGGTGATGATCAGGAGACCTTTTCACAATACAGTGTTGCGGAGCTCGCTAGCCTGGATCGCACAGCTGTTGTTGCCAGCCTGGTAGATTCCGGGCTTTGGACATCACTGCGCACACGGCCGTACTCCAAGGTGCCTGCCCCTTCTTCAAACGCTCCCAGTTCTATATTTGTTACTGCTATTGATACCAACCCTTTAGTAGCCGACCCAGCACTGGTGATTGCTGAACGTGAAGATGACTTTGCTAATGGTTTGAAGATCCTTACACGTCTCACCGACGGCCCTGTCCACCTATGTTCAGCCAGTGATACGGCTGTGTCAGGCGGTGATGTAGATGGTGTTGAGTCTCATCAATTCTCTGGGCCACACCCTGCAGGTTTGGTTGGTACCCATATTCACTTCATCGACCCAGTCAGCGACCGTAAAACAGTCTGGTATGTAGGCTACCAAGATGTACTGGCTATTGGCGCATTGTTTACCACGGGTAAACTCGATACCCGCCGGGTTATTGCGTTGTCAGGACCGCAGGCCGAGAGACCCCGGCTGATTCGCACCAGGTTGGGTGCAAGTTTGAGTGAGCTGACTGCAGGTGAACTTAAGCCCGGAGAAAACAGAGTAATCTCTGGGTCGGTTCTCTCTGGTCGCAATGCGTCGAATGATATTGCCGGTGGCGCTTATTCTTATCTTGGTCGGTATCACCAACAGGTGACGGCAATTCTGGAAGGACGCCAAAGAGAGTTTTTCCGCTACATGTCTCTGGGCAGTGATCGTCACTCAGCTATGCCTATTTATCTCTCTGCCCTGAACAAAGGCAAGGAGGTGAGCTTCACGACCAATACGAATGGCAGTGAGCGTGCAATGGTGCCGCTGGGTAATTATGAAAAGGTAATGCCTCTGGATGTATTACCTACACAGTTGTTACGTGCTTTGATTGTGGGTGACACTGAAACAGCGCAAAAGCTGGGTTGCCTTGAGCTGGATGAAGAAGATCTTGCCCTATGTACCTACGTTTGTGTCGGTAAGTACGAGTACGGTCCCATTCTTCGGAATAACCTGTCTCGTATTGAGAAGGAGGGTTGATAGTGAAGGTATTACGTAACTATCTGGATAAAATTGAACCGCACTTTGAAAAGGGCGGTAAGTGGGAAAAATGGTTTGCCCTCTATGAAGCGGCCGATACCATTTTCTATTCTCCCGGCAGTGTGACCAAAAATGGTTCTCATATTCGCGATGGTATTGACCTGAAGCGTGTAATGATTACCGTCTGGCTAGCCGCATTCCCAGCCATGTTCTACGGCATGTACAACCTGGGTTTCCAGGCTAACACCATTATGGCCGCTAGCGGTGCAACCTCCGTTGAAGGTTGGCATGGTGTGTTCATTTCAATGTTTGCCGGGCACGACCCGTCAAGTATTTGGGATTGTATGTTGTATGGTGCGGTTTACTTTGTACCGATTTACATGGTCACCTTTATCATTGGTGGGTTCTGGGAAGTGTTGTTTGCCATGGTCCGTGGCCATGAAGTCAACGAAGGCTTTTTTGTGACCTCCATCCTGTTTGCGCTGATTTGCCCACCCGACATGCCTTTGTGGCAAGTGGCTCTTGGCATTAGCTTCGGTGTTGTGATTGGTAAGGAAGTCTTTGGCGGTACGGGTAAAAACTTCCTTAACCCCGCACTGACTGGTCGTGCATTCCTGTTCTTTGCTTATCCAGCAGAAATGTCCGGGGATGCAGTTTGGACAGCAGTTGACGGTTACACCGGTGCAACAGCACTGTCTATCGCATCGAATCACGGCATGGACATGTTGCAACAGCAAATTACTTGGATGGATGCCTTTATGGGCAAGATGCATGGATCCATTGGTGAAACATCAACCCTGGCTATCTTCATTGGTGGTGCACTGTTGCTGCTTAACCGTATTGCTGCATGGCGAATCATTGCCGGGGTAATGATCGGTATGATTGCCTTGTCTACACTGTTTAACTTTATTGGTTCCGATACCAACCCTATGTTTAACGTGCCTTGGTATTGGCATCTTGTGATGGGTGGTTTTGCTTTTGGCATGGTCTTTATGGCGACAGATCCTGTCTCTGCGTCGATGACTGATACTGGTAAGCTCTGGTTCGGTGGTTTGATTGGCGTAATGGTCGTATTGATTCGTGTAGTGAACCCTGCTTTCCCCGAAGGCATGATGTTGGCCATTCTTTTTGCCAACTTATTTGCACCTTTGATCGATCATTTTGTGGTTGAAGCTAACATCAAACGGAGGGTTGCACGTGGCTAGTAACGACTCTACTTCAAAAACTATTATTGTTGCTCTGGCACTGTGTATCGTCTGTTCAGTATTTGTATCTACTGCAGCCGTTATGCTTCGTCCAGCTCAGCAGGCAAATAAAGATTTGGATCGTAAAACCAATATCCTTGCTGCTGCAGGGATGTTGAAACAAGACGTTAGTATCGAAGAGCAGTTTGCCAGTATCAAAACTCGTGCAGTAGAGATGTCTACAGGCAAATTTACTGATGCGGTAGATCTGACGACCTACGATCAGCGTAAAGCATCTAAAGATCCTGCAATGTCAGACGAGTTGGGTGATGCTGACGTGGCTAAAATTGGTCGCCGTGCAAAATATAGTGTTGTCTACGTTGTAGAGGGCGATAGCGGTATCGACAAGATTATCCTGCCAGTTAAAGGCTATGGCTTGTGGTCTACGCTCTACGGTTTCGTCGCACTTGAATCGGATCTCAATACTGTCGCTGGCCTTGGCTTCTACGAGCATGCTGAAACACCGGGGCTGGGTGGCGAGGTGGATAACCCCATCTGGAAAGCCAAGTGGGTCGGTAAGAAGAGCTACGATGCAGAGAATAAACAGGCTTTGACGGTAATTAAAGGCTCTGTTGATAGCAGCCGCCCTGAAGCTGTGCATCAAATCGATGGCCTATCTGGTGCAACGCTGACCAGTAAGGGTGTAGATAATCTGATTAAATTCTGGATGGGTAAAGATGGCTTTGCTCCATTCCTGGCTAACTTGCGTGCAGGGGAAGCTTGATTATGACGACTAAAGTAAAAGACATATTATTTAAACCTGTCTTTCAAGAGAACCCTATTGCCCTTCAAATTTTGGGTATTTGTTCGGCGCTGGCTGTAACCTCCAGCCTAAAAGTGTCTGTTGTTATGTGCATTGCACTGACACTGGTGACTGCGTTTTCAAGTATGTTGATATCGCTGATCCGTAAACAGATTCCGGGCAGTATTCGAATTATTGTGCAGATGACCATTATTGCCTCGATAGTAATTTTCGTGGATCAAGTGCTCAAAGCCGTGGCATACGATATTAGTAAGCAGCTTTCAGTATTTGTTGGTTTGATTATTACCAACTGTATTGTGATGGGTCGAGCTGAAGCCTTCGCGATGAAAAACCCACCTGTAGCCAGTTTCCTTGATGGTATCGGTAATGGTTTGGGTTATAGCGTTATTCTGCTGGTTCTGGCCTTTATTCGTGAATTGTTTGGTGCGGGCAAATTGTTTGGGTTTGAGATTTTCTCCGTCGTCAATAATGGTGGCTGGTATGTACCTAATGGGTTACTACTACTGCCACCCAGTGCATTCTTCTTGATTGGCTTGCTGATTTGGGCTTTGCGTTCCTGGAAGAAAGGTCAAGCTGAAGCTCCAGACTTTAAAATTGCACCGAATTCATCTGAAGGGGAGGCTGTATAATGGAACATTATTTAAGTCTTTTTGTTCGCTCTGTTTTCATTGAGAATATGGCGCTGTCTTTCTTCCTGGGTATGTGTACGTTCCTTGCTATCTCGAAGAAAATTCAGGCCGCTCTGGGCTTGGGTATTGCCGTCGTTGTCGTACTGGTGATTACCGTTCCAGCTAACAACCTGATCTATACCTACCTGCTTGCTGAAGGTGCTTTAACCTGGACGGGTATTGAGGGCATGAAAACCGTTGATCTCAGCTTCCTGGGTTTGCTCAGTTACATCGGTGTGATTGCAGCAATCGTGCAGATCATGGAGATGTTCCTGGATAAGTTCGTTCCTGCTTTGTATAACGCCCTGGGTGTATTTTTGCCATTGATCACAGTGAATTGCGCCATTATGGGTGCTTCACTGTTTATGGTTGAACGTGACTACGATTTGGCTGAGAGCACTATTTACGGCTTGGGTGCTGGCGTTGGTTGGGCATTGGCGATTGTTGCCCTGGCTGGCATCAGAGAAAAGCTGAAATACAGTGATGTTCCGGTTGGCCTGCAGGGCCTGGGTATCACCTTTATTACTGTTGGTTTGATGTCGTTGGGCTTTATGTCCTTCGGCGGCATTGATCTGTAATCGGCGGGGAGAAGAAAGATAATGAATCTGGAAATCATACTCGGCGTAGGAATGTTTACAGTGGTCGTATTGGCCCTCGTAGCATTTATCCTCGCTGCTCGAGCTAGATTGGTCAGTACCGGTGATGTCATTATTGATATCAACGGTGAAAAAACAATCACAGTTCCTGCTGGTGACAAATTATTGCAGACCCTATCAAATGCAGGGCTGTTCCTGCCGTCTGCCTGTGGTGGCGGTGGTACTTGTGCCCAATGTAAGTGTGTTGTGCTAGAGGGTGGTGGCTCTATGCTGCCTACAGAAGAGTCCCATTTCACCAAACGCGAAGCGAAAGAAGGCTGGCGTCTTTCCTGTCAGACTCCGGTCAAGCAGGATCTGAAGGTTGAAGTCCCTGAAGACGTCTTTGGTGTTAAGCAATGGGAATGTACCGTTGTGTCCAACCCCAATGTGGCGACCTTTATTAAAGAGCTGACATTGAAGTTACCTGAAGGGGAAAATGTAGATTTCCGCGCAGGCGGTTATGTACAGCTGGAATGTCCTCCACACCATGTTAAATACAGTGATTTCGATATTGAAGAAGAATATCGCGGTGACTGGGAACGCTTTGGTTTCTTTGAGCACGAGTCTATTGTGACTGAAGATGTCATCCGCGCTTACTCAATGGCTAACTACCCCGAAGAACGAGGCGTGGTTAAGTTCAATATTCGTTGTGCTACACCTCCTCCCGGTTCTCATGGTATTCCACCGGGCATCATGTCCTCATGGGTATTTAACTTGAAACCCGGCGATAAGGTAAAAGTATACGGTCCCTTTGGTGAATTTTTTGCCAAAGATACTGACAACGAAATGGTGTTTATCGGTGGTGGTGCTGGTATGGCCCCGATGCGTTCACACATCTTCGATCAGTTACGCCGTTTGCACTCCACCCGGAAGATCTCTTTTTGGTATGGTGCTCGCTCTCTTCGTGAGTGCTTTTATAATGAGGAATATGATCAGCTGGCCGCCGAAAATGAGAATTTTGATTGGCATCTAGCGTTGTCAGACCCACAGGAAGAGGACAACTGGGATGGGCTTCAGGGCTTTATTCACCAGGTTCTTTTTGAAAACTATCTGAAAGATCACCCGGCTCCAGAAGATTGTGAGTACTACATGTGCGGGCCTCCCATGATGAATGCTGCCGTGATTAAAATGTTGGTTGACCTCGGAGTTGAGAGGGATAATATTTTCCTTGATGACTTTGGTGGCTAGTAACACTGGTAACTAATGAGACTGAAATCTATAACAAAAATAATAAAAACGGGGCCTAGGGCCTCGTTTTTGTTTGCCTTTGTTCTGTTTTTTTCCGGAGTTCTGGGTTGTTCTGAGACATCAGAGGATTTGGTCTTTGGTGGCAGGACGATGGGTACCACTTATCAGGTCAAACTCGTGCCTGGCGACAACACTATAGCCGGTGATCTTGCTGAGCGCATTGATAGTCGACTGCAGGCAATGGATGGCAGGTTTACCACTTATAAAGACAGTTCAGAGCTGATGGTTCTTAATCGAGCCACACTCTATCAGCCACATGTCATCTCAGCGGACATGAGAGCAGTGTTGAGTATTGCCAAGAAGGTGTATGCCTTGACCGATGGTGCGTTAGACCCCACCGTTGAGCCCTTGGTGAATCTCTGGGGGTTTGGCCCTGAATATACCGGTGATGTGATTCCTGACCCCGCTGACATCTCCAGGCTATTGTCATCCATTGGTTTTGACCATCTTATGTTAGATAGCAAGTCAGGAACGGCTACACGCAATGCTGAGATACAACTTGACCTCTCTGCAGTAGCAAAGGGCTATGCTGTGGATGTTATTGCAGACATGTTGAGCTCGGAAGGCCTGAGCAACTATTTGGTCGAAGTGGGCGGTGAGCTACGGGCAAGCGGTCATAAACAAAACGGTGAGTTATGGCGAATTGCCATTGAAAAACCGACAGATGAGTTAGGTGTTGTTCATAAAGCCATAGTTCTTGAAAATACGGCTGTGGCAACTTCGGGTGATTATCGTAATTATTTTGTAAAAGATGGAAAACGGTATTCACACACCATAGACCCGCGAACCGGCTACCCGATAGATCATGGGCTTGTTTCAGTGACGGTCATCGCTGAAACTACTGCTATGGCTGATGCCTTGGCTACGGCTATGATGGTGATGGGTTCGGAAAGTGCTTTAACCCTTGCTGAGCAGCATAAAATACCCATCTATCTCTTGGTGAAAGAGGCGAATGGCTTTAAGCCTATTTTCTCTACAACCTTCACTCAATACCTTGCTGGAGAGTAGACTGTGCTTGAAATAATGTTGGCTTTCGTTGTCTTGCTGTTAATTATGGCCGGTATGGCGATTGGTGTACTCATGGGTAGAAAGCCGCTTAAAGGTTCTTGTGGCGGTGTGGGAGCGGCTCTAGGCGAGAAGGACTATACCTGTGATTTGTGTGGCGGTGACCCCAATAAGTGTGACGAGATTAACCAGGGCGAAGAACCCAACAAAGCGAATGAGCTAGCTTACGATGCAACTTCTGTAGATAAACAAGAGTAAGGCAAATTAAGCAGGTATGGGGACGATAGTCGTCGTCTTACCTAGATTGTCAATGCATCAACAAATAAGGTTATGCGCTGTCCTGGTTTTAAGTATTTCTTTGGGTTCAGCTTATTCCACTCGAGAATATCACTGATATCAAGGTTGAATTTATCGGCGATACGGTACAGTGAGTCTCCTTTCCGTACTTTGTATTTGAGCTTTCTAGTGCTAGCAAGTGAGCCGGTGTTCCCATCAGCCTGTATTTTTAATACTTGTCCCAGCTTTAAGGGGGACTTCACATCCAAGCTGTTCCATTTGGCAATATTGTGAATGGAGACATGTTTCTTTTTTGAAATTTTCCACAGCGAGTCCCCGTTTTTCACTGTGTAAACAGCCATCGTACCAGCCATTGGGTTATCAAAACCGGTGCCCGGAATTTTTAACTTCTGACCAATTTTAAGAAAGTCGCTTTTTAACCCATTTTGGCTGCGTAATTGCCTGATAGGGACATGATAGGTATAGGCAACTTTTGATAATGTGTCTCCAGATTTAACCACGTATTGTTTTATTGGAGCCCACTGATCCTGTGGTGTATTTGATAATGCGATTTTAAAGTGTTCAACATTGCTGATGGGTAGTAGAACTTGATGTGGTCCATCCGGATGAGTGACTCTTCGACTATAGCCTGCATTCAGGCGATAGATTTCTTTTGTCTCAATACCTGCCATGTCGGCGGCTTTTGACAAATCTATCTGCTCGGGAAGGTCGATTTTGGTGAAATAGGGTTGGTTGGTTAACTTGGGAAGAGATATGCTGTGTTTAGCCGGGTTGTCTACAATCCGTGATATAGCAAGTAATTGCGGAACATAGGCTCGTGTCTCACGAGGTAGACGCAATGACCAAAAGTCTGTTGGTTTTCCATCGCGCTGATTTCGTTTGATGGCTCTTTTTACATTTCCCTCACCCGAATTATAGGCCGCCAATGCTAACAACCAGTCTCCATCAAAATAATTATGGAGGTATTTAAGGTACTGAATAGCTGCTGTGGTCGACGCTAGTGGATCTCGGCGACCGTCATACCACCAATCACGTTTTAGGCCAAACCTTGTGCCTGTAGCGGGGATAAACTGCCATAGACCTGATGCGTGACTATGTGAGTATGCTATGGGGTCAAATGCACTTTCAACGGCAGGCAACATTGCTAGCTCTAGAGGCATGTCATTCGCCTCCAGTTCTCCAATAATGTGGTACAGATAGTACTGGCCCCGTTGCATTACCCTGTCAATATAGCTCTGGCTATTACTGTACCAGGCTACTTGCTTCTCGATGCCTGGATTGTCGTAATATGCTTGAAGTTCTAATCCATCACGTAATCGCTGCCAGAGGTCACTCTCGTTCTTATTGGTGAAAATCAACCTGGTTACGGGGTGGGGAGCTTTTTGTTCGGTAAGCCCTGTATGGGTTGTCGCTATGCCTGTGCGAACTTCATGGTTAGATTTCTGATGTGTTGGACTGTGGGATACTTTAACCGGTTGAGCTGGTTGTTGAGCACATCCGGAGACGAGACTAATCAGAAGTATGAAAAAAGCGATGGTCTTAATTGGCATATTTATTATTACTGTTAGGCCGCTAGGTTGGGCAATGGTGGCAGATTGTAACGATCCCTTACACTGGGATCAATTTATGACAGTTATAAGGGGATTATACCGTGATGCAGTGAGCATTATGGTGGTTGTTAATAGCGATGACTAAAAAGCATCTTTCCATCGGCGTATCACTGAAAAAACCTCGGCTTCTGAGGTTGTTGGGTGCCCACAATGTCTTTCTGCCGCATCCTTTATACTTTTTTGATTTGCTCTTAGGAATGGGTTTGTAGATAGTTCCTCCGACAATATCGACGGAAGGGTTGGCTGCAATTGGTTTCGTTGTAGTGCGACTTTCTTGGCTCGCTGTTGTAAAAGGTCGTTATCGGGTTCTACAGCCAGGGCAAATTTTATATTGGCCTCAGTGTATTCATGGGTGCAAAATATTTTTGTGTTATTGGGAAGTGCTGCCAGACGTGATAGCGAGATCCACATTTGTTCTGGCGTTCCCTCAAAGAGTCGACCACAGCCTGCCGCAAACAGAGTATCCCCACAAAATACCAGCGGTTCACTATCGGAAAAATATGCCAGATGATCCAGGGTGTGACCGGGTACAGCTAATACCTCAAAGTTTGTTTCACCGAGGCTCAGCGTGTCGCCACCCTTCATAACATGAGTGACTTGTGGAACTCCCTTTGGTCCATAAACAGGTACAGAAAATTTCTGTAGAAGTCGATCAATACCCCCTACATGATCTGGGTGGTGGTGTGTCACAATGATGGCGTGAAGTTGAAGTCCTAATTGTTCTAGAGCTGAAATGACCGGAGTTGAATCACCGGGGTCTACAACGAAGGCGTCGGTATTGCCTTGTTGATGAAACAGCCAAATATAGTTATCGGTAAAAGCGGGAATGTTGTGAACAACCAGAGGCATCGTCAGTTCCGGTAGTGTTAGGGATTTATATTACCCATAATATACCAATTGATCTATTTGGTAGAGATGCAGGTTTTGGTTTAGCTTTTCAAGAAAGCTCTGAGTGTAAAATGAGAGTGGCGTAATTATGCGTAACTTGTTCCAAAAGTCTAGAGAGTATCTCGATGGCCGACATCTGGTCGCTCCTCTGGATATGTCACAATCTTCTCTGGAAGCGTGGTTTCAGACAAAATACGGTCAGTACCTACTTCAGCGTGAACAAGAGGCATTGAGACACGTAATGCCCGAATTAACCGCACATAGAATGATGTGTCTGGGCATTACATCAAAGCGATTGTTGAATTGCGAGTTTAACCACCTACATCATTTTTCAATCGGAGCTTCTGCAGACTCTCCGGGTGATAACCAAGCGATCGCTGATTTTGATGCATTACCGTTGCCGTCAGAGAGCGTTGATACGGTGTTACTTCATCATGCGCTAGAGTTTTCCCAATACCCGCATGACGTTCTAAGGGAGATGACTCGCGTACTCACTCCCTGCGGTCACATGGTGCTGGTCGTGATGAATCCAATGAGCCTTATGGGCATCGCAAAATGGCCAGCGCGGCTTATGTCGTCACAGGCGGTATGGCGTCATCATAGTTTGCGGCATCGCCAGCTTTTAGATTGGTTGCGGTTGCTAAATTGTCATCCTATTAATGCTGTCTCAGGAGGCTACCCTTGGCCATTGAAATTACCTAGGGGGGAGGGAGAAACAGGGTTTATAGAGAAGCTGGGCCAAAGGTATCAATTACCTTGGGGCGCGTTTTATATCGTGGTTGCACGAAAGTATGTGGCGAGGCCAACGCCACTTGGGCCAAGAATATGGAAGTCTATCCGTATTCCTATGGTGTCAGGGGTGAAAAAGAACAGTGTTATTAACAAATCGATACCGGGAGAAAAGTAGTTGAAGGAGTTGGAGATTTTTACTGATGGTGCTTGCCGGGGAAATCCTGGGCCGGGTGGCTGGGGTGCATTGTTACGTTATGGCGATAAAGAGAAGACCTTGTATGGCGGTGAACCGGATACCACAAATAACCGAATGGAAATTACTGCAGCAATAGAAGCATTGGCTGAATTGAAGCAACCCTGTAGAGTGATTTTAACCACTGATTCTGAATATGTAAGGCAGGGGATTACTAGTTGGTTAGAGAATTGGAAAAAAAGAGGTTGGAAGACAGCGAGTAAAAAGCCGGTAAAAAATGTTGATCTATGGATGCGTCTCGAGGAAGAAGCCGCGCGTCATGAGGTCGAGTGGCGCTGGGTTAAAGGCCATAGTGGTCACCGCGAGAATGAAATAGCGGATCAGTTGGCCAATCGTGGAATTGATGAGTTGTAATGATGAAAACGAACCGTTCACGTGGGGATGATTTTGTCTCCAGGTTGAATCAGCAGATCCAAGTCAATAAGAAAATATTTATGGTATGTAATCACAAGCGGGAGCCACTGTGCGACAGGTAGTACTAGATACTGAAACAACCGGTCTGGAAACGAGTCAGGATCACCGGATTATTGAAATCGGCTGTGTTGAACTGGTTAATCGCCGTTTAACCGGACGACATTACCATCAATATATCAACCCCGAGCGCGATGTGGATCAGGGCGCATTGGAAATTCATGGAATTAGCAACGACTTTCTTGCGGAAAAACCGTTGTTTTCTAAGGTGGCCGATGAATTTTTAGCCTTTATCAAAGGCGCGGAACTGGTGATTCACAATGCTCCTTTTGATGTGGGGTTTATTAATCATGAGTTTGGCAAGCTGGATGATTTTGGTCTTGTCTCCGATGTTTGCAGTGTTGTCGATACCCTTGTTATGGCTAAACACCTGCACCCCGGCCAGAAGAACAATCTTAATGCATTGTGTAAACGTTATGGCGTAGATAACTCTCAGCGTGACTTGCACGGGGCATTGCTTGATGCAGAAATTCTTGCCGATGTGTATTTGTTAATGACCGGTGGCCAAGTTGACTTGGTGTTAGGGGGTAACAATAACCAGGATGGCACCACTAATAGTTTGGATAAAATTCGACGTCTATCAGCTGATAGGCCTGCTCTCAGGGTAATACGAGCTAATGATGAAGAATTGAGTCTGCATAAGGAAAAACTGGCCCAGATTGACAAGGCCAGCGATGGTCGTTGTGTGTGGTTGGCAGCGTCAGAGGACGCTGCCATAGAGTAGTTTCAGCATTTAATTACAGAACATACTTAACGCAGAGTACACCTACAATGGATAAAACGATGGTGTAGGGCAGGGCCATTAAAACCATTCGTCCATAAGAAAGCCTAATTAACGGTGCTAGTGCCGAGGTTAACAGGAACAAGAAAGCAGCTTGGCCGTTTGGTGTGGCAACGCTGGGAAGGTTTGTACCGGTGTTGATAGCGACAGTAAGTAGGTCAAAATGCTCTCTGCTAATTTTTCCAGCATCGAGAACAGCTTTAACTTCATTAATATAAACGGTGGCTACAAACACATTGTCGCTGATCGCGGAAAGTACGCCGTTGGCGACAAAGAACATGACTGGCTGAATACTTTGATCCATGGCAAGGACAGCCTCAATCACCGGGGAGAAGAGGTGTTGTTCATGAATAACACCGACGATGGCAAAGAACACAACCAGCAGTGCAGTGAACGGCAGCGCTTCTTCGAAGGCATGGCCAATTTGGTGTTCTTCGGTAATGCCATTAAATGCGGTTAACAAGACGATGACGGTCAAACCAATGAGACCGACTGGTGCCAGGTGGAAAGCCAGACCAGCCACTAGAAAAATAGCGACCAGGGCTTGGACAATCAGTGATACCCGGTGCTTGTTGGTCATTTTCTTAGTTTCTTGTAAATCGAACTCCTCAAGAACCGTACGTACCGTTTCTGGAAGTTTGGCACCGTAGCCAAACCAGCCAATCTTTTCCAATAAAACACAGGTAGTCAGTCCACAGAATAAAACGGGCATGGTCACAGGAGCCATGATCAGGAAAAACTCAACAAAATTCCATCCAGCTTTTTCTGCAATAAGTAGATTTTGGGGTTCGCCTACCAGCGTAGTTACGCCACCCAATGCTGTTCCCACAGCGCCGTGCATGATCAGGCTGCGAAGGAAAGAGCGGAAGCCTTCCAAGTCTTCACGGTGATACTCAAGTACTGTGTTGTCATCTGAATGATCGTGGTCATGTTCGTGATGGACTTCTTTTCCCGAGGCTACCTTGTGGTATACAGAATAGAAACCAATGGCCACACTAATTAACACGGCGGTTACTGTCAGCGCATCGAGAAATGCAGATAGTACTGCCCCAGCGATACAGAACAGCAGGGAGAGAATGGCCTTTGACCGCACACCAAGCAGTATTTTAGTGAAGGTGAATAGCAACAGGTCTCGCATAAAGTAAATACCTGCCACCATGAACATCAGTAGTAGGATAACTTCAAAATTCCCCAGCGCTTCATGATAGACCGTTTCAGGACTGGCCATACCCAGAAGAATTGCTTCAAAGGCTAGTAGCCCGCCCGGTTGCAATGGATAGCATTTTAGTGCCATTGCCAGGGTGAAGATAAATTCAATGATGAGCGCCCAACCAGTGATGAAATTACCAGCGGTGGCCACGAGGATTGGGTTAGCAACCAAAAAAGCCAGAATGGTGTATTTATACCAGTCTGGAGAATTTCCCAGGAAATTTTTTGTAAACGCCTGGAGCATCGGCTGTTGCATGGGTTTTTCCTTATTTTGTAGGGCTATCTATTATGCTCAAACCAGAAGGACAATGGTGTTATTATTATCGCAATATGCGCAAGGCACGAACGGTATAACGCAGCAGGGCTTTTTGCAAGTATTGGCAGGTGTATGGTTACTATCTGTCGCTATCTTACCAACAGAAATACTAGGGTTCGTACTAGGGTGTCGGATAGAGGTACCACTTAGGTAGAAACTAAATTCCAGCAGGTTCTTGCTTTAAGGGTTTTCTATGTTTGAGGTTAACGATTTTTACCCTTGCAGTACTTTGCCTGAAGGGAAAGATAATAGTCATCCATTGTTTATTGTGGTCGCTCATAGAAAATTACTGTGTCTAGGTAATCATCAGAGATTTTTGTTTGAGCTAGGTGAACTTCCTGTGAGTACTGAATTCTCTCGTTATCTTTTGGGGGTCTACAATGGACAAGCTTGTTATGCCATAGAAATTAACGACACGGTAATAATCCCTGATCATTTTGAGTGGCATGAGCTGCGTTCACTGCTTGGCCTGGTGGATGATTTACACTTCGATTTAGCGGGGCGAGCAGTTCAGATTATTCAATGGGAACATGAGCATCAATATTGTGGTTGTTGCGGTCGTTCAACGAGCATAAATGAGGATGACAGATCCCGTATCTGTATTCACTGCAACCATGCGTGTTATCCAAGAATTTCTCCCTGTGTAATAGTGGTGATTGCTAAAGGCGAGCATTGTTTGCTTGCGAGCAATGCCCGCTGGGAAGGACAATACTATAGCGCCTTGGCTGGGTTTGTAGAAGCTGGAGAAACGGTGGAGTCAGCCTTGCATAGAGAGGTTATGGAAGAGGTTGGTCTCGAGGTGGATAACTTGCAGTATTTCGGTAGCCAGCCATGGCCATTTCCCGGTCAGCTCATGTTAGGGTTTCATGCGACCTATAAATCGGGTGATATTCAGGTTGATAATGATGAAATTACTGCTGCCGATTGGTGGCGTTATGATGATCTACCACCTTGCCCTGACTCAAGCACCTTGTCTGGGCGATTGATACAGTCTTTTGTCGACCGGCATAAGCACAATAACGATCAATAAAAGTAACGATGAAGGAGGGGTAGCCATGCAATTCAACCCATCGACACTTTTTCCTGCAGCTGTTGGTGTTGTCCTGTTAGTACTTTCACTACGACTGTTGTTAAGGCCCCGCATGATAGGTGCCATCCTGCGAGCCGTTGCAGGGTTGGTGCTAATGGGGGGCAGTTTGGTTGCTTTTTTAGGCACTTCTGACTTGTTGACCTATCGCCAGCTTTTGAAGGAGGAGTCCGTAGCAACACTACGATTTGAAAAGCTTAAGGCTCAGACATATAACGTCATTGTTGTTGATAACACCGGGCATGAATATCGTTATTACCTCAAGGGTGATCAGTGGCAATTGGATGCCCGATTGATTCGTTGGCATCCAACCGTTGCCAGTATCGGTATGGCTTCACTGTATCGGTTAGAAAGGATTAGTGGCCGGTACCGCGATCTTAAGCAAGAGCTGGGTGCTGAGCGGACCGTTTATCAGATGGAATTCAGTCCATATGGTATAGATACATGGGCTTGGTTGAAACGCGTTCCGTGGATCAGGCAATGGGTAGATGCACGATATGGATCAGCGACATTTCTCCCAATGGCTAATGGTGCTATTTTTGAGGTGAAACTGGGTTTTTCTGGGTTGGTTGCCCTCCCGGTGAATGCTGTGGCTAAACAAGCAGTGTCGGGCTGGCAATGATACACTCGACGATTAATTTTTAAGTTATAGAACCAGAGGGAGTTTAGGGTTGGAGTTTCTGACAGAATACGGTTTGTTTCTTGCTAAAGCGGTAACGATGGTCATTGGCTTAATGGTTGTGATTGGTACGTTGGCCAGCTTAAGCGATCGCGTTAAAAAACATCGTAGGGGAGAGTTGGAAGTACACCGCCTGAACGATGATTTTGAAGATATGGGCCATACCTTGCAGGGTGCCATGTTGAACCCTTCCGAACAGAAGCAGCTGGCTAAGGACATAAAGAAAGAGGAAAAACTTCGCAACAAGATGGCCTCTGAGAGAAGGCGGATTTTTCTTCTGGATTTTAAGGGAGACATGCGCGCCTCTGCAGCGACCAATCTTCGCGAAGAGATAACCGCAGTATTAAGTCAGGCGAAGACAGAAGATGAAATAGTCGTTCGGCTAGAAAGTGCCGGCGGTATGGTACATAGCTATGGCCTGGCATCGAGTCAGCTTGATCGAATCAAAAAAAGGGGCATTCCGCTCACTGTTTGCGTCGATAAAGTGGCGGCAAGTGGCGGTTATATGATGGCCTGTGTGGCGGATAAAATCCTTGCTGCGCCCTTTTCGATATTGGGTTCTATTGGCGTAGTTGCCCAATTACCTAACTTTCACCGTTTGCTGAAGAAACATGATGTTGATGTGGAGTTACATACAGCAGGGGAATACAAACGAACACTGACTATGTTTGGTGAGAATACTGACCAGGATCGTGCGAAGTTTGTTGAGGATCTCGAAGATACACACCAACTGTTTAAGGACTTCGTAAAACAGCACAGAGACACGGTAGATATTGATAATATTGCAACCGGTGAAATTTGGCTTGGTACACGAGCCAAAGAAATGTCATTAGTCGATGAGCTGATGACCAGTGATGAATACCTGATTAATTTATCGGAAGATGCGGACATCTACGAAGTAAAATACAGCCACCGAAAAAGCCTACCTGAAAAGATGGGCCTGGCCGCTGAAAATAGTACAGACCGATTATTGTTGCGCTGGTGGAACAGGCTTCGTTCTACTAACTATTATTCCTAGCTTCTACCCTGAAAAACCGGCTATGGATGCTGGTTTTTCTGCAGTGCCTAATCAATTCCTTCTCAGTTTCTCGTTGACCGCAATAGGGTTGGGGAAGTTGAACGTTACAATGTAACTGGATACCAAAAAGGTGAGAATTGCTGCAGCCTGAATAAGATGTGATGCCAAGACTCCAATCAGAGAGGCATTAAAGGCTACGTAGGCAATTAACAGTGAAAACTCGCTAATCTGCCCTAGTCGGAAGCCGATATCCCAAGCCAACACTTTCTTTTCACTTTGTCTGCCAAGTAAGAATCGGAAAGCCGCAGGTTTGAGTGCCAGCATGACGCCACCGAGAATAATGGCGGCCAGGGCGATCTCGGGTAATAGTCCTAAATTGAAACCTGCGCCGAGTGAGAAGAAAAACATAATCAGGAAAAAATCCCGTAACGGTTTGAGTGTTAGGGCAATATGTTGGGCTATTGGGCTGGAGGCTATAGTAATACCAGCCAAAAAGGCTCCGATTTCACGGGAGAGCCCTAGAACCTCTGCAAGTTCAGAAAGGCCCATACACCAGCCGATCGCCAGCAAGAAGATGTATTCTCCCATACGGTCGTACTTGGCGATCAGTTTTAACAGCACCCAGCGTACAAATGCCCATGCAAAAAGAATCAATAGGGGTAGCGCTAACAGGGTGATGCCGATTTGCATAAAGTCAATTTGTCCGCCTTCTCCACTCAGAAGTACCAGCAGTACAAAAATAGCGAGAAAGTCCTGCATCAATAACAGGCCAATCATCATTTCGCCAATATGCCTGTGGTGAAGAATCGTCGTGGGCAACAGCTTGATACCAATAATGGTGCTGGAGAACATCATCGCTGCGCCAATGATCAGGCACTCAATGAGCGTGTAGCCAAACAAATAGGCAATCAGATAGCCTGCGCCAGCAAAAGTGAACGAGCTTATCAGTGTGACGACGGTCACTTTACGCAGGGCCGTCATTAGCGACTGTGGCTGCAGGTCTAACCCCAGAAGAAACAGCAGGAAAATAATTCCAATTTCTGAAATTTCAGCGAGTAAATGAACATCCTGCACCCAGCCCAAACCATACGGACCAATAAGGGCGCCCAAAGCGATATAGGCAACAAGTAATGGTTGTCGCCCATAGATTGCAAGAGATGCAACGATCGCTGCACCAGTAAAAATTAGAAAGAACGATTGAAAAACCGTTTCGCTCATAAAGATACCCCTTGTACGTTATTGTGAGGTAAGGGGCCAACAGCGGCAAGTTTCCCTATGCCTAAATTTATGATGGGGAGGTTAATTGGTCGTGGATCGTGGAGGAGCAGCCCTGCTAACTACCGATAACTGAAGTAGTTTGCAGGGCTTTGATTAGCTTCTGCGAAAAAGTGGTTCGGGTTGATCCACCGAAGCTTGGTAGGTCACACTAAAATCACTTAGAGAGGCAATAGCATCTTCCAGGTTGGTACCTTCTTTTAAGTCAAAAGAATCAAAACCACAACGTTTTAGATAAAATAACTGATCCTGAATGACATTGCCGATAGCACGGACTTGCCCAGTAAAACCATAACGTTCCTTTAATAGGCGGGCCGTAGAAAAACCTCTTCCGTCGGCGAAAGCTGGAAAATTAACCGCGATTAAAGGAAAGAGGTTTGCTTCGAAACCTATTGCTTCGACGTCTTCGTCGCTGTCAATCCACAGGCCTGTGCACATTAATTGGAGGTTCTCACGGTTATCTAGCCAATATTGCAAGGGTAGCAAAAGCTTTCCCATTGGCAGTTCACCGTCGAAATTTTTTTCAATGATAATCCAGCTGTCGTCGACAACCTGATTGCCCTTAATTATCTTTGGCATAGACACTCTCCTTGAAAGGGGTGAGTCCAATACGGCGATAGGTATCAATAAATAATTCATCACCGTTACGGTTTTCAATATAGATGTTGAGAATTTTCTCAATGACTGTGGGCATATCTTCACGCCCAAACGATGGGCCGAGGACGTTACCTAGAGAGGCATCGGTATCAGAACTACCGCCCAGTTGAATCTGGTAAAATTCTTCGCCTTTTTTATCCACGCCAAGCACACCGATGTTACCCACGTGATGATGTCCACAGGCATTCATACAGCCGGATATGTTTAGCGATAGATCGCCAAGGTCATAGACATAGTCCATATCGTCAAATTTACGCTGCAATGCTTCGGCAACGGGAATCGATTTGGCATTGGCTAAAGAGCAGAAATCACCGCCAGGACAACAAATCATATCGGTCAGTGTGCCGATGTTAGGTGTTGCGAAGCCACCAGCTTTCGCTTTTTGCCATAGTTCAAACAGATCGGACTTTTTAACATCTGCCAGAACCAGGTTTTGGTTGTGTGTCGCTCGAATTTCGCCAAAGGAGTACTGGTCTGCAAGATCAGCGACTGCTTCTAGCTGATCGTCAGTAATATCCCCTGGCGCTACCCCCGTGGGTTTAAGTGACAGGGTTACAGCAGCGTAGCCGGGTACTCGATGAGGCGTAATATTTCTCTGTAGCCATTTTGCGAATGCGATATTGTCTTCTGATCGCTCTTCTAGGTCAGCCTCGACGGCAGAATCATCTATTGACTGATAATTTGGTGCAGTAAAGAAACCTTTAACCCGTTCAATTTCTTGGTCGGTCAACTTAGCTGGGCTGTCTTTAATATATTCCCATTCAGATTCGACTTCTTCCGCAAAGACTTCCGCAGTCCACGCACGTACGAGAATTTTAATTCTGGCCTTGTATTTGTTGGATCTGTTGCCATGACGGTTGTACACCCTAAGGATTGCATCTAGATAAGTGAGCAAATCTTCCTTTGGAAGGAATTCTCGGATGACACTACCAATTACAGGGGTACGCCCTAGACCGCCACCAACCAGAACCTTGAAGCCAATTTCCCCGTCGTCATTTTTAACAAGTTGAAGGCCAATATCGTGAACCTGAATGGCAGCACGGTCACCTTCAGTTCCGCACACTGCAATTTTGAACTTGCGGGGTAGGAAGGCAAACTCTGGATGAAAAGTAGACCACTGGCGGATGATTTCACACCAGGGACGTGGGTCCTCGAGTTCGTCGCGAGCAATACCAGCAAATTGGTCTGATGTCGTGTTGCGAATACAGTTGCCACTGGTCTGCACGGAGTGCATTTGTACTTCGGCTAACTCGGACAGAATATCTGGAACTTCTTCCAGTTGTGGCCAATTGAACTGGATATTTTGACGGGTGGTTATGTGGCAATAACCCTTGTCGTATGTTCGAGCAATATGTGCCAGCCTGCGGAATTGCTTTGAATTCAACAGGCCATAGGGCACAGCGATGCGTAGCATGGGGGCTAAGCGCTGAATATACAGGCCATTCTGGAGACGCAAGGGCAGAAACTCGTCTTCAGCCAGTTCGCCCGCAAGATAACGGTCGGTTTGGCCACGAAACTGCGCTACACGTTCCTCAATAATTTTCTGATCGTTTTCGTTGTATACGTACATAAATTATATGGTTTTTAGAGTATCGGATGATAGAAAGGCGCGAATTCTACAGGTTCTCACGCCCCTTGTCAGTGGGGTAGAAATAATAGCGTTTTGTTTGCTGATATTGAAAAACCTTTTAACTCTATAACCATCCAATTAGGCTATATCGACTGGCCTGATTGAAGAGTTTGTTGGGGAGGACAAGACTAAATGATACTGATACAATCCCTGCCGCAGATTTTCAGCCGTTAACGAGGTTTAGACAACATGTCCAATGAAGTAGTCACTAATGAAGTTGAACAAGGCAATAGTGATAGCTGTGCCGATACTTTTGTAGCACTTGCCGTTATTTGTCTGTTTGTGACGACGGTTATATTCTGGGTCAGTAATCAGTAAGCCCGTCGCTATTAGGTTACATTTAAAAAGGCGGCCATTATGACCGCCTTTTTTTATATCACTAATGAAGGGGTTTACATTCCGGCATTGTGAAGAACAAGTCTGACGACAGAGACAACGGTAAAGATAAAAATAATAGTGAAGATCAGCCCTGAAACCACATAGACATAGATATTTCCGTGTTTAAAGTCCCTTTCCCGGTTTTTGCTACTCTGCACACCCAAAAATGCGGCCAGCGTACTCAATACGATCTGCCAGAAGTTTGGTTTCTTGTGGTTGTCAGTTTCATTCATTGGTATCTCCATTTCTTGCTATCGTTCAATCTTAATCCTCTAAGACGGGCCTCAACCAGCGTTCCAGTTCCTCAACAGGTAGATTTTTACGCTGGGCCAGACTTTCCAATTGATCGCGCTGAATTTTGCCGGTGTTGAAATATTTAGCCTGTGGGTTCGAGAAATACCAACCGCTAACCGCAGCGGTGGGCATCATGGCAAAACTCTCAGTGAGTGTTATCTGAGTGTTCTTAGTGACATCCAGTAACGCAAATAAACTCTGTTTTTCGCTGTGGTCTGGGCAGGCAGGATAGCCTGGGGCAGGCCTGATACCCTGATACTTCTCTTTTATGAGTTCATCATTGTCCAGTGTCTCGGTATCAGCATAGCCCCAAAATTCCTTGCGTACACGTTGATGCAGATGCTCGGCAAAGGCCTCAGCCAAACGATCAGCCAGGGCTTTTACCATAATACTGTTGTAGTCATCGCCCTTGGCTTCATACTCTTTGGCGAGCTCATCAACCCCTATGCCGGTGGTTACAGCAAAGGCACCAACATAATCAGTAATGCCCGTCTCCTTAGGTGCAATAAAGTCAGCTAAAGATTTTAGTTCATTATCAGCGCCAAATTTTCGGGTTTGTTGACGAATGTGGTGAAGGGTGGTGAGCACCTGGCTTCTGGATTCGTCTGCATAGACTTCAATATCATCATGGTTGACTGTATTTGCCGGCCATAAACCAAATACAGCCCGAGCCTTGACCAATTTTTGATCGACTATCTGTTGCAGCATTTTTTTTGCATCTGCAAATAAATTTCGTGCAGCTTCGCCGACCTTCTCATCTTTGAGTATCTTGGGGTATTTCCCTGCCAGTTCCCAGGTGATAAAGAAGGGTGTCCAGTCGATAGTGTCGACCAGCTTGGTGAGAGGGTAGTCGTCCAAAACCTGCACGCCAATGGCTTTAGGAACCGGTGGCCTGTATTGTTTCCAATCTATTTTCAGACCGGATTTGACCGCTTCCGAATAGGGGAAGGTCGTGCCACGTGGCTTGCGATTGGCGGTTCGTTTGCGGACTTCTTCATATTCCCGCCGTATCTCGGCTATATAAGTATCCCGCTGCCCGTGATTAAGTAGCTTGCTGGCCACACCTACAGCACGCGAGGCATCTGCAACATAGATGGATTGATTGATCTGGTATTTTGGGTCGATTTTGACAGCAGTGTGAGCCTTGGAGGTAGTCGCCCCTCCAATTAACAGTGGAAAGTTCAGCTTCTGTCGTTCAAGTTCGCTAGCAATATGCACCATTTCGTCTAATGATGGCGTAATAAGTCCAGAGAGCCCAATAATATCGACATTCTCTTTTATGGCTGTTTCGATGATCTTTTCAGTCGGCACCATAACGCCTAGGTCGACTACTTCGTAGTTGTTGCAGCCTAACACCACTCCGACAATGTTTTTGCCAATGTCATGGACGTCACCTTTCACTGTAGCCATTAAGATTTTGCCATTCGTTTCGGCACCGTCTTGCTTTTCCGCTTCAATATAGGGTTGAAGGTGGGCGACGGCCTGTTTCATTACCCGGGCAGATTTCACAACCTGAGGTAGGAACATTTTTCCAGAACTGAACAGATCACCGACTACGTTCATGCCGTCCATAAGCGGACCTTCAATCACGTGAAGTGGTCGCTCGGCATTCAATCTGGCGCTTTCCGTATCTTCAATGATGAACGTGGTGATACCTTTTACTAACGCATGCTCAAGACGTTTTTCCACTGGCCAGTCACGCCATTCCAGATCCGCTTTGTTCACTTCAGTGGAACCGTCACCTCGGTATTTTTCTGCAATCTCAACCAGGTTTTCAGTGCTGTCCGGGTGGCGGTTGAGGATGACATCCTCTACCTTGTTACGCAGTTCATCGGGTAGGTCACTGTAGACCGCAAGCTGCCCAGCATTAACGATCCCCATGCTTAAACCGGCACGGATTGCATAAAGCAGAAAGACTGAGTGAATCGCTTCTCGAACCGGGTTATTTCCACGAAATGAAAATGATACGTTGCTGATTCCGCCTGAGATCAGTGTTCCGGGAAGGTTTTGTTTGATCCATTTAGCGCTTTCAATGAAGTCCACGGCATAGTTGTTATGTTCATCAATACCGGTAGCGACAGCAAAGACATTAGGGTCGAAGATGATATCTTCGGGACGAAATCCTACCTTGTTGACTAGTATGTCGTAGCTACGTTGACAGATTTCTTTACGGCGTTCCAGATTGTCAGCCTGCCCCTTCGTGTCAAATGCCATGACCACAACGGCAGCACCATATTTAAGACACAGCTTAGCTTGCTCAATAAAAGGTTCTTCACCTTCTTTGAGGCTAATTGAATTAACAATACATTTTCCCTGAACCCATTTTAAGCCTGCTTCAATCACATGCCACTTTGATGAGTCGATCATCAGTGGAATACGTGAAATATCGGGTTCAGATGCCACAAGTTTAAGGAAGGTTGTCATTGCATGGACGGCATCAAGCATGCCTTCGTCCATGTTGATGTCGATAATCTGAGCGCCATCTTCTACCTGTTGGCGAGCGACATCCAGAGCTGTGTCGTAATCATCCCCAAGAACCAGGCGTTTAAAGCGTGCGGAACCGGTGACATTGCACCGTTCACCAATATTTACAAAGAGAGACTCAGAGGTAATGTTGAATGCTTCCAGACCGGATAGACGGCAGGCCGGTTCTAGCTTGGGAATTTGTCGTGTGGAATATTGCTCTACAGCTTGGGCAATTTTTTTGATGTGCTTTGGGGTTGTTCCGCAACAACCTCCAATGATATTAACTAGGCCACTCTGTGCAAATTCACCGACAATAACCGCCATTTCTTCAGCTGTTTCGTCATACTCGCCAAATTCATTGGGTAGGCCGGCATTGGGGTGTGCACTGACTCGTGTATCTGCAAGTCGCGAGAGCTCTTCAATATGAGGGCGTAACTCCTTAGCGCCTAATGCGCAGTTAAGCCCAATGGAAAAGGGCTTCGCATGCGACACAGAATTCCAAAAAGCTTCGGGTGTCTGACCAGACAGCGTACGGCCGCTGGCATCGGTGATGGTGCCCGAGATCATAATGGGTAATTCAAAACCCTGGTCTTCAAATACCTGCTTTACTGCAAAGATGGCTGCTTTGGCATTCAGGGTATCGAAAATAGTTTCGATTAGGATAATGTCGCTTCCACCGGCAATAAGGCCTTCGGTTGCATCGATATAGGTTTTCACGAGTTCGTCAAAGCTGGAGTTTCGTGCGCCAGGATCATTGACATCTGGTGAGATGGAAAGCGTGCGGCTGGTTGGCCCAAGCACCCCGGCAACCCACCGTGGTCGATCAGCTGTGGCAATTTCGTCACAGGCTTCTCGAGCAAGTCTGGCTCCGGCTTCATTGAGTTCACGAACCAGTGATTCCATCGCGTAATCTGCCATGGAGACGGTAGTTGCGTTAAATGTATTGGTCTCAACAATATCGGCACCGGCCTCTAAGTAGACACGGTGTATGCTTCGAATTACATCAGGCTGGGTCAGGGATAGCAGGTCATTGTTACCCGCAACATCCTGCGGCCAATCTGCAAAGCGATCACCGCGATAATCAGCCTCGGTAAATCTGTGTGATTGAATCATAGTGCCCATAGCGCCATCCAGAATCAGGATACGATCACGGGCTGCTTGTTGGAGAGCATCAATATGTGTTTGCCGATTATTCAAGTTGTTGTCCATTTTACTGCGATTAAGACCATTTCAATGTTGTTGGGAAAAGAAAAAGAGGCGCATTCTAGCAGAATTTTCAGGTGTCTCTCAGTCTATTCTGTGGTTGCCTGGATCAATGCTATGCTGCATTTTCTGGCTAAAATTAATCATCATTTCATTGTCGCCAAAGAGCATAAATGGTAGAATACATGACTAAATTACTCAGGTATAGGTTTCAGGTATTTTAATGCTCAACATCACGATCACAGAATCCGCTCAAAAGTATTTGGCTGATCTACTGGCCAAGCAAGATTGCGAAGGCATCGGTATTAGAATGTTTGTTTCTGATCCCGGTACGCCGAAAGCTGAAACCTGCATAGCCTATTGCCGTCCAGGTGAAGAGAAGGAAGACGATACCGTCATGGAACTCGATGGGTTTAAAGCCCACTTTGGTCAACGCAGTCTGCCTTTTCTTGAAGATGCTAAGGTTGATTACTCCGACGACAAGTTTGGCGGACAATTAACCATTCGTGCGCCGAACTCCAGAATGCCTCAGGTTAATGATGACAGCCCCGTGGAAGATAAGATCAACTATGTTTTGCACAACGATGTGAATCCTGGTTTGGCCTCACACGGTGGAATGATTAGTCTTGAAGAAGTGGTTGATGATGTTGCTATCCTGCGTTTTGGTGGTGGCTGCCAAGGCTGTGGCATGGTCGATGTTACTTTGAAGGAAGGGGTTGAAAAGACTATTTTGGAAAAAATTCCTGAGCTGAAAGGCATTCGAGACGTCACCGATCATAGCGACCGTAGTCAGTCATATATGTAGTACCCTTGTGACATAGTTATCTTTTCACTTATGCTGGGTGTTGAGTGTAATAATGCCAAGTAGGTAATTTTTTGCCTGCAAGGAGAGCATATGTCTAGGTTGCGAGAGTTTGATCGCAATGAAGTTGTCACAAAGGCTTTGGATTTATTTTGGTCTGATGGATATAACGCAAGTTCTATCAGTAAGCTGATAGCCGTTATGGGGATTAACCGTAGTAGCCTCTATGCCACTTTTGGCAATAAAGATAACCTTTTTTCGGAAGCCATGGCCTGTTATGCAAGAAGCCGTGAGGGTTTACATTCCTCTACATTAATTGGTATCGAAGATCCAATTCAGGCCATTAGGTCATTTTATTACAGTAAGTTCATTAACGAAGATGTGAGCCTTTCTAATGGTTGCCTATTGTTTAATACTGTTTCAGAGCTAAGCAATACTTCGCCGGAAATCGCCAGTGAAGCTGGAGAATATTTACGCGAGGTGCGTGAACTGTTTGTAAATAGGTTAATAGAAGCTCGTGATAAGGGCATGATTGACGAGAAAAAGGACATTGATGCCCAGGCTGATTATTTGCTGGCTATGATTTCCGGGTTACGGTCGCTGTCCAAAATGGGTTCCGATAGAAGTGCCTTGAAAAAGGTTATTGATACTACATTAGATAGTTTGGTTTTATAAAACACTGTCATAAAAAAACGGGCTCTAAGGCCCGTTTTTTTATTCTCTAAAAGCTCTTGTGACCGCTATTTTGTTCGGCCAGGCAAGATGTCTTTCAGCTTTTCTCGCATATCCCGCAAAGCTTTTTCCGTTGTTTCCCAATCAATACATGCATCGGTTATAGAAACGCCATATTCAAGATCATCCAGGTTCGCGGTAATTTTTTGATTGCCGGCTTTCAGGTTACTTTCAACCATGATGCCAATAATAGATTTGTTACCCTCAAGAATTTGATTAGTCACGTTTTCCATAACCAAAGGCTGTAGTTCGTGATTCTTGTTGGAATTGGCATGACTGCAATCCACCATGATGTTTGCAGCAATTCCGGCATTGCTCAGTTCCTGCTCGGCAAGCGATACACTGACAGAATCATAATTTGGTTTGCCGTCACCACCTCGCAGCACCACGTGTGCATAGGGATTTCCTGCTGTGGTTATCACCGATACGCTGCCATCGGAATTAATGCCCAGAAAGCGGTGGGGGCTGGCTACAGACTGTAGGGCATTGATGGCGACGGTAAGGCTGCCATCGGTGCCATTCTTAAAGCCCACAGTAGAGGATAGCCCCGAGGCCATTTCACGGTGAGTTTGAGACTCTGTTGTTCTGGCTCCAATCGCAGACCAGGAGATTAAATCTTGCATATATTGAGGAGAAATAGGGTCTAGTGCTTCCGTGGCAGTAGGCAGCCCTAATTCGGCAACATCAAGCAACAGCTGACGACCCACATGAAGACCATCAGTGATTTTAAATGAGTCATTGAGGTAAGGGTCATTGATTAACCCTTTCCAGCCCGTAGTGGTGCGAGGTTTTTCAAAATACACACGCATGACAACGAAGAGCGTATCATCGACTTCCTTTGCTAATGTCTTTAAGCGGTTGGCATAATCTTTGGCCGCTTTAATATCGTGGATGGAGCAGGGGCCAATAACCACGAGGATGCGGTGATCTTTCCTGTCGAGTATGTTCTGGATTGTACTGCGACCATCCGTGATAGTCTTAAGGGCAGCGCTACTTACCGGAATCTCTTTCTTCAGGTTCTTTGGGGTCACCAGTACATCCTGAGAGCGGATGTTGATGTTTTCAACAGCTTGTGTCATTTACTTTCCACACTAAAAAAATGTTCATATCAAGCCTTGCATTCTACATCAAATGTCTCGGTTTGGGGTATTCCTTGGCTTACAGCGAAGAAGATTCAAGTGAGAATAGTGGTAGCGATGAAAATTACCCTTTAAATAACCTCAAGGCGACTGATGAGCGGAAAATAAAGTGCTTTTTTAATAGGCGTGTCACTCATTTGTCTGAAGATCTCGGCATAATTATTTAACTGCCCCTTGTATTGGCTTATTTGACGCTGAATAAATGCTTCCAAGGGCTCATCTTCATCGGGTTCTGCTGTCTTGTAATCAATAATCCAACGCACGCCATCGGTGACAAACGTTCTATCCACGATGGCTGTTTTAGATCCACCATGTTGTGAATAAAAGCCAACTGCGTATTCACATTGGCTCTGTGGATGTCGATCGTCCAGCAGCCATTTAGCCTTATCATCGGTAAGACATTTGTTAATCGCTCTCTCTAAAATGCACAGAGGTTCATTCGTCTGATAAACACCCAATTGACGAAGCTGGATGTCCCAGAAGGGGCGTCGCTGTTTAATTTTATCCGCGCTCCAGGTCGACAGCCCCTCAGAAACTATTTGGCGTAATATTCGGTGGAGCACTGTTCCTGTGTGACGTGACGATGGGTTGGTCTCGAGCGGCGGTACTAGATTACTGTTCTTATTACCTGGATCGATGGGGTCGAAATTATTATCCAATACAGTATTCATAGTACTGGATGAAACCCAGCTAGCGGGCAGCCGTTGCAAGCTATTTAATTCCGGGATCGCGATAGAGGGAGCCGGGTTATCCAAGCTTGCATGATCGGGTTGATAATAATGGCTGTGGATTTCAACGCTCTGGTGATTAATGGCCGGCCATAAACTTTCCAGTAAGCTGTTTGAGGTCGGTTTCTTGTTCTCTTCCTTAGTGTACAGTAGGTGTAGTTGCTTGATAGCTCGTGTGGCACCCACATAAAGTACACGGGCTTTTTCCAATTGCCCCTTAAGTTTTTGTTCCCTTTGGAGGTATTGGAAAAGCGGGTCGGCATCTTGACCGGCTTGTTCAAGAGGGCCAATGATGAGTTGGTTTTCCCCGTTTAGTCCAACGCGTTCCTGCCAGAGTATTAATTGTTTGTCATCACCACGAGGTTTTCGATTAAGACCGGGGATAATCACCGTATCGAATTCAAGCCCTTTTGCCTTATGAATTGTCATGACATGAAGGTTGGGGTCAGCCATTTGATCAGGCTTGGCATAGAGCGATTGGACGGCTTTTTCAAAAGCACGCCAGTCTTGAATGGTTCCATTCGTTTCATGTTGTTCGAGTAAACCCAGGTACTGATGGCACTGCTGAAGAGCGGTTGAGGAGGACAGTGACTCTACGCCTCCAAGCATGACCCAGATACCCTCAATCCAGGTGCGTAGTGGTTTACGATAGCGGTTCTCCCATCCTAGTTTTAAAACGTGGCTGACGCGATCTAATATCTGCTTTCCCTCTATGGATAAGTTTGAAATTTCTCTGAAATGCAGAATATTCAACAATAATAGAGGGTAGCGTTCTCCGTTAGCCTTGGGATTGTGTTTAGGCAGCGTGGTATTGGCTACCAGAAACAAATCGTTCAGATTCAATCCGCACCAAGGTGCACGTAAAATTGCTAGCCAGGCAATTCGGTCTGCAGGGGAAAGCATGGCTCGGGTGAGAGACATTAGGTCAATCACTGGCATCCGTTTACCGAGAGGGTCTATATCAGTTGCCTGCCACCGGTGTCCCGCATCTTGGAGGGCATGTAAAATATCCGGTAAATGGGTTCTATTTCGTACCAAAATGGCGATAGATCCATCTGGAGATTGCTGTTTGGCTTCGTCGACCAAGCGTACAACATGGTCGGCTTCTCCCTGGCGATCGGGGTAATTGACAAATGCATCAATGGTGACCGCTTCATTTTTAAGGTCTGGATGGTGGGCGAGGGACGGTGTATAGCTCACGGCTCCACGGCTAACATTGTCACTGGCTGGGAATGCAGTGTTAAACGCGTGATTAACCCAATTAATAATGCCTGCTTGTGAGCGAAAGTTAACCTGAAGATCCAGAGGCTCTAGACGTAGATTGCCAATGGGCAAACTCCGAGCCTCGAGAAACAGTCCAACATTGGCATTGCGAAAGCCATAGAGAGATTGCATTGCATCCCCCACAATAAATAGGCTTCGCCCATCATTTGGCTGCCAGCCTGCGGTCAGTCTCCGTAAGATGTTAAATTGAACAGAGGATGTATCCTGAAATTCATCGGTCAGTATATGTTTGATTTGATAATCAAGTTTTAACCCCAAATCAGTTGGTTCATCTTCTGTTCCGAGAGATCGCAGTGCCGCAAGCGTTATTTCGGTAAAATCACAGACTTGTTTCTGTTGGAACACCAGACTCAATTGTGCGGCTAGAGCGGGAAGTAGTTCCGTGAGTGCATCCAATATTTCCCATTGCTTGTCGTTGTATTCGCTTGGTGGAAGAAAGCGAATATCTTCAAGTGTGTCTCGTAGACCTGGAATCGATTGTAATTCGCCGATCAGCGTTCCCATTGCGTCCTTTTGCGCTTTGGCGAAGGTCTTGTCACCTAGGTGGGTTTCTGTGGGAAAGCCAACATTTTTGTTTAGCTGTTTTCGCCAGTCATGGGTTCCTGTGAGTAATAATTCGCAGAGCCCTTGCCAGCATTTGAGATCACTACAACTACTTTCTGGAAGTTGAGTTATCCCTAGACAAGAGTTGATAGCCAAATGTTGTTTGTCGTCGGGTAATTGGCTGGCAGCATAGTCAGCAAGCATGGAAAGATCACTACCAAAGGCAGACAGCAGCTGGTGTGCTTCAGACAATGTCTCCTCAATGACCTGATTTAAAAAAGTTTCTAGATAGCGCCTGGCATCTCGGGATTCAAATAGGTGGCCTAACCACTGTTCACGCTTGCCCAACAAATTTATAAGCAGCTGTTCCAGTTTGTTGAGGTCGTTATCGAGGTGATGAAGCAAGGAAGCAATGGATTTGCCCAGTTTGCTCTGTTGCTCAAGTGTTGGCAGTAAGACTTCAGCGATAGCCTCTCTGTAGACAGGTAATGGGTCGTCCAGAGGTTCGGAGTAATCGCCAAAGCGACTTTCTATTGCAAGTTGCTGGGCCAGGTTCAGGCTGAATCCATCAATCGTCTGTATTCGAATGCGGTTAGGGTTTTCAAGCAGCATCCAATTGTTATTTTGGTTTTGTTGGAGCGCTTGTTTAGCTAAACCAAAAGTGATTTGTTGGTGGCTATTTTGTGGCTGGTCGTTATTAGCAGCCTTGGTCAGTGCTTCTAGAATTCGTTGCTGCATTTCTCCCGCAGCCTTGCGGGTGAACGTCATGCAGAGAATTTCCTCGGGTTCATCTACTAGCGCTAGTAATCGCAGAACTCGCTGGATGAGAAGTTCAGTTTTTCCCGAACCGGCTGGCGCTGATACAGCAAAGGAACGTTGAGGATCAAGCGCCTGCTGACGTTGGGGTAAGTCGGCAACCGTCATGACGTCGGCTCCCCTCTGGTGATGTTATTAGGCATCTCGGCGATACGGTTGAGTGGTTCAAGTTCCTGTTGGAATTGGCTGACCCCGGGGTTGTAAAATTTAACCGGTGCATAGGCGGTTTTGAATTCCGTTGCAAGTGTTGTCAACGATTCCTGCCATTGAGATAACAATGCATTCCAGTTTTCTGGCTCATTTTTTCTCCCGGGCGGCTGTATACCCGGAAGTAGGTCCGGAGACTGTGAAAATCCCACAAATTGTTGCTGAGCGACATTGATAACGGCAAAGGTTGCTGCCGCTACCGGGTTATCGCTACAAAGTACATAAAGTGGTATTTGAGGTTGCTCTGGACGATCGCCAAGCCAGCTGTTGGTACTGGCCTTTCCCGTTTTGTAGTCAATAATCATCAGCTGGCCATCACCGAGTTGATCAATACGATCGATGATCAGTCTGAGTGGTAACCCGGCAAACTCAGTTTCTACGTTTGCCTCGAAAGCTATAACGCTAAAGGGTGGTCGTTCTTTTTCAAGTTCAAGCCACTGGTGGAGTATGTTGACCAACCGCTGTTTTTCAATGGAGGTAAACTGTTGGCCAAATAAATCGGGTCGCTTTTTTGTCCACCGTAGGAGTGTGGCGGTAACAACTTGACCGATAAGATGCAAAATTTCTTCATCAGGCATGGTCAGTAGTTTTTGTTGGCTGCCGAGCTGCTGCCATAGGTTTTCGAGACAATCGTGGAGCAACGAGCCTCTGTCCATGTTGGAGAGACCCAGCACTGGCTCTGGTGGTTCATATGCTCCGAGACGATGTCGAGCAAAGGCATTAAAAGGGCAGGCAGCCTGATCCCTGAAGATACTACTCCCACCTTTTACGTCTTCATTTTTTAGCTCAAGGGGAGGCCCGAATTCACAGGGTACCCGTTCCAGCTGTGCCGTAGCGGCAGAGTCAATCATATTGATCTGTGGGAGATCGTCAGGTTGTAGTACCTCCAAATCTGCTATTAACCTACTGGCTTGCCGTAGACGGTTGGTATCGAACTGGCTGAAACTAAAAATAGTATTGTTGGCGGCCTTTCTTAACTCTGCAATTTGGTGTTGAGCTAATGCCAGTTCACGCTCTGGTGACGACCGGGGTGTTTGAAATTCTCTTTGTAACGTAATCGGTAGCAGAGGGTTTGGTGCAATGGCTTGTGGCCAGTGTGCATCATCCATACCCATTACCCATAAGTGGTCAAAACGTAAGCTGGCGCTCTCTAGCAATCCTAGAATTTGAATGGAAGCATCGTCTGTTTCAGCCTGAAACACGGTTTGGCTGGTCAGTTTAAGAAGTTGCCGCAATGCCTCAATGAGGGACACCTCTATGCCAAGTGCGTCGAGGGAAAGATAGTGCTCGCACATTCTGAGCCAGTGCTGTTGTTGTTGATATTCAATGCTATCTACAGAGCGTTCACCCGGCCAACCTAAAACCTCGAGTTGTTGTTGAAATAGCGTTAGCCAATGGGAAAAACTGGCTTTGTTTGGGCCCTCGCGACGAAGTGCTTCAGCACGTTCAAGTTTGGCGGCAAGACCTGTTGTCGGCGCAGCGTTCGCAAGATCTGGGCTGTTTGAAACAAGAGGTTCATGCCCCTTGTCTGAATCATCGGCAGCGAGTGATTTATCAGCAAGGTGAACCTGGTAACGAAATTCACTGCACCTTAGGTTTTGCTTGGCTAGCTTGCGTAAACGTTGTTCTGCGATAGCTCTTATAGAGATATGTTCATTGCCCCAAAAAGGAGAGTTAAGTAGCTTGCACAGATCAGTTAAAGGCAATTGTTGTCGGTTTAGGGAAAGAAGCAGTAGCGCCGTAGCAATTAATGCCTCCTCACTTAAGGGTATACCCGCCGAAATGTTGAAGGGGGCTGCCATTCTTGCCTGGGTTGGCAGTCGATAACTTGGCTCAAGTGCATGACGAAAAATACGATCGACTTGCTGCCTGACTCTCGCCAATTCAGGAATAACGATACCGATTCTGCAATGAGGGTCTACTTCCTGGTGATGTTTTGCCCAGGCCGCAGCTGCCTCGAGTTCCTGTTGTTCGTCGTGAAATGAAGCTTGATGAATCTGGTTTTGTTCAGGTATAAATTGGCGAATGATGCTTACAGAGCTCGAGGCCGATTCTGTCAGGGCTGAATACAATGGTGGGATGCTATCAAATCCCACCATGACAATACGCCGATCAGAGCTTAGAGCTGTACTTTGAAAGCTTTTGACGACAGCATTGGTTCGATCTGCAGCGGTGATTAACCTATTTTGGATCAGCTTGGTACGAAAATCGTTGATCCACTGATAGAACAATGGTGATTCGTCCCGTAATTGATCAATTGGAATCTTCCAGCGCTGAACTACGGAGTAGGCTGTACTGGCCAGCCGGGCATAACTGGCTGGTATCAGGTTGTCTGGTTTTCCCCGATCTTCATCAATAGCCTGTTCCCAAAGAAACTGTTCTACCTGGGGCGAAATGACAGTACCTGCTGACACACACTCGACGCCAGCATCGCAACAGCGCTGCCAACACTCGTCGATCCAGTTTTCGATGGCATAAATAGCAGGCTGGGGCCAACAGGTTTTCCCTGATGTCAGCTGATATTGCCCCCATGCTTGCTGTATTTTTGTTGCCAAACGGTTGTTGGACGTGAGAATCAGAGCCCCTGCCTCAATGTCGTCCTTGAGCGTGGCAATATCAAAAAGCGGGCGCATCATGAGGGTTATCTTTGTTATCCTAGTGTGATTGCCAATGATCGCATAACCTTCACCATTTAGGATATATCTTGGTTAAATTGGTTTGTTAAAGCAGTGGGTCTATTACATGGTTATCAGTGGGCAAAATTTGATACTTCTTATAGTGGGTACTGTCTTTGGTGCCGCACTTGTTTTTTTATTGACTCGGTTAGCGGGCAGTAAAAAACAGGTGACGACCGATGTAACGATGGCGCGTTTGGCTCAAGATGTGGATAGTCTTACCCAAACTCTGGTACAGCGTGATCATGAAGTCGCTTCTCTGAACCGTGAGAAGGCATCATTGGAAACTCGGCTAGAGACAGATCGGACTCGGTATGAGGAGCAGCTTCAGTTACTCAGGCAGGCGCGAGAAAGCTTGACCCAGGAGTTTGAAAATCTCGCTAACCGAATTTTTGATGCCAAACAGGAAAAGTTTTCTCAACAGTTTTCACAGCAAAGTCAGCAGGCGCTCAATTCTACAATCGATCCACTGCGCGTTGAAATTACGGCATTCCGTAAAAAAGTCGAAGATGCCTACGACAAAGAAAACGCCGAACGTAACAAACTTATCGGGCAGGTGGTTGAATTACAGAAACAGGCTCAGCAGGTAGGTGAAGATGCGGTTCAATTAGCCAATGCGTTAAAGGGCGACAGCAAGTTTCAGGGTAATTGGGGCGAGGTGGTCCTGGAGCGTATTCTGGAAGAGTCCGGACTCACCAAAGGGCGTGAATATAACACTCAGGTTGCGTTACAGGATAATGAAGGGCGGCGTAAAAATCCCGATGTGATTATCCATCTGCCGGATCAGCGGGATATTGTGATCGATGCCAAGGTCTCCCTAACTGATTATGAACGTTATTGCCGGACTGAAGATGCGGTGCCAAAACAGCAGTTTCTCAAGCAGCATATCCTTTCAATTAGAAATCATATCTCAGGGTTAAGTCGCAAGGCCTACGAGGATCTGGAAGGGGTTAATACTCTGGATTTTGTATTAATCTTTGTCCCCATCGAAGCCGCATTTATGTTGGCGCTGGAGCATGATCACACCTTGTTCAGAGATGCCTATGACAAAGGTATTATTCTGGTCAGCCCAACGACGTTGCTGGCGACACTTAGGACAATTCATAACATTTGGCGCTACGAAGACCAGAATCGCAATGCCGAAAAGATCGCATCGGAAGCGGGTAAGCTCTACGATCAATTGGTGCTGGTGGTGGAATCATTGGACGAATTGGGACGTCATATCGATAAAACTCAAGGGGCCTGGGAGCAAACTCGCAAACGACTGGTCGATGGGCGTGGAAATCTGGTGAAAAAGTTCGAGGACATGAAAAAATTAGGCGCCCGTACCAAGCGCCAATTGCCTGAGGATTTAACTCAGGAGGCTACAGACCAGAATGAAACTCCGCAATTGAGAGAAGTGAAGGACTAGCGCCCTAATTCCTACGCTATAAAACCAATATTAATTACCCACCACATATCGCTTGGGTAGAGAAATTTACGTGAATTATATGAATTTATTAGTGATCCTTGGGATAGTTATTATTATGGTTCTTGGTAGTTATGCCTTTTACCTCTATCTCAAGTTGCGCAGCCAAAAAGCCAGACTACACAAACAACAAGAGGAACTCGTCAACCTGCAGAAAGAGCGT